>JAKLFY010000205.1 GCA_022710935.1 Verrucomicrobiota bacterium
TTCTTTTCACTCGAAATGCTTGGTTCGTTGTTTGCCCTGTCTTGTAACGAACTCAGTTTCAACCAATGAACACAGGCATTTCGAGCTTTTTCTTCCTGCTCCCTCAAAAAAGCGCGCTTCTTGCAGGCCTAGATTCGACCTGCACCGTTTCGACGAGGGCTTTTTCGAGCTCTTGCACGCCCGTGCCCGCGCACTGCAGCAGCGTGGGGTCTATCTCTCGGTCATGTTGTTTGAGCTCTACGGGTTTCTGGACGGGGAGGAGGTGAACGGCCAGCGACTGTGGGACGGCAATCCGCTCAATGCCGCCAACAACATGAATGGCGTGAATGTGGACCGAAACCGGAACCGACTGGGCGAGGAGTTTTTCAGTCTGGAGGACGCGGAAGTGGTAATAATCCAGAAGGCCTACATCGAGAAAATGGTCGACGCCCTTGACGCCCTCGACAATGTGCTGTGGGAGATCTGCAATGAAGCGCCGGCTCATGCCATGCCATGGCAATACGAGATGCTGCGCCATCTAAAAGCGTACGAACGCCAGAAACCCAAACAGCACGTCGTCCTTCTCTCCCCCGGCGGGTGGAAACCTGGCGGATGGAGCCTGCACCTCGAGGCGAAGCTCCTCGAAAGCGACGCCGATTGCATCGCGACTGCGAACGGTTGGATTGACCGGGACAATCCCAAGGTTTACGAGGTCAAGAAGCCAGTCATCTTCGACCTGGACCACGTCGCGGCGGGAAACCACGACCCGGCCTTGGTCTGGAAAGCCTTCACCCGCGGCTATCATTACAGCCTCTACGATCATCCTTTCGAGCAACCCCAGCACGAAACCTCCGCGTGGCAGTTAGTCCGAGCCAACATCCGCCAGACCCGACTGCTCTCGGCCCGGGTCCGGGACATCGCTCGGATGCAGCCTCGCCCGGACCTGGCGTCCACGGGTTACTGCCTCGCCAGTCCGGGGGAAGAGTACATCGTTCTTGCTCCGAGGCAGGGGGAAGTCGAGGTTCGCGGGCTTCAGGTCGGTCGTCGGTACCAGGGTGAGTGGTTTGACACCGCCAGGGCGAGCCTTGAGCGGATCCCCCCAACCACTGCGGATTCATCCACACTCACGCTTCAGGTCCCGTGCGCGGGGGCGGTTCTGTTCCTGGAGCGGGAACGTCCGCCGTCCCGGAGACTCGGGCCATGAACCGCATCCCGCTCAGGCAACGCAGTTCTCTTCTCCCCCTTTGCGGCCTGCTGCTCCTTCTCGTTCGGCCGTTGCTCGCGGGCGAGAGTGCGACTGCGACCATCCCGCTCTGGGGACGCTTCGAGATGGCCGTTACCAACATGTGCAACTATGGCAACCCATTCGTCGACGTCACCCCCCACGCGACGTTCGCGCGCCCTGACCGCAGCCGGGTCTCCTTCTGGGGATACCATGACGGAGACGGGCACGGCGGCCAGACGGGCGGGGTCTGGAGGCTGGTACGAATCGGATTGGCGGCGCGTCCGCGATGTGAAAGTTGTTGGCGGGTTGGCGCACGGGATTTCGCTTGAATCCCGGACAGGCTGCAATGAACGGCAAACGCACAGAACCGCTCAAGAGAGAGCGAGAGATCTTCCTGGAGGCCCTCGAACGAACAACGCCCGGTGAACGGGCGGCATTTCTCGACGAGGCGTGCGCGCAGGACCCGTCTCTACGGGCGGCGGTCGAGGGGTTGCTTGAACATCACCAGGAAGACGGCTTCATGGCATCGCCAGCGATCCAGGCGCCAGCTGTGGGCGCGCCCACACAACACCACCCGGGCGGTGCACCTCCTGCCGCCGTTGGCGAGCAGCCTGGGGAGCAAATCGGGCGCTATCGGCTGTTGCAGCAGATTGGCGAAGGCGGGGTTGGCGTCGTGTTCATGGCTGAGCAGGAGACCCCCGTTCGACGGCGGGTCGCCCTCAAAGTCCTCAAGCCCGGGATGGACACCAAAGCGGTCGTCGCGCGGTTCGAGTCGGAGCGGCAAGCCCTGGCATTGATGGACCATCCGAACATCGCCAAGGTGCTCGATGCCGGCAGCACGGACACGGGACGGCCTTTTTTCGTGATGGAGTTGGTGCGCGGTATCCGGATCACAGATTACTGCGACCAGAGCCGCCTGCCCACGCGCGAGCGGTTGGGGCTGTTCATCCAGGTCTGCCACGCCATCCAACATGCGCATCAGAAGGGCATCATCCATCGCGACATCAAGCCCTCGAACATCCTGGTGACGCTGCACGACGGAGTGCCGGTGCCGAAGGTGATTGACTTCGGCATTGCCAAGGCCACGGATCAGCGGCTGACGGACAAGACGTTCTTCACCGAGTTCCATGCCTTCATCGGCACGCCGGCCTACATCAGTCCCGAGCAAGCGGAGATGAGCGGGCTGGACATTGACACCCGCGCGGACATTTACAGCCTGGGCGTGCTGCTCTACGAAATGCTCACCGGCAAGACGCCGTTCGACGCGCGGGAGCTGTGGTCGTCCGGTTTGGAGGGCATGCGACGCACGATCCGGGAGGAGGAACCGACGCCGCCCTCAACCCGCCTTCGCCTGTTGTCTGAGGCCGAGCGGACGACGACGGCGCAGCGTCAGCAGGTGGAACCAGCGAGACTCGCCAGCCTGTTGCGGGGCGACTTGGACTGGATCGTTCTCAGAGCGCTCGAGAAGGACCGCACGCGACGTTATCCGACGGCGAATGATCTGGCCCTGGACATCCGTCGATATCTGGACAACGAACCGATCCTCGCCCGTCCGCCCAGCGCGAAGTACCGGTTCCAGAAACTCGTGCGGCGCAACAAGCTGGTCTTTGCCGGGGCCGGTGCATTTGCCGCTGCGCTCGTGATCGGTCTGGCGCTCTCGACGTGGCAATTCATCGAGAAGAGCGCGGCCTACCGGCGCGCGGTCGAGGCCGAGTTCGAGCAAGACCGCCTGCGCCAGCAAGCCGAAGAGGCCAGGCAGGCTGCCGAAATCCAGGCTCTGGCGGCGGAGCGTCGGGCCTACGCCGCCGACATGAACTTGGTGCAGCAGGCGCTGGCGGCGAACAACCTGGGCCGGGCGCAGGAACTGCTCAATCGGCACCGGCCGCAAGGGAGTGGCGAGTGGCGAGTGGCGAATGACGAGTTCCCCACGGTGAAATCAAAGGCGGATGTTCCCTCCGGCACTTCACTCTCCACTCACCGCTCTCCACTCTCCACGGATTTGAGGGGTTGGGAGTGGCGTTATCTGTGGCAGCAGTGCCGGAGCGACGCCCTATTCACCCTGTGTCAGCTCTCCAATGAGGTTTCCGCGTTGACGGTGTCGCCCGATGGCAAGTGGGTGGCCCTCGGTGAGTCCGGAGGCCGAGGGATCTCGATCTGGGACCTGCGAGCGCGTCAGGAAATCAACCGCTTCCCGGCGGGCGATGGCAGCGAACTGATCGCGTTCTCGCCGGCGGCCTCCTGGCTGGCGTTCTACGCGCCGGACCGCACGAACGCGGCCGGGTGGCGAGCCTCGGGTGGCCGCATCCGGCTCTGGGACGTGGCCGCCCGTCGCGTCGTACAGGAGGTTCCGGTGAGCCGCCCGTGTCAGGCACTGGCCTTCTCGTCTGACGGAGCCCGGCTGTTCACCGCGATCGGGAACACCGAGGCCACCATCTGGAGCGTGGCGGACGGATCCCAAGTGACAAGTGTCATACTCCCAGCACCAGAAGGACCGGCGGGACGTCCCCCACTCGGCCCCCGCACGGCTGTCACCGGAGACCTCCGCCTCGCGGCCCAGGCGATTGGGGGCGGCGGAATCCGCGTCCTGGACCTAGTTGCCGGGCGGGTGCTCTGGTCGGCACGCGCCGCGGACGAAGAAGTGACGGCGCTGGCTTTCTCAGCCGACGGACGGCGGCTGGCCTCCGGCGCGGGCTTTGTGGAATCGGCAGTCCGCTTGTGGGACGTTGCCGCGGGCCGTGAGGTGGCGCGGTTGGAGGGCCACCGCACTTACGTCCGGTCCCTGCTGTTTTGGCCGGACGGGGAGACGCTGGCCTCTGGCAGCGGCGATCAGACGATTCATTTGTGGGACCTCGGCAGCCTCGGGAGTTCTCCGCCGCTTCCAGTCCGAGCCGGTTCGGGCTTGGTCGGAGCCGGCGATCCACTCGAGCCCCACGCGACGCGCCCGCGCGTCCTCGGACTGCGTCCCGCGGCCACCCTGCGCGGACACCGCCTTGAAGTGTGGAGCCTGGCGTTGTGTCCTGACGCCACCACACTGGTGAGCGGCTGCAAAGACGGCTCCGTGTGTGTCTGGGACACCGCGACGCTGCGACGTGAACGGGCGCACGTGACCTTGCCGGTGTCCGTGCGTGCCTGGAACCTGCTGCCGGACGGCCAAGGCATGCTCGCCTTGGATGACCAAGGCCGCGTGGCCCGCTGGCACGGCGTCGACTTCCAGCAACATCATCCTCTGCTTGAACTG
>JAKLFY010000206.1 GCA_022710935.1 Verrucomicrobiota bacterium
ATGCTTGGTTCGTTGTTTGCCCTGTCTTGTAACGAACTCAGTTTCAACCAATGAACACAGGCATTTCGAGCTTTTTCTTCCTGCTCCCTCAAAAAAGCGCGCTTCTTGCAGGCCTAGCAGCCTGAACAGCCTAAAGCCAATCGTCACATGCACCTTGAAGACGACGGACGACACAAGCCATCACCTGAGTAGTTGCCAAAGAGTGTGTATGAGAACGGGCGGGTATGCTCTCAGCATAGTCATCCTGACTCTATTAGGCACTATGTTGGTGCGCACGCATAGTGCACGCTCTGGGGAGAAGGCCTTTCTCGCTGTGTGGCGATCACACGAGTCAACCACAAGTCAACGGGCGGAGGCGATCAACAAGCGCTTCGCCGCGGGCACACTGGAGTCAGTTATCAGGTCGGCGCTTGGTCCAGGCGATGATATTGGGTACTATCACGGGTGGGGGGTCTTTGATCTCAAGCACCCCACGAACGACCTTTCAGGTCTAAGGAGGTATGCATTTATTCGCGTCGATTACCAATTTCCCGACGGGCGTGTGTTTCTGTTTTTTGAGCCGTTGTCCCCGAGCAATCATTTAGATTCCAGATTTCTCTACGCATCAGCCGAGGTGAGCGGATCCACTAATGACTTTAGGAAGGGTGTCCCACGAGCTGCGGTTGATGCTGTCGTCAGTCCACAAGAATAGGTGTTGTGCAGCAAAACGGTTCATTGGGCTATTTTCGAGGAAGATGGGGTAACACGGTTTTCGTTGATGGTGACGGCGACCAGTTCATGGTGATGGACCTTCGGCCAACCGCCGACGCGGCGAACCCCCGTAACCGTCTGCCGCGCTCGATCGCGTGGGCCATGCTGCTGTGGGCAACCGCCTCGGCTCCTGGCCGTGGTGTCGCAGGAGGAGCAGAGCACATTGACAGTGCTTCTCGTGAACAGGTACGCAGCCAGCTGGTCTCCGCCGAGCTTCACTACCCTCGCATTCCTCGCGCGTACTGGCGCGACCGCATCCAGAAAGCCAATGGGATGGGGTGCAATGCGGTTTCCACGTACGTGTTCTGGAACCTGCACGAACCGCGGCCGGGGGAGTTTCGCTTTGAAGGCGAGGCGGACGTGGCGGCCTTCGTGCGGACTGCGGGTGAGGAAGGCATGAAGGTGATCCTGCGGTCGGGTCCGTGCGTGTGCGGGGAGTGGGACTTGGGCGGGCTGCCGGCGTGGCTGTTGGCGGACCCGCACATGCACCTGCGGTCCAACTACGGCCCGTACCTGCAAGCCACCGAGCGGTACTTCCAGCGGCTCGGGCGCGAACTGGCAGAACTCCAGGCGACTCGGGGCGGCCCAATCACACTCATCCAGGTCGAGAACGAGTACAGCAACTACGAGGGCAATCCGAGCCACCTCGAGCGGTTGCGAGACCAACTGCGGGCCGCCGGATTCGATGTGCCCTTGTTCACGACCACCTGGCCGTCGGCGGAGCATGTGCGACTGGGCTCGATCCCGGGCTGCCTGAATGCCGTCGCGCTGGCGCGGAATGCGGCGTCGGTCTTCGCGGAGTACGGGAAGGTGAATCCGAGCGGCCCGTACTTCTGCAGTGAGTTTTGGGTGGGGTGGTTTGACCAGTGGGGCGGCAGTCACCGTCGGAGTTACGCCGCGGATCTCGCCCAGGAACTGGAGTGGATGCTGAGCCGCGGCATCTCGGTGAACTTCTACATGTTCCAGGGCGGCACGACGCCCGGCTTCTACAACGGCGCCAACGGCGTCGGTCCAGGACAGTACTATCCGACCACCACCAGCTACGATTACGACGCGATTCTGGACGAGGCCGGGCGACCGACGGACAAGTTCAACGCCTTGCGGGAAGTGATCCGGCGGCATCTGCCGACGGGCACGACTTTGCCCGAACCGCCCGTCTCCCCGCCGACCATCGAGATTGCGCGGTTCGAGTTGAACGAATCGGCGGCGATCGCGGACATCCTCGGCCCGGCGGTCGAGCGGTTGCTGCCGGTGAACATGGAGGCTCTGGGCCAGAGCTACGGGTACATCCTGTACCGGACCAAGGTGAAGGGGCCGGTCCAGGGCCTGCTGACGGTTGGCGGCCTGCACGATTACGCCGTGGTGCTGGTGAACGGTCATCGGATCGGAGCGATGGATCGACGACACCCGCACAGCCAACAACTCGAACTACGGCTGCCCGCCGGAGAGGTGACCCTCGAGTTGCTGGTCGAGAACAGTGGGAGGATCAACTTCGGCCAGGCGATGAACGGTGAGCGCAAAGGCATCCTGGGCGAGGTCGCCTTGGCCGGCACGCCGTTGACCGGTTGGCAGCACTTTACGTTGCCGATGGAGGATCTGAACCGGCTGCGGTTCTCGCGGCGGACCGTGGCCAGCCCGGTGTTTCGTCGGGGGGTGTTCCGTGTCGAGCGGCCCGGGGACACGTTTCTGGATCTGCGAGGCTGGGGGAAGGGTCAGGTGTGGTTGAACGGCCGGAACCTGGGACGGCACTGGTGCATCGGACCTCAGCAAACGATGTATTGCCCGGGAGTCTGGCTGAAGCGCGGGGCCAACGAGTTGGTGGTGCTCGAAATCGAAGAGCGCGGGCATCGGAGTGTGGCTGGGCTGAAGGACCCGGTTTACGGTGGGGAGACCGATCCGCTGGCGCCGGCTGGGCGGGTGAACGCCGGGGCGCGATTGAGGCTGCACGAGAAGGACCTGCGGTATCAGGGGAGTTTTCCGGACACAGGCGAGGCCCAGACGATACGGTTCCCGGCGGTGGAAGCCCGGTTCATTTGTCTGCAGGCGCTCTCGGCCCATGCGGGGCATCCGCATGCGGCAGTGGCGGAGTTGGACGTTCTAGGGGCTGAGGGCCGCGTCCTGCCACGAGACCGATGGGAAGTCCGGTATGTGGATTCAGAGGAACTGAAGGAAGAGAACGGGAGCGCGGAGAACGCATTCGATGGCAAGGCGGAGACGTACTGGCACAGCGCGTGGAGTGGGGTAACGCCGAGGTTCCCGCACCTCTTGGTGATCGACCTGGGGGAGGTGGTGCCGATCGAGGGGGTCCGGTATTTGCCGCGTCAGGAGGACAAGCCGGGCCGGATCAAGGACTTCAAGTTCTACGCCCGGAAGGAACGGTTCGTCGGCTTGATTCAGCCATGAGCATCCGGAGGCACGCGATGATGGACAGGGGTTCCCGAAAGTGGGTCGGGGACGCCGAATGCGCAGGCGAGGCACGAAGGGTGTCGAAGGCGGAGGGCAGCGGAAGGGCTCAGGCAATGCGCGAGTGGATTGGGGTGCTGGGAGGGCGTAGTGTTGGGGCGTTGGGGGTGGGACATTGGGGAGGCGGCAGGTGGCTGTGGTGGTTGGGGTTACTGACGAGTGTCTGGGGGGCCGAGGTGCTGGCCCAAGTGCCGCCGTGCCAGCCTTTGATCCAGGGCGAATCCGGGGTTCAATCCAAGGTGGTGCATGCCGGGTGTGAAGACCACAATTGGGTTTACATGTACGTGGGTAATCCGAGTAGCTGTCACCTGAATGAGGACTGGGACATTGACTGCCCGGCGGGTGTCACTTACACGATCAGTCACGATGGGGTTGGGTTCAGGATTGCGCCGGACGCGCAGACGGGAACGGTTGATGTGCGGTTGACGGCCACGGCCGATAGTTGTCCCAACTGCGACCCGCCTCCGGCTCCCGTCATCCTGAGAGCGTCCTTTCGGGTCGTGGGTGCCGATGACGGTGAGGGAGGCGGCTGCAGCAGTTGCGGGGGAGGAGGAGGCGCGGGCGCACCCAAGCAACCGACGTGGCCGGCGGGATCGGTGGAGGTGTTCAATCCCTCGGGGCCGGATGTGCGCATCGGGTTGGGGGCGGACGATTTCGAGAAGGACGCCGGGTTTCTGAACATCCGGGCGACGGTTGCGAGCGTGGATTTGGGCAAGCCGGCGGGGCTGAGCGTGCCGCTGGAGGCGGACAACGTGCAGGTGTTGCGGACCAACAACATCATCACACAGGTCAAGGCGCCGCAGGGGTTGGTGAACGTGGCGGTCGAGACGGCCAGCCAGTACCATCTGCTGGTCTATCACCCGGCCAACGTGACGACCAACGGGAGCGCCTACTCGACCAACGGCAATCCGTTCGTCGTGTACACGGTGACCTACGTGAGCGCGGCGGTGCCGCTCAAAGTCACGGAGATTCGTAGCGGGTGGAGTCGGGAGCACCAATTTGCGTACAACAGCCAGAACAGCCACTGGACGCTGACGGACGATCAGTCCGCGCGCGC
>JAKLFY010000207.1 GCA_022710935.1 Verrucomicrobiota bacterium
TCTGGTTCGCGGAGACAGGCACCGGCTTGACCCCTGACTCGTCCGCCTCCGGGGGGACGGGACAAAGCCTGTCACCCTTGCTGGGCATCCACGAAGGCCGCGCCATCTTTCTCCTCTACAACGGCATCTTCAAGGACCAATCGGTTGCCGGCGGCAACGTACTCACCGGCCCCGTGCTCGACCGCTTGCCCAAGTTCCCGGGACCAAAGGTCATTTATGCCGCCGCCAATCGACTCGGCACCCGCGCGGGACGCGAGAATATCACCTTCAAGCAGACCCCTTACGCCCTGGATGTGTAACGTGCCCATCATCAGTCAATTTTTTGGCATCATCATCCGCATGTTCTTTAATGAGCATGTCCCCCCCTCATTTCCATGTCCAGTACGGTGAATACAAGGCATCCATTGATATCCGTTCGCTGACTCTCACCGAGGGTCGGCTTCCCCGCCGCGCACTGGAATTAGTCTTGGATTGGGCCGAGCTGCATCAAACTGAATTATTGAAGGATTGGGATTTGTGCCAAAACCACCTGCGTCCCGAAGAAATACAACCACTGGAATGAGGCGGATCATTGATGTACGCAGATGTTATCGATATCAGAAACCTGGGGCATCTGGAATTCGTGGTCACTTTCGCCGATGGCTTGACGGGCCCCGTGCGGATGATGCCTTCTCATCTTTACCGGTAAGTGTCAAGGTAGTTGTCCCCTCAGGAGTTCCGCAGCCGGGTCCCGGGAGACGTCCGGTTGGGGGTCTGCGGGTGCGCGGCGATCCGGCCCCCATCACGGCTACGGGGGTTCTCGGGCAGTAGGAAAAGGAGCCCGGTGTAGAGTTCGGAGGCCTGGCGCGTCGGGTCTCGGGGCGGGGTGAGCGCGGTCACGGGCCGTGCTCCGGGTCGGGGTCCGGCGTGGAGGGGGGCTTGCCGGGGTTGAGCAGGACGCTGGCTGGGGGCTCCCAGTTGCGGGTCGGGCCGGACCAGCGCGCGGGGCTTGTGGCCTTGGCCGCCTGGTAGAGGGCGTCGCGTTGGGCCAGAACCGCGCGATCTTCGCCGCGGTGGCGTTGGCCGGGGGTGACGAACTTCAGGGCGCTGTGGCGGTGGGTCTCGTTGTACCAGAGGACGAACGTGGCGACCCAGGTACGCGCGTGCTCGAGGCTTTCGAAGGGCTGCTCGGGGTAGGCTGGGGAGCCCTTGAGGGTGGCGAAGCCGGCCTCGGAATAGGGGTTGTCGTTGCTGACCGAGGGTCGGCTGAAGGAGGGCACGACGCCTAGGCGCTGGAGGGTCGCGAGCATGGTGGCGCCCTTCATGGGGGAGCCGTTGTCGGAGTGCAGGACCAGGTCGGCGAGCCCGACAGCCGCGCGCAGGTGGGCGCGCTCGAAGAGCGCGGCGGCGTGCTCGGTGGACTCCTCGGGGTAGACCTCCCAGCCGACGATCTTGCGGCTGTAGATGTCCAGGATGAGGTAGAGGTAGAAGAAGGTCCCGCGCAGGTTGGTGGCCAGATAGGTGATGTCCCAGGTCCAGACCTGGTTGGGGCCGGTGGCCTCCCACGGCTGGGGGCGGGGTCTGGGCGGGGCCTTGCGGGTGCGCGGGGTCAGTTGATCCTCGGCGCGCAGGAGGCGGTAGAAGGTGGATTCCGAGGCGAGGTAGCGGCCCTCATCGGCCAGCGCGGCGACGATCTGGTGGGGGCTTGAGCTGGCGAAGCGCGGCGCGTTGGCGACCTCCAAAACGAGGTCGCGCTCGTCTGGGGAGAGGCGATTGGGCGGGTCGTAGCGGCGTGTCTCGGGGCGGTGCTCGCGGCGACGCGCGTCGGCCTTGAGGGTGCCCCCGCGGTGCCAGCGCCGGTAGGTGCGCAGGGTCAGCCCCACCGCGGCGCAGGCGGGCTGCAACCGGGCCCCCCCGGCGCGGGCCTCGGCGATGGCCTCGCTCACCGCGATGCGCCGTTCCTGGGGGAGGGAGCGGCCTCGGACTCCTCCCAGATCTGTCGGACTTTCCTAAGAAACTCCGGCCACCGGTGCGGGTTCGAGGACATAGCCAAGCTGTCTGGCCCGGCGTTCGAGGTGGTGTAGCACTCGCTCGCGATGGCGGTTTTCGTAAGCGCTCGCACCAGGATCTCGATAGTCCCGGCCATGGCGCAAGGTGTTGTAAAACAGCATCGCCAACTTGCGTGCCGTGGCGGTAATCGCCTTGGCCTTGCCCACACGCATGGCCAGGCGGCGGTAGAAGGCGCCGAGGGCGCTATCGGTCTTGCCGACGGTGACTGCCGCGAGGCGCAGCAGGGAGGTAGCGCGGTTAGAGGTGCGGCGCGTACGTGCCGAGAGGAGCTTGCCGCCGGAGATCTTATTTCCGGGTGACAGGCACAGCCAGGAGACGAAATGTTTGGCCGTTGGCCAGGCGGAGAGATCGGTCCCGCACTCGGCGACCAACTTGAGCGCTAGTGCTGAACCCAGGCCGTGAATCTGGGTTAAATCAACGCCGACGATGCCATAGAGTGCCGCGCGGACATCGAAGGCTAAGGTGTTCTTCTGGCGGGTCTTGCTCGTGGGGGGCGGTAAGGGTTCGGCGGGTGGCTCAGGGGCCGTGAGTGGCGCCAGCGCGGCTTCGATCTGCTGGTCGCAGGCAGCGATTTGCGTCTGATAGGTATCGTAGAGCGCGACCGCCTGCTGCAAGGCGAACAGATGTTCGGGCCGATAGTGACCCTCCAGGGCCTGGGCGATGTCCGCCGCCGAGCGCTTGCACCGTCGGTCGCGGAAGTTCGCCAGCACCTGCGGATCGTGCGTCCCGGCGAGGATGG
The DNA here is from genome assembly GCA_022710935.1 of Verrucomicrobiota bacterium. Taxonomy (GTDB): domain Bacteria; phylum Verrucomicrobiota; class Verrucomicrobiia; order Limisphaerales; family J093; genus MWFF01. Next base: position 2,789 of record JAKLFY010000207.1, read on the forward strand.
CCCGGATGATCTGCATCCCGGTCTGACCGGTGATGTCAGATACCACGTGCTGCAACTTCAGATTCATCTGCGTCAGCGCCTTCTGCATGTGCTGAACGTGCTGGGCGGCGTAATCGAGCAGCCGCTCGCGCTGGCGCAGATAGGCCCGCAGCGCCGCGATCTCGGCAGGCGGATGGAAACTACCCCGCAGCAAGCCGTAGGTATGCAATTGCTGGAGCCATTGGGCGTCGTTGACATCGGTCTTACGCCCGGGGACGTGCTTGACCGTGCGGGCATTGGCCAACAGTACCTGAAGACCACGCGCTGCCAGAATCTCGTACAGCGGGATCCAGTAGACGCCGGTCGATTCCATGGCCACCGTCTCCACGCCGCAGGCGACCAGCCAGTCGGCCAGGCGATGCAGATCGCCGGTAAAACTCTGGAAACTGCGCACGGGCTCAGCATCGCAGACCGGCGGTACCGCGACGACATGCCATTCGGCACCAATGTCAATGCCAGCGGCATGGGTATGGACGGCGGACAGTTGCGGCTGACGCCGCGGTTTAACGGGGTTGGGTAACGTCATTATCAGCTCTCGGTAGCGTGATCGGGGAGCCGAGAGCGGGGACGGCGAGATCGAACACTTTCCTAATCGGGATCGCCCATGGGCGTCACCACATGCAAATTCGCAACTATCCCCGGGCCAGGTTTTTTTCCGGGGTCGGAAGCCACCAATAAGTCAACGGCCTCTGCTCTCGCACCCCGCTGAGTCTATCCTGAACGAGTTTCTGCGCCTACAGGAGCGGGGCGCGCCCCGGGGGAGGGTTTTTTTGGAGCACCAGCAAGGCCGCGGCCTCGGCCAGCGCCCGGTCCTTGTAGGCCAGCTCGCGGGTCAGGCGCTGAACCTCCTCGCGCTCGGCCCGGCGCTCGGCGCGCTCGGCCTTGCTCGGCAGCGCCGTGTTGGCCTGGCGGCAGGTCTCGCGCCAGGTCCCGAGCTGCTCGGGGTAAATCCCCTTGTGCCGGCAGAACGCGCTCACCTCCAGCTCGGTGAGGCTGGCCGTCTCCACTACCGCGGCGAATTTCTCCTCGCTGCTCCAACTGCCCAGCGGGGTCGCCGCGGTCGCCGCCGCCACGCCCTGGGCCAGGGCCCGGTGGCGCCAGCCATAGAGCGTGTCGCGGGGGATGCCGGTCTCGCGCACCAGTTGGGACACGCCCACGTTGTGGGGGGGCAGCATCCTGGCCACGATGCTGTCCTTCAGTTCTGCGGCATAAGTTCTCACATTCGTCGCCTCGTCAGGTTCCCAGGGCCTCGCGCCGCGCCCGCCGGGGGTCCGCCGTCCAGTCGCCCTGCGGGCTCCTTACCGGCGCACCCCCGGTGGCCAACCGGCCCCGGTTCGGTGATGCCCCATCGTCACACAAATCTCTCCAGGGGCAGAGGACTTTCATCCTGACACAGGGGGGTAGCGTCCTCGGCACAAAGAGGTTGT
>JAKLFY010000208.1 GCA_022710935.1 Verrucomicrobiota bacterium
GTGAAACGGTTCACCAAGATGGGTGAGATGATCGCTTGAAACATGGCTGGCATGGAGATACTGTACCGGGCAGGAATCGTGGAGCGAAGCCCAGGCACAGGCGCGTCGAAGCCCGGCGCAGGAGAACGGGAGAACAAGATGAAGACGGAGATTCTTCGCGTCCCCGGCTCTCGAGTCATACCCCTCCTCGCGATCGCCGTCCTCGCGGCCTGCGGCGGAAAGGTCCAGCTCGATGAGGTGCAGGCGGCGGCTGGCTCGCAGGCGGACGCAGGCGCCGATGCGGCCGTCGTGGGGGACGCCGCCGCGGGCGGGACCGGTGGAGCGGGGGCGAGATCGACGGCTACCAGCCGAAGACCTGCGCCGACAGCGAGAGCGCTCCGAGCGGCACCTTGCCCGTGGGAACGTTCCCCGGGTGCGTTTCGCAAGAGGATGGCTACGAAGGCGTCTACGACCTCAGCGGCAATGCCTGGGAATGGGAAAACTCGTGTACCGGTCCGACCGATCAGTTCGACTCCTGCCGCACTCGCAGGGGCGCAGCCCGAGACACCGCGTATCGCCTGCGGTGTGCAGAGGATGTCTATGCGATCCAGTTCCGGCTGTTTGCGCATCTCGGTTTCGGATTCCGCTGCTGCGCGCCGTGAAGGTCTACTGGCACGCAGGCAGGACGGAGCAGGGCCAGCGGACCACCGCACCGATCGCACCTCGTGGTCCGGTGTGCACTTGTCCCCGCGTTGTGCGCGATCGCTAACGTCCCCGGGGCCCGCAAGCGCCTCACGCGGGCCCCGGTGACCAACGACAACTGTGGTGACGCGCGTCGCGAGACTGTGCTGGAAAGGTTGGGAGTCGATTCCCGCACATCATGGAGGAAGGGATGAGAACACGCCCGTTTTGGCTAGCCGTGGACAGGTGGAAAGTGGTGGCGGTATTGACGCTCGCATCAGCCAGTGCTGTGGCGGGGGCGGGATGCAGCGATCCTGGATCGGCAGAGCAGGGCATCTCTGCGAGCAAGCAGACACTGGGCGGACCAACGGAACCGGAGGACCAATCGAGAGTCAAGGGCTGGTCTCGGGCGGAAGCTGCTGCAGACCTGGCCAACCGCGCTCGCTTCACGGCGAGAGGGACGACCACGGGTTACCTGTTGGAGGCAACATCCGGCGCGCTTGCGATCAAGGCCCCCGCAAGCGAGTCGTTCGAGGGGACGTTACGCCGCTTCGTCGCCGACTACGGGGTGTTGCTGATGGCCAAGGGGGAGAAGGTCCCAACCGCACCCATCACGCTCGTTTCCGTTGCGGGCCCCGTTCCTTTTCGGTCGGGAGGCGACGAGGGAAACTACGTCATGCTCTCCCAACAAGTGGATGGGTTCGCTGTTCACAACGTCTTGATTGCGGGCCGATTTGTGGGCGAGTCGCTGCACAAGGTGTCGGGCCGGCTGTTTGATCCAGAGTTGAGCCCTACGAGGGCAAAGCCGTTGGCATGTTCAGAGGCGAGCGGAGCCAGAACTCGGTTCGTTGAGCGTCATCCCGAGCTCGGCTTCCTCGATTCGTGGAATCCAACAGGCCAAATCGACTTCACGACCGGGCGCGTCTTCTGGAGGAGTGGGCAGTGGCGCTTGGACGCTGCCAACTGCGAATGGCTGCCGGATACCTTGCGTCCGACTGAGGATCCTTCCTCAGTCTTCAACCTGGGGAAGAAGCCATGAACCCGCTTCGAGTCTGTGCTTTCGCAACGGCCCTACTCCTCGCCAGCGCGACTGGCGCGGAAGCAAGGAAAGCCGTCCGAGAAATCCCCGTGATGGTCTACATACTTGGAAGCAATATCAATGGAACGGTGCAATACACGCCCGTTGACCTAACCGTCGTTTCCAAGATGATAGAATTCACCAACCGAGCCTGGGGCGACGCAGGGATTCGATTCACCTTCGACGAGGTAAATGGGGTTGAGTACCTCTACTATGATGATTTGAACTGCTACAACAGCCACGAAGCCAACCCAACAGACACCTCTCTTGCGGAATCACTCGCATCGTTCAGCGCTGGCTCGGTGCCGGTCATATTCTTCAGTTACAGGTCGAGCGCAATCGGCCAGGAATGCACCCCCACCCAGTGTGTCGTGTACGCAGACAACACGGACTCGTGCTACGACAGCGATGGTAACGTTGGATGTCATGTCTATGCGTGGGGAAACTATTGCGCCACCGCGAGCTACTTCACAGGCGGCCCCGCCTGCTTCGACACAAGTGACCCACAATATCCCTGCAGGATACAGCCATGCGTCTATCCTGAGGGGAGCGAAGTGTTGGCACCAGTTATGATCGGTACCCACGGACCGGGGTCCAGCCTCGGCGCTTTTCCCCACGAGTTCGCGCATCACTTCGGTCTTGCCCATCCCTTTGATCAGCCGGACCGACGCTGCTATGATCGTCCCAAGACCGACCTGTCGCAAGGATGTTTCGGTAACAGCAACAACTGCCAGGGCCAGGGGAACACCTTGCCTGACGGTGGCGGCACAGCGTGCGGAAGCTCAGACATGCCCTGGAAGAACGTGGTGAGCTACCATCCTGAATGCTACATTCCGCACGGTGGCACTTACCACGGTCACCCCACAAGTAGCTGGAACAGCAGTCTATCCCATGATCAGATAGAGATAGTCTGGCGGACCCTGAACGAGTACTGGGACAAGCAACGTACTTCTTGGGACGATGACCCAGTGCCGCACTATGGTGCTGCAGAGCATTTCTTCGTGACACGACCACCAGCCCCCACATACCCCACATCGTCTGCGATGGGATTCGACGACTGGGACGAGATGTACTTCTTTCAAACAGGCGAGACCTCGTGGACGAAGGGCAGCGTCGGAATAGTACAGGGCGACTTCAACGGCGACGGTATTCAGGATGCAATCGTAAGCACTCCGGGCGGGGCTCACCCGGGTACCTCCTATTACTACGGGAGCTCGCTTGGATACTTGACGTACGTTCGGACCCTCAAGAGTGATGCCTACGTCACCAACGCTCGCGTCCTCGTTGGTGATTTTCGTGGCGACAAGTGCGACGATGTTCTCATTCAAACGAGAGCTGGGGCGTGGGAGCACGAGGGCATCACCGGGACCCTCGCAAGCGGGGGCCCGTCCTCGATCGCCTCCTCCTACCACTCCAGCTGGAACGCCCCCCCCCTCGGCATTTTGCCGGTTATTGTCCTTGGTGATTTCGAGGGTGACTTCAACATAGGCACTCCGCTTCCCAGTCCCTGGGCACAGGACTACGACAACAAAGCACAGCAGTCGTACGACGATGCACTGGTTGTGACCGGAAATGGTGTGACGTTGTACAGGGGCTCCGCGACCGGACTTGGCTTCACGGGATCTTTCCTGTCATCATCGTACTCCAATTGGACCTTTCGTGCCAGGTCAGCTAACGTGTGGGGAGACCATCACGATGAGTTGATCGTGCACGGCCCAGCCGGGCTGGAGGTATTCAAAGGACAGCAATTACCCTTCTCGCTCTCGACCTCCAACCGGCTGATGAACGAGCCGCTCATCAACTCGACTGCGAATGTTGAGTTGGTGGTCGGCAATTTCTCCGCGGACTACCACGCTGACTTCATCACTTCGGTTGTGAACGCGACATCTTACAATGGGAGCCGTCTGTGGTCGGGCAGGTGGGATAATGGGCCCCACTGGGAGTATGGCGATTGGGCGCGCGCTGACCTCTACCCAGGCACTGCCATGTATGAGGTGGCCGACGTGCTTCGCGGTGCCTTCGATGACCTCCTTATCATCACGGCGGTCGGATCCTTCATCTACGCCGGACAGCCCACCACGTCCTCGGGAGATCGAACGTTTATCCCGAACGCCTGGGCGGACTACAGCTCGCAATTCGCCATCTCGCAGGCGCAGTGGTTCGGTCGCTGATCGGCACGGGAGGCCACATGTTCACAGCAAGATTCTGCAGGTTCGCCGAAACGGGGGGCTTGATCATTTCGGCAATGGTCTGGGTCATGGCATGCAGTACCTCAGCAGAGCAGCGGACCGGACTGGATGGCGGGTCCGATGGCCCGAACGAAGGCCAAAGCGATGCGATCGCCGACGACGCCGCGGCGGCCGCGGATGCATCGTCAGGAGTCAACGAGTGTGCCGCGCAGTTGGTAGCAGCCGGATTCCACACGTGTGTCCGCTCTCTCGATGGACGCATCTGGTGCTGGGGAGGCAACGGCCACGGACAACTCACCGG
>JAKLFY010000209.1 GCA_022710935.1 Verrucomicrobiota bacterium
GGCTAAATGGGGAACCTATGTCGCGGGCGTATTCGGTCAACATCCGACCTTGGATCGCCAGATGGTGAACCTGCCGTTCTTCTGGCTCATGATTCCGCGGGTGGACGGGGAACGGCTGGAGATGGGCCGCTCAAAAATTTCCGGCTATACGCGGGCGCTGAACATGAGGACCGGCGTCCTGGTCCGCCGGTTTCATTGGCTGACGGCCGGCGGCGCAACGGTGGCGGTGGCTTTCGAGCGCTTCATCAGCGCCTCCTGCAAACATCTGGCTGTTCAGCGGCTGACGCTGAAATCGGACCGGAACGTGAAACTCGATGTGCAAACAGGGCTGGATAGCGACATCCGGACAGGGGGATACGATCATCTGGCAGCGCGCATTCTGGAGGCTTGGGGCGCCGACGGAATCGCCTGCCGCGTCCGGACCGACCTAGGCAGCGAGGTGCACCTGATATCGCGGGTGAGCTGCCGCGATCCGGACCTGAAATGGAAATGCTCCCTTTCCGAACGGCAGGCCATGCTGGCCGGAGCGGCCGTCCTGCCGGCCGGGACTGCCTGCGTCATCGAGCGCCATACGGCCGTGACATCCTCCCGCGACCTGCAGCCGGTGGCGCCTGAAGCCATTCTGGAGCAGAGCTTGGCCGTGGGCTATGACCGGCTGGCGGAGGAAAACGCGCGCTTATGGCAGGTGCGGTGGGCCGGTTGCGACGTGACGGTGGAAGGGGACGAGGAGGCCCAGCGCGCCTTGCGCTGCAGTCTTTACCATCTTTTGCGCTGCCATGTGCCGGACGATCCGCGGGTGGCCATCGACGCCAAGGGATATTCCGGGGACGCCTATTTTGGGCGCTTTTTCTGGGACACGGAGATGTATCTGCTCCCCTTCTATCTTTATACCGAGCCCGAGCGGGCGCGCCTGCTTGTCGAATTCCGGCTTCAGGGCCTGAACGGCGCCCGGGCCAATGCAGCAAGCTATGGGTATCCGGGCGCCCGGTTTCCATGGGAGTCTGATCCCGATGGGTTTGAACGCTGCCCGAATTGGCAATATCGGGATCACGAAATCCATGTCACTGGCGACGTGGTCTATGCGTTCACGCATCTGGATCGGGCCTGTCCGCAAATGGATTTTCTCAGGTCTCGGGCGGCTGAAACCGTGGTGGAAGCGGCGCGTTACTGGATGGCGCGCATCGATTTCCGCGACGGGGAGGCGACGCCCAGCCTGCTGGGCGTCATGGGGCCGGACGAGTATTCGCCTCTCAGCAGCAACAACGCCTACACCAACCGGATGGCCGCGCTGACCCTGGAACTGGCGGGAGGGGAGATCGGACGGGCCGGCGGCGCGACAGCGGCGGAACGGGATGCTTTTGCCGCCACGGCGCGCACGCTGCCCATCCCGCGATCAGCCGACGGGCAACGGGTTCTGCAATGCGAGGAGTTCCCGTCCTGGGCCGACCCGCGTTTTGATGAACTTTGGCAAGATCGTTCGAAGGGCTATGCCAACAATGTCAGCCAGGAGCGCCTGTATCGCAGCAAGGCGATGAAACAGGCGGATGTGCTGATGCTCATGATGCTGTTCCCTAATGAATTCAGCGATGCTGACGTGCGGGCCGCCTGGGATTATTACCTGCCCTATACCACGCACGATTCATCCCTTTCCCCCGGCGCCCATGCGATCATGGCGTGCCGGCTGGGGTTGAGGAAGGAGGCGTGGTCGTTCTGGCGACAGACCGCTGGAATCGACCTTGACCTGGCGCACGGCGGCGCGGCCGAAGGCATTCATATCGCCAATGCCGCCGCCACCTGGATGGTGGCTGTCCTGGGTTTCGCGGGCCTGGCCACCGCCATGGAGGCGGAGGAGTTGACGTTGCGGCCGGCGCTGCCCGAGACCTGGCGCCGCCTGTCGTTTCCCTTGGTATGGAAGGGCGTCCACGTGCGGGTCGACATCAGGCCCGATTGCCTGACCGTGTTTCATGACGGACCGAAGCCCCTGACGGTGTGGGTGGGAGAATCCCGCTTCACGGTTCCGCCGGGCAAACTGTTCCACACTCACCCACTTGGATGTGGATGGGGAACTGGATGGGGGAAACTGTCCCCAGTGGTTGCCGGTGCCAGTGGTCTTCCCGCTCAAGGTAGGCGCACGGTCAGCCGGTAGAGACCGGTTGGCGTGGCAGGGGCATTGGTATGGACAAACAGGTCGCCCCCTTCCCGCCCGCGCCGCGCCGCAGAAGCGGTTGTCCATGGTTGTCCGGTGTTGAGCGCTTCCTTGCACTGCAGGCTGTAGACGCGAGCCAGATAAGAAGTGAACGCGGCCCGGGCTACGGTTTGCATCGGCTGGCTGTCGGCGGCAAAGGGGGATCCAGAAGCAAGGGTCGGAATGGCTCCCAAAACATACCTTGCCCGAACGGACAAGCGCCCGTTGATCACCAACCATTGAATCCGGGCAGACAAATACTCTGCCGGCTCGCCTGCGAATCCCGCTTCTTATCGGTGCCATTGGCACCGATCTGGAGTTTGGTTTTTTTGTAGCTATGCGGTGGCTGCGAATAAACAGCTTGCGATGCTGGGTAGACATTTAAGTGAGTTCGTATGTGGGGTCTTGGCGTGAACGAAGTCGGTTAAATGCTTTGCATGGATTGTTTCGCTCCAAAGCTCGCGGCGCAGTTCGTTGACCAGATCCAGGGTGGAGGCTCTACGTTTCTTGCGGGGATCGCGCCATTTGGGTGGAGGGATCACGTTGGGTTTGGCCGACCATCCATATGCATGGACCGCTGCCAGATGCAGCATGGCATAAGCGGCCACGGCGGAGGCCGGAACGGACCAGGCGGAGAGCGGATTGCGCACCTGAGCTTCTCCAACGCCCAGAAGGGTTTTCTCATCACGGTGATTGACCTCGATGTCCCAGCGCCAGATGTAGCATTGCAGCAGTTCGCCAAGGGAAAGGTCCGGGTCCGTGCAGATCAGATAGGCCGGTTGGCGGTAGTAACGCTTCTTGCCGGGGCCTTGGTAGGCGACCGGACGGATCACCACAAGTCTCAAGTCGATCATTCCGGCCTTTCTCCACCGAACACGCTCGATGGTCTTGACATGGAAGGAACGGATCTTTCCTGCCGCAAAGGCGTAGACTTCTTGCCAAGGATAGGAGGGATCGTGTCGGATTTGCTCGGGTGTGGGCAGTTCGTCGCCGTACATCCGCCGCCGCCCCTTTTCAGCCTGCGTCTCGGGAAAGGCATTAAGATGGGCATCTTTACGGATTCGTCCGATCAGAACGCTCGCTCGCGGCAGGTTTCTTAGGACACGCGCGTTGGTGTAGCTCCCGTCGACGAGGAGGCGAAGGGGACGATTCTGGCGCTCGTCCTGGAGGCGCCGAAGCGTATCGATGGCGATCTGATTGAGATTGCGTTGTTGCATGCTCTCCCGATAAGCCGACCAGACCTCGTCCGGCTCGTTTTTGCGGGGTTTACGGGGCGTGGAGGCATCCACAAAATCGATCGGAATCATGCGGACCTGGCCATCGGGATTGGGAAGCGCGGCAGAGAACTGTATCATGCGCTGCGCCCATACCAGGTTGACGTTGAAGGGCGGCCCCAGGGGATCCTTCCGGTAGGCCGCTCCGGGGATCTGTTTGCCGGTTTTGCGCAGGATGGTATCGTCCAAGGCAACCGTCAACGGTTCGTGAGGTCCGTTGAGAGTTTCCACATGGGAGCGAACGCCGCGGAAGAGTCCATGCGGGTTGACGCGGCCCAGGGCATACAGGTCGTAATGCGCCGACCAATCGGCAAACTGAGCGCCATGGGTAGTGATCAAGGATGTGACCGTGTGGCGTCCAGGACAGAGCAGGTGAGCAAGCAGATGGTCCCTGTAGCGCCGAGCACAGGATGGCGCGCTTGCCGCCTGAGTACCGAATTCCGACCACAGCGACTCCCATTGCTCTATGAGTAGCGAAGTTTTTTTTTGACGCTGACCGGCGAGGGGGGCACATGGGGCCGGTGCGCAATGATGTTGGCTTTGTCCTCGACCACCCATTCGATCGTTTCTCCCTTCTGAAACTCCATGGCTTCGGCCACGGCGGTCGGGAAGTTGATGTAGTACTGGTCGGCTCCCTTCTTGCGCGAGATGAGCTGAACTTTGGTTGGATGCCCCATCGGAAGACTCCTTTCTGTTCTGGTTAGGACATACTCTAGTATATAAACTAGACAAGTCAACAAGAAAAAGCGCAAAAAAAA
>JAKLFY010000021.1 GCA_022710935.1 Verrucomicrobiota bacterium
GGAGTCTCTGGCTTTGGATTGCGGTGATCGGGGTCCTCGCCATCGTGTGGCTTGCGCTGAAGCGGCTATGCTCTCCGAAAGATGAGCACGCAGATTGCCAGCACGAGTTCGAGTGGTGTGACCAGGTGGCAGACACAAACATCTACAGGTGTCGGAAATGCGGCATGCTGAAAGGAGGAGTGTGAATCTGGCATGCCGAACATTAGCGAATTGAGCCAACGGCATCGCCGGCCCGCCGCCTCTGCGCCTGGGATTCCCTCCCGCGGCCCGACGGATCGTGACTGATTCGCTCGGCGTTCTCCTCGCGCCGAGGCGCCGGCCAGGCGCTGCCGGAACGCCCCGATGGCAGCGTTCTATCCTGCGTGAAGGTGGGCCGGCTTCTCGACGTGTTCTCGCAGGCGACCTGAACCCGCGCTCATCGGCCCAGAACGCCTCGCCAACGACGGTCATCGGTCCGCCAAACAGCGTGACACATGTCCTCGATGAGTTCTGGCGCGATGCGCTGGACGGGGAATGGGTCTGCTCCGTAGCCGGCACGCGGGGGCCCGGAAGCAGGTCGAGCCGGCGCCCGTCACGTCAGACCCGACCAGCGGCACGATCCCGACCGGGTACATGGTCTGGAACGTCACCGACGGCGCGCTGAAGCGGCACGCCGGGGCATACTCGTGGGAGATCGCCATCGGGTGCCAAGGCCACCGTCAAGGTCGGCTTCCACGGCGCGACGCCCACGGTGCAGCGGGCCGGGGCCGCACGCGCTGCCGTCACTTACGCCTCGCAGACCATCAGCGCCCCGCCGACGGAGGCGCAGGAGGTCGAGGACGGGCTCGTCGGCCAGAGATCGGTGCGGATATCCTCCCTGCTCGCACCTCGCCATCATGCCTTTGCCACGAGAACAGAACCCCGTGCAGTTTTCAGACACGCTGTTGGACCGAACTGACCGCTGCCACAAAGGCATCATTTCACGGCTTCTGGCTTGCGCTGCCGCACAGTGGCCAGCAAACCAATGGCCGCCATGACCGCGAAGACGGCACCGGCCAGAAACGTGGCCGACGGCCCAAGAGCGCTCCATAGAGCGCCGGCAATGACACTCGCCAACAGCAACGTGCTGCCACTCACAAGATTGAATACCCCGAAACCCGTCCCGCGTAGCTCTGGGGGGGCAGTGTCCGCAACAAGTTTCGATAACAGCCCCTGCGTAAAGGCCATGTGCAGGCCCCACAGCGCGGCGCCCCCGAGCACAAACAACGGCGATACGGCAGAGGCGAGCATGAAATCCGCGGCAATCAGCAGAGCCAGTCCGAGGAACAGCAATGTGCGCTGGCTGACTCGGTCGGCGGCGGCCCCGGCTGGGTAGGCGGCTCCGGCGTAAAAGACGTTCATCACGATCATCACAAGCGGCACGTACCTGAGTTCGAGCCCGGCATCCTGGGCGCGCAGCACAAGAAACGCTTCGCTGAAGCGCGCCAGTGTAACAACCGCCCCCAGCAGCACAACCAGCCAGTAGCGCCACGGCAAACGTCGGACATTCGCAACCGTGAACGGGGCCGTGGGGCCGTGCACGTGTGCGCGCTCGGGTTCGCGCACATAGATCATCAGCAACGCCACTGCGGTGAAAGCGGGCACCACTGCAGCCCACATCACTGCTCTGATGTCATTGGCGAGCCAACTCATGAGCGCGACTGCCAGCAGCGGGCCGACCAACGCGCCAACCGAATCGAGCGCCTGGCGCAGCCCGTACGCCGCGCCTCGCAGTTGCGGCGGCGTCATGTCGGCCACCAGCGCGTCGCGTGGTGCACCGCGGATCCCTTTGCCGACGCGATCGACAAAACGCGCCGTGAATACCCAGCCGATTGAGGTGGCGAGCGGGAAAACCGGTTTGGTGAACGCCGCGAGTGCGTAGCCGAGAACCGTCAGGAACTTGCGTTTGCCCAAGTAATCGCTGAGGGTGCCCGAGAAGACCTTCATGACGGCGGCGGTCGCTTCCGCCACGCCCTCAATCACGCCGACCGTCACCACGGAAGCCCCCAGCCCAGTGACCATAAACACCGGCAGGAGGCTGTGGATCAGCTCCGAGGAGGCATCCATAAGCAGCGAGCCGAAGCCCAAGGCCCAAATGCCTGCGGGCAGAGCCCGCCAGGCCGCAGGCGGGCTGTTGGGACGCGGCGAACCACCTGAATGTCGGGAGTGCACGTTCAGTGGCGCCTCTCGTAAACTGGCACAGGACGCCAGTCAAGAGATGCTGAACCCACAAGGAACGAAGGCTTGGGATCATTCAGGTTCCTTGTGTCTCAGCATGGCACACCACCGATTGTTCGGTCGTTGGTGCCCCACCTGCACCACCGGCCAGAACTTGGTCGTGCAGTGGGACCCGACAAGCGACACGCGCAGCTTCACCCCACCGACCGAGACACTCGCGCCGTCCACCCACCACACTCTGTTGGTCATCACCACGACCGGGGGAGTTGAACTGGCGCAAATCACTGTGACGGGCGCCTCGGGACCAGCCACCATCGCCAACGCCGACCTGGTCGCGGCGCTTGGCTCCCAGATCACCTTCAGCCTGCGGGCCTACTCGCAAAGCAGCGGGTTCCGCAGTCTCGACTATGGTGAAATCACCGTCCGCAAAACCTGACCTATGGCTACCATCCCTCCACACCCGCGACTGAAAGATGTCGAGAACGCCGCCAACTTCATGGCCCCGGTCCAGGACAACTTCGAGGTCCTGGCCGTCGACGTGGCGAAGTGGGAACCCACCTACCAGAAAGGCTCGCCGACGACCGTCATCGGTCCGCCAAACAGCGTGACACATGTCCTCGATGAGTTCTGGCGCGATGCGCTGGACGGGGAATTCCGGTGCACCGTGGCCGGCACGCCGGGGACGTGAATCCAGATCCAGCCGGCGGCGGCGGCGGCGGACCCGTCATCAGGCACTATCCCGACCGGGTACATGGTCTGGAACGTCAGCGACCCGCCGACGCGAGCGGAAGTCCAGGCGCTCAATGACGGCTTGATCGCGGCGATCACGCGACTCAATGAGATCCGGGCTGCTGCCATCGAGATAGGACTGGTCAAGGGCGCGACGTAGCCTGTGGCGCAGCACGCTGCCAGTCAGCGGTCCCAGAACGCGCGCCTCACACATTCCATATTTCCTGAATTCCGGGACCGACCCCTTTACAGTTCCTTCAGTTGGTCCGCCGGTCTTCGGCGGACCTCCTCCAGTTGCTCGGCTCTCCTGGCGATTTCGGCCTTGAAGAACTCGTGCTTCTTACGCTTGGAGAGCGCTGCGTACGAGAAGCGGGCGAGTTCAAATTGTACCTGAAGTCTATCAAGCTCCGTGAGAAACTGTGCGACCGTTATCATATCGCCCTACTACGGAATCACATACCTGGTGCGGTGCCCTGTCGAAGGTCAGCAGCAAATGCGCCTTTCTGGAATGCGGGTGTGAAAACGGGGTCCGCAACCACCGAAAAGGCAGGGCGCAGCGTCAATCATTAACGTATTGAATGACCACGGCCTTCGTGACCTTGTTCCTAACGGGCGTGGTAGTGGAGCCTGAAGAACTGTATCTCGTCGACCCTTGGTATTGTGCGGTGTTGCCGTAGCTTTGAATAGTCCCCGTTGTATTCGCCGTGCCACTCTCCCCGGAATTCCAGTAGCCGACAATCTCGGAGCGTGAATCGAAGATGATGACGGCGTGACCGCCGACCTCCTTCGCCTTCTTGGCGAGCGCACCGGTTTCATTGGCCCTGACCAACCAGCCGTCCCGTCGCGTGTCATCAATGACTCCGATCACTTTGAATTTCCGCGGCGGCGTCCCCATCGTCCAGATGTCAACACCATCGACCGTCTTCTTCGCACCGCCGTTACCCTGTTCCACCTTGGAGCCTTCATACGCGGTGTAGTTGGTTGATGCGCAACCGACGAGCAAGCCAATTAACGTGATGCCGAGAGCCCGAGACCAGGATTTCATGGGGCAATGGTAGAAGCCTGATCTCAGGCTGGCAACCAGGTTCTCCTGGGCGGCAAACCGACAACTGTCATCAAGGATAAGAAGAAATAATGGGTATGCGTAGCGCGCTTGTCTGCTTCACCCAGAACGCGGACAGGAAATCGGCATCCGCTCGTTCTCGCCCTAACTGCCCACTGGGAGCGGCCGAAAGGCCCCGGCTGCGGTGTTCTATCGCACCTAGCCGGGAAGCGGGCTTTTCGGGTGGTTCTCGCGTCGGGGACGCCCAGCTTGCTGTGACCCTGGCTTCCCAGACCATCAGCGACCGTTCGGCGCAGGCGGAGCTTCAGGCGCTCAATGACGGTCTGGTCGCAGCCATCACCTTGCTGAATAAACTGCGCGCTGCCGTGGTCGAGAAGGGCTTAGTCAAAGGAGCGGAGGAGTAACGCGCCCGCCTGGCGTAGACAATCAAGGAGTGGGGCCGACCCATTTGTCGGGGGCTCCCCCATAGACCTTGTACCACGCATCAGCGAAATGGCCCCCGGCGTCGGTGAATGGAGCTTCAAATATAGGCCTTCTTCCAGTTGACTGTGCGACCGCCTCAACCAGCAAGCGAAGTGCAAAGCCCATGGCGACGCGCCTGCTTCGCTACCCAAATGCTCTTGATCAAAACCCTGGGTGACTCCCCCCCTTCCAAGCACAGAGGCTTCGGGTCCCAGGCAACAAGCGCCGCCCAATTCCCGGCGTGAACAGCAGCGGCAATGCCAAGCGAACTGGTGCGACACCAGATTCCGAAATCATAGTGCATCTCTTGGCGATTCGCCGCGCCTGCGAGAGATTCGATTTCGTTGATTGCCCGTCGCATTGCCGCCGGCGAAAGCGACGGTCCGAAGATCCGCCGCATCTGAACATCGCCGCATGGCACGCCGGCTTGGTCCGGTATGAACACGTAGGAACCACTCTCCGCTTCTCCCGCCGGAACGCCCCGCTGGACCGCCTTGCGCTGCTCCCTACGGTCTAGCAACGCCGCAATCGTCTCGGCACGCGGCGGCAGTCCACCAAAACCGAGATTGCCGTAATAAGCACCGCCCCAAGGGTCGGCTTGGGCGGATTCCCATAGGCGCCTCTTGGATCTGCTGTGCCATGCACTCAGTTCGGCAGCAGCCGTCGCGTCAGTATCCCGTATCGTGGGCTGATCATCAGGTCGGCCGTTAAACAACGTAAGGAGGAGCGCTAGTCGGGCCGCTATTAGGGGGTCCTCTTGCTTCGCAAGCAATGCGTGAATATCTTCGCTCAAATCGAAACCGAGAGGGCGGCCCGCGAACCTTAACCGGCGCATCAGGACGGTCCGGAGGCTTTCCGCCCATTGCACCCTGGCAGTCTCCGGTACTTCCCGGGTGTGAAAAGCCCTGGGTGTGCCTACCTCGCAATCCGCGCAGAGCAACTCTCTCCAGAGGCTTGGTTGCAGCCATAGCTCTCCAGCCATACGACCGACACACGTCAGAGTATCATGGTCACATCCAGCACCGAATAGACTCGGCCTCCCTGAAGTGGGCACCAGGACAGAGCCGTCGGGAGAGAGGCTCAGCAAATGGTCATAGTCTTCCCAAACACCGCAGACGAGACAATCATCAGGCTCAAAGACATCCTTCGCTGCCGAGTCAAACGGATCGAGGAGCGATCGCAGGCACACGTCATAGGCCTCGCAATCATCGACTTTCGCCACAGCCCATAGACGCGGGTAGAAGCGCCCTACTCGCGCCATCCTTCCTGCGGCACCGGACATCACTCCAAGTGCCAACGTCGCAGGCAGGGATGGACTACAGGCCATCGTGTCTGCAAGTTCTTCAACGAGAACGCGGGCTGGATCCGGCAGCGCTTGAGTCGGATACTCGGGCGACATGGTATTCGCTGAGTGATCGTGCCGCGGTCAACCGGAGTCTGTCAACTGCGCGGAAGGCGCATGGTTCGCCGCCAACATGTTCTCGCCGCCGGACTTGAACCTGCGCTCGTCCGATCCCCTCTCGGCGCCAAAATATTTGGCAATTATTTGGCAATGGTGCAGAGTGGTGCACAGGAGTGCACAGTGTTGCACGGAGAGGCGGGAATTCAGGAACAGTGCCAAGAGAGCAGAAAAGCCGCTGAAGGCCAGCGGCTTAAGTCGTTGCGGCGCAACGTAAATTGGTTGCGGGGGCTGGACCCCGCAGACGCGGGGCCAACGATCCCGCAGCCGCAGGATTATGAGCCTGACGAGCTTTACAATAAAAAACTGAGCGCCAGGATCTTACATCCATGGCGCCCAGCAAAACTGGTTGCGGGGGCTGGATTTGAACCAGCGACCTTCAGGTTATGAGCCTGACGAGCTACCGGGCTGCTCCACCCCGCGATCCCGAAGTGAGGAGACAATATGTTCAAGCGCCTTGCGAGTGCAAGCGCTTTTGCGCACCTGTCCAGCCCGCATTGGAGGACGTGTGGGAGTGCGCGGCTTGGTCAGGCGCTGCACGCTTCGGAATTTCGTCGGACAACAGGCTCAGAAACGTTCGACCAGTTTATCGATCAGAAACGTGCTCTCGCGCAGGGCCTGACCGCAGAAGGGGCCGAACCACTCGCTGATCTGCCGGAACTCGCGGCAAAACCGGTCGGCGTCGGCGTTGTCGATGAGGTCCCGTGCCGCCCCGACCGACTCGATGAACTCCTTGAGCAAGGCGCGCCGTTGAGGCGACGCCAGGATGATGTCGGCGTACAAGCCCGGATCCTGGGCGAAGAGCCGCCCGACCATTCCCATTTCCAGGCGGTAGATCGGGCTCGAGAATTCGAGCGTTCGTGCAAGGTTGACCTGGCGCGCCGCCAGGAACCGTCCGAAGGCGAACGTGGCGAAATGCCGGAGCCCCTGGACCAGGTCCATGACGGCGTCGTGCTCCTCGGCCGCGATGGTCATGATGATGTTGCCCCAGGCAGCCAGTTGATCGAGCAGCCATTGGCACCCGTCCGCGTCGCGTCCGGGAGTCGCCACGACAATTTGCTGGTCCATGCTCGATGTCGATGGCCCGAACAACGGGTGCAGGCCGATGACCGGTCCGGGATGCGCCGCTTTCATGGCGTCGACAGGGGCGCACTTGATGCTTGTGATGTCCGCCAGAATGCAGCGGGGCGGCAGGTGCGGACCGAGTTGTTTGATGACGTCCGTTGTGAGAGAGATCGGCACGCTCACCAGGGCCAGATCGATCTCCGCGCACAGATCTCGAACGCGCGGCCAGTCATCCACGTCCAGCAGCCGGGTTTCGTAGCCCGCCTCGCCAAACCAGCGCGCGAAATAGTGTCCCATCTGGCCCCGCCCGCCGACGAGCAGGACGCGGCCGCCGGGCCGCACGCCGGTGGCGGCGGCGCGCACCGTCTGGCGCATGCGCGATTGCCGCAGGATGCACCGATAGAGCTCCTCGACGTGGTTGGGGTCCAGACCGGCCTCCTTCGCCTGGTCGCGCCGCTCGGAGATCAGGTTCTCCTCGCGCGCCGGGTGATAGACCGGCAGGCCCGCGGCCCTCTTGATGGCGACGGCGCTTTGGGTCAGGGCTTGCCGGCGACCGAGCAGATCGACGATCCGCTCGTCGATCGCGTCGATCTCCCGGCGCAGATCTGCGAGCGTCGAGGCGCCGCTGGCGCTCTGCGCCGACGCGGGCGTCCCGCCGGACTGCGATTCCGTTTGCATCTCACTCATAAACACGTTCCCCGAAAAGGTCGTAGTCCGCGTGATCCAGGATCCGCACCGACACGAATGCGCCGAGCGGCAGACGCCCCGGCACGTACACGCGACCGTCGATTTCGGGAGCGTCCGCCTCGGTGCGCCCCACCGCGCAAACGCCCCGCATCCACGACGCCTTGGCGCGTCCGCGAACACGGGCGAGGCCGTTGTTCCAAGGCAGATCCTTGACTGCGTCGAGGCGGGCCGCGTCCAGCGTCCCCTCGATGAGGACGCGCACATGGCGGCCGAGCTGGGAGGCTCCGTGTTCGCGCGCGATCTCTTTCTGGACGGCCATCGCCCGATCGCGGCGCCGCTGCCGGATTGGCTCGGGCACCTGCTTGGGCATCCGGCCTGCGGCTGTGCCCTTCTCGGGCGAGTACGCGAACACCCCCATGCGTTCGAACCGCGTTGTGCGGATGAACTCGAGGAGGGTCTTGAAATGGGCGTCCGTCTCGCCCGGGAATCCGACGATGAACGTCGTTCGCAGGACGATGCCCGGGATGCGGGCTCGTATGCGGCGCAGCAGGTCGGTGATGTGCTGCGGCGGTGTCCTGCGCCGCATCTCTTCGAGGATGACCGGGTGGATGTGCTGGATGGGGATGTCGACGTAGCGGGCGACCTTGCGGCACTGGGCGATCGTCTCGATGAGCGCGTCGGTCCA
Organism: Verrucomicrobiota bacterium; assembly: GCA_022710935.1. Lineage (GTDB taxonomy): Bacteria > Verrucomicrobiota > Verrucomicrobiia > Limisphaerales > J093 > MWFF01. The sequence goes on from JAKLFY010000021.1 coordinate 8,347, forward strand.
GTGCGCCGGATGGGTGTAGAGGAGCCGAATCCAGAAATCTCCCGGCAGATCGTTCAGGGCGCGCACCAGGGAACAGATCGTTTCGGCGTGGGCCGGCAACGCCCGGGTTGCCTCGCCGAACCGCCTGGGGTCGGCCATGGTCCGGCCGTCCGGCCTGGGCCGCAGATCCAGGCCGTAACAGGTCGAGTCCTGGGAGATGAGATTCAGTTCCTTTGCGCCCTCGGCCAACAGACGCCGGGCTTCCTCGACGATGTCGTGTTGCGGGCGGCTCCGGTGGCTGCCGCGCATCCGCGGGATGATGCAGAAGCTGCACGCGTGATTGCACCCCTCCGCGATCTTCACGTAGGCCAGATGGCGCGGGGTCAGCCGGAATCGCGGCGTGCCGCAATCGGGGATGAAGACCGGACGGCGGCTGACGGTCAGAACGGGCCGGGCGTCCTTGACCTTCTGCAGCCATGCGTTCCGACGGGCCACGGCTTTTCGCACGATCCGGGCCACCGCCGTGACCTGATCGATCCCCATGAAGGCATCCACCTCTGGAAGCGCTTTGGGCAGATCGTCCCGGAACCGCTGCGGCAGGCAGCCGGACACGATGAGCGCCTGGTTTGGCCGCAGAGTGTCGCGGATCCGGGCGGATTCGAGGATGGCATCGACGCTCTCCTCCTGGGCATCGGCGATGAACGAGCAGGTATTGACGATGACGGCGTCGGAGGCAGCGGGATCGTTCGTGATCTCGCATCCATCCCGCAGGAGCGCCCCGAGCATGATCTCGGCGTCCACCAGGTTCTTGGCGCAGCCGAGCGAGATCAGTCCAACCCTGAGCGGGCGGGCCTGGTTTTCATGTCCGCTCATCGCGCGCCGGACGGGGCCCGCGCGGCGCCCGGGTTCGGGAGCGCGAGGGTTTCGGCCAGATTGGATCGTGCGGGCTGGTACTGTCCGGGCTGGATGCCCGCCAGCGGATCGCGGGCCTGCTGCTCCTCGATGCTGCGCACGATCGTCAGCACGATCCCGAGGATCAGCAGGACGCCCAGCGCGGGCAGCACGATGCGCCACCGGATGCGGGAGAGGATCAGCATGAGGGCGTCGAGCGGGCCTTTCTGCTGACCGATCAGGCTCGGGTGTTCGCGGAACTTTTCCGTTTGCGCCAGCTCGGCATCGAGGGTCTCGAGGATCGACGCCTCATCGATCTTCAAGAGCCTCGCGCAGGTGCGCACGAATCCCCGGATGTAGACCGGGGCGGTGAACACGTCGTAGTTCCCTTCTTCGAGGGCCTCGACATGATCGGCCCGCATCTTGGTGGTATCGGCAACTTGCTGCACCGAGAGGCGGCGGGCCTCACGGGCGGTGCGCAACTGCTCGGCGACGGTGGCCATATCGCCCGCCACTTAAGGACATCCGAACGGCGTTGACAATCACGGAAAGAGGGGGGGCGGAAAGAGGGGAGACACGCACAGAAGAATCCACCGGCTCCGCGGATCCTCAGCCCGGATGTTGCATGAAGCTCCGCGGCGTCTCGCATCCGGGCTCTCTCCCCTTGCGCCGCGTGGAGGCACGCGGCCTGCACCATGCCTCGCGCCGTGTGGGGCCTGCCTCCCGTGACGGATGCGCCGCAGGCCGGGTCACCGTCCGGATGCCGGCCCTCCGCGCCCGGGTTCGCGCACGCCGGCTCCGAGGCGTTGGGCGAGCGCGTCGCCCAAATCCCCGCGCGCCCTCTCAGCCAGCGCTTCGAGGCGCCGGACCACCTCCGGATGTTCCGAAGCGACGTCACGCGTCTCGCCGATGTCTGTGTCGAGGTCGTAGAGCTCGGGGCGCTCGATCTTGTGCTGCACGTACTTTGCGGGCTGGCCGTCCCGTCCGGGCGGCTGCCCAGCCAGGGTGCGATACGTGTGCGGCAGGAGCAGTTTCCAGGGACCGCTCGAGACCGCTTGGAGCTGGCCGTCCGCGAAGTAGAAGAAGAAGGCCTCGTGCGGACTTTGCGCGTTGGGTTGGCTGGACAACAGCGGCCAGATGTCGAGGCCGTCAATCCGGTGCGCAGGCAAATCGGCGCCGGTCAACCGCGCGATTGTGGGGAAGAGATCGATTGTCATGGCCGGTTCGCCGCAGAGCGCGCCCGCCGGGACGTGACCGGGCCAGCGGGCGATGAAGGGCACGCGGACTCCGCCTTCCCAGCAGGTTCCCTTGCCTTCGCGGAGCGGCCCGGCGGATCCGGCGTGGTTGCCGTACGAGAGCCAGGGCCCGTTGTCGGACGTGAAGATGACCAGCGTGCGCTGGTCCAGCCCGTGGCGGTTCAAAGCCCCAAGGATCCGCCCGACAGACCAGTCGATCTCGGCGATTACGTCACCGTAGAGACCGGCGGTCGTCTTGCCTTCGCGCTTCTCGCTGACGAACAGCGGGACATGTGGCATGCTGTGCGCCAGGTAGAGCAGAAAGGGGCGGTCCTTGCTTCGTTCGATGAACCGCACGGCGCGTTCCGTGTACCGCGTGGTGAGCTGCGTCTGGTCGGGCATGATTTCCTTGACCTGATCGCCCTCGATCAGCGGCAGAGGCGGGTAGGTTCCCGGCTTGGCCTCCGGGTGGTTGGGCCACATGTCGTTCGAATACGGCAGGCCCATGTACTCATCGAAGCCGTGGTGGATCGGGAGGAACTGGCGGTGATCACCCAGGTGCCACTTGCCGAAGATGGCGGTCGCATACCCCCGCGGCTTGACCAATTCGCCCAGCGTGACCTCCCGCGGGTGAATGCCGATCGGGGAACCGGGCCCGAGCGCGCCGGCGATGCCAATCCGATTCGGATAGCACCCGGTCAACAAGCCCGCCCTCGAAGCGGAGCAGACGGCCTGCGCGACATAAAAGCGCGTGAATCGAATGCCCTCGGATGCCAGACGGTCAATGTGCGGCGTGGCATATCCCCGGGCGCCGAAAACCCCCACGTCGCCGTACCCCATGTCGTCGCAAAAGATGATGACAATGTTGGGGGCTGAGGGAGGCGCTGCGGCCTCGACGGCGCAGAGGGCAAGGGTCGAGAGGATCGCAAGCCCGAAGGCTCGACGCCAAAACGAACATCGGGTGTTGGGCATAAGGACCTGGTAAACAGACGTCCCGAGCCGGTGGTTTGTTCAATTATTATTATTGGGGTCACATCTTCATTTTTGACATTTGTGCTGACTGCGCCGGCCCGGGGCCGCACTGCCCGGTCTCGATGACTCTGGTGCGGGACCGGTCGTATCGACCGCGCCGCCGCCGCCGCCGACCCAGCCCGCCGGATCACCCCGCCAGTTCCCCCCACATGTGCACATGTGGACCATGAAGAGGTGACTTCATGGATGGCGAAAGCCAAAAAGCCGCCCTTGCCAGTTGCTGCATGTCAGGACTAGGTTTGCCTCGTTATGACCGTCGTCAGGGCCAAGCCCAGTGTGTCCGGAAGCCGTGCCAACCAGCCGTTGCCGCTGGAAAACGGCGAATGTCTGCACTCGCGGGAGTTCCTGCGGCGCTACAACCGGATGCCTCAGGTCAAGAAGGCCGAGTTGATTGAAGGAATCGTCTATATGGGTTCACCCGTCAGCATCGGCCACGGCAAACCGGACGCCATCATTCAGGCGTGGTTGGTCACCTACGCCAGCCGGCATCCTGGGACTGAAGCATTGGCCAACACCACCGTGATTCTTGACCCCGAGAACACGGTGCAGCCCGACGCTCTTCTCCGCCGTCTGCCCGAACACGGCGGAGCAAGCGGCGTGAACGAAGACGGCTATCTCACAGGTCCACCTGAACTCATCGTGGAAATCGCGGTAAGCTCCGCCTCGATTGACCTGCGGGACAAGCGGCGTGCCTATTGCCGCAACAGAGTGCCCGAATACTTGGTTTGGGTCGTGGCTGAACAGCGGGTCGAGTGGTTTGTCCTCGAAAACGACGAATACATGCCGCAACAACCGGATGCCCAGGGCCTGCTGCGCAGCCGGGTGTTCCCTGATCTCCGGCTTCCGGTTGCAGGCTTGTCGGCTTGCGACGCGGCGACGGTGTTGGCAGCTCTGGCGCAGCCCAAAGGCTGACCCGGTGTGCTCTGGGGTCACATCTTCATTTTTGACATTTGTCTGCTGACCGCGCCGCCGCCGCCGACCCCGCCCGCCAGATCCGCCCGCCAGATCCGCCCGCCAGATCCGCCCGCCAGATCCGCGCAAATGTCAAAAATGAAGATGTGACCCCATGGCGCTCGAGCTTGTCGGGCGTCAAAACCAGGATTAGGGTCGCGGCGTGACGTCTTCCAAGCCGCGCTGGCTCGCTGCGCCCTCGATCGGACGGCGCGGGAGGCTGGCTGTTGGCGCGTGCCTGACGCTGGTGGCGTTGGCCCGCGCCGCCGCGGGAGGGCCTGAACTCGATTATTTGTTTCCCGCCGGTGGACGGCAGGGGGCGCGATTCGAGGTGATTGGCGGGGGCAAACTCGATCCGTGGCCGGTCGGGGTGTGGACTGATGACGCCGGCATCCGGTTTGTTCCCGGTCTCACCAATGGCGTGTTTCAGGTCGCGATCGATCCGGGTGTGGCCCCGGGCGGGCATCTGGTCCGGGTTTACACGTCCGAAGGCGCATCGAAGCCGGCGTTGTTTGTGGTGGGCGCCGATCCGGAGGTCACCCGTTTCCCGGAGTCGCCCGCCAACCGGATGCACGGCGCGGCGCCACCGGCGGCGATCCCGGTCACACTCAACGGCCAGCTCAGATCGGCGGATGCGCCGCTGCTCTTTCCGATCGAGGCCGGGGCGGATCGGGTCGTGCGAGCGCGATTCATGGCCAGCGCGCTCGATTCGCCGGCGCAGGCAAGTCTCGCTCTTTTGAAGGACGGCACGCCGCTTGTGGCCACGCTCGACCCGGCGAGACGCGACTTTGAGCTTCGTTGTCCGATCGTGGCCGGCGGCCCTCTTTCGCTCGAAGTCACCGCACTGGCCGGCAGTTACCTGGGCGATGCCGCGGTCTTTCGCGTCCAGGTGACGGATGATCCGCTGGTGCCGATTCCCCGATCGCGCGCGACGAGCGCCAGCTCGGAGGGGGTCACGGCCTTCCGTCCGATGACAAGTGCGCGGACGCTTGCGATTCCGGGCCAGACCCGCGGGGTGATTTCGCCCGAAGGCCGGGTGATCCACTACAGCTTCAGCGCCCATCAGAACGAACAGTTCCGTTTTCTGGCGAAAGCCGGCAGCATCGGCTCCCCGCTGGCGCCCGTTGTGCGGGTCCTGGACCTGGATCGCACGGTGCTGGCCGAGTCGCTTCCCGGAACCGATGCGGAGATGGTGTGGATTGCGCCCAGCGACGGTGAACATCTCCTGGCCGTGACGGACGCGGACGGTCGTGGCGGGACGATCTATGCCTTCCAGCTCGAAGTGGAGGAGCCTCAAGCCCACTTCAGCGCCGTTCTCGAGGACCACGCCTTCCAGCTCAGGCCGGGCGGGTCATGCGTATGCGACGTGCGGGTTTTGCGCCCTGTGTCTTCAGACACTGTCGTGCGCGTCTCGGCGATCGATCTGCCGGACGGCGTTACGGCCGGCTCCGTGCACGGCGCCGCGGGGCTCGATCGGGTTCGTCTGGTCCTGTCGGCCGGTGCCGCGGCCAAGCCGTCCAGCGGCCCGTTCCGGATCATGGTGATGACGACTGGCGAGACGCCGCCTCGGGTCGAGTTCGCCCGGTTCGCCCTCGAACCGCGGCACACGGATGGACGCACGCTTGCAGTCCGGGACTGCGATCAGCCTTGGCTGACCGTTCGGCTCGGGGAGTGAGGGCGGATCCGCGAGTCAGGAGCGGGCGGCGCGGTCAACGTTTCGCGGATGCGCGCTGCTGTTCGAGGTATTCGATCCAGGCGGGCATGCCATCGCCGGTGCGCGCGGACAGCTCGAAGATGCGGGCATGGTGGGCGATTCGATGGAGGGCTGCGAGGGCCTGGGCGCGGTCGAACCCGGCGGCTGCGGCGAGGTCGGACTTGGTGACGACCGCCACATCCGCCGAGTGGAACATGGGCGGGTACTTGAGGGGCTTGTCTTCTCCCTCGGTTGTGGAGAGGAGGACGATGCGCAGGTCTTCGCCGAGGTCGTAGGCGGCGGGGCAGACGAGGTTGCCCACGTTTTCGATGATGAGGACATCGAGCGCGTCCAGGTCCAGTCGCTCGGCGGCCTTGGCGATCATCTCCGCCTCGAGGTGACACACCGTGCCGGTGGTGACCTGCACCACGGGAATCCCGGCCTCGCGCAGGCGCGCGGCGTCGTTGTCCGTCGCAAGATCGCCGACGATGACGCCCACACGCAGGCGGGACGCCAGGATGGCGGCGGTTTTTTGGATCAGGGTGGTCTTGCCCGAGCCGGGTGAGGAAAGGACGTTGAGGACCAGCAGTTTCTTGGCGCGGAAGAAGCCGCGGTTGCGTTCGGCCAGGCGCTCATTTTTCTCGAGCAGGCCGCGCTGAACGGCGACTGTCTGGCGCCCGGGCGGGAATGCGGTCGCGTCGTCATGCGCATGGCTGTGAGGCGCCCCGCCGCCTCCATGCTCGTGGCTGTGCCCGTCCCCGTGGTGAGTCGAATGGCTGTGCGCCGCGGAGGCCGGACGGCCTCCGATTTTCACCTCACCCCCGATCCCGCATCCACATTCTTGACACATGCTAGGAAAACTCGATCGATGCCAATTCCATCTCTGTGCCGCGGCGCAGCTCTCCGCTGACGGCGTGGCAGTGGGGACATTGGCCCAAAAAGTCGGGTGTGGCAAACTCAACCGCGCAATGCGCGCACCAGCAGGTGGCCGGCACCTCCTCGATCTCGAGCTCCGCGCCGTCGGCGGGAGTCCCCTGGCACACCATGTCGCAGGCGAACCGCAGCGCGTCCGGGACAACGCCGCTCATGGCGCCGACCCGCAATCGGATGCGATGCACGCGCTCGCCGCCCGAGGCGCGGGCGGTTTCGACCGCCATGCGGACGGCGTTTTCCATGAGGCTGACTTCGTGCATGGTTAAAGGCGTTTTGCCAGCTCGGCGCGGCTGGCGGCCTCGATGTCGCGATGCAGCGAATGCCCGTGGGCGTCCATGGTGACGACCGCCGGAAAGCGCTCGACCTCGAACTCCCAGACGGCTTCGGGCGCCCCGAATTGTTCGAGCAAGTGGACTGCGCGGACGCGATTGACGCACTCGGCCAGGACCTGGGCGGCGCCGCCAACGGCATGGAGGTAGACGCACCCGTGAGCGGCGCAGGCTGCCAGCGTGCGTTCTCCCATCCCGCCTTTCCCAATGACCCCGCGCAGGCCGAACTTCGCGATGATCTCCGCCTGGTACGGTTCCTCCCGGGCCGATGTGGTCGGGCCGGCCGCAACGACCCGCCAGGCGCCGTCGGGGTCCTTCAACACGACCGGGCCGCAATGGTAGAGGATGCCGCCGCGCAGATCGACGCCCGGCGGCAAGGCGCCGCCCCGAGCCAGATACTTGTGCACGGCATCGCGTCCGGTGAAGAGGAGGCCGGTGAATTCGATCTCGTCGCCCACGCGGAGCGCGCGGATGTGCTCCTCGGTCAAGGGAAAGGAGAGGGGGATCATGGGCGGGTCAGTAGAGCCATCGTTCAATTCCGCCGTCCGGATTCAGCCTCACGCCCTGTCGGCGGTAGGCCCAACACATGTAGCTGACGCTGACGAAGAAGGAGGCCGGCAGGCGGTTGATTGCGCCAATCTTGACGCCCAGCAGGGTGGTCCGACCGCCGAATCCCATCGGCCCGATCCCCAGGGCGTTCGCTGTGTGCAGGATGTCCTGTTCCAGTCGATCCAATTCCGGGACCGGATTGCGGTCGTCCAGGAGACGCAGGAACTGTGTCTTCGAGAACGCATAGCTCGTGGCCCGGTCCCCGCCCAGGCAAACCCCCAGAACTCCCGGTCCGCACCCTCGCCCCTGGGCCTGGACCACGGCATCGAGGATGACCTTGCGACACCCGTCGAGGTCGCGGTCCGCTTCGAGCCGCTCGCAGGGGAGGGAGTACTGCGAGCCCACGTTCTCGCATCCGCCTCCTTTGAGGATGAGGCGGACATCGGTCCCGGGCGAGGGGTGCTGGTGGAAATGGAGCGCGGGCGAGCCGGGCCCGAGGTTGGTGCCGTCATTCCTGCCGGTGAGGGTATCGACCGAGTTGTGCCGCAACCAGCCGTTTGCTGTGGCCTGCCGCACCGCTTGGCGGGCCGCGGCGGCGAAGGCGATCTCGTCGAAACCCACCGGGACGTCGGCGTAAAAGAGAATGCTGCCTGTATCCTGGCAGATCGGCTGGGACTTGCGGCGGGCCAGTTCGATGTTCCGTTCGATGATCTTGAGAGCCGACTCCGCGATTGTGCCCTGGCGCTCGAGTTCGAGGGCCCGGGCGATGGCCCGTTGGACGTCCTCGGGCATTTCGGCCGAGGTGCGGCGAAGCAGCTCGATGAGGGACTCCTGCAACACTCTCACGACCGGTTCAAACTAGCGGTCGCCCCTGAGGGTGTCAACGTGGCCGGCACGGGCGCGCGCAGATCCGGTGCATGTGGGTGGTGTCGGTGTTCTGTCGCCCGGTGAGGGCACCGGGCCAGGGTTTTTGGACATGATTCCCACCGAGAAGCTCCAGATGCGCTGGCGCAGATCGGGGCATTGCGACCGGTCTGCATTGTCAAACAAGGCATCCCTCCCGCGGGTTGCGACCCCGGTGGCGCGCAAAAACCAGAATTAAACTAAAATTAGAGCTTGCTATTTGCTCCGAAATCGGCATTTTCCCGCGGTCTGTCAAATAAGCAGCCTCCACGGCATGGAAAATCAGTCAGGTGAACTCGGTTCAGTGATGATTTGAACCCCGATAATCGGGAACAGTCTGGAGAGAGCACAGACACGTCAGGAATAGCGGAACATCACATGAACACCAAGTTGTTTGTCGGGAACCTTTCCTTCAACACCACCGAAAACGACCTGCACGACGCCTTCGCCGCGCACGGTACCGTGGTCGAAGCGAATTTGATGGTCGACCGCATGAGCGGGCGCCCGCGCGGATTTGGCTTTGTGACCATGAGCACCCCCGAAGAGGCGCAGAAGGCCATCACCGCCATGAATGGCGCCTCTTTGGATGGTCGCGCCTTGACCGTCAACATCGCCCGTCCCAAGGAAGAGCGTCCTCCCGGCGGTGGCGGACGCCCGCGCCGTGATTTCGGCGGTGGCGGCGGCGGCGGCGGTGGCGGTCGGGGCCGGTACTAAGTTTCCGACGCCATAGGTTCCTTCGGGAGCCTATGGATCGAGGGATGCAGGCGGACCCTTTTCGAGGGTAACGCCTTCACCCTTTGCAGAAAGCCCCCAGAGGCTCTCCCGAGGGAGAGCCTCGAGAGGGGCTTTTTCTTTTCTTCACTTGCGTCGGGCGCTCCGGGTCCGGGTGATCTCGCGCATGAACTTGACGCTGGCGGCGGTGTTCTCGTCCGATCCGTGACATTCGATCGAAACGATCCCATCCCAGCCTGTTTCACGGAGGTAATCCATGCAGCGTCTGATGTTGTCCGCGTTGACGCCGCCGCCCACCGGCACGATCGAGCTTCCGATGCCGGTTTCCTCGCCGCGCGCCGCCGCGGCCAGGTCGGCGCTGACGTCCTTGATATGGCAATGGACGATGTAAGGGCGGAGGGCTTTGCAGTAATCGAGCGGGTCGTGGCCGGCGATGAACGTATTGCCGGTGTCGAAGTTGCAGCGGAGCCACTCGGAGTCGAATTGTTTGAACAAGCGCTCCATGAAATCGAGGTCGTTTGTGTACGGCCCATGCGGTTCGACGTTGATGACGACCTTGTAGTCCTCAGCCCAGGACAAGCACTGCCGATAGTTGTCGCACGTGATTCGGAAGACCTCCTTGCGGTTCAGACCGGGCGTCTCGAACGCGCCGTCGACGGTGTCAACCATCGGGCAGCCCAGCTCGGCGGCGAACCGGATGCTCTGGGTGACGTATTGAACCCCGAACGCCGATCCATTCGGCCCCATCATTGGGTAGGAGCCGTCGATCTGCGAGACCTTCAGACCCAGGCCGTCGAGAAAGCGACGGATGGCGAGCGGATTGGATTGAAGCGAGACGCCGGGATCGTACCCGAGAGCGGCGATAAAGTTCTGGCCGTGAATGGCCGCGAATTCGAGGTGCTTGAGACCGGTGGCGGCGATCTTCTGACAGGCGCCCTCGAAGCCGACGCTCAGGGGCCTCCAATTGTCGGTATGCAAACCCAAGTGAATCATGCCTCTCTGGTACGCCCCGGCATCTCCAGCGTCAACCCGATTCATTCGCTTCCCAGTTTGCCGGGCGCACCTCAGGTTTTTCGGGGCGCGGACTTCAGTCCGCTTGCACCTTGACTGACCGTGGCGAAGGCGGAGTGAACTCCGCGCTCCTTTCCGCCTCCCGCGTGGTTGTTCGCGCCTCGCGGGAGGCGAAGAACCCCTGCGGGGAAGCACCAGCCAATTGTGAGACACCACGCTCGTGTGGCGTGATGCCGCCCGGTGAGGGCACCGGGCCTACACCGGATCGAGACGCCCGGTGTGGGCCGCGTGCCCCCACGCGGCGCAAACTCGATTCCCACCAACAACCTCCAGGTACGCAGCGCGGCAAAGCCGCAACCAACGCAACGGGAACCTCACGCACGTCCGGCGGCGACGCACGCGCCGGTCGCCGCGCTGCGCCGGCGCTGCTGCGCAGCGCTGGAGAACAGAAGTGCGGAAATCGTGCCAGAAATGCAAGACTGTGACCGATTGCAGTACGGAGACCATGGGATTCGTTCCTGCCTTTGCTGCCTGCCTTTTTGACCGGTGAAATGTGTTGTTTACAAGTCAAGTTCTTGTGCTGCGTTAAAGGGGTCAAGGATTCTCCGGCGCCGCACAGCCTTGCTCAACCCGCAGAGCCAAAGCGCCAGAGGACTAGCGCAGTCTCCGGCAGCCGCGGGACTGGCGCCTTTGCGGGCGTCTCCGGACCGCGCGCAGCGTTTTGGAGTGCGGCAGTCTTCTGCCGCTCTGAGACGCTCGCGAGCGATCTGGCGACACGCCTCACTTCGGTCTGAGGCGAAGCCTCGCTAATCCGCTACTGCGGCGACACGACCAGCCGAAAGAACCGGACGGCGGCCTCGACGCGATTGGTGATCGAGATCAACCGGTCGGCGGGCAGTTGAGGCACAAAGGCGATCCCGGTCCACACGCTGCCTCCAGGCATGCTGTTGGCTTCCACCCGACACGCCACGTTCGAGCGCGCCACGAACGCCAACACGACACTGGCCGCCTCGGTGCCCAGGCTGACACGCTCGAATCGGAGCGCACTCGATGCGTCCCGCGGGTCCGTGCCGGTCTGGAATTCCTGGCGGTTGTCCAGCCCATCGCGGTCGGCATCCTCGACGGCATCGGCGGCGTTGGCAGGATCCAGCGCGTGTGCGAGTTCCCAATGATCCGGCAGGCCATCGCCGTCGCTGTCACGGTGAGCCGGCGGAAGAGGCGCGCCGGGTGTAGGTGGGGCGGCACACCAATTGCGGGCGTCGGCGGAGTCCGGCAGGGCGTTGGCCCGTTGGAGCGACATACCGCCGCCATCCGCCAGCGCCGGCCAGGGCCGCTCATCATCGTAGGTCAACTCGAACACGGTGGACGCACCAGGGTATCGCAGGGTCAGGGTCTCGCCTGCGTTGTCGAGGCGGCCGGTATATCGGCCGTGCGCCTCGATTCCCGGGAAACGGGCAGGGAGTTGGAACGGGTCCTGGGCGAGCACGAGAAACGCCCCAGGCGCCAAGGTGGCGCCGTTGGTGAAGGCAAACGCGATCCCTCGAGTGAAAGCCAGGCCGGTGAGATCGAGTGCGGCGATCCCCGTGTTCTGCAATTCGAGGAACTCGAAGGCATCGTCGGTTACTCCGTCGCTCGAGGCGGGATGATAATGCAGTTCGGTCAGCACGAGTGCGGTCCAGTCCTGGGACGCCGCCTCGAAATTCGCGGTGATGCTCAGCATGTTGGTGAGCTTGACAATCGCCACGCGGTTGGTTGTGGCCAAACCCGTCCAACCCACGAACCGCCGGCCCGGCCCAGGAATCGCTTCGAGAGTGATCGCGGCATCGCAGAAGTACGTCCCTCGCCAGGGGTAGGGCGTGGCGCCCGCGCCGGGCAGGTTCGAGTCGACGGTCAGACGGTTGACCCGGATTCGATCGATGGCGGGATCGGTGACATTGACTGTGATTTGGACCGTGCCAGTGGGGGCGAGGGCGCTGACGCAGTGCTGGCGCATTCGGCTCGCTCGATTCTGGGCGAACGACCGCAACACCTGGACCCGCTCTTGCCAGGTCGACACGATGCCGCCGCACGACCGCCAGCGCCGCAAATGTTCGCCCATCGCCGGTCGCAGCTCGGCCTCCATCGCGTTGACCAGCGCAACCGCGCGAGCCGGGAGAAATGACGAGTTGAGCAGGTCCGCGGCGGTGTTGAGGAAATCGCGTTTGAAATCCGGGTTGCGGATCAGGGCGCGCAGGAAGGCTGTCGCCCAAGGGTTGTCGAAGCCGGACCGGTCCGTGGGCGACAACGCGACGGCCAGCGTGTCTTCGGTGTAACCCGCCGACCACGGGTGCCCCGCGCCCAGGTCAACGTCGAACAACAACCAGCGCCAGCGCCCGTCGAGGCCATGCGGTTGGGTCAGGTCCGTCGCGGAAAGCCGCCGCCGCCACACGCGCGTGTTGTTCTGGGGCCAGTCGATGTTCGCGAAGTAGATTTCGCAGAGCTGGTAGAGGATGAAGTCGTCCATGTCGAACCGTGCCTGGACGTAACTGTAGTTTGCCGAGACGGCGAGATCGTGTGTGGAGACGTAATCGCGCAGGGCGCGGAAGACCGTGTTGTCGCCCGCGTTGCCTTCATCGAGCACGCCCGTGCCATGCAGAATCACCGCCTCGGAGGGGTCCAGTCCATAATGCTCACGGAGATACTGCGGATCCTGCTCCTCGCGCAACGTCAGCACGCCCCAATACTCGCCATCGAGGAAAAGGGACACCGGGCGGGAGGACATGACATCGAGCCCCAGGCCAGCCACGAGCCGATGGCACCAATCGTCGCGCATCATCGCCACGTCCCAATCATTGCCGGCGTTGCGCAGGCGGAGGTGGCGAAACTCGACGAGCGGCGCGCCATCGCCAAGTCGCGCCAGGCCGGGGAACAGAGCGTGTTCGATCGTGTTTTCCTTGCCGGTCTCGCCGCGCGCTTTCAGGCCAAACGATTTCTGCCGGAACGAGCGCGAGGACTGCCCCTTGATGTCCAGGATCACCGGCTCGCTCCAGGCCAGCAAACCATCCGGCGCGAAGCACTCGACGTCTGCAGCCCTTTCCCACGCCGGGCCGCGCTGGGTGTAGTTCGCGGGCGTGTGCCCCGTGAGCGCCTCGCCGGGATGGCTGGCCACGTACTGGTCGAAGACCGCGCCCAGCATGTAGATGCCGCGGTAGTAGTCGAAGAGACCGTTGGTCTCCGTGACGATCGAAAGGGTGGGAAGCCCATCCGTTCGGAGCGCCGCAGAACCGATCCAGTACGTCTGCGTCCCCACCGGACCCGGCAACGCGCCCGGCCGGAACGCCCGGGCGCGAACGACCGTGGCCTTGCGCACCTTGCCCAGAGGGGCCCTCCAGCCGTCGGTATGCTGGTTGGCCGTGGCGATGCCGCTGATCATCGATAACACGTTCGCGTCGCCCTCTCGACTGCCGACTTCGACCGGTGCCGTGAAGAGGGGCGAATCCTCGGTCGGCTCCCCACCGTCCAACGTGTATCTGACCACAGTGTCGGCTTCGGTTGGGGCGAGGGCCAGTTGGAGAGGATCAGGATAGAAACCGGCGGGATGCGAGAACCACGGACGATCGAATACAACACTGTCGTAGCCCTTCTGCGGAGAGTTCGACTGCGCCGGCGTCGCGTCCGCCAGGAACTTCCACGGGCCTGTCCCGTTCGGCATCCGCCCCAGACTGACGTCTCGGCGCGACCGCGTCGCCGCCACCGTATCGCCTCGCGTCCCGTCCGGTCGCGTCAACAGCAGCGTCTCGCCGTCCGGGTCGATGCGGAAATTCGTGTGCAGCCAAGCCGGGTTGCTGGCGCGGTCCTTGCCTGACGCGAAGACGCGCAGATACCCGTGCGGCGCGAGTGAGATTGCCGGAAAGATCCAGCGATACGGTGCGCGCGGATCGTCCGAAGCGCCCCAAGCCTTGAGGTTTGCCGGTTGTTCGCTGGCGTTGAACACCTCGAACCACGAGGGCGAATCCCCGTCGTCGTCAGTCGCTGACTCGTCGTTCCAGCCGACGATCTCGTTCAACACAACGCCATTGGTCAGGACGGGCGACGGGGGCGGCGACGCCAGCAGCGCGTCCATCTCGATCAACCGTGGACCCGCGGACGTGGCCCGCGTCAATTCGACTCGGAATCGACTGCCCTCGACCACGTCTCCGGCGAACCGGCGGAGCACTTCGCCAGCCCGGCCCGCATTGTCGAAAAAGTCGCGCTCTTCGCCGTCCACGAGAAAGCGCACGAGCTCCAGGTTGCGCCATACGCCGGCGTCATTGCCACCTTGGATCAGTCGATACCCTTTCACACAGAGCGGCCTGTCCGTCGCCCACGCCACGTAATCCACCGTCTCGCCGCCGTCCCCCATCGCCTCCGTGCCGTTGTCCTGGACACCCCCGTCGGCAAAGGCGAACGCATCGGCTGCGAGGCTGCCGTTGGCATTGCCGAAGGCGTCTTCGACTCGGTCGATCCCATTCTGCCGGCTGCTGACCGCGAACTCGATCGCCAGCCCCGGACCTTCGTCGTCCGCGGCCGCGCCCGCACGACCCGTGAGAAGGTTGTTGGCCGCGTTGAAGGCCAGGCGGTCCAGGAACTCGATGGTCGTCGTCTCGGGCGTGCCGAAGCCATCGATTTCGATCAGACGGGGTCCACCGTCGGAAAGGCGCGTCAACTCGAGACGAAAAGCGCGCAGGCCCGTTGTGACCCCCGTCAGGTCTTGATCGGTGATGAGCAGCGGCGCGTTGGCCATCACTCCGTTGCGCAAAGGCACCTGGCCACCGCTGATCAGCCAGAAATCCAGACCGTCCGCGCTGGCCAGCAAACGATAGGCCGAGGTGCCGCGATACGCGCTTGCGCCGTCCTGCGAAAGCCGGATCTCAATGCGGTTCAGATTCACCGGCTCGCATGTCTGCCATTCGATCGTATCGACATGACCCGACCCTGGTCCATCGGCGAAAATCGACGTGCCCGGTTCGACCCAGGGCGGCAGCGCGCCAAAGCCCAGCGCCATACGCGGATCCGAATCGCCACAACACGAGTTGTGCTGGGGCGACGAGAAGATCACCTGCGCCCCGCGCGATACATCGAACAGGTCGTCGCTCGTTCCCCCACCTCCGACCGTGCTGAACACCGGCCCCGCCGCCGCCTGAGCCAGCAGCAGCGCAACCACCGGAAGAATGCAATGCACGGGGCGCACAACAACCACGACGCCCCAGAACCTACATCGCCTCGCATGAAAACGGAATGGCGAAACCAATAGGCGCAATCTCTGACATCTTGACATTATATTGTTAAGCATCATGATGTACACATGAGAACCACATTGACGCTCGATCCCGATGTTGCCGCCAAAGTCAGACGAGGCGCCTCTCAATTGGGTAAGCCTTTGAAGGAGGTCATCAACGCGGCACTGCGCCTCGGCTTGGATCAGGTTCTCAAACCGCCTGCCGCCAAGCCGTTCCGGACCCAGCCACGCCCCCTGGGCCTGCGCCGTGGCTTGAGCTACGACAACATCGCTGAACTGCTCGCTCGGGCTGAAAGCGAGGACTACCTGTGATCCTCGTGGACGCCAACCTGCTCCTCTACGCCGAGGACAGCCTCTCCCAACACCACGAAGCCGCACGCCAGTGGTGGGACGAGCAACTCAGCGGAGCCGATCCGGTCTGCCTCTGCTGGCCGGTCCTCACCGCCTTCATTCGCATCGGCACAAACCCACGCTTGCATCAGCGGCCACTCACCTTGCAGGAGGCCTGCGATCGTGTGCAGAGCTGGTTCGGCCAACCGTGCACACGACTCATCTATCCCACAGAGCAGCATTGGACCCTATTCCGGCAGATGTTGGCCGAGGGAAACGCGATCGGCAATCTGACCTCCGACGCCCACCTCGCCGCAATGGCAGTCGAACACAATTGCGTCCTGTGTTCGACGGACGCCGATTTCGCCCGGTTTGCGCGCCTCGAGTGGATCAACCCTGTCCAGGCCGAGCGCTAAAGTGACTCTTTATTTGAAATCCGCTGCAAACGAGTCAAGTTCTTGCGCCGCGCAGCGGCGCCCCTTAGGGTCTGTGCAAAAATTACTTCCGGTTTTGGCGGGAGCGCCACCGGGCCAGATGCGAGGCTCGAGGGAGGGAGTGTATCCGCAGAGACACTCGACCGACCGAGGAACGAAGCAGATGGCCCGGTGCCGCCCCGCCCCGCAGGGCTGGGGGGCTTTGGCTCGCTGGTCCCGCGGTTGCGGGATTGCTCCTCGGTCACAGACCGCTTCGGGTATGCTCCCTCGTCGCGCCTCGCCAGCGAGCCAAATCCCCTCCAGCAAAACCGGAATTAATTTTTGCACAGACCCTTAGCGAGGCGTCGACTGCCGGTGACGAAGGGCAAGGCTCAACCCCGACAATCTGGCAACGTGCCGCGTTGGTCTAAGGCGCAGCCTCGCTAAACAGTTGCCCCCCCCGGATTCCAGTGACAAGGGCTGTCTGCCTTTTTGGTTGCGGCCCGGCCGCGCTTCGATGTATGTCGCCCGGGCTTATGAGATCCTGGCTTTCTGCAATTGCGTTGGTTCTCGGAGGGATGATCCACGCCCGGGGCGAGGTGCTTCGCTCTTCGGACGTCGTGTTCATGTACAGCGGCTCAGCCCAGACATACCGCGAGTACGGCGCCACGGTCCTGGCGTGGGGCGGCAAGCCGACTCCGAAGTCGCTGGCCGAGGCCGCGGGTGTGACGTGGTTTGGCAGCGTGGGCATGGTGACCGAGTTCAGCGCTTACCATAACCGTTTGCCCGAACGCTTCGAAGAGGGGCTGTGCCGCGACGCGGATGGACATCCGGTGAAGGTTCCGTGGCTTACCGATCACCAGTCGAAGGGGGTGCCTTACTGGTGGTGTTGCACGCGGCAGCCGCTGTTCCGCCAGTTCCTTCGCGATCGTGTTGTCGAGACCGTTCGGGCGGGAGCGCAGGGACTGCATATCGACGATCACCTCGGCACGGCGGGGGGGCTATGGCTCGGGATTTGTTTCTGTGACCGGTGCGTTGACGAATTTCGCGCCTATCTCGCGGGATTACCGGCGGCCGACCTCGGTCTCCTGGGCATCCGGGAACCTGCTTCGTTCAACTTTCGTGACGAGGTCCGGAGGTGGATTGCCGCCGGGGGTGCCGAGTCGAAGCGCAAGGCGACCGGGCATCCGCTCTGGCGTCATTGGTCGATCTACCAGGGACGCGGTGCGGCGGCCTTCATGCTCGAACTGCGGGAGCTTGCCGCCCGGACGGCGGGCCGCCCCGTTCCGGTTGGGGCGAATGCGGGTCTGCTCTGGCCGGGCCACCTGGTTGATTACCGGGCGCTCGATCTGTTCACCGCCGAGACCAATCACCGCGCCGAAACCCGGAAGCCGAGCGATCTGCCGCTGGTGGCCTATCGCCTGGCGGAGTCGATGGGCCGGCCCTACGCCGCGACCGCGAGCGGCGAGGACTGGGCATTCATCAAGGAGCACAACCTGCCCGGCCTTGTCCGATGCTGGATCGCGTTCTCCTACGCGGCCGGCCAGCGGTTGATGGCGCCGCACCGCCAGTGGTGCCATACATCCGAGAAAGGGACCCATTGGTACGACGGCCCATCCGAGAAATTCGCCCCGCTTTACCGCTTTGTTCGGGACCACGCGGGGTGGTTCGACGGCCATGCGACGCACGCCGACGTCGGTGTCGTGTTTCCCTACGGAAGTTTCGTCAAGAACCCGCGCCGGTGGTTCGACCTCTGCAATTCGCTGGCGGCGGCCAACCTCGGCTATCGACTGCTCGTCGCCGGCGACGAGACCGTGGATCATCCGCTGAAAGAGGCTGAGATCGAGGCCTGCCGCGCCCTGATCACAGTCGATACCGGCGAACTGCTGTCGGAGGATCGCCAACGGCTGGCGCGACCTGTGCCCGGCCAGCGTCGATTCGAGTCAGTGGACGCGGCGCTCGATGTTGTGGCACCCGCGGCGAAAGTGGACGCGGCCCGCCCGGTGCGTGTGCTGTGCCGAACGCGCGCCGGGTCGGCGGTGATCCACGTGTTGAACTACGACTACGATCCGAGCCTCGATGATGTGACGCCGGTCGAGGACGTTCGGCTCATGATCGATGCATCCGCATTGGGTTTGACGAAGGTGGATCGGGCCACGCTGCTCACCCTGGACGGCTCTGAAACACGCGTCGAGTGTCGGGATGGCCAGGTGACGATTCCCCGGCTCGGTCTCTGGGCCCTGGTCCGGCTGGAAAGCGGCCGAGAATGACTGCATCCAAAGGTCGCCCGTAGAATGTCAGGACTCTCCATGAACCATGGTTGCGTAGCCGTCCCGCATCGCGGGATCAGACGGCGCCATCTCGCTCCGTCGAAGGCAGGAATCAGCGCCGACTCACGTCGGCGGCTACAGAGCGGTTCATGGTCCCCGTGCGCATTCAAGCGTTGAATGTCAGGACTTCCCATAATGACTCCTCGCCGCGCATTCCTGAAGACCGTCGGAGCCGGCCTTGTGGCCGCGCCGTTCGCCACGTCCTGCGTCTCGCGCCCTTTGCCTCCTGATCCGATCAAGCCGATTCGAGGCAGTTGGATCAGCGTCTGGTGGGACGATCGCCGGCATTTCTACTGGAACGATGCCTGTCTCCAGTTCAGCGCCGAGCAATGGCAGGCGGCGATCAAGGACGTGGCGGACATTGGCATGGAGTACCTCGTCCTGCTGGCCATCGCGAAGGGCGGCAAGGCGTTTTACGACACGCCGCTGCTGCCGAAGCTCGAAATGGCGTGTCCCGATCCCATCGAGGCCATGCTTGCCGCCGCCGACCGGTATCGGGTGAAGTTCTTCATAAGCAGCGACTGGTACGGTGAGTGGGACGCCGCGGCGCTCAGCGATCCGGATCGTGCTCGCAAGCGTTTTCAGATGATGGAGGAGATTGCGGGGCGATACAGCCATCACCCGAGCTTCCACGGCTGGTATTGGCCCAACGAGGCCTGTCTGGCGCCCTCCTTTGCGGATGCCTTCGTTGCCTACGTGAACGCCAGCAGTCGCGAGGCGCGGCGTCTGACGCCGAACGCGAAAACGCTCACGGCGCCGTATGGCACCCACCGCGCGGTTTGCGACGACACGTTTGTGCGCCAATTGGAGGGGTTGGACGTCGACGTCATTGCGTATCAGGACGAAGTCGGGTGCCTGCGGATGACCCCGGACGAGAGCGCGCGCGCATTCGCGGCGCTGCGTCGGGCGCACGATCGGGTCCCGCAACGCGCACTGTGGGCCGATGTCGAGACGTTTGCCTGGGAAGGGCCGCCGAACAAGCAGACCAGTCCGCTCATCCCAGCCCAGTGGGAACGGGTGCGGGCGCAACTCGAAGCAGTGTCGCCGCACGTCGACACGATCCTGATCTACCAGTACCAGGGGCTCATGAACCGGCCGCGGAGCCGGGCCTTTGCGGGGCATCCCGACTCGACACGCCTTTATCTGGACTACGTCCGCTGGCTCAGATCGGGAGGGAAGCGAGATGCGGGCTAAGTCCTTCGATCCATAAGTCCGCTGACGGACTTATGGCCTCAGGACTTAGTGCCGTGTGAGCAACTTGATGTTTCGCAGTTCCGAATACGCGATCGTATTTGTGAACCGAGGCACTAAGGTCCGCCATAGCCCGGACCGTTGAGGACGTCGTTGGGGCGGGGCCATTTGCGGGCATCGAGAAAATCGAGGAATTTCTGCATCTTAATGAACTCGGCCGTGCCGCCGACCCGGCCGACCATGGCGCCGCCACCCCTTGAGACATTGCCGGTGTATTTGCCGACGCCCGCGTGCCGCTGGGAGACGACTTCGCCCGCCGTCTCGGGAGCATTGCCCAGATCGTTGAAGTAGAAGCCATCGGTCTCGTTCTGTTCCCACAGCATGATGTCCGTGGGTTTGAAATCGGTGGTCTTGTAGGTTTGGCCGCCTGAGATTGCGCCGGCCTTCGGGCCGACGTAGCCACCGATGGTCCCGTTGAAGCAATACGAACTGAGCTTGACCCACCGGGCCATCCACCAGGTCTTGAACTGGCCGCTGCCGCGCTGGGCGACATCCTTCGGACACCACAAGACGTGGTAATCGGACAGGAATGGCCCCAGGTGTCCGACCTTGAAGAATGCGACCTGGTTGCTGAACTGGACCGAGTTCACGTCCCTCCCCGCGGCGCTCGGCATGTAGGTCGGTCCGCCCGCGATGCGCCCGTTGTTGGGGCCGGCATAGGCCCAGCCGTCCGGACCGTTATTGGCGGTCCCGTCGACGCCTCCCCAGGTGCAGTGGGCCATGTGATCCCTGTTGTCCGTGGCGTACATCTGATTCGCCAGGAGGATTTGACGGACGTTGTTAAGGTCCGCCGTCGCCTGGGCGCGGTCTTTGGCCCTCGAGAGGGCCGGGAGCAGCATGCCGGCCAGGATCGCGATAATGGCGATGACGACCAGCAACTCGATGAGGGTAAAGGCCAGCGCGCCGTATCGGCCGCGGTGAGCCGCAAAATCAAGTTCGTTTTTCATGGCAAGGTTCATGGTTACATCTGCTTCTGTGCTGTCTTGACTCCAGTTAACTGAACGCCCGCGAGAATGCAAGTGTGCGTTTTCAAGCACAGCAGCGGGCCCAGGCTTCGAAGTTTCAAGGCGTTCAGAACGTCCGATCAGGCATGCATTGGCGATACACCGGCGGATTGGGATGTCTCATGGCTGCGCTTTGGCCTTTGGCGATCGGTCGGGCCGATTGGCCGCAGTTGCATGGCAATGCAGCGCACGACGGCAGGTCGGAAGCCAGCCTGCGCCCGCCTTTTCGCCTCGCCTGGGTTCGCGAGTTCGTGGGCGAACGCCTCGGCACCGCGATGGAACCGATCGTGTCCGGCGGGCGGGTCTTCGTGGCGACGCATCAAGGGAACCTCTATGCCCTGGGGGCGGTCTCGGGCCAGGCCCAGTGGCGGTTCGCCGCGCATGGGCCACTGCTCCATTCCCCATCCGCGTGGGGCTCGATGGTCTTCGTTGGCAGCGTGGATGGGCGCCTCCATGCGCTCGAAGCGGACACGGGCCGGCTGCGGTGGTCCCTCGAGGCAGAGGACGGCGGGTTCGCCGCGGCTCCGGTGGTTGGGCAGGGCGCGGTCTTTATTGGCTCTCGTGCCGGGCGCTTCCTCGCGGTCGAGGCGGCGACGGGCGCGGTGCGGTGGCGACAGATGCTGCCGGCTCCGATCCGGCAGACCGCGGCCCTGGGGGCGGACCGGGTTTACGTGACTGCCGAGGACTTGCGGGTGCGCTGTTTTCTCGCGACCGACGGGCGGTTGATATGGGAGTCGGCGGCCCTGTCGGGCCAATCGGCTCGTGACTATTACCCCGTGGCGGTTTCGGCGGGCGGACGATCCCGAGTCCTCATCCGCACCAATCCCGCGCGGAACATGGCGCAACAGATTGCGCGTGACCGATCCATGCTGTGTCGGGAGGCGGGCATTGACGACAGCGACTGGCGCAGGATCGAGGAATGGGTCACGAGCGATCGGTCTCGAGGGACGCCTGAATTGTGGGTGCGCGAGCAGAAGGCGGTCGCCGACTATCTCCGACGCGACCGCGCGGCGCAGTCGCTATTCGTGCTGGATGGGGAGACTGGGGAAGAGGGGCCGCCGCCGCCTGTGCTGTGGATCGGCGGTTGTCAGGGCGTGGGTGCGCCGGCGGCGCTGACCGGGGACGGTCGGCTGGCGGTCCTATACCGCAGCGCCTACGGGAATTGGAATCTGGGGGTGGCGCCGCTGGTTGCACTGGGGTTGCTGGACCTCGATCAGAACACCATCGAGCCGCTCTTTCACGACCGCGGGGCCCGTCCGCCGTGGAACACGTTTTGGGGGACGGCGGACGAAAGCCAGCATCTTACGGTTGCGGGCTCGACGGTCTTCATTGTGCACCAGGGAACGTTGAGCGGTTTCGACCTGCGGACGACGAACCTGTTCGCGATCCACGGCGAACGGGACACCTTCGGCGGTCTGCGCAGCCCGCCTTGGGCGCGGAACGAATGGCACGGACCGGCTCGCGGCGGCGTGGCCATCGAGGGCAATCGGGTCTATTGGCTGACGGGGAGCCGGCTCTTCTGTCTGGCGGCCGGCGAAGCGGGGCCGGCCAGCGAGGTGGCCGCGACGCGGGCGGCGGAGGTGCCGGTGACCAGTCCGGGGCCACCGCCGGCGGCGCCGTCGCGGGAGCAGTTGCGCCAAAGGCTGGCGGAGGGTGTGGAGGTTTTTCTCGAACGCAGGTGGGCGCCGCTCTGTGTCGAGCCCGGTCTGGCGGGGCGCGAATTCCTGTTCGACCACTCGGGTGTGGCGTTCGAGTCGCTGGCTTGGGCCTATCCGCATTTGCCGAACGCGTTGCAGGAGCGGACGCGGGCCTGGGTGGCGAAAGAGCTCGAAACCCATCCGCCATTCGAGCAGTCGGCATGGTATGCGTTGGGCTCGGGCGAGCCTCGGGAGTGGCATGCGGTCGCGCCGCAAGAAAGGACTCGGCTGGGTCACGACCGCCGCTTTCACCCCTTTGGGAACGTGGCAGCGGTCGCGCTGTGTGTGGAACGTCTGGGGCTGGCCGGGACACTGCGCGAGCTCTGGCCGCGGATCCGGGCGAGTTTCGACGACTTCCGGAACTCCGGCTGGCGGCTCGATCCGAATCAAGGCGATCTGTTCGCCAACCGCTACCTCGCATCGTGCTTGGCGCTGGCGAAACTGGCGGTCGAGTGCGGCGATCCGGAAGCCGCTGGGGCGGCCCAGGCTCAGGCACGGGCGATCGGCGAAGCCCTGATCGCCTGGTGGGAGCGGGCGGGTGCGACAGGGACCCTCACGCAGTTCAAGGGCCCGGCCGAACTCGATCCGTTCATCGGCAAGGGCGACGCCCTCTCGTTGCGGCTGGCGCCGCATCGGCACAAGCTGGGGTTGTTCCACGACCTGACGCCACCCGTTGCTCAGTGGATCAGGCGGGGGGCACCCGCGGCGGCTGACTCGGTCTGGAGCGTGTTCACGACGCTCGATGCAACCTGGCCGTTGGTGGGCGAGGAGCGTCAGGTGCATTTCGGCGAGAATTTCAGCGATCCGCCCGACCTGGCGATGGACGGTTTCCGGGCGTTGGCTTGGCTGCGGGAGGCCAGGGGCGAGGAATTGGCGTGCCGAGTTGACTTGCCGTGTTGCCGGGCTGACCTGTATTACCTGCTCAAGCTGGCGCTGGCCCTGGAATAAGCGGCGCCACAAGTCACCGTGGACACACCAGATCGCAGCGCCCGGTCCGAACGGGCAGTCATCGACCCGGATACGCCGTGGTATCAGACGCCCTTTTTCGGGCGTGTGATTGCCCTGGCGTTCCCGCCCTTGGGCCTCGTCCTGCTTCGCGCCAATCGCAACCTGACACGCCGCCATCGAATGCTCGCTGCCGGGGCGCTCATTCTCTACCTGGTTCCATACACCGTGGCCGTCCTCTGGCTGCTGGTCGCCCTGGGCGGCCTGCAAGTCGAGTGGCGAGGCGGTCTGGGCCCGAGTCTTGTCCGGCGAAAGACCGCGCCGAATTACCTGGAACTCGAAACGGACCGCGCCGCCCAGGAGGCCAGGCTGGCCCAAGCCGCTCCGACCGCGCCGGCACCGGACGCGTATTGGACGGATTTTCGCGGACCGCGGCGGGACGGGCACTACACCGAGCAGCCGATCCTGACGGAGTGGCCTGCGCAGGGGCCGCCTGTGTTGTGGCGCCAGCCTTGCGGTGGGGGCTACGCGTCGTTTGTTGTCGGCCAGGGCCATGCGTTCACCATCGAGCAACGGCGCGATGAGGAGGCGGTCGTTGCTTACGACCTCGACACGGGGATCGAGCTCTGGGCCCATCGGTATCCGGCCCGATTCAACCACTGGATGGGGGGCGAGGGACCCCGCGCCACGCCGACCTATCATCAGGGGTTGATCTACAGCCTGGGCGCGGCCGGCGAGTTGTGCTGTCTGGGCGCGGCGAACGGACGGTTGCTGTGGCGCAAGGATATCCTGGCCGACAACGGGGCGGCCAACCTGCTGCACGGAATGGCGACGTCTCCGCTGATTGTGGACGATCGCGTGATTGTTCTGGCTGGAGACGCGGCTCCGGGCAAATCGGTGGTCGCCTACCACCGGCTAACCGGCGCGCGGATCTGGTCCGTCCTCGACGACAAGCAGGCGTATGCGTCTCCGCTCCTGACCGATTTGGCGGGCAGGCAACAGATCGTGATCGCGTCCGCGACACGGGTGGCAGGCCTGAATCCCGAGGATGGCGCCCTGCTCTGGGACTATCGGTGGCGGGTCCCGAACGACAACAGCATCTGTTCCCCGCTCATCATCGGGACGAACCGGTTCCTGATCTCAGCCGGATACGGCGCGGGCTGCGCGCTGGTCGAGATCGCTCGAGGCACCAATGGCCTGAGTGCGACCGAGATCTGGCGGAATCGCAATCTGAAGAACAAGTTCAATCCCTCTGTCGTATGGCAGAACCACGCCTACGGGCTCGATGAAGGTGTCCTGTGCTGCGTCGATCTCGACACGGGCCAGCGGCGGTGGCGCGACGGGCGCTATGGCTACGGTCAGTTGCTGTTGGCGTCGGGCCATTTGATCATCCTGAGCGGCGAGGGCCAGCTCATCCTGGTGCGAGCGGATCCGCTGGGCCTGGTCGAGCTGGCTCGGGTTCACGCCCTGAGCGGCAAGACATGGAATGTTCCGGCGCTCGCTCATGGCCGGCTGCTCGTGCGCAACGGGGCTGCCATGGCCTGCTTCGATCTGCGCCCGTTTGGCGCGCTGACCCCCGAAGGGGCATCGAAGCCGGCGCCTTGAAATCTCGACCTGGATCTGACGGTGACGGATCGAGTAGGATGTCGCCGTGTCTGTTGCGCCTGATCCGGATCGAGCTGCCGCGGAACCACCCTTGCAGGTGGATCTGCGGCGGGTGGGGAATGTCTCTTTTCTGAATGCCGTCCCGTTGACCTGGGGTTTCGAAACGCGGATGCGTTTCGCAACACCGTCCGGCCTGGCGGCCCTCCTGCGTCGCGATGAACTCGACGCCGCCGTAGTCAGCATCACCGAGGTGCTGCTCACCGACCGGTATGACCTTCTGGACGGGCTGGCCATCGCCGCGCGCGGCGAGGTCAAGAGCGTGTTCCTCGCCCATCGTTCGCCTCTCGAGGCCGTGCGCGAGGTGTTTTGCGACACGGCATCGTTGACAAGCGTGAACCTGCTCCGCGTGCTGCTCGCGGAAAGGGGGTCGCGTCCCCCGTTCCGTCCGCTGCCGAACTACCGCATCGTCGAGGATTTAGACGCCGTACTGCTGATCGGCGATCGGGCAATCGAGTTCTCCCGACGCCCCCATCCGCACCGCATCTGGGATCTCGGCGCGGCGTGGTTCGAGCGGACGGGCCTTCCTTTTGTGTTTGCCGGCTGGGCGTTGCGACGCGGCGCGCACACCCCCGCTTTGCGCGATGCCCTTCGCGACATGGGCGCGCGGGGCGTGGCTGCCTTGCCGCGCATCGTCGCGCAACGCACCGACTTCGACCTCGAGTTCCGGCGCCAGTATTTTCGCCGGCACGTCTACTTCGAGCTTGGGCCCGACGAAAAGCGCGGTCTGTGCCGGTTCATGGACGGACTGCGCGCCCACGGCCAGGCGCCGGTCTTCGAGCCGCGATTCGTTTAGCCCGCATTCCTCACCAACTTTTGATGTCATGTGACCGGTCACCGTCACATTTCACCTGAAATGCGGGCTAATCCATTGCGACGCGCATCCGCTCGAGCCACTCGGGCACGGCCTTCCAGGGATCGGCGGCTGACTCGTATTCGAGCGCGACGAACCCCTGGTAATTCGCCTGCCGCAGGATGGCCATCACACGGGCCAGGTCGGTCGGTTCCTTGCCCTTCCCGGCGCGGTTGATCTCGACCTTGACCTGGACGTTCACCGCGTAGGGCGCCAGCCGCGCCATGTCGTCGTACGGATCGCCCGGTCCGTAGAAGTTGCCCGAGTCGAGATTCACACCCACCCAGGGGGACTGGACGGCCTGGACGATTTCGAGCAGCACGGCGACGTCCGCCACAATCCCCCCGTGGTTTTCGAGGCCGAGCCAGATGCCTTTGCCGGCCGCGTACGCGCCGCACTCTTCGAGCGCGCGCACGCACTGCTTTTTCGCCGTCGGAAGGTCGATGCCCTTCGGGGCGCCGGCAAACACGCGGATGTGCGGCGCGCCCATCACGGCGGCGTGATCGATCCACCGCTTCACGGCGGCGATTTCGCGGTCGAGGTCGGGGCCGTCCGGCTGCGCGAAGTTGTTGCCCACGGCCGTGCCGCTGATCGCCAGGCCGCGGAGAAACGCGTGGCGCTTGAGCCCCACCAGGTAATCGTTTCCGAATTCCTTGGGGAAATAATAGCTCGTCAACTCCGTGCCCACACAGCCGTGATCCGCGCAGAAATCGATGAAGTCGTTCAGGGTGATCCGGCGCGCCGCCTCCCTGGCATTGAAGAAATCGCGGAACGAGTAGGCCGCCAGGCTCAGGCGCAACTGGGATTTGCCCTTGCGCTCGAGAGGCGGAACGGCGCTCAAGCGCGGCAGGCAGGCCGCGGCGCCGGCGGTCGTCACGGCGGCGGCGGCCGCCCGTCCAAAGAAACAGCGACGTGTGATCATGCGAGTCCTCGGGTCTGTGATGGGGCGGTGTGTCTTGGGCCAGGCCGCCCGCCGGGAGGCGGGCAGCCCTGTGTCCGGGAGGCCCTTCTTTGTCACGGGGTCTTGGGGGCGGTGAGCATCGGGAAGTCGTCCGTGCGGAACGGCGATGCCGGCAGACCGCATTGGCTGAACAGGTTCACAACCGGATAGTCCGCCCAGCCATAGCGCACGGCAGTCGGCTGGGGCACGGACGGACTGCTGACGACGACCTTGTTGCGTCCCTGGATCTCCGCCTTGGCCCACACGAACCGGCGGTCCGGTCCCGCAAT
The DNA here is from genome assembly GCA_022710935.1 of Verrucomicrobiota bacterium. Classification (GTDB taxonomy): domain Bacteria; phylum Verrucomicrobiota; class Verrucomicrobiia; order Limisphaerales; family J093; genus MWFF01. Next base: position 35,557 of record JAKLFY010000021.1, read on the forward strand.
CGCGAATCCGGTCAACTCGCCGCCGCGGGCTTCGAGCCCGCCGCCGACCGAGTCAAACTTGACGACGGCGCGTCCGCCCGAGAAGCGCGCGCTTTTGTAGACGGGGCTCAGACCGTCAATCCTCTCGTGATAGGCGATTGCGCGGGCGGCCAAAGCCAGCCGTTCGCCGACAGGCACTTTCCTGGTCGGATGGATGTCGTCCTTGTCACCCACATCGGTGATGACGGCGACGCCGACCTTGCGCAGCGTCTTGGCGACGTGCATTTGGGCCTCACGCAGCTCTGCCCAATCGCTCTCGACCGGTTCGGCGGCAATCGCCTCGAGCGTGCGCTTCTTGTTGCGGTCCCATGGCGCCAGTTGGACGGCGAGGAAGGTGAAATCGCCCTGACCCCAGTCGCGGCGCCAATTGCGGATCATGTCGGCGAACAAGGTCCGATACTGCCAGGCGCGGCCCGCATTGGACTCGCCTTGGTACCAGATGGCCCCGCGGATGCCGTAAGGAACGAGCGGGGCGATCATGCCGTTGTACAGCTCGGCGGGGCGCCACGGGTCCCAGGGACGACCTTTTTCGAACTTCTGGCCGGCCTTGTCCGCCTCGGCCTTTTCCTGTTCCCATTGCGCCAGGGCCTGGTCGTAGTTCTTCTTCTGCGCGGAGTAGGCATCCAGAATGTCTCGTTGGTAGCCTGCGTCGGCTTCGAGCGCAGCCTGGCTCATCCAGACCTCCGCCGGCGATCCGCCCCACGAGGTGTTGATCAGTCCCACCGGCACCTGGCGGGACCGTTCGAGCGCGCGTCCGAAATAGTAGCCGACAGCCGAGAAGTTGGGCACGGTGGCGGGCGAGCAGAGCGCCCACTTGGCAGGCACGTCGTCGACCGGCTCGACCGCCTTCTTCTTCGGCACAGTGAAGAGCCGGATCCGGGGGTTTTCGGCCGAGGCGATGTCCGCTTGCGGCTCGAACGAGCGGTGGAGTGGCCACTCCATGTTCGATTGGCCGCTGCAAATCCAGACCTCGCCCACCAACACATTGCCAATCTCGACCCGCTGCTTGCCGGTCACAACCATCGGGTCGGGTCCCCCGGCCCGCTCCGGTCGCAGCGTGACAGCCCATCGCCCGTCTGCGTCGGCCGTCGCCTTGACCGTCTGTTTGCGGAACTGGACGCTCACCGCCTCCTGCGGATCGGCCCAGCCCCAGACCTTGAGAGGACACCCCTGCTGCAAGACCATGTTGTCGCTGAACAGCCCGGGGAGCCGGACGTCGGCGCGCAGACCGCTGAGCGGGAGCAGCCAAACGGCCGCCACCAGAGTCAGCAGCGTGACAGACAGGGATTTGGGAAAACCAACAGATCCAGGATTCGATAAGCAACGCATGGGAACTAATCCACCGCAAGCCGACGCGTTCGTCAACGGAGAAAGCCTCCGCTGTAGGCCCGGTGGCCTCACCGGGCGGCATGACGCCGACAACAACCCGCCAGAACAACCGGGTGCGCCGACGGGCATGTCGCGCCATGTTGATCGGCTCGCACCGTCTGGTTGGCACACAGCCCGGATGTCAGACTCCGCGGAGCTACGAAACATCCGGGCCTAAGACGATGGCGACACGAGCTTGAGGCCTACGACCCCTAGAACTCGACAGCCAACGCGCGCGGGCTCGACGTGTTGCTGAACCGGATCCAGAGGAGGCGCTGGTCCGGATCCCAAGACCAGTCATCCAACTGTTGCCCGGCGAGGGTCACGGTTTTCGGCGCGTTGGCGGCGTGCAGCAACACGATCGCCGGCGTGCCGGCCACGCCTTCCACATGCCAGCACCTCGGGTCCGCGACAGAGGCGGCGGAGGCGGCGGGGAGCGTCTTGCAGGCGGATGCCAGGACCGCCGGAGCGGGCGGAGTGACCTTGTCCAGATCGAGGAGGAACCAGCGGCTGCCCGGATCGAGCGTGACCTCGAGGCGCACTTTCAAGTCGGGATCGAACAGGTTCACAAAACGACCGCGCAAGGTCTTGGGCGCACCGCCGACCGACTCGTCGAGGCCCGCCGCGACGACGTAGGGGCCGCGTTCGAGAACCAGGTAGTTCGTTTCGCGCCATTGCCGTGGCGACTTCGAGGTGGCGGCTTTGACGCTTGCGATGACGTTCGAGTCGCCTTCGGCGCTGGCCGCGGCGCGGGCTGGATTCTCGCGCCGCCACAGGACGGCGCCTTTGCCCACGGCGCGGGGGGCGTCTTCCGCCGGCGCCGGCGACTCGACGCCTCCAGCCAGTCCGAGTTGTTCGAAGAGGTGAATCCGAGGAGTCGCGTACTGTCGCCCTTCGGTATTCCACCACTCGCGCACCCGGTTGTATGGATCGGAATCATCGTCCCAGACCACGAGCACGCCGCCGGCGCGGACCCAATCCGCCAGGGGTCGATGCGCTTCTTCGGACATGGGTTTCTGTCCGTGATAACTCAGGAGGAGCACGGCGAAGTTCTTGAGGGAATCGGGCGATGTGATGTTCTCGATCACAACGGGGGCGACGGGCATTCCGCGCTTCAACAGAGGCAGGGCGAGTCCATAGACGTGGCTCAGGTGCGGATCGCTCGGGGCGGGGTCGCCGCGCTGGAACATGAGCGAATCGCTGACAAGGATGCCGAGCCCCTCGGTGCCGCAGTCCCAGCGGACGCTGGTTTGCCGGAGATCGTTCAAGGCGTTGAAGACCGTTTGAAGCTCGGCGGCATAGGCTGGCGGGATCGGTTCGCGCTCCCGCGGATTGCCCTTCTTGGGGTAGCGCCCGCCAAAGACGCGCTCGGGCCAGGGCGCAACCTCGTACTGCCAGACATCGGGCTGCAGCAACGAGGCCACCAGGGTGGATTCCCAGTTCGTGCGATAGTCCTCCCAATCGTGATCGGGATTGTCCTCGATCGGGTCGTTTAAATACCAGACGGTCCGGCCCGTCGAGCGGACGAGGTCCTGCATCGAGCCGTATTCGAGGAAGGCGGTCTCGAAGGTGCGTTCCTTGAGCTTGCCGCGAAAGAGGTTCGGGGTGCGCGACGTGCCGGTCCAGACCTGGGCGATGTAGCCGTCGCACCCGTTGAGCTGGCCCAGACTCGACTCCGGGCTCACGATGCGCCAGTGGGCGTAGTTGAGCAGGCTGTGGGACGGGACGTAGCAGCGGACTCGCTTGCCTGTTCGGCGGTTCCAATCCTGGACGTAGTCGAAGACCTGCTGGAGCGCCCGGCGATAAAGAAAGTACTTGAGCTTCGACGCGCGCCATTGGGCGTCGGCGCTGCTGTGCGGCGGTTGCCAATCTTCGAGGTAATGGGCGCGCCACGCGCGCTTGAAGCCCTCCGAGTAACCGCCACGGACCCAGAACTCGGGCTCTTCGAGGTGGATGGCGTCGACGCCGGCATCGAGGGCGCGCTGGACGCCGACGCACAGGAACCGCCCGTAGTTCTCGCCGGGGCACATGTAGTAGACGTCGCCGCCGTGGCTGATCTTCCGGCCCTCTCGGTCGGTCTGGGCCTCGTCCTCGTGGTTGACGCCGTCGAAGCGCCCGTACAGATAGTCCTGGTAGTTGCCCCACGACACGCCGGTCATGACGTGAATCCGGTAGCCGCGATCCCGCCACGTCCGGATGCGTCCACCGAGGCCCGGATCGATGCCGTACACGATCGCCACGTCCGATCTCAGGTTGCCGTTCGGGCTCCAGCCCTGACCGGTCTGGAAGCAGGTCCGCTCGAGTTGCGCGAGCGGATCCTCGGGGAAGGCGGGCGGCAGGTCGGCGGCGAGGAGGCCGCACGTCAGGAGGGCGCCAGCCAGGCCGGACATTGCACAAAAACGCATCTGTTCTGATCTCGATGCTTGCGGGACTGGCGTCGCGGGGCGGGTCATGGCTTGGCCGGGGCCAGGGGCCGAATCCGGATGTTGCGAAAATCGAACGCTCTCTCTTCCGCCTGGATGCCGATGTAACCCTCGGTTGCATCGAGCGCATCGCTTTCCCAGGCCCGCTCGCCGTCGACATCGAGCGTGATCTGTTTCCCCTTCACTTCGATGCGGAACTTGACCCACTGATTGAGCGGGAGCCTGGGCGTCTCGGACGGCACGACCGGTCGCGTCCCCTTCACCAGCCCGCCCAGGGCATCGTATCGCAAGTTCACCTGCCAGCCATCCTTCGGCCACGGTTTGCCTTCGAGGCCGGCGCGGATGAAGATGCCGCTGTCGTACTGGGGCACGAGGGCGCGCCACTCGAATTCGAGAACGAAATCGCGGTATTGCTTCTCGGTGCGGAGCCATCCCATCCCGCTCACGAGCCGCAGGTTGCCCTCGACCACGTCGAACTTGGTGTCGTGGACGCCGACCCAGCCGGAGAGGTCTTTGCCGTTGAAGAGGGGATCCCAGTTGTCCTTGCCGGACTCAGCCGCCGATGCGGAACTCGAGATCAGGGCGCAGAGCACGAGCGTTTGCGCCAAAGGGGACGGAAGCGTTTTCATGGGGCGCCACCCTAGTCAGGACTGCCGCCGAAATCCAGCGGCAACTCGCCCGGATCGTTCACAAGCTCCTCGCTAAACGTTGACAGACCGCGGATGCGGGAGTGAACTCAGGCCATGCCCACGTTCAACCTGCCCTCCCCGGCCCCGTCTGTCGCCGCTGCGCCTTCGTCCTTTGTCCCCGCCGGCCTCGCATCGAGGCGCGCCTTTCTCCGGCAGTCGACCCAGGCGGTCGCGGCGACCGCTTTGGCGGCGGTGTATCGTCCCGGCTACACCGCGGAACGGAACACGCTCAAGATCGCCCTGATTGGCTGTGGCGGACGCGGGACGGGCGCCGCCGCCAACGCCCTGCGGACACAAGGGCCAACGCAGCTCTGGGCGATGGCGGACGCCTTCGAGGACCGGCTCAACAGCAGCCTGGCGACGCTTTCCGCGCAGTTCCCGACGCAAGTCGCGGTCCCTGCCGAACGCCGTTTCACGGGCCTCGACGGGTTCAAGAGGGCCATGGACGCCGTGGACCCGGGGGACGTTGTTCTCCTGGCCACGCCACCTGCGTTCCGCCCGCTGCATCTCGAGTACGCGGTTGAACGGGGGCGGCACGTGTTCATGGAGAAATCGTTCGCCGTCGATGCCCCGGGCGTTCGGCGCGTCCTGAAAGCGGGCGAACGCGCCGCGGAGAAGAACGTGAAGGTGGCAGGCGGCCTGATGTGGCGGCATGACCTGGCGCGCCGGGCCGTGATCGACAGGATTCACGGCGGCGAAATCGGCGAGCTGGTCCTGCTCCGCACCTACCGCATGCATGGCGCGGTGGGGTTCAGCCCCAAGCGCCCCGGCCAGAGCGAACTCGCCCATCAGATCGCCAACTACAACAGCTTCACCTGGCTCAACGGCAGCTTCTTCGTCGACTGGCTGATCCACAACATCGACATCTGCTGCTGGGCGAAGAACGCGCTGCCCGTGACCGCGCAAGGCATGGGCGGACGCCAGACGCGCACCGAACCGGATCAGCTCTTTGACCAGTACTTCGTCGAGTACGCGTTTGCAGACGGGACGCGCCTGCTGGCGCAGGGCCGGCACATCAACAAGTGCTACGATATCTTCTCGGACTTCGCGCACGGGACCCGGGGATCCGCGGTGATCATGGAGAGCCTGGCGTCGCCCAGGCCGCGGCTCTATGCCGGCCACGCCCAGACGCGGGCCAACGAGACGTGGCGCTACAGCGGGCCCGAGCCCGACCCGTACCAGGTCGAGCAGGACCTCTTCTTCGCCGCCATTCGCGGGGACAGACCCTACAACGAGACCGAACGATGCGCCCACGCCGTAATGGTTGCCATCCTGGGGCGCATGGCGTCCGAATCGGGTCAGATGATCGCCTACGAGGACGCTCTGGCGTCGAACCTCGAACTGGCGCCCGGCCTGGATCAGTTCACGCTCGATTCGAAGGCCCCGGTCGAGCCCGACGCCCAGGGGCGGTACCCGATCGCCATGCCGGGCCAGACGAGGGTCATTTAGGTTTCGGACGGTTCACGGTTGACGAACGACCGGCGCTCTCGCTCGGGCTTGGCGCAGGCAGGCGGTGCTTCAGCAGGGCTTTGCGCGGGACGTGACCGGCCATCGTTCATGGAGATTGACTTTCGGGTTGGGGACAACATGTCCACTGCGGAATACTGAAGCATTTGTCGGGGACGAGGACCTCCCCACTCCACCTCCGATTCGACGAAGGCTGCTCCTTTTTCAAGCCAAGCACTTTAGACTTGGAAATGGCGGTGTGCCGATTAGCTTTGCCGCCGGTGCGTTACTGTGTGCTTTTGCTCTGCCTGCCGCTCCTGGCGAGTCCGCTGGTGGCCGCGCCCGCCAAGCCGGCGAAGATCGTCAAGGTCCTCCCCCATTATGTGGATCTCGATGGGCGGATCGCGCTTGCCCCGAGTCTGTTCGAGCGCGATGCCTACCAGGCCGTGCTGCGCCAGGACCGCACCCTGTGCTCGGGCCTTCGTTTCGACGTCCGGTGGAAAGCCAGGTCGTCGCCAACCGCCAAACTCAGACTGCGTCTCGAGTTGGTGACCTCGACGGGGAGCCGCGAGCGTCCGCTGGTGCTCGAAACGCCAGTCCGGCCAAAGTCTTTTGGGGGGTGTTGGGCGCGGTTGGGGCTCGAAGGCGAGGCGTTCCGCAGCGCGGGCGAGGTGATCGCGTGGCGCGCCACCCTGTGGAACGGAGATCGACTCGAAGACGAGCAGCGCTCTTTCCTGTGGTGAGGCATGCCATTCATGCAAGCCACAACCGTGTCAATCCCTTTCGCCAAAGTTGTTCTCCTCTGTCTGCTGGCCTGTCTGCCGATCCGCGGCGCGGGGCGGACGATTGCGTACGGTGATCCGCCCCGATCTCCGCGGCCGGGGGAGGATTGGCGAGGCGCCCGGCGGGTGGCGCTCGCCCATTGGGGTGGAGCCGGGTTTGCGATCAATCTATCGAGCCGCGAGGAATCGCGCATCGCCCACAACACCCTCTACGCCGCCGGGGAATACGCAGACTCCGCCTGGGATGGGAGCGTGTCGAATTGCGTGGCCGGGACGACCGCCTCGACCTTCAAGGAGCTGACGCTGCTTCGAGTCAATTACTTCCGCGCGATGGCAGGCGTGCCATCGACGGTTGTTTTGGAGAACACGTTCAACAGCAAGAACCAGGCGGCCGCTCTGATCATGGCCGCCAATGACATGCTGAGCCACACACCGTCAGCCGAGTGGCATTGCTACACCGCCGCCGGTCAGGAGGCGGCGGGCAACTCCAATCTCGCCTTGGGATCGTCCGGGCCCGATGCTATCAGCGGCTACATCCAGGACGACGGCGCAAACAACTACCCCGTCGGACACCGCCGCTGGGTGCTCTACCCCCAGACGCGGTTAATGGGCACCGGCGACATCCCCCCTTCGGCCACGTGCTGGGGCGCAAACGCCAACTGGATCCTCGATGGGCACTTCTTCGATCCGCGCCCGGCCACGCGGGACGGCTTTGTCGCGTGGCCCCCGCCGGGTTTTGTGCCCTATCCGATTGTCTTCCCACGATGGTCTTTGTCTTACGGCGATGCGGATTTCAGCGGTGCGACCGTGAGCATGAGCGAGGGCGGTGTCCCGCTCGCGATCGTGGTCGAGCCGATCGAGACCGGCATGGGCGAGAATACCCTGGTCTGGTATCCGGCGGCTTTCGACCCGACCTCCGCGTCGGGTTGGCCGCGTCCGGCCGCCGACACGACCTACGCGGTCGCGATTTCGAATGTGCTGGTCGGGGGCAAACCGACGAGCTTCTCGTACTCGGTGACGGTGTACGACCCCCAGGTGGCAGGCCCAGACACGCAGTGGGCGACTGTCACGGGGCCCAACCCGGCGGCGTTGAATCAGCCCAACCTCTACTCGATCACCCCCCTGCCGCGCGCGACCGGCTTCCAGTGGTTGTGCGGACGCCCCTGGGCGCTGAACGTGGTCGAAGGTGCCGAGAGTGGTCTGGGCGGTTTCACGGCGAGGACAAGTCCGGACTACGATCTCCTCGTCACGGTGCCCTCGTACGCCGGCACGTTTTACAGGCTGGCGCATCCGGCGCCGACTGACCAGATCCTCACCTACCAGCGTCTCCTGCTGCCGGGCGCGGGGGCTCAGGTGTCGTTCCGCAGCCGGCTCACCCTGGCCACCAGCGGTCAGCAGGCCAAGGTGCAGATCTCGCCCGATGAAGGCTTAAGCTGGCGTGACGTTTACGCCCAGGCCGGCACCAACGACGTCGAGGGCGTGGGCGAACTCGACTTTGTCAATCGCACAGTCTCCCTGGCTTCGTTTGCCGGACGCCCCATCCTGCTGCGGTTCAATTACCAGGTCGACCCAAACCGGGCCTACTACGTCAACACGGATGTGGACGCTGGCTGGCACTTCGACAACGTCAAATTCACCGACACGCAGGAGCTGCGCAATCCCGTCACAGCACCGGCCAACGCGGATCTCACATTCTCCTTTGGCCCACTCGAGACGGGCGATTACGTTCTTTGCGCCCGCGCGCAGTACTTCAACCGGTACTACTCCGAATGGGGAGCCGTCAGCAGGGTCAACGCCAAGAACCTGCCCGTGCCAACACTCGAAATCTCCGGTCCCCCACGTCTCGAAGGCGGCCAGACGATCGTCGAATTCCAAGTCACAAACTACCGATCGACGCTCGTTTTCGATCTCATGCGTGCCACCAATCCGGGCGGCCCCTGGCAGGCCGACAGCCAGGCCGCGCTCGAGGTCGTCTCCGCCAACACACGCTTCCGCCTCTCGAGCCCGTCGACCGCCCCCGGGCCCGTCTTTCTCCGCGTGCGCGCGCGCTAGCGTGGATTTCGTTGTCATCTTCCCGGTCGTGAGAAATCCGGGTTAGCGAGGCGTCGGGTGCCGGTGATCGTGGTCGCTACCCGGCCGCCACGAGCCCTCCGCGCGCCTCCTCGGTCTGAGACGAAGCCTCGCTAATGCTCGACCCGTCCGATCAGTTGCGGTTGTTTGGTGGGGCCGAACGAGACATTGACTTCCTGATCGAACGCGACCTGGTCGCCGGAGAACCGGAGCTTGAACGCGGCGACGAAGGGCGTTTCATAGGCGCACATCTTCACGGTGTACGTGTCGTCCGCTGTCCAGGCGCCGCTGACGCCGACGGGCTGATCGGGGTAAGGTCCGAACGGATGGCGGGCGTTCTTCCAATCGCCCTTTCCGCAAGCCACGCGGCGTTCGACCCCGCCGATCCGAGTCGCGAGCGTGACGCCCTGGCCGTCGGCTCCGACATCGAGTCCGACCGACTCGAGCTTCTGCTCGTTGGCAGGGAACGCGAAGCGTTTGCCCGAGACCGATGATGCCATCGGAGACGAAGGCTGGCCTTGCGCCGGCGGCAGTTCGAGGCCAGCCAGCCTGCGTTCGAGCGCCCTCTGAGTCTCGGGATCGGCGGGCAGCGCCTGCGCGCCCAACGCAGGCAGAAGCCGGTCCCAGACGAGATTGAGGACCTGCTGCATGTCTCTCACGCCGCCCGTGATCGCAATCACTGCATCCAGGCGGGGCACAACCACGCAGTACTGGCCGAATGCGCCGTCGCCGCGATAGGCGCCGTGGCGGCTGCGCCAGAACTGGTAGCCATAGCCCTGGTCCCAGTCGCTGTTCGGATTGCTGCCGTTCGCCACCTGGAGGCCGGTGGCGGCCTCGACCCACGCGGCCGGGAGCAGAGGCTTGCCGCCCCATAGGCCCTTCTGCAAGTAGAGTTGACCGAACCGCGCGATATCCTCCGTCCGAACGCTCAATCCATAACCCCCAAGCGTGATCCCCTCGGCATTGGCGCCCCAAGTCGGATTCTCGATCCCCAGCGGCTCGAAGAGTCGCGGGCGCAGGTAGTCCAGCACGGTCTCGCCCGTGACCTTTTGAACGATCGCCGACAGCATGAAGGTGGCCGCCGTGTTGTATCTGAAGTGCGTGCCGGGCTTGTGGGGCACCGGGTGATCGAGAAAGAGTTTGACCGTGAGCTTGCCCGTGCCCCAAACGGGTTCGTCCTGATGCCCCGTCGCCATCCGGAGCAGATCGCTGATGCGCATCGCCTTCAGGTTCGCGCTCGGCTCGGCAGGCGCCTGATCGGGAAAGAACTTCAGGACCTCATCGTGCACGCTGAGTTTGCCCTCCGCCACCGCCAAACCTACCGCCGTCGAAGTGAAACTCTTGCTCAGCGAATAGAGCTCGTGCGGGCTTCGAGGGTTGTAGGGCGCCCACCACCCTTCCGCCACCACGTGGCCATGCCGGACCAGCATGAAGCTGTGCATCCCCTCGATCTGACGGTCGGCCGCATCGACGAATGCAATCAGGGCTGCGGACGAGACGCCTTGCTGTTCGGGGCTGCTGCGGGGCAAGGCCAGGGCCGTGTTGGGCGCGGCCGTGCATCGCAGGCTCAGGTAAACAGCGAACAGAATGCAGACGGACTTGAGGAAGTTTCTCATAATACGCTCGAAGGCGAGCTTGCCCAAATCCGCGCCGGACGTCTGCCAGAAAGTTGTTGATGGTTTCGGTTTGTCTTGTCCGCAGGTTCCTTCCATTCTGGCCGCCGTGACGTGGGGTGGCGAAAGATCTCTGGCCGCCTTTCTGATCGCGGCCGGCGCACTGAGCGCGTATCGCGGGTCGTGCGATGACGATGCCTGGTCCCTGTTGACCGGGCCGGGTCCATGCGCGCCCATCGAGATTCAACACCCCCTGCTGCGCGCGGTCATGCCGACCAACATGCCTGCCCCCGCGGTGCTGTGGAATACGAACAGCGCCGGCATCGACCGCTGGGCAGTCGGGATCCGAGCGGGCGGGCAGAGGTGGGTCTATGACCGAATCCAGCCGATCTGGCGTCCGCCTGAATCGGACTGGCTACGCATCAAAGAGGCGGCGCGAGGCGATCCGATCGAGTTGATTGTGGCCGGCGCGGGGCCCGGCAAGGGCGGGCCGCCGTTGGCCCGAGGCACCGTTCAGTTCAGTGTCTCTCCTTGGGCGGTTGAAACGCCCTTGTTCTACCGCGAGGTGAATCTGCCTTTTGTCGATGCGGTCAAGGACCCATCGAAGATTCGCTGGCGGTTCGGCGCTCTGGACCGGCCCACCGCGCCTCCGGTGGTGCTCGAGAACCTGCCGGTCTGCGGCAACTGCCACTCGTTCAGCCGGAACGGCGAGTACCTGGCGATGGACGTCGACTACGCCAACAGCAAGGCCTCCTATGTCATTACCCGGACGGCTCCGGAGATGCGGTTGGCGACGAGCGATCTGATCACCTGGAACGACTACCGTCCTGAGGACGGACGCCAGACCTACGGTCTGTTGTCGCAGATCTCTCCCGATGGCCGCTATGTCCTGAGCACCGTCAAGGACCGCTCCGTGTTTGTTCCCCGGCCCGGTCTGGCCTTTTCGCAGCTCTTCTTTCCGCTCAAGGGCATCGTGGCGGTCTATGACCGGCAAACCAGGCAGTTCTTCTCGCTGCCGGGCGCGGACGATCCCGCCTTCGTCCAAAGCAACCCCACGTGGAGCCTGGACGGAGAATGGGTTGTGTTCGCCCGGAACCGGGCCTACGAACTCGAAAAGGCCCGCGACACAGGCCGCATTCTCCTGACGCCGGAGGAATGCGAAGAGTTCCTCGAACGCGGTCGGGAGTTTCGATACGACCTCTATCGCGTCCGGTTCAACGGCGGGGCCGGCGGCCTCGCCGAACCGCTGCGCGGGGCCTCGGCCAACGGGCGCAGCAACTTCTTTCCCAAGTACTCGCCGGATGGACGGTGGATTGTCTTCTGCCAGGCCTCGAATTACATGCTGCTCCAGCCCGATAGCGAGCTGTTCATCATCCCGGCGGACGGCGGCGAACCCAGGCGGCTCGAGTGCAACCTCGGCCGCATGAACTCCTGGCACACCTGGTCCCCGGAGGGGCGCTGGCTGGTCTTCTCGTCCAAAGAGCACTCGGATTACACCCAGCTCTACCTCGCGCGCATAGCCGAGAATGGCGAGGCCAGCCCGCCGGTCTGGCTCGAACACATGGTCGCGCCCGGACGCGCGGCGAACATCCCCGAGTTCGTTGCATTGCGTCCGGACGCCATCGGGCGGATCCGCGAGCAGTTTCTCGACGACTACTCTTTCACCCGCGCCGGCAACGAGTTCTACCGGGCTGGCGACGCCGATCGGGCGATCGAGAAGTTCGAAATCGCACTCTCGATGAATCCGGACAACGCCATGGCCCATCAGCGGTTGGGTTTCCTGCTGTTCCGGGTCAGGAACCGGCTGGCCGAGGCGATCGATCACTCGCGCACTGCCGTGCGGCTCGAACCCCAGAACGGATTCGCTCATTTTGATTTGGGGGCCGCCCTGGCGGCCCAAGGCGATCTGACCAACGCCGCCGTTCACCTCGAGGAATCGGTGCGCCTGTTGCCCCGAGGCTTCGACCGCCAATACAACGTCGTCGATATGCGCCTTGCCTGGGCCGAGGTCGGTTACCGGCTCGAACGCTACGCGCAGACCGTTTCAGTGCTCGAACCTGCCCTCGAACGCGCCCCCAGCCACGCCCGCGCCAACTACCTCATGGCCATGGCGAGGGCCTGGCTCGACGAAACCTCGACCACCACCCCCTTCTTCAATCGCGCGGTCCAATCCGAACCGCGCCTGGCACGATTGCCCGACTACCACGACCTGCTCAGTCGCAATTACGTCAACCAGGGGCTTTACGCCGAGGGCCTGGCGGCTGCCCAGACCGCACATCGGCTCGCCCTGGCCGCCGGACGCGCGCAACAGGCTGCCAAACTCGAACGGCGCATCGAGTTGTGCCGGAGTCGCCTGGCCGGGGATTCGAAGAACAAGTGAGCGGCAGGACGGCTGTTTCCAGGAATCGTGAGCACCGCGAATCGGAAAGCTCCAAGACTTGGACCCGTGAGGGCGAGAAAAGCAGGGCCGCAACCGGAGGTCATGTCGCGCTCGTAAAGCCGGCCGCAAGCCGGCGCTCCGGGGCCTCACCACCCCGCAGTCCGCGTGTCGAGGGGCGCAGCCTCTGCCGGTCTCTTCACCACGAAGAACACGAAGAACACGAAGGCGAGAAACAGAAGCCTCTTCGTGCTACTATGCCCCAGAATCTGCCCAGCCGCCGACGAATCTCGGTTGCGGCTCTGACGCTTCGTGCCCTTCGTGCTCTTCGTGGTGAAGACCTCTGTTTTTTGCTTGCACGCCCTTGTAATGTCTTCAGATTTGGCGCATGGCCATCCGTAAGGTTTTCAACACCCGTGCGGTGTCGTGCGCCCAGTGCGTCAGAAAGGAGCTTGACGCATGCCGACGCAGCCTGCGGAAGGCTTATCCACAAACCAATAGTGCGCCGTCCGGGCATCGCCTCGAGACGCGCACGACAACGGAGTAACCCACAAGAACCAACACCATAGATAGGCAACCATGAAAAGAACAACACTCATAGGCCTAGCCGCCTCGGTGTTCCTGCTCGCCGGCGCGATCCAGGCCCAGCCCTTCACGGGGATAGACCTGGGCTCGCCCCTGCTGCTCGGTTCGGCAACCGACAACGGGGATGGCACCATGACAATCGTCGGCGGCGGTTCGGACATCTGGGGCGCGGCCGACTCGGGGTACTACTACTACACAACCATCAGCGATCCTGCCTGGGATGCGGTGGTGCGGGTCCGCGACCTGGTCAACAACGATGACGCCGGCACCGGAACAATCGGTGACGACGGGTGGACCAAGTGCGAGTTGATGGTGCGCATGCCGGACGAATGGTCGGGGATGCCGATGACCGATGACCCGTTCATCGCCAACATGACGACCCGGAGCGGCGGTCAGAACCAGGTCGCGCCCCAGTGGCGCACGGCCCGCGCGGGCAACGCGGATTGGAACTCCATGGGCCTGACCATCCGTCCGTCTTATCCAAACACCTGGCTTAAGATCGAGCGACGCGAAGCCCTGTTCACCATCTATTATGGCACCGACGGCACGACCTGGAACAAGTACGTCGACATTGACACGTCCAAGAGCGATCTGGTCGGCTCGGACAACTCGACCACGTTCGGCACGGCTTGGCCGGCAGAGGTTTATGTCGGTATCGCCGTCACCGCCCACTACGACGGGGACCCGACGGGCGGCATCGCCACCATCTCGGATCTCAAGGTGACCCCGATCACGACACCGCCCAACCTCCAGATCGTCAAGGACGTCGAGGACACTTCGGCGGTCGCCGGCACGGCGGCCCTGTTCGAGTTCGAAGCCGTCAATACCGCAATCCCGAACGGCTATGTCTCATCGTACCAATGGTCTCGAAATGGAACCGCCATCCCTGGAGCAACCGGCTCGAAGCTGAACATGATCGTGGGAGCCGGCGACAACGGCGCCAAGTTCAAATGCCAGGCCTCTTTCGCTGGCGCAACGATCGACAGCCGCGAGGCCACTCTCACCGTCACGGACGGGACCACCTACGCCGGCTACGCGAAGTGGGAGTTCTGGGACGGCTCGAGCCGGGGACCCATCAACTCCGGGAATTGCGATCCGGCGGACATGACCATGACCGCGACCGGCTTCGAGACGCCGACGAACTTCTCGGACACCTATGCCTCGCGGGTGAGCGCCTGGTTCTACCCGCCCGCCGATGGCAAGTACGTGTTCTTCGTTGCTTGCGACGACGATGCGGATCTGTTCCTCAGCACCGATGCCCAGCCGGCCAACAAACGGATGATCGCTCAAGAAACCTCGTGGGCTGGAGCGCGCGTCTGGGTCGGCGGCACCGGCAACCTCAACCAGAAACGCTCCGATCGGTGGTCGCCCGATGACGGCGTGACCACTCCGGGCGCCGAGGGCTACGATCTGGTCAAAGACACGCCCTATTATATCGAAGGCGTGTTCCACGAAGGCGGCGGCGGCGACAATTTCGCCGTCACATACAAACTCATCGACGATCCCGATCCGGTGGACGGCGATGCCCCCAAACTGGCGGGCTCCGTCATCCGTTATATGACCTGGGCGGTGACCAAGCTCGATCTGATAACCGATTTGCAGGATACTACCGTGTTCGAAGAGCAGCTCGCTCAGTTCGAAGCCGTGTTCGATACGGACAGCGAGACACTGCCCGAGTTGCAGTGGCAGCGCAAAGCCCCCGGCGGCGCCACGTGGGAGAATCTCGGTGGCGTGATCCGGGCGACGCAGTCGACCTACTCGTTCACGGCTCGGCTCACCGACAACGGCGCCAAGTACAAATGCATCGCCACTTTGCCTGGTCCGGCGATGACCAAGGAGACCGCCGAGGTGACGCTGACCGTCAACGCGGCCATGTTCATTACCGGCCTCGTGAAACAGGAGCTGTGGGGCCCGGCCACGTCCGACATTTATACCCGCCCGGGTGTCGAGGCCGGCACTGAAGGCGCACCCTGGAGCACCAGCTACATCAACTCCTTCGCGACAACCGACTTCGCTGACTACTACGTGCAGCGTCTGAGCTGCTTGTTCGTGCCGGAAGTCACCGGCCTCTACGTGTTCTTCATCTGCTCGGACGACGACAGCGATCTGTTCCTGAGCACAGACGCCGATCCCGCCAACAAACGGCTCATCGCCCAGGAAACGGCCTGGAGCAACAATCGACAGTGGGTCACGAGCGGCGGCGGGTCGAACTTGACCCAGAAGAGGTCCGATACCTTCGTGGACCCCACCACCAGCGAGTCGCCAGGTGCCGCGGGCTTCGACCTCACCGCAGGTAAGAGGTACTACATCGAGGCCGTCCAGAATGAAGGCGGCGGCGGCGACAACCTCGCCGTGACCTACATGATGATAGCTCCGACCTATGAGGATGAACCTGTGGACGGCGCCTACACACGGCTCACCGGCGACCGCGTCGGTGTCCTGGTCCCCGCGCCGAAGAACCTCCAGATCACGGCCCAGCCGCAGGACGTGACGGCCCACGGCTGGGATCGGGCGATCTTCAGCGTCGACGCCACCGCGGAGGCCTTCTACCCGCCCACCTACCAGTGGCGGCGCAACGGCACTCCGATCCCGGGCGCCACCGCCAAGGTCCACTCGCTGCTCACCAGTGCAAGCGATAACGGCGCCAAGTTCGATTGCGTGGTATCCCTGGCGGGGTATCCGACTCCCGTCACATCGAGGGAAGCGACGCTTACAGTGCTCGGCGATGCCGTGTTTGTTGCCGGCTCGCTCATGGAAGAGCGCTGGGCCAGCGCGAATCGCGATGCCGTCAACATCGGCAATGTCGGCGTGCCCAGCGAAGTCAACTACTGGACAAGCTTCGAGGGACCGATCGACGTGGCCGACAACTTCTCGCGGTCCGTCAGCGGCATCTTCATCCCGGCGGTGACGGGCGAGTACGTGTTCTTCACATGCTCGGATGACGACAGCGACCTCTACATCAGCACAAACGATCAGCCGGCTACCAAGCGCTTGGTCGCCCAGGAACAGGGCTGGAGTGGTAGCCGTCAATGGCTCACCGCCAATGGCGGAGCGGCCAGCATGAAACGGTCGGATAGCTGGTCGCCCGACGGCGGGACGACAATGCCTTACAGCGAAGGCATCCACCTCGAAGCGGGCGTCCGGTACTTCATCCAGGGCGTGATGCACGAAGGCGGCGGCGGCGACAACCACAGCGCCACCTTCAAGGTGGAGCTCGCGTCTGCCGATCCTCTGGCCGGCGACGCGACTGCCTTCGTCTCGGGCGTGATTGGCCGCATGGAACCTCCGGCAGTCGAGCCCATCGAGATCAGCATCGCCAAGAATACGGATGGCACGATCACGGTGAGTTGGACCGGCGGCGGCACACTCGAGGCTGCCACCAGCATCCTCGGACCGTGGCAGGAAGTGTCATCCACATCGCCGTACACCTTCACGCCTCAGGCGGGTGTCCCGGCGATGTTCGGCAGGGTCAAGAAATAGGCAATTGACCGAGTTCGCTCACGAGAGGCCGGGATTTCCCGGCCTCTTCTTTTTCATGCCTTCGGAGCATTGACGGGCGCGGCGCGTCTCGTATGTTCACCCCCATCTTATGAATTCCATGCTTGCTGCAATTCGCCGTTCCGCTCTGTTGGGCCTGGTCGTTGTCCCTTGTCTGGCTGCTGTCACCGCGGCAAGGGCCGCCGAAGGCGGCGTCACCGCCCCCGGCGCGAAAGTCGAACGGTTGGCTGGCGACTTCAAGTTCACCGAGGGACCAACGGCCGATGCCGCCGGCAACGTGTTCTTCACGGACCAACCCAACGACCGCATTCTCAAGTGGAGCCTCGATGGCAAGTTGTCGATCTCCATGCAGCCTGCCGGTCGGGCCAATGGCATGTGCTTCGACGCGCAAGGGCAGTTGCTTGCATGTGCCGACGAGCACAACGAACTCTGGTCCATCAGCCCGGACGGCAAGAAGACCG
This sequence comes from Verrucomicrobiota bacterium, assembly GCA_022710935.1. GTDB lineage: Bacteria > Verrucomicrobiota > Verrucomicrobiia > Limisphaerales > J093 > MWFF01. Next base: position 52,908 of record JAKLFY010000021.1, read on the forward strand.
TGCTGCTGAAGGAATACCAAGGGAAGCGGCTCAACGGCCCGAACGACGTCTGGGTGCGGCCTGGCGGCGGACTTTACTTCACCGATCCTTTCTACAAGCGCCCGTGGTGGCAGCACACCCAAATGCCCCAGGACGGCCAGCACGTCTATTACCTGGCTCCCGACGGCAAGACACTGAGCCGCGTGGCCGACGATCTGAAGACGCCCAATGGCATTGTCGGCACGCCCGACGGCAAATCGCTGTTCGTCGCCGATCTCGGCGCGGGAAAGACCTATCAGTTCGACATCCAGGCGGACGGGCGGCTCGCGAACAAGCGGTTGTTCTGTGAGCTGGGATCGGATGGCATGACCCTCGACAGCGAAGGGAATCTCTATCTCACCGGCAAGGGGGTTTCCGTTTTTGACCGCACGGGCAAGAAGATCGATCAGATCGACGTGCCGGAGCCCTGGACCGCCAACGTCTGCTTCGGCGGGGCGGACCGCCGGACGCTTTTCATCACCGCAAGCAAAGGCCTGTACGCCATCGGCACCCGCATCGCGGGCACCAGGCAGGGGAAGTGACGGCTTGCCTATGCTCGGCCCGGTGTTGTTCCAGAAAGTCACGTTGGTTGGTGTCGGTCTGCTGGGCGGGTCGCTTGGCCTTGCGTTGCGTCGTCGCCGGCTGGCCGCGGTCGTCACGGGCTGCGTGCGGAGGGCGGCCGGCGTCGACGAGTGCATCGAGGCCGGGGCGGTGGACGAAGCGACACTCGACCTCGAAGCCGCGGTCCGCGATGCCGATCTGGTCGTTCTCTGCACACCGATCGGCCAGATGGCCCAGCTCGCGGCTCGCTTCGGCCCTGCTTTGAAGCCCGGCGCATTGGTCACCGACGTCGGGAGCGTCAAAGCCAGCGTCGTGCGGGAGGTCGAACCGCTGGTTGCGGACGCCGGCGGGCTGTTCCTCGGCAGCCATCCGATGGCCGGCGCGGAAAAGGCGGGGGTTGGCGCGGCGCGGGCCGACCTCTACGAAGGCGCTGTGTGCGTCATCACGCCGACCGCGCGCTCGGACAACGGGGCTCGCGAGAAGATCGAGGCGTTTTGGAAGGCCCTGGGTTCGCGCATCCTGGTGTTGTCGCCGGAACAGCACGACGATCTCGTCAGCCGATCAAGTCATCTCGTGCAGGTGGTCGCCGCGCAGTTGGTACACTATGTCCTCGGGCCTGACCGTCCTCCCGAACAGCGGTTGCTGTGCGCGGGTGGTTTTCGCGACGCCACCCGGATCGCCTCGGGCTCGCCCGAGATGTGGCGGGACATCGCCCTCGCGAATCGCAAGAGCCTCGCCCGGTCCCTGGATGAGCTGGTGGTCGAGCTGCGCGCGGTGCGCCGGCTCATCGAGGATGGCAACCAGGAGGCCTTGGGCAGTTTCTTCGCCCGAGCCAAGCAGCGTCGCGACGCCTGGATCGGCTCGAACACCTCGCCCGAGTAGCCATGCCGCTGCCCGATCTCATCGCCATCGAGCCCTTGGCCGCACCCGTGCGCGCGGAGGTGACGGTCCCGGGCTCGAAGAGCGTCACCAATCGCGCCTTGGTGCTCGCCGCGCTGGCGTCCGGGACAACGACGCTGCGCGGGGCGCTCTGGAGCGAGGACACCCGGCTCATGGCCGAGGCCCTGCGGCGGCTCGGCTTCGCCGTCGAGGTTGGGCCGGATCCGGACGAATCGAGCAATCGCACAATCGTGGTCGAGGGCCGCGGCGGCGCGGTGCCGCCGGGGGGTTCGTTGGCTCAGCCGCTCGATTTGGATGTGGGCAACGCAGGCACCGCCGCCCGGTTCCTGGCCGCCCTCGTTTGTCTCGGTACGGGTGTCTACCGGCTCGAGGGCTCGCCGCGAATGCACGAGCGACCGCAGGCCGACCTCTTTGCCGCTCTGCGGGAACTCGGATATCAAATCGACGCCCCCAATGACCGTCTGCCAGCCCGGATTCATGGCGGCGGGATCCGCACGGGATCCTGCCGGGTGCGGATTGATCAGAGCTCGCAGTTCGCTTCGGCCCTGCTCCTGAGCGCGCGCGCCGGCGGATGGACCGTGCAGGTCGAGGGAGAAAGCGCCGACGAAGCCCCCTATGTGCGCATGACCAGGGAACTCGTCAGCCTGTTTCCCCCGCGCGGCGGTGAATGCGCCATCGAGGCCGACGCCTCGAGCGGGAGTTATTTCTGGGCCGTCAACGCGCTGGGCGCGGATCAACACACCCCGAACCATTGCGTCCGCGTCGCCCGGTGGCCAAGCTCCGGCTGGCAGATCGATGAACGCTTTCCGCACTGCATCCCTTTGCCTGCCGAACTGTCGCGCCAGAGCGACCTGGGCGACAGCATCATGACCGCGATTGTCCTGGGACCGCTCGCACCGCATCCGACGGCTTTCACCCATTTGGGCCGGCTTCGGGTCCAGGAATGCGAGCGGGTGCGCGCCCTGCGCACCGAGCTGGAACGGTGCGGCGCGGCCATCGAGGAAGAGGGCGACACCCTGCGCATCCTGCCGTCCGCCCTCCACGGCGCCGACATCGAAACCTACGGCGATCACCGCATGGCGATGTGCTTCGGGATTCTGGGGTTGAAAGTCCCTCGAATCAGAATCAAGAATCCGGCCTGCGTGAAGAAGACATTCCCGGATTTTTTTCGGAAGCTGGCGGCCCTCCCTCCCGGGGGCCTCGGAGCAACAGTCCGGGATGCGCGCACGGGGTGTGTTTTGTCGCCCGGAGATCTGACGGCTGAGTGAGGAGAGAAGCTGTTCCCGTGAAGGCCCCTGCATCGCCAATTGTCATTGCCATTGATGGCACCAGCGCCAGCGGCAAGAGCACCAACGCCAGGCTGGTCGCCAAGGCCCTGAACTTCGTGTACGTCGATACCGGGGCCATGTATCGCACCCTGGCCTGGTACTGCCTCAAGAAGCGGGTGGACATCCACGACGCCAAAGCAGTCGCCGACCTCTGCCGGCGTTGGAAGACCAAATTGATCTGCATCGACGGCCAGACGCGCCTCCTGGTCGACGGGTATTACCCCGAAAGCGAGATCCGAACCACCGAGACCAGTGCTGCTGTCCCTCACGTCGCTGCCGTTGCCAAAGTGCGCGCCTGGATGAAGCGCACCCAGCGCGCCTGTCTCCAGTTCGGCAGCCTCGTCATGGAAGGCCGCGACATCGGCACAAACGTCTTTCCCGAAACCGACTACAAGTTCTACCTGGATGCCTCGCTGGAAGAGCGAACGCGCCGACGGGTGGCCGATGGGGTGCGTGAGAACCTGGCTGCCCGCGATGAGCGTGACAGCCAGCGCGCCGCCGCGCCGCTCATGATACCGCTGGGCGCGGTGATCGTGAATAACTCGGGCCAAACGCCCGAGGAAACCAGCGCTTTCATCCTGGCCGAAATCCGCCGACGCCAGCAAGCGCGGCGCGACCGGGTGGGTCCTCGTTCGAGTGCTGAGGCAACGTAAACCAGGCCCCGCTCAGCGCCGAGGCGGCTCGAGCCCGCATTCGAGTGTGCGATGAATCTGACCTACTACCTGGGGTGGCGACTGGCCCAATTGGGTTCGAAGACCTACTTCCGCGGACGCGCTTACCATGCCGAGAGGGTCCCAGCCCAGGGGCCGGTCATTCTCGCCGCCAACCATGCCTCGTATGTCGATCCCCTCCTCATCGGGGCGCCCCTCGCACGCGACATCCATTACCTGGCCCGAGCCTCTTTGTTCCGACAGCCCTTCGCCAATTGGCTGCTCCGTTCCGTCAACACGGTCCCGGTCGAGCGCGACAGCGGCGGAGGCGCCGGCCTCAAGGCCATCTTCGAGCGATTGCGCGCCGGGGCGGGAATTCTGCTCTTTCCGGAGGGGACCCGCACCCGCGACGGACGCCTTCAACCGGCCCGCTCCGGGATCGGCCTGGTGGTGATCAAATCCGATTGCCCCGTCGTGCCGGTCCGTGTCTTTGGCAGCTTCGAGGCCTACGGACGTCACATGCGGTTGCCCCTGCCCAAGCCGGTCGTTGTGAAGTTCGGGTCACCGCTCGATTTCACTGCGCTTCGCCTCGAGGCCCGGACCTGTTCCAAGGAACGACTCAAGGCCATCTACCAGCAGGTGGCGGACGGGATCATGCAGGCGATCGCCCGGCTCGAACCGTGCGCCGACCGCACCCGGTTCCCGTGAGGCTGGGAGCCGGGATTCTCCTTGAATGGCATCTCTTTGACAGGCACACTGCGGCCACGTCGAAAAAGCGAATGACTGTCGGTTCTGGGCGGCCTTGCTGGGCATCAGCAACCTAGTCGTACCCACACAGTGACTCTCCCTCGTCCCAGCGGTGGTGAACTGTTCATCGTGGACAACAGCGACGAGTCCTGGAAAGGACTGCGCTACCTCCACGACTGGACGGAGATCGCCAGCGCCTTCGACATCGCGACCGGCTTCTTTGAGATCGGGTCGCTTCTCGCCCTCGACGGCAAATGGCAGAAACTCGATAAGATCCGGATCTTGATGGGCGATCAGGCCACGGCGCGGACGCGGCAGGCCATTCTCGAAGGATTACGGCAGCAGGTCTGCCAGAAACTCGACGCCAGTCTTGAGGGGGAGAAGGAAGCCAACGACTTGCTCGCCGGCGCGGCGGCGATCGTGCAGGCGATGCGGGAAGGGAAGATCCAGTGTCGGGTTTACGTCAGGCGTAAGTTCCACGCCAAAGCCTACATCACCCAGCCCCGCGTGGCCGTCATCGGCTCAGTGGCGCTCGTTGGCTCCAGCAACTTCACCGTGCCGGGCCTGACGCAGAACGTCGAACTCAACATCCAAATCCGTGCGCCCGGCGATGTTTCGCAACTTCAGGCCTGGTACGAGCAGCACTGGCAGGAAGCGGAGGAAATCACGCCCGACGTCATCAAGGTCATTGAGCGTCACATTGCCGAATACGCGCCGTTCGAGGTTTACGCTCGGGCGCTCCAGGGATTGTTCGAGCATCACACACCGAGCGAAGCCGAGTGGGAGAACGGCGAATCCAGAATCTATCCCGTTCTCGACCACTACCAGAAGGAGGGCTACCACTCGCTGGTCAACATCGCCCGCCAGCACAACGGCGCTTTCCTGTGCGATGGCGTCGGTTTGGGCAAGACATTCGTAGGCTTGATGCTGATCGAGCGGTTGGTCATGCGTGACAAGAAGCGGGTCATGTTGCTGGTTCCCAAGTCTGGCCGCGTGGCTGTGTGGGAGCGCAATATCCGACGTTACCTGCCCCATCTTCTGAACGGCTTCCTGCCCTTCAAAATCTACAACCACACCGACCTCATGCGCAGCCCCAGCGCGGGTGGCCGCGATTTCCCCTCCGAGTTTCAGCAGATCAAGGAACAGGCGGACGTGGTGGTGATTGACGAAGCGCACCACTTTCGCAATCGCGGCCTGGCCAACGCGGAAGATGGCACCATCCGTTCCCGCTACTGGCAGCTTTACGACATCCTCGGGAAGAAGACTCTCTTCTTGCTCACCGCCACGCCTGTCAACAATGCCCTGACAGATTTCCAGCACCAGATTGAGCTGTTCAGCCGCGTGGACAATCCGGCGGCGTTTGCCGGTGCGCTTGGCATCCACAACCTCGCCGGCCATTTCCAACAACTCGAAAAGGCGATGAAACGCCTTGTGGCCGGGCAGGAGCATGGCGAGTTGTTCCAGGTGAATCAGGCCGAGGCCGAGAAAGTCCTGTTCGACGACAAGCTCTTCCGTGCGCTGGTCGTGCAGCGCAGTCGGGCCTACGCCCAGCAGAGCCAGATTCAGCACGGCGGCACCGAGGCTGTTTTTCCGGCCAAGGAACCGCCAAGAGTAGCGGCGTACTCAGTCAAGAAGACCTACGGCCACCTGCTGGGCAAGGTCGAAGCCGCCTTTTCCAAACCCGAGCAGCTCTTCAGCCTGGCGGTCTACTACCCGTTGGCGAAATGGAAAGGCGACCCGGCAGCCCTGAATGTCTTCGATGAGAATCGGCAGAAGCAGGTTGTTCGCCTCATCCGCATCCAGTTCCTGAAACGCTTCGAGAGTTCCATTTACGCGTTCGAGACCTCCTGCCAGAACCTGCTCCTCAAGTTGCTGGCGTTCTTGCGAAAGAACTCGACGGCGCAGTCCGAAACGAAACGCCTCCAGCGTTGGGAGGCCCAGAACGCCGAACTGCTCGAGCATGTCAAACAGCGGCGCGCCGAGTTCCAGGAGGAAGACGAGAGCGAGGAAGTCGATGCGTCAGAACTCGGCGACGAGTTCCTCGATGACTTCGAGGTTCTTGACCGGAACAACTATGACCTGCCGGAAATCTTCGACGAAACCTACGCGGACCTGGAACAGTTGGTGGACTTCCTGGAAGAACTCAAGCTCTTCAACGCGAGCCACGACAACAAATTGCAGTCCCTCATCAAACTTCTGAAGTCGGACGCGGTTCTGAAGAGGCACAAGGTCCTCATCTTCTCCGAGTTCATGACCACCGCCCGCTACTTGCGGCGCGAATTGCAGGGCGCGGGCATCGAAGGCGTGGACGAGATCGACAGTGGCAGCAAGACCGACCGTGGGGATGCCATCCAGCGGTTCGCGCCGTATTACAACGGCACGACGAGCGCCGAACTGGCCGCCGCGGGCCAGAAGGAAACCCGCATCCTCATTTCGACGGACGTGCTTTCCGAGGGCTTGAACCTCCAGGATGCCACGCGCCTCATCAATTACGACCTCCACTGGAATCCCGTCCGCCTCATGCAGCGTATTGGCCGCGTGGATCGCCGGTTGAATCCGGAGATTGAAACCAAGATCGTTGCGGACCACCCGGACCATGCGCCCCTGCGCGGCAAGGTTGTTTATTGGAATTTTCTCCCCCCCGACGAACTCGACGATCTTCTCCGGCTTTACCACCGGGTGTCGAGCAAGACACTGCGCATTTCCAAGGTCTTCGGCATCGAAGGCAGGAAGCTTCTCAAACCGGAGGATGATTACGAGGCCCTGCGCGATTTCACCCATGCCTATCAGGGCGCGCTCACGCCGCTCGAGCAGATGCACCTCGAGTTCCAGAAACTGCTCGCCGAGAATCCCGGTCTGCAACAGCGCCTCGACCAGTTGCCCGGCCGCGTCTTCAGCGGCAAGGAACACGCGAAGCCGGGCGCGAAGGCCCTCTTCCTGTGCTACGCCCTGCCCGCTGAAGACAAAGCGCTGGGTAGCGCCACGGCTGCCCCTGCCACCGGCGGGGGAGCACGCCAGGGTGAGGAGGCAGCCACTTGGACCACCGAAGCAGGCAAGGCCGGCTGGTACCTGTACGACCTCGCCTCCGGCAAGATCCTGGAGCAGCCGGAGGAAATCGTCGCGTTCATCCGCAGCACGCCGGAAACGCCCCGGCGCGTGGCCTTGTCACAGGCCGAGCTCCATGAGGTGCGGCTGAAGGTCGAGAAGCACATTAAGAATACTTACCTCAAGCAGGTCCAGGCGCCGGTGGGCGTGAGTCCCGTGCTGCAATGCTGGATGGAATTGAACTGACTGCCCGCCTTCGCGACGATATAAAGTGCCCATGCGCTCTGACTTCGTGCCTATCAAAAGACTTTGGCTCAAGCGGTTTCGCAGCATCCTCGCGGCACGCCTCGGGTTCGAGAACCCCCTGTTCCTGGTCGGCAAGAACGGCGCCGGCAAGAGCAATGTTCTCAAGGCGCTCGAGTTCCTCAGTGAATGCATGACCACGCCGCTCGGTGCGGTCTTCAACAACCAAGGCGGCATTGAAGCCGTCCGCCACCGTTCCGGCACGCAGAGCCGCCCGCCGAACATGGCCGTGCGCGTGGATTTCGATTTCCGCAACGGCGGACGATCCGCGGGATGGTATGCCTTCGAGATTCGCGCCAAGGAAGGCTACGAGTTCGACGTGGTGCGCGAGAAATGCGTGGTGCAGACGGGTGGCCAATTGAGTTGGTTCGATCGTTCTCACGGTTCGCTCACAAGCAGTGTGCCCAGCATCGAGCCGGCCGTGGATCCGCAGGCACTGCTCCTGCCCCTGATGGGCGGCACGGCTCAATTCGCGCCAGTGACGAGGGGCTTGAGCGGCATCCGGGTGTTTTCCATCCAGCCCAAGGCGATTCTCGAACTCCAAGACCCGGATTCCGGCTCCATCCTCAAAGCCGACGGCAGCAATCTGGCCAGTGTCTTGAAGTCGCTGTGGAAGGACGAGGGGAAGATGGAGCGCCTGTGTGAGTTGTTGCGCACCGTGGTGCCAGGGACAGCGACCGTTCGCCCCATCAAGCACGGCAAGAAGCTCTCTTTGGAGTTCCGTCAGGAGTGGAGCGAGAACGGCGGGCCGCGAAGCAAATCGCGCAGAGCCGCCAGCAAACGCACCGTGGCCCATGAGGCCTTCTCGATGTCCGACGGCACCCTGCGCACCCTGGGCATCCTCACGGCCTTCCTCCAGCCCAACCGTCCCACACTCGTCGGCTTGGAGGAGCCGGAGTCCACCATCCACCCGGAGGCGCTCTCGTCCATTCTGGAAATGATCCGGTCCTTCTCGCGCGACACCCAAGTGCTCGTCACGACCCACAGCCCTGAGTTGCTTGACGCCAAGTGGATTGAACCGGAGAACCTTCGTGTCGTTTCCTGGGACAAGGGCGTGACGCAGGTTCTGCCCTTGGGCGAGGCCTCCGTGGCCACCTTGCGGGACCATCTGATGGGCGCCGGGGAACTGCTCCGATCCAACGCGCTGCATCCGGTGGACTTCTTTGCCGACGCACAGGATCCGAACCAGATGGAGCTGTTCGCCGACGCAACGCCATGATTCAGCCGATCGTCGAAGGTGTCGGCGAAGTGGAAGCGGTGCCCGTGCTGCTTCGGCGGTTGAAGGAGTATCGTCTCCTGCTCTTGGCGCTCGGCTTCGCGCCTGCCCACTGGCCGGCAATAGGACCAGAAGCTCCGTGACCTATGGCTCCCCGCGACCGTCTCCGTTCACTCAGCAACTTCGCCGACCTCATTCGCTACCTTGAGGAGGAACTCGCCTGGCCGCTCCAGCAGTACGGCTTCGATGAACTCACGTTCGCCTACGAAGCCGACGAACTCGGCTTGCGGGAAGAGGATGCGGCCAAGGTCAGGAAGATCCACCAACTCCGCCCCCTCGCCTCGGGTCAGCCGTGGGGCATCTTCTTCATCGAGTTCGAGAAGAAGCGCCTGCCCGTCGTGGTCCTTCGCCGAATCCTCAGCATGCTCGTCGTCAAGAAACGCGCCTCGGCGAACAAATCCGAGCGCGCTGCATGGCAACCCGAGGACCTGCTGTTCGTTTCCGCTCTCGGCGACGAGACCACGGACCAGCGTGAAATCGCCTTCGCCCATTTCCATCAGGAATCCGGCGACCTCCCCACGCTCCGCGTGCTCGGCTGGGACGGCGGCGACACCCCGCTCAAGCTCGAGCACGTGGACGCCACTCTGCATGACAAACTCCGCTGGCCGGCGGACCCGCGCGACCTCTCCACGTGGCGTGCCCAATGGACCCGCGCCTTCCGCCATCGGGTCGGCCACGTCATTCGCACCGCCGACGGCCTGGCTGAACGCCTCGCGGCCCTGGCACGAGGCATCTGCGCCGCCGCGCAGACCATGATGGCGCACGAGACCGAGCGCGGCGCCCTCACCAAACTCTACAAAGCCTTCCAGACCGCCCTCATTCACGACCTCACCCCCGAGAGCTTCGCCGACACCTACGCGCAGACCATCACCTACGGTCTCCTCACCGCCGCCATCTCACGGACCGAGATGAGCGCGGGCACCGCAGGCACCTTCGTCCGGGCGGAGGACGTTTCGGACATCGTGCCGGTCACGAACCCGTTCCTGAAGGAAATGCTCCAGACCTTCCTCAAGGCGGGCGGGCGCAAGGGCGGGATTGATTTCGATGAACTGGGCATTCAGGACGTTGTCGAACTCCTGCGCGGCGACGAGACGGACCTGCCTGCCATTCTGCGCGATTTCGGCAACAAGAACCCCGATGAAGATCCGGTCATCCACTTCTACGAGCACTTTCTCTCCGCCTACAACAAGAAACTCAAGGTGCAGCGCGGCGTCTTCTACACGCCGCCGCCAGTCGTCTCCTACATCGTCCGCAGCGTTCACGAACTCCTCCAAACCGAGTTCGGCCTCGCCGATGGCCTCGCCTCCACGGTGACGTGGGGAGAGATGGTCAAACGGAATCCCGAACTTAAACTCCCGCCGCTGACGGACGAGCCGGATGAAAAGCGCGCGATTGACCCGGGCGAGTTCTTCGTTCAGATCCTCGACATCGCCACCGGCACAGCCACCTTCGTCGTCGAGGTGATTGATGTGGTCCACCGCCACCTAAAGGCTCAGTGGGACATGGGCGGCCTCGCCGCCATGCCGCGTATTCCCTCGCCCGCGGGGGCGGGAGAGGGTGGCGCGCCAGCGCCGGGTGAGGGTCCTGGGTCCCAGCCCTCAACCTTCAACCACTATTGGAACGTCTACGTCCCCGTCTGCCTGCTGCCACGCCTTTACGGTTTCGAGTTGATGATGGCGCCCTACGCCATCGCCCACATGAAGGTCGGTCTCAAACTCTACGAGACCGGCTACCGGTTCGGCAGCGCCGAGCGCGTCCGCATCTACCTCACGAACACGCTCGAACCCAAAGTCAGGCAACTGCCGCAGATTGGTTTCGACGCGCTCGCTCACGAGGCCGCCGCTGTCAACGAAATCAAATGGTACAAGCGATTCACCGTCGTTGTCGGGAACCCGCCATATGCTGGAATCTCCTCGAACATGACTGACTACGCACAGCGGATCGTGGATGCCTACAAGACCGTGGACGGCTCCGCGTTGAAGGAACGAAAGCTCTGGCTGCAGGACGACTACGTAAAGTTCATCCGCAAGGCGCAGACAACCGTCGAGAGCGCCCGAGTCGGAATCCTCGGCTGCATCACGAACCACGGCTATCTCGACAATCCAACCTTTCGGGGGATGCGCCAAAGTCTCATGGCTACATTCCCGCAGCTTCGCCTGCTTGACCTCCACGGGAACTCCAACAAGAAGGAGCAGTGCCCTGACGGTTCGGAGGACAAGAATGTCTTCGACATTCGCCAGGGCGTGGCCATCTGCCTTGCCACGCGAGGCGGAGCATCCGCCGCCGTTGCACACGCCAATGTGTGGGGATCACGGCAGGCGAAATACGCTTGGCTCGCGACGCACCGCTTGAGCGACACGGTTTTCTCGCAACTAATCCCGGACTCTCCCTTCTACTTCTTCGAGCCACAAGTCACGGACTGGCGAGCGGAGTATGACGCCGGCTGGAAGACAACAGACATTTTCACAACTCACGGCGTTGGTGTGGTCATGGCGCGGGATTCGATGACCGTCGATTTCAGCGCAATGGTTCTGTGGGAACGCGTGATTGACTTTGCGTCTCTTCCTGCTGAAAAGGCGCGGGCGAAGTATGAACTTGGCGACGACGCGAGGGATTGGAGGGTCGAGACGGCACAGGCGGACATTCAGGCCAGTGGTCCGAATGAGCAGAGGATTTGTGCCATCTTGTATCGGCCGTTTGATATTCGCTTCACGTATTACACCGGGAACTCGCGTGGTTTTTACGCTTCACCGTGCCGCAAGGTGATGAGCAACATGCTCGCTGGAAACAATCGCGGGCTTGCTCTTTCTCGGAGCGTAGAGATTGGCCAATTTGACCATGTTTTTTGTACGAAGGGCATTATCGGGCACCACTCTGTTTCACTGAAGGAAGTGAATTACCTCTTTCCCTTGTGGTTGGAACCGGCGGAGGACGCGCCCGAAGGTCTGTTGATGGAGGATGCCCAGAGACAGCCCAACCTTGCACCACCGTTTCTCCGTGCTCTGGCAAAGTCACTCTCGCTCAAACACACTGCCCCACACGGATTGCCCTCCGGCATTAGCGCCGAAGACATCTTCCACTACACCTACGCGGTGTTTCACAGTCCCGGCTACCGGAGCCGCTACGCTGAGTTTCTGAAGATTGATTTCCCGCGTCTGCCGCTGACCGGGAGTCTAGAGTTGTTCCGCGCACTGGCCCAACTCGGCGGCGAACTCGTCGCTCTGCACCTGCTCGAATCTCCCAAGCTCGACCATCCCATCACCGAGTATCTCGGCGGTCGCGCCTCCGAAATCGAGAAGGTCTCATGGTCCAACGACACCGTCTGGCTGGACAAGGCGCAGACCACCGGCTTCCGTGGCGTGCCGCAGCCGGTCTGGAGTTTCCACATCGGCGGCTATCAGGTGTGCGAAAAGTGGCTCAAAGACCGGAAGGGCCGCGCGCTGTCCGCAGACGACATCGCCCACTACCAGAAAGTCGTCGTTGCCCTCTCGGAGACCATCCGCCTGATGGCTGAGATTGACGCGGTCGTCGGCCAGTACGGTGGGTGGCCTCTGAAGTGAAACCGCCGGTCTTGCAGTCGTGTGAATCCGAGCGACACCAACAAGTCAGACCGAAGCGAATCTCTGGCCATGCTCATCCGCGAGGCGTGTGACGCCTTGCGCGAAGCTGCCGAATGTCTGCTGCGGGCAGTGGACGGCATACCTGCCAAGGCGGATGAAGTGGCGCAGACTTATTACATCCGTCAGCAGGCGAGAAGTATAGCCGCAGTTGCGGCGGATGTTCATCTGTTGATCACAAACAGTCGCCTTCAGAATGTCGTCGGGCTGTGTCGGGTCGCGTTCGAGTCGCGCATTGGCATTTACGCCGCCATGCGCGTGCCTGATTTTGCTGCGCAGAAGCTCCTTGCGCAGGCCCAAGGGAATGTCCGCGAGTTGGAGGAAGTCGCACAAGATGCAGCCAACCAGGAAGTATTCCAGCAGGCCCTCGCGCACCACCGGCGCTTTTTGCAGCAGGTGCGGCAGGACTACGCCGGCGTGACCGAACGCACCTGGAAAATCAGAGAAGCCGCCGAAGCCGCCGGGCTCCAGGATGACTACAACGAGCATTATTCAATGCTCTCGAAGGCAGCGCACAATACGCCCACCGGCCTGGCAGCGAAGACAGACCCACACATCGTAGCGTCGAGCGTCCTGGTGCTCCTCCACGATACCCTGCAGGCCTTAGCGGCCCTAATGTTCTTTCGCGAGCGGGATGACACACGTGCGCAACCGATTACTGAAGCGTGGAAGGAAATGAGTCCACTCCTGGACTCCCTGCTCTCGCGTTATGGTCAGATGTGTTCGCGAATGAACGAGCTGTTCACCACCTTCGCTGCCGACCAATTGTGACCGACCTCTTCGACATCCCTGCCGACCCGGAGCCGAGTTCATCGGAGGTCCAGCATCTCTTCGTGGACGAGGCCGGCACGCCGACGCTTTTCCACGAGAGCGGCAAACCCATCGCCGACACGTACGGCTGCTCACGGTTCTTCATCTTGGGGAAGCTTGAAGTCGAAAACCCGGCGGCACTCGCCACCGCGCTGACGGAACTCCGCCAGAAGATGCTGGCGGACCCCATCTTCGCCGGAACAGAGTCGTTCAAGCCCGAGCGGAAGAAAACGGCGCTCGCCTTCCATGCGAAGGACGACCTGCCCGAAGTCCGTGCTCCCGTTTTCGGACTGCTTCGCGGCTTTGGCAGCCAGTTGCGGTTTTACGCAGTCGTCTGCGACAAGCTCAAACTCACGGCAATGGAAATGGCGCGGCGGGCAAAGGAACCGGGGTATCGGTTCAACGAGAATTCCGTGTATGACGCGCTCATGCGGGAGTTGTTCGGCAAGTTCCATCGCCTCGCCGACCGCTACGAAGTCAACGTTGCCAGGCGTGGCACGAGCACACGAAATGAAGCCATCAAGGTCGCCCTCGCCCACGCAGAACAGGATTTCGAGCGCAAGTTCGGATTCCGCCGCAGCGAGCCCGATGCCTGGAAGATCACGGTCCTCCGCCCCAAGGAAGCGCCATGCCTTCAGGCTGTGGATTACTTCCTCTGGGCCCTGCAGCGGTTCTACGAAGTGAAGTGGGACGCCAAGACGCGAAAGAAGGCCCTCGATCCCACCACGGGCCTTGTCATCCATGAAGACCGCTTTCTGAGTGCGATGTGGCCACAGGTGGGCGAGGTGCATGACCTCCATTTCGGACGCGCACACAGAACGTTCTTCACGACGCGCGAGCCGCTGACGTTGGACAGACGTTTCCCGCCGCCGAAGGGGAAAAAGAAAAAGTCGTGAGTATAGGAACCCCGAAGGTTCTCACGGCACGGGGCCGAGTTTTGCTCACGACGTTGCGTGAAATTCCTCGAGGCGCAGCGTCAAGTAAAGAAGAATCTTCCATTTCCAGGAATCCCGTGCTGTCCAGGGCGCCCCTGACTATTCCGTGCTCGGACGCGCAACGGTGGCGTGGTCCTGGAGCCACTTCAGGTCCCGGTTGTGCGAATCCCAGAAGGTCCAGTGGTTCGGATTCCAGGGGAGTGTCGCCTCGGTGAGCGTCCGGCTCTCGATCCATCGGCGCGTTTCGACGCGGCCGTCCCCGAACGCCATCGTCCCTCGGCCCCCGTGCTGGATCGAGGGGAGGTGATAGAACTGTCCGCCCGCGCCCATGCGCACCACGAAGGCCGGCAGGCACACATTGCCCGGAGCAACATCAATGAACGAAAAGAGGCTGGCCGGGGAAATCTCTGTCATGCCCGACCACTTGTCGAACGTCCAATGGCGCGAGCTGTTATAGCCCGGCGGGACCCACTCGGCCCAGCCCAGGTAGCTGTTCAGGGCATAGGTGCGGACCTTGGGATGGGCGCGGCCATTCAACTCGACCGTCGTGCGGTCTTCAGGACACCGGTAGGTCGCAACCGACGGGATATACTGGGCGAATGCGGCGTGCTGCGGGTCGATCAGGTAATTCACATTCGTGAAGGCGGGATTGGGGGAAGGCGGCGACGTGAACTCGTAGTGCTCCTCGCCCAGCACCCACAGCCTCTGCCCGTTCAGGACGTCGGGGGATCCAAGACCGTTGGGAGGCACATGGTCGTTGGCGTCTCCAGCGTAGAGCGTCCCGGCGATCGCCAGTTGCTTCAGGTTGTTGATGCAGGCGATCTGCCGGGCCTTGCCCTTCGCGCGCCCCAGAGCCGGCAGGAGCAGCGCCGCCAGAATCGCAATGATCGCGATGACCACCAGCAGTTCGATCAGGGTAAAACCAGCCGTGGCCCGCCTCGGGCGCACCGTGTGTGCGGCGGGGTGGCGTCGCTTCGAATCGCACAGGTCGAACATCACCGACTGAATCCTGCGCGTATCGTACCACCAAAACCCGCTGGGCGAAAGGCGGTCGACCGGTGGAGGGACGCCGGGTGGCTTGGGCACGAGCGCGTGGGACCACGCGGAGCGTTTGGAGTGCGGCGGTTGACCGCCGCTGTTCGAGCACCGTGCTCGGTGACGCCCCGCGCAAAGCGGTGCTGAAGCACGCGCACCAAATGCTGAGCGGCCTCGCCCGAGACGAACAACTCCCTAACCCGCTTTCAGCAACTCCTCGGCAATCTGCACCGCGTTGAGCGCGGCTCCCTTGAGCAACTGATCGCCTGAGACCCAGAAGCACAGGCCGTTGTCGAGGGCGCAATCCAGCCGAAGCCGCCCCACCTCGCAGTTGTCCTTCTCCGCCGTGAACAGCGGCATCGGATAGGCCTTGTTCGCGGGATCGTCAACCAGATCGAGTCCGGGCGCTTTCGCCAGCGCGGCCCGCGCGGCATCGAGTGTCACCGGCTTCTCGAACTCGGCGCTGACGGCGATCGAGTGGGCCCGGTAGACCGGCACGCGGACGCATGTCACGCTGGCCCGGAAGGTGGGGTGATGCATGATCTTGCGCCCCTCGTTCTCCATCTTCATTTCCTCCTTCGTGTAGCCGGAAGGCAGAAAAGAGTCGATGTGCGGCAGGACATTGAAGGCGATCTGATGCGGATAGACCTCCTTGGTCACCGGCTGGCCGTGAACGATCTGATCCACCTGCCGCCGCAGTTCCTCGATCGCCTTCGCGCCGGTCCCCGACACCGCCTGATAACTCGACGCAAAAATGCGCTTGCAGAAGAACGCCTTGTGCAGCGGGTGAAGCGCCATCAGCGCGATCGCCGTCGTGCAATTCGGGTTGGCAATGATGCCTTTGTGGCTCCGCACATCCGATGCGTTGATCTCGGGGACCACCAGAGGAACCGCGTCGTCCATCCGAAACGCGCTCGAATTGTCGATCACCACGCACCCCGCCCGGGCGGCCAGGGGAGCGAACTCCCTCGAAATGCTCCCGCCGGCGCTGAAGAGCGCGATGTCGATCCCCGCAAACGAGTCGGGTTTCAGCTCCTTCACCGCGATCGTCTTGCCCTTGAACTCGAAGGTCTTTCCGACCGATCGTGCGGAGGCCAACAGGGTGAGCGCGCGCAGCGGGAAACGCCGGCGTTCGAGCGTTTCCATCATCTCGACACCGACGGCGCCCGTCGCGCCGACAACGGCAACATGCGGTTCAGCGTGCATAAAGCGTCGCGGACTATAGCGGCGTCAAGAGGACTGTCAAACGCTGCACACGGCCATGCCAGGAGTTCTCGTATTGGCCTGGGCCCCCGGCGAGAACCGGCTGAAGTCGGGACACCCAACCACGTCTGGGGATTCGGCGCGGTGTTCGGTGTGCCGCCTTCAGGCGGCTCATGGGAACCGCTGCGGGCACATCGCGCGCGGTAAGCCGGCTGCAAACCGGCGCTCCGGGGCGCTTCGCGACCTCGCCGCTCGCGTGCGAAGGGGCGAAGCCTTTGGACTGCGTGCGCTTCAGCGCCGCTTTCCATGATGAGTCAAGTTGTGGCGCCGCCACGCGGCCCTCGATCGTGCCGCACCCCTGCGTCGCGCATCTTGCGAATCGCCGCCTTGAGATTCCTCTGACCGAAGAGCGCTGTCCCGCTCACAAACGTGTCCGCTCCAGCCCGCGCGCATTCCGCCGCGGTCGACAGGTTGATCCCGCCGTCCACCTCGATGCGGAAGGGAAGACCCCGGTCGCGGCGCCATGCGTCCGCCTGTTGGATCTTCGGGATCATCTCCTCGATGAACGACTGTCCGCCGAAGCCCGGATTCACGGTCATTACAAGGAGCAGATCGATCTGCTTGAGCAGCGGCAGGGCATTGGCGATGGGCGTGGGCGGGTTGACGGCCAGGCCGACCTTTCGGCCGAGGGCGCGGATCTTCCAGAGCAGATCGCCCACCCCGTTGCCCAACTCGACGTGCACGGTGATCAGCGATGCCCCCGCCTTGGCAAACGGTTCGAGCAGAGTGGCCGGGCGCGAACACATCAGGTGCACGTCCAGCGGCAACCGCGTGAAACGACGCGCCGTCTCCACCACGCTGGGCCCGAATGAAATGTTCGGCACGAAATGCCCGTCCATGATGTCCACATGGATCCAATCCGCCCCGGCCCGGTCGGCGCGTTGGACCTCCGATCCCAGCCGGCCGAAATCAGCCGCGAGCAGAGACGGTGCGATAATCATTGGCCACAGGTTAGCGAGGCTTTGCCTCAGACCAAGGAAACGCGTCAACAACTCGTGGCCGTCGGGTGGCAGCCACGATCACCGGCACCCGGCGCCCCGCTAAGTGGCGCCGCTGCGCGGCGCCCAGAGTTGACTCATTTGCCACACATTTCATCTGGGGAGTAATTCTAGCGGACCACGGGGCTTCCCCGCAAGCGCGGCCCGCGCCAGGGCGACTAGAATCCTTGCCCCCTTCAACGCAGCACGGAAACTTGACTTGTCTACACCACGTTTCACCGGTCAAGAATTCTGGTCGCCCAGGAGACGGCGCCGCATCGCTCTGGCCTCGCGAATCCAGGCCGCATCCCGCTTCCGCTGGAATGCGGGGGCATGCGGATCGTCCGCGAGCACCTCATCGAGTTCCACGCGCGCCCGCTCGACCTGGCCCGTGGCCATGAGAAGCTTTGCGAGTTGCACCCGGGCCCGGGGATAGGTGTGGCTGGCCAACACCCGGCGCCAGGATTGGATCGCTTCCTCGGCGCGCCCGAGGGCGCCGTAAGTCTCCGCCAACGCCATCAGCGATTGGCCATAATCGTGGTCGGGATCCTGCCCGCAAGCCTTCTCGAGAAGTGGAAGAGCCTCCGTCGCGCGGTTCTGCCGGAGCAAACACTGCCCGTAGTGCGCCAGCGTGTCCAAGTCCTCCGGCTCCCTCTCGATCGCGGCGCGATAGCACGCCTCCGCCTGGTCGAGCTTGCCCTGCCGAAAGTAGATGTCCCCAAGTTGCGCGTGGTGATGGGCCTTGTCGAGATGATGAATCTGCTCCTGCAATTCCTTGATCCGGTGGCGATCCTGCGCTCCCGGCAGCTCGAATCCCCTCATCGCCGGGGCGGCCTGCCGATACACCAGAAAGAAGTAGAGCACCGCGTTGATTGGAGGAAAGAGAAAGATGAACACCGCCCAGAGCCATTCCTGACGGCGAATCGCGTCCACCAGCATCCACAACGCGAACAGCCCAAAGAGCAGGACCAGCGGGTTGCGCCAGTCCAGGAAGTTGGTGATGAAGCCGAGCATCAGGTTAGCGAGGCTCTGCCTCGGACCGATGAGGCGTGTGACCCATTCGTGAGCGCTGGGCTTCGCCGACGATCTGCAAACTTCGACGCCTCGCCAAGCGGCGCCGCTGCGCGGCGGAAGAACGTGATTTGTCGACGAGGAGTTTCACCGATCGAGGATTCCAGACTGCCTTGGACGAACACAGGCCGACCGACAGACTTGCCGAGTTCGATGGGCTCGTCCGCTTCGAGTATTCGCGCCGATTGGCTCACATCGGGATGACCATAGGCCAGAGAGCGTGCTCTGCCAACATCCTTTCCGGGGCGTTGGCAATTCTCATTCTGGCCGCGGAGCGCCGGCGATCGTGGTTGCCGCCCCGCGGCCCAGCCAGAACTCTACGACTTGCGCGGCGACCCGTGGGAAAAAACAGATCGCGCGGCGGAACAACCGCGCCGCGTCAGGCAACTTCAACGGCGCCTCGATGCCTGGTGGACGCCGGATCCGCCGCCTACTTTTCGATGACCAACTGGTCGCGCAGGTCGCCGTCCACGTCGTAGGCCCGGTAGACCAGCCGGTCGCCCTGCCTCTGGATGTCGATCACCTGGAACGTGGCCGCGTTGGTCAATCCAACCTCCGTGTACGGACGCTGATCCTGGCGATACATCTTGGTCCCCGAGACCGAGACGACATAGTGTGTCCCATCCCTGGGCCTCGAGCCGCGCTGGCCCGCCCTCATCGGATACGTCCGCAAATAGGCATGGTCATGACCTTGAAGAGCCAGGTCGACCTGGTACCGGTCAAACAGCGGGGTCCACGCCTCCCGCAGTGCAACGTTGTCGCGGTTGGGCGCGGACGAATAAGCGGGATGATGATAGGCCACAAACTTCCACTTGGCCTTGCTCCCCTCGAGTTGCGCCTCGAGCCAGGCCGTCTGAGCGCCCGGCTCCGTGTTCGAATCCAGCACGACCAGCAGAGCGTCGGCGTAATGAAACGCATAGGCCCGCTCCGCCTCGAGCCCGGGCGGCCCGTTGCGCGGCAGCGCGAATTGCTTCAGGTACAGCGTCGGATGGCCGCCCTGACAATCGTGGTTCCCAAGCGCCGGCACCACGGGGCGCCGGTTCAAAATGCCTGCGGCATTGGCGAACAGGCTGTCCCAGTCGTCCCGCTCCGCCCCGCGGTTCACCAGGTCGCCCGCCAACAGATAGAACGCCGCATCCGGTCGCTGCCGGAATGCCGTGCGCGCGAGGGCTCCCCAACGTTCGAAACCGTTTTGCGGATCCCCCATGTAGACAAAACTGAACCCGGATGCCCCGTCCGGCGCCGTGCTGAATTCAGCCAGCTCGGACCACCCGCTTCCCGAACCGTCGCCCACGCAATAGACGTAGGCCGTGCCCGGTTCCAGACCCGTCAGTTCCGCGGTGTGCCGATGCACAATCGGGTCGTTCGCCAATCGCCCGTCCACCAGCTTGTCCGTGACCGCCCGCACCCTCTCGAGTCGGCGCGGCCTGACGGTGTTCAACTCGGCCCGCTTGCCGTACGCCACCCAGCCGGACGCGACCGACGGAGCGGTCCGCCACTGAATCGCCTGGGTCGTTCGCGGATCTCCACTCCACGTCAGCACGATCTGGTCCGGCCGCCGCGAGCTGGGATGCGGCGTCTCCCGAAAGCCCCCGATGAGCCGGGCCTCGTCCCGACTCTGCCGCAGTGTCTGGATGAGCCGCCAACCCCGCCAGGCCTCGGGAATCTTTTCGAGCGTTTCATCGCGGTCGGCGTATGGCTTCACCCCCGCCGCCATCTCCGTGACCCGCAGATGCCCCGGATCAAGGCGATCGATTCGCAACGCCGCCCCCTCTTGCTGTGCTCGCACCAGCACTAAGTAATGCTCGCCGCTGCCGGCCAGCGAGTTGACTCCCAGTCCAATCGCTCCGGACGGGAAGAACCGCTCCCAGGCCTCGAACCGCCGCTTCGCCACGCTGAGCACCGCACCCGTCGGCGTGAATCGACGCGATCGCAGCCAAAACGGCTCGTCTCCGGCGGTATCGCGCAGCACGGTCACAACCACCGGAACATTGACCTCGAACCGAATATGTTCCGCGCCCAACACGCGCTGTTCCGCCGGCGTCAACTCCTCGATCAGACGCGCCGGGCTGAACGCATTGAGATCCCCCGCCGAATGCCCCTGGCTCAGGCGCAGCGCTATCCCTGTCACCGTGTCCTGAATCGACGAACTCGTCCCAGACGCCGCCGCCCCGCTCGACTGGACGGCAAGACTCAGCCCCAGAAGGAGCCCCGCCAGCGCCAAACCCGGATTGACCAAAGCATCGAGATGATCATCGTCACCAGACAGGGCCTCTCCCGTGGCGGCGGGATGGGCACTCCGAGACTGGTGGGTCACGGGCAGCGCATTGGTCGGCATACGGACGCCATTCAAATCGAGGCGACGACGCGTGTCGAATGCGAATTCCGCGCTAGCCCGCATGCTTCACACCCCATCGGTCCACACGGTGATCAGACTTCGCAGGAGGACTGCTATGCGGGCTAGCGGACCGCGCAATGGATGCTCATCGCCCCGCCAATCAGGTTGATCACCCGCACGTCCAATGCGCCCAACTCCCGCAGCATCGCGCTGACCCCCTCCTGCGCGGCATACCGTTCGAGCGATTCCAGAATGTACGCGTACGCCGCCGCGTCC
Source organism: Verrucomicrobiota bacterium (assembly GCA_022710935.1). GTDB lineage: Bacteria > Verrucomicrobiota > Verrucomicrobiia > Limisphaerales > J093 > MWFF01. The sequence continues at coordinate 74,058 of JAKLFY010000021.1, forward strand.
CCGCAAACCAGACGCCCGAAAACCGGCACCAGGCGGCGCAGGTAGGCGTAGTAAACAGTGCGCCACCACCGGTTCGCCGGCTTCCCAAAATCCAGGATGACCAGCCGCCCCCCCGGCCTGGCCACCCGCCACATCTCCGCCAGCCCGCGCCGCGCATCCGCCAGGTTGCGCAGGCCATAGCTGATTGTCACGGCGTCGAATTCGGACTCGGAAAAGGGGAGTTGCAGCGCGTCGCACTCGATGAACTGCACGCGCCCGCCCCACTCACGCCGCGCCCGATCCTCCAGCCTCGCCGCCCGTCTCTCGGCGACCGCCAGCATCGCGCCGCTGAAATCGATCCCGATCGCCTCCGCCCCCGTCCGCGCCAGCGCGAAGGTGACGTCCCCCGTCCCGCAACAGAGATCCAGCGCCCGCTGCCCCCGCCCGACTCGAGCCAGACGCACAAGCCGCCGCTTCCAGAACCGGTGGAGCCCCAGGCTCTGGATGTCATTGATGAAATCGTACCGGCCCGCCACCCCGGCGAAGAGATCGCCCACGCGCTCGGCCCGGCGATCGCCCGGGTCGAAGTACGAGTTGGAATGGACGTCTCTCACGGGCGATGGGCGGACGCGACAAGGGCCTTTCGACGATGCGAACACCCCGCAATCTACTTCTTCTGGGCAGCCGTGCGCGCGGTGGCGATGGCGAGGTACTTCACGGCGAACTCGTTGTCGTAAGGCTTGATTTGCCAGGAACGCTCGAACCAGGCCTTGGACGCCTCGAAATCGCCTTTCTGCATCTCGTGCCAGCCTCGAAGCATGACCAGGTAGTGGTTGTTCGGATCCAAAACCAGGGCCTGATCGAAATAACGCTCGGCGTCGGCATGGCGCTTCTGCCAGTCGAGGCACATCCCGTACCGGGCCACGGGGAAGGGGTCGAAACGATTCAGCGCGATGGCCCTCTCGAACCAGCGCTTCGCCTCCTCGATCTGCTGCTCCCAGTCGTCTTCCCCTTCCCAACTGATGAGGCGATGACATTCGCCCACCTTCGCGATCGTCTCCGCATTGTTCGGTTCCACCACGCTCGCCGCGCGCAGCAGCGCGACCCGGTGGATTCCGACGTTGGGCTCCTCGGACTTGGTCAACAGACGCCCTTCGCGATACAGACACACCAACCGCGGGGCCAGGTAGACGAACGTGCCGCACGCCAACAGCGTGATCAGGATGCGCCCCGCCCAGCGGGGTGTGACCCAGTAACGGTCCGTGGCGAAGCGCAGGTGGCTGGTCAGGCTTGCCATCAGGGTGACGGCGACGATGGCGTTGGCCGGGATCTGCATGTTGAAATCCAGGAACGAATGCACCAGCAGGGCCAGCAGACCCAGGCCAATGCCCAGCACGGTCGCCGCCCGGTCGCTCTTCTTGACGGTCAAGTCGCTCTGGGCGCGCCGGACGTACTTCGTGGTCTTGGCAAATCCGATCGCCAGGAATGTCAGAAAGGCGCCGATGATCCCCACCCCGACCAGACCCCAGTCCGCCAGCGTGTTCATGTAATCGTTGTGCGCCCAGTACGGACGCGCCTGCACCAGGATCGGGCGATAAGCCGGGAACCGCACATCGAAATGGCCCGGCCCCACGCCCAGCACCGGGTGGTCCCGCCACATCTTGTAGGCCGGGATCCAGAGCAGCGGGCGGACCCGGATGTCCTGGTCCTGCCCCGGCAACACGTTCCGAAGACGTTTCTGAACCTCGTAGGCGCGCGTGAGTGAGAAAGCCGCGCCTATCCCGACCACCAGCACGGTCACCACCACCACCAGCCGGTAACTGCGTTGCCGAAACAACACGACGAAAAACACCAGCAGCGCAAAGCCGATCGAGATCCAGCCGCCCCGGGAAATCGTCGCCCCAATCCCCATGAGCATCACCAGCGCCGCATACCCGTAAAACACCTTCGCCACCGGATTGGCCCGGCTCAGGAAGACCTGCGCGGCGGCGATGGGCAGGAGCATCTCGAGGAAACCGGCCAGGTGATTCGGGCAAATGTACGTTCCCGAACCCCGTCCGAAGTAACCCTCCGGCTTGAGGAAATGCCAGACGGACTGCGACTGGCTCAGCGACTGGTACACCGCGTACATGGCGTTCAACGTCGCCAGCCCCAGCAGCGCAATCAACAGCGTCTGCGTCGTCTCCTGGTGATGCAGGTTGTTCAAGACAATGAAGAACAGCCACGCATACACCAGAATCCGCATCAGCTCTTGCCGGGCCACATACTCGACCTCCGCCTGCGTGTACTGAAAAACCGCATAGGCGACGAACCCAAGCACAGCCCAACAGGCCGGCGGCCATTGGATCCGGTGACTGGGATTCGCCCAGAATCGCGCCACCCACGCCGCCGTGCCGAGCATCGCCAGCCCACCCAACACCGCAAAATCCTGACCCCGCACCGCCCCCGTCGCCAGCGGCCCGATTGCCAGAATGGCCAAGACCATCCCAACAATCGTCCGCTCACACCACATATCGAGCCTTTGCCGGTCCATGCGCGAATGAAACTATGCGACCCGCGGACCAGGGTCACGTGCTTTTCTCGCAGTCTGACCGTGCCCTTTCCCGCTCTGAATCCCCTTGCCTCAACGGCGCCCGCATGGAACAGAATCCCCCGCACTGGGGCGCCGAGCCGCCGGTCACATGCCCCCGATCCAGGGCTCGCGGCGAGCCGGACGGCGCGCGATCGGCCCCGCGCCGTGATCCCGAGGGCAAAACGCCACTGGACATGAACGACCTGTCAACCGCAAACCCGGTTACGCCGGAAACAGCCGACCCCGCCGGCCCCGTCCGCGCGCGTCTGGCGATCCGCGGCCTGGTCCAGGGCGTGGGGTTCCGTCCGTTCGTGTTCCAGTTGGCCACACAACTGGGCCTGGCCGGCTGGGTCGCCAATTCCCCTGAGGGTGTGTTCGTCGAAATCGAAGGGCCCCCCGCGCGCATTCGCCAATTCCTCCTGCGTCTGGATCCCGAGCGTCCGGCGCACAGTTGCATCCAGAGCCTCGAAACAACCTACCTCGATCCCGTCGGCTTCCACCGGTTCGAAATCCGCCCCAGCAATACCCAGGGAGAGCGGGCGGCGCTGGTCCTCCCCGATATCGCAACCTGTCCAGCCTGCCTCCGCGAGGTGTTTGATCCCCAAAACCGCCGCCACAACTACCCCTTCACAAACTGCACGCACTGCGGACCGCGCTACAGCATCCTCCGCGCCCTCCCTTACGACCGCCCAAATACCTCGATGGCGGGCTTTGCGCTTTGCCCAGCCTGCCGGGCCGAGTACGAAGACCCGCGCGACCGCCGCTTCCACGCCCAACCCAACGCCTGCCCACTCTGCGGCCCCCACCTGGAATTGTGGCGTCCGGACGGATCCGTCATCCACACGCACCACGACGCATTGCTCGAGGCGGCGCGCGCCGTGCAGGCAGGCGCCGTCGTCGCCGTCAAAAGCCTCGGCGGATTCCACCTGGTCGTCCTGGCCGCGGACGTCCTGGCCGTCCACCGCCTGCGCGAGCGCAAAGGGCGCGAGGCCAAACCGTTCGCCCTCCTCTTTGAGTCGATCGATCAGGTGCGCCAGGTCTGCGCCGTCACCCCCCTCGAAGACCGCCTGCTGCGGTCGGCCGAGGCGCCCATCGTCCTCCTGCGCCGACACCGCGGACGCAGCGGAGGCGAGGCCGAGGTGGCGCAAGCCGTCGCCCCCGACAACCCCTGCCTGGGCGCGATGCTGCCCAATACCCCTCTGCATCACCTGCTCATGGCCGAAGTGGGCGGACCTGTCGTCGCCACAAGCGGCAATCGGTCCGACGAACCGCTCTGCACCGACGAACGGGAAGCGCTCGATCGGTTGGGCGGAATCGCCGACCTCTTCCTGGTCCACAATCGCCCAATCGTCCGCCACGTCGATGACTCGATCGTCCGCGTCGTCCTCGATCGCGAGCTGGTGCTGCGCCGGGCCCGCGGTTACGCCCCATTGCCCATCGCCATCCGCGATCCGCTGCCGCCCGTCCTCGCCGTCGGAGCCCACCTGAAAAACACCGCCGCCCTGGCCCACGGACGTCACGTCTTCTTGAGCCAGCACATCGGCGATCTCGAGACCCCCGCCGCCCTTGCCGCCTTCCAGCGCGTCGTCCACGACCTCCCCCAACTCTTCAACGCCCGCCCCGCTTTTTACGCGGCGGATGCCCATCCCGACTACCTCTCCACCCAGTGGGCCCAGGCCTCCGGACGCCCCGTGCTCGCCGTGCAACATCATTACGCCCATACCCTCGCCTGCATGGCCGAGAATGACCTCGATCCACCGCTGCTCGGCGTTTCCTGGGATGGCACGGGACTGGGAATCGACCAGACAATCTGGGGCGGCGAATTCCTGCGAATCACCGCGCACGGATTCGAACGGGCGGGGCACCTGCGCTGCTTTTGTCTTCCAGGCGGCGACAAGGCCGCCCAAGAGCCGCGGCGCGCTGCGATCGGTCTCCTGCACGCGCTGCTGGGCGATGGGGCGTTCGCCAACACTAACCTCGCATCGGTTGCCGCCTTCACGCCAACCGAGTTGAAGGGGATTCGCCAGATGCTCGAGCGGCGGGTCAACACGCCCACAACCTCGAGCGCCGGACGCCTTTTCGATGCCGTCGCCTCCCTCGTCGGCCTCCGTCAAAAGGCCGGCTTCGAAGGCCAGGCCGCCCTCGATCTCGAATTCGCTCTCGAAGACGCTCAGACCGACGCCGCCTACCCGATCCACATCTGCCAGCCCACGACGCTCGTCTCCCATGCCGCACCCGCCCCCGGCGCGGGTCGCCCCCCACCCGGCACGATCCGTGACCCCTCCGACACCTCGAACGCCCCGCCGCCGCGGTTCGTGTTGGATTGGGCCCCGATGATCCAAAGCATCCTCGACGATCTCCGTCTACAGGCGCCCGTATGCGAAATCGCCGCCAGGTTCCACAACACGCTCGCCGAGGGCATCCTCGCCGCCGCGCGCTTCGCGGGAGAACGCCGCGTGGTCCTTTCCGGCGGCTGCTTCCAGAACCGCTGCCTGCTCGAACAAACGGTCCGGCGCTTGCGCGTCGAGGGTTTTAGCCCATACTGGCATCAGCGCGTTCCGACAAACGACGGCGGGATCGCCCTCGGCCAGGTGATGGCCGCCGCGCGCGCGCGAACGAAACTGAAGCGTTAACTATGTGCCTCGCAGTTCCAGGACGGGTGATCAGCATGGCAACCGACGGCGACGATCTGTCCCGCAGCGGCAAGGTCAGCTTCGGAGGTGTGATCAAGGAGGTCAACCTCGCCTTCGTTCCCGAAGTTAAGGTCGGCGATTACGTCGTCGTCCACGTCGGCTTCGCCTTGAGCGTTGTGGACGAAGCCGAGGCGAACAAGGTCTTCGATTACCTGCGCCAGATGGACGAGTTGACGGATCTCCAGCCCGGCGAGGAGCCCGCAAACGAAACCCTGGCTACCACGCCGACTGCGCCGATGCCCTCTCCTCTTCCCAAACCCTGATCGGCTCGTAAAAGGTGTCGCGACGCACCGGAATCCGCCCTGCCTCGCGAATGGCCCTCACCATGTCCGCCTCCGTCTGCACCTGCGGCGACCGCGCCCCTGCCATGTGGAAGATGTGCTCCTCGACGATGGTCCCGTGCAGGTCGTCAGCCCCGTGGTTGAGCGCAACTTGCGCCAGCTTCAGCCCCATCCCCACCCAGTACGCCGTGATGTGATCGATGTTGTCCAGATACAGCCGGCTTACCGCAATCGTCCGCAACGCATCGAATCCGGTCGGCGCGTGGCGCACCGGAATGGCGTTGTTCTCGGGCTGATACGGCAGGGGAATGAAGCCGGTGAATCCGCGGGTTTCATCCTGCAGTGCCCGCAGGCGCCGCAGATGATCCACCCGGTCGGACGCGGACTCGACATGCCCGAACAACATCGTGCAGGTGCTGCGCCCGCCAAGCCGATGCCAGGTCCGATGCACCTCCGCCCATTCCTCCGCCGTCTCCTTGCCGCGCGCAATGGCTTGCCGCACGGTCGGATTGAAGATCTCGGCGCCGCCGCCTGTGAGCGAATCGAGGCCGGCCTCCTTGAGGGCCACCAGGGTGTCCCGCACCGATTGCCCCGAGAGCCAGCTCAGGTGCAGAACTTCGATCGCCGTGAAGCATTTGAGCTGCAGCCGGGAATCGACCGCCTTCAACGCCCGCAGCAGGCCCGTGTAATAGTCGAACGGCAACGAGGGATGCAGCCCCCCCACGATGTGCAGCTCCGTAATGCCAAGCGCCAGCGCTTTCCGAGCCTTCTCGACCATCTGCTCGATCGACAACTCGAAACCGTCCGCATCCCGCTTCTTCCTGGCAAACGCGCAGAACTGGCAACTCAGGATGCAGTAGTTCGAGTAGTTGATGTACCGGTTGAGTATGTAACTGGCGCGCCGGCCCACTTTCCGCTCGGCAGCCCGGTTCGCCAACACGCCCAAGCCGTTCAAATCGCTGCTGGCAAACAGACGTCCCGCGTCCTCGTCGCACAGCCTCGCGCCGGCCTCGACCTTGTCTTCGAGGTCGCGCCACTCGCTTCGCTCCATCAAACCATGCATCATGCTCCATCCTGTCCGAGCAGATGGCTGAAAAGGCCGTCCCGCAGCTTCGGCTCGAACCATGTGCTCTTGGGCGGCATCGTCTCACCCCGATCCGCGATGACCATCAGGTCTTCAATCACCGTCGGAAACAAGGCGAAGGCACACGCGCTCGAACCGCGGTCGACCAATCGCTCCAGCTCCGCCGTCCCACGCGCCCCCCCCACGAATCCAATCCGATCGCTCGTCCGAGGGTCGCCAATGCCCAACACCGGCTCGAGTACATGCCGCTGCAACAACGTCACGTCCAGACGTTCCATCGGGTCCGTACTCCCGATGAGGTGCGCACGGAACCGCAACTTGCGCCAATGCCCGGCCATGTAGAGGCTCACCTCGTGTTTCGCGCCGGGCTGGTCCGGCAAGCCGGGAGCCGGCTCGAAGATCGACTCGAACCGGGTCGAGAGCGTCGCGGGCGTATGGCCGTTGAGATCTTTCACAACCCGATGATAGGCCAGGATCCGGAGCTGGTTGTGCGGGAAGATCACCGCCAGAAAATGGCCGCTCCCCCCCCGTCCACCCCGAGCGCGACAGACCCGGGCGGCAGCGGCGGTCCGATGATGGCCGTCGGCGATGTACAAACACGGCATGCGCGCGAAGGCGCGTTCGATGAACTCGAGATCACGCCCGTCCTCGATGACCCACGCCGCGTGGCGCACACCGTCCCGCGCGGTCCAATCGACCGATGGAGACGCTTGAGTGTGGCGCGCGACCAGGCGATCCAGCGCATCGTCCGCCCGGGAAACAAGAAACGCCGGACCGGTCTGGGCGCGCAGCGCCTCGATGTGGCGCAGGCGATCATCTTCCTTCTCGATTCGGGTCAATTCGTGCTTCCTGATCAGGCTGGCCTCGTAATCGGCGCAACTCGCCACCCCCACGATCCCAGTCTGTGCGTGCCGCCCCAGGCTCTGGCGGTACAAGTAGAACCGAGGCGCCGGATCCCGCACCAGAACCCCATCGGCAATTAAACGCGCCAGATTCTCCCGGCCCCGATCGTACACCGCCGCCGAATAAGGATCCGTGCCTACGGCAAGGTCGATCTCCGGCTTGCTCACGTGCAGGAAGCTCAGTGGATTCCCGGCCGCCTGCGCCCGGGCCTCTTCAGTCGAAACGACGTCATAGGGCAACTCGCAGACGCGATCCGCGACGTCCGCCCGCGGTCTCAGTGCCGCGAAGGGTTTCACCTCAGGCATACCTGAGAACCAGACTAGGGACCACCCGGCCCAAACGCACGCCGAAAGTGGGCGAGCAAGGCGACCAGGCGCAGGACGAGATTCTCCGATTCAGGGCCGCCAGCGAAAGGGCGTCATTGAGTGGAACGTGGCTGTCGATCCTGCATTTCGAGAAGCTGGTCGAGGCGCCGACTGACGTGGATGCCGCGGAAGACCAGGATGTTCGAACAATAAAGTGACAGGTTCTTAATAATTGACATGCCCTTGGTGTTGGCGTACGTGTGTGTGCGGCAATGTCGCGAGGTGATGGAGTGAGTGTCATGAGTGTAATGGAGTGAGTTGGAAGCGAGGTATCGTATGCGGATGGCACGGATCAAGATCAGGGGGCGAGGAGCGGTGTATCACTGCATCTCGCGCGTGGTGGGCGGGCAGAGGCTGTTGGTGTATCGGGGTTCATGAAGGAGCTCAAGCAGCGGTTCAGCAAGTGGTACAACCGGCAACAGAACCGGTACGGGACGCTGTGGGCGGAGCGGTTCAAGAGCGTGGTGGTGGAGGATCAACCCAGTGCG
>JAKLFY010000210.1 GCA_022710935.1 Verrucomicrobiota bacterium
AGCGAAATCGGCCGCGGCCGGCCTCTGCACCAGCCACACCGGAACCGCCCAACAAGCGCGCGAAGAACTCCTGGGTCAGGTCGCGCGCATCCTCCGGATTCAACCGCTGACACCGAATGAACGCCTCCACCGGCTCGTAATACAGAGCACACAAGTCGCTCAACGCGGCGCGCGCTTCCGGAGATTCACCGCGCGCACGTTGCACGAGGGTCCAACGCGTCAACGCGAAACCCTGGCGTACAGTCGGATGTGAGATCGGATCCATGCCAGTCAGTCCGGCTGAGCCGCCTGCGGGGTACCGACCGCGTTGACCCAGTTGGTACCGATACCGACAGCACCCGCTCTTCCGGGCATGCCGGTCCTGAAGCCATGCGCTTGGCTGCGCACCCGCAGGCCGACCAGACCGTTCGGCGGGAGTTCGGACTCCGGTACCGTCCAGGAGGTGAATTCCGTGTCGGGGGCAAGCCGCATGTTCATGGACCGGCCGCCGACCGACGAAACCAGCGGCGCGGGAAAGTCCAGTCCGGCTGCGGACGCGTTGCCACCATGGGTTGCGATCTCGATCAGCCAGGGTTGACGCCCAACACCGCCTTCGTGATCAGGGCGGTCGGGTCGGAATTGGAATACGGCAGTCGCGCCACCGTCGGCGGGCGCCAGCGCGTAAGCGGCGAGATTGGGAATCGGGGTGGTGACACCGTTGCTGCGGGTGACGAGTTCGAGGACCGCCACTTGCCCGAGCGGGATCGTGAAGCTGAATCGGATCATCCCACCGAGGCGTCCGTCCGAGCCGTTGGCGGCCAGGGAATCATCCGAGGGCAGCTTCGGTTCCGGCCATTGTCCGACCTGCGGCCAGGCGATCGCGATGATCGGCACGAAGACCGCGATGGCCAGGAGTTGCCCGCCAACGACCCATCGATGGACCCAACCCGGCATACGGCCGGGCTTGTCGCCTGAAGCGCCGCCCATCGCCCATCGCCACGTCCGGCCGAGTATGACTTCGCCAATCACGAGCGAGATCAAAACGGACACGGCGACTGTCGCAAGCCCACCCCGCGACAACTGCACGAGGGCGACGGTGCCAGCGATCGTGGCGCCACCCATCGCCAGGAGCATCGGCCATGCGGCCACGGCGAAGACGGCGCGTTTGACCCCGTCGATCCGGCCCTGTGCCGATCGAATCTCGCGCAAGGCCTGCCAGGCTCGCCGCATGCCATTCACCGCGCACACCACAACGCCACACAGCACGCCGCAGTAGATCAGCAGCCCACCAGGCGAGCCCGGACTCCCGAGCCGATAGAGAGGAAAGGGCTCGCCCCATTGCCAGGCGGCGACCTGGGGAGCGGCGAGAAAGACCCCTGTTACCACTGCGGCCATCGCCACGCTGAGGCCAGTCCAAAGGGCGGCCGCTGTGGCATGACGGGCCGTGTCGCGAGGCGCCGGCAGCCCGAGCAGCGGGTGCAACACCGGGGCATGGCGATGCAGCCAAACCAACGAGGCGATCTCCCAGGCCAACGTGCCGAGCCCGAGGATCGCACTCGCGATCATCCAAGGCGTGAAGGTGGGCGTTGCGGCCATTCGGTTTAGGGCGTCCGCCCAAGTCAGACCCACTCCACGCACCGCCAGCATGCTGAGATGGAGCCAGATGCCTTGGCGGACCCACCGCAAAGCGTCCCGCCGAAGTCCGCGCAACTTGAAACCGCCCACAAGCAGCGAGACGACGCCCAGGAAACGGCCCCAGCCCGTGACAAACAAGGTGCACTGTTGGACCGCGTATGCCTCGACCCGCACGGCCCCAACCTCCGGTGGGGTCAACAGCACCGCGGCCAGCCAGAGCACCGGGGCCATAAGGAGAGCATACACGGTAATTGCCCGGGCCATGCGCGGTAGTCGTGGATTGAGCAGAATGAAGTCGCCGGCGGGCACGACCGATCCGGCGGCAAGCGTATGGTCGCAAGACGGAGGCGACTCCGCGGCCTCAGCCCGGAAGGCCGGGCCTTCAGTGGCGCGCCCTTCGGCCTTCGGCCCAGGGATTCGTTCGACCTGCGTCTTAACCTCGTGGGCGCTGCGCTGCCGCAACTCGCGTTCCCGGGCCAGAGCCCGAAGCACAATCTCGTCCACGCGTTCGTCGATGTCGGTCTTTCTCGACGGCGGCGCGAAGCGACCAATGGGCAGTTCGCCGGTGAGCATCTCGTAGAACACCACGCCGAGCGAGTAAATGTCGGCCCTTTGGTCCACGTCCTCGGGGTGTTCGATCTGCTCCGGCGCCATGTAGTTGGGTGTGCCGATGGCCGCTCCGGTGGCGGTGAGCTTGGTGACCGGTCGCGGTTCACCCATGAGCTTGGCGATGCCGAAGTCAGCGATCTTCACCCGCCCTCGCGTGTCCAGCAGGAGGTTTTCCGGCTTGATGTCGCGATGCAGAATCCCCTCGTCATGGGCAAACTGGAGCGCGTCGCACACCTTCGGTACGAGCGCCAGCGCCTGCTGGGGAGTGAAGCGACCGGCCTTCATCGCCTGTCGCAGGTTCACCCCATCGACGTATTCCATCAGCAAGTAGAAGAACCCGCCGCTTTGGCCGTAGTCGAACACTGTGACGATATTCGGGTGATTCAATCGGGCCAACACCAGCGCTTCCCGATTGAACCGTTCGGCAAAGGCCGGGCTGGCCGAGAGTGTGTCGGAGAGAACCTTCAGGGCGACAAGGCGATCCAACTTGGGTTGGCGGGCCTTGTAGACGGCACCCATGCCGCCGGCCCCGATGAGTTCGATGATCTCGAACTGGGGGAAAGCAGCAGCAACCCGCTCCAAGGAAGGAACGTCCTGGGGGATGCTGGACGTGGTGGCGGCATGGGCGGTGGGAACCGCTGCGCCCGCGAGCAGACAGGCACCGCAGAGTCCTTGGGGGGCATCCGCTGCCAACGGCGCACCGCAGACCGGGCACTGCCGGTCGGCTTGCTCAGTAATGACAGTCTTCATACACTGCTGTCCTGAACAAGAGCCTGCCAAAGGTTACACGGAATCTTGCGAGTGCCGACTTGGTTTGCAGGACCCACCTCGGAGGCGGTCCCCGGTGAACAGGAAAGCTTCGTCTGCGGCCCGCCCTGGTCTTCCCGCGCAAGTGCCACGAGGCCCGAGGATTCTGGACTGCCATGCCCCAGCCACCGATCGCCGTCATGGGACGGCAGGGCATATACCGTCATTCTTGGTGCAGACCTTCCACGTAATGGAGGTATTCCACGTAAGCGGCGACGAATTCGCGCCCCGCTTGCACATTACTCCGCTTCCGCGTCTTCCTTCACCCACTTCAGGACCGGCGTGACATCCTTCGTCCCCCACGCTGACTTGGCCGCAAGGACGACTGGACCGTCCATGGTGTCGCAGTGGGCTTGGACAGTGCGCGGTAGCATCAGCGCAGCGCCCACCAGGGCGCCAAGCGTGGTTGTTCCCACAAGGTTTCTTCTCATCTCCGTTGTTCCTTTGGCGTCTTGTGGCGAGCCGTGATCCCAATCGAAGGGTTGTGGTTTTGACACACGCACACTGTGAGTACAGGTTGACAATGAAGGGCCTGTGCCCCGGCGGGGGGTGATTTGGATCGAGGTTCTAGGATGAAGCGATCTGCCGCAACATGTTCTCAGTGCCAAACCGATTGGGAACGCGGCTCGAGCAGGCGGGATCCAGGTACCACTGCCCGTCAACTATGAACAGGTATTCGTGGTTTCCAGGCGGGAGGGAGATGGTCACGGTCCAGGTGCCGTCAGACTCACGCTGCAAGGGGATGGCCTGTTTCTCCCAGTCTGTAAAGGAACCAGCGAGAAGCACTTTGAGCACTTGCGGAGCCTGCAAGGTGAAGGTTTCAGGACGATGCGATAGTTTTCGTGATTTGGCCATAGCGTTGATCCAGGTATTCGTTGGTCTAGGTCGATGAGTATAAGGCACAAGTGTGCTCGGCAGTCACGCCATCCGCACGACGCACGAATGTCAAGGCATCGGGCGGGGAACCACACCCCCGGTGGCTGGGCCGTCCAGGGACGGCCTCTGGAGTTTGGACATTCTGAAGACGGGTTTTGGCGGGCGGCAGCGTGAGGCGGCGAGCGAGAAGACTCAGGCGGCGGCGCTGCCCACCATCATCGGGTAGGTTGCGGGGGCTTTGGCCGTGGGGA
>JAKLFY010000211.1 GCA_022710935.1 Verrucomicrobiota bacterium
TTTCACAACGAATATTTGAAGACGTTCAACCGCGAGAACGTCCTTCTTGAAACCAACCCCATCACCCGGGTGGATGAGACCGCGGTAATTACGGCCGATGGCGTCAGACACGAGATCGACGTGCTCGTCCTGGCAACGGGATTCAAGGTCATGGAATCGGACAGCATGCCCACCTACTCGCTCAGAGGTGTCGCCGGCCGAGACCAGGCACAGTGGTGGGACGAGAACCGACTCCAGGCATATGAGGGAGTCAGCGTGCCAGGATTCCCGAACCATTTCTCAGTGTTTGGCCCGTACGGATACAACGGGTCGTCCTACTTCGCACTCATCGAGGCACAGGCGGGTCACATTCTCCGTTGCCTCCGGCATGCCAGGACGGCCGACTCGAACTACGTCGAGGTACGCGAGGAGGCGAATCAACGCTTCTTCGCGGAGATGCTGGCACGGCGGCATACGCAGGTCTTCTGGCAGGACAGCTGCGCGGGCGCGAACAGCTATTACTTCGACAAGCATGGGGACGTGCCTCTGCGTCCCACGACGACGGTCGAGTCGATCTGGCGCAGTCGACGATTCGACTTGGCCGACTACCGTTTCGAACGGCGACCGGCGAAAAAGGCGGACACTGCCCCACAGAAGGTGGACACCGCCGGATGAGTTCACCTGCCAGGCCGAATCCGAGCATGGCGAGCCACCTGGTCGCGGCAACGGCGCGAGGCGTTCTTCGACCTCTCACGCAAGTGATTCCGGCCAACGACCATGGCTTCGCGGTCATGGACCGCGTGCTACGGGGAACACTCGTGGTGTCGCGGCCAAGGCGCGCAATCAGTGTCGAGAAGGTAGACACGCCCTTCGCCGGTGAACGTGTGCGAGGCGACTGGGTCAAGGCGGCCAACGTGGCCTCGGATGCTCCGCCGATTCTTTATATACACGGCGGCGCATTTTCTATGTGCTCTCCCGAGACCCACCGTGGCCTCATCAGCGAACTGTCCGCGGCCGCCCGCAGGCCGGTATTTGCCGTGCGCTATCGATTGGTCCCGAAATATCCCTTCCCGGCGGCCGCAGATGATGCACTGATCGCCTATCGATGGTTGACAGAGGGAAGCGCGATCACCGCGTCTTCTGGCACGGTGGCGCTCGCCGGCGATTCCGCAGGCGGCCAGCTTGCTGCGGCGACGGCGCTTGGCGCTCGGGAACATCGACTGCCGACGCCGGATGCCATGCTGCTGATGTCGCCGGTGCTGGATTTGACATGCCAACTCGCGATGGACCGTGATCTGCGCAGACGGGACCCCTTTGCGTCCGCCATCTCTGCGTCGAGAACAATTGGTCTGTACGTGGCGGGCGCCGATCCAGCCGACCCGAGGATAAGCGTGCTCGATGCTGATCTCACGGACATGCCACCAACTTTGATTCAGGTCGGCGGACGAGAGATGTTGCTCGACGACTCCAGAGTCTTTGCCAAACGTCTGCAAACTGCAGGGGTCTCCTCGCAGTTGCAAGTTTTCCGCGGCCAGATCCATGTCTTCCAGGCGATGTTTCGCCTACTGCCAGAAGCACGTGAGGCCCTCAGGCTCGGTGGCGAGTTCTTGGCTACTTCGGCCACCGTCCGTTGACAGCGTCCCTGCGCACGCCTTGACCACGAGGCGCCCCAGCACGAAGGTTGTATGAGCTAACGATGAAACCCGTGAAACGTGAACCAACCCAGGACAATCCCCCTGGTAACCCCTCGATCGTCATCATCGGCGCTGGCTTCGCCGGAATTACCCTTGCACTTCGCCTCAAACGCGCAGGGTTCGACAGGGTCCTCATTGTCGAAAAGGGCGATGGTGTCGGGGGAGTCTGGCGGGAGAACACCTACCCAGGGGCGGCCTGTGACGTCCCGTCGCAGTTGTACTCGATCTCCTCGGCGCCGAATCCCAGGTGGGGTCGGCGTTACGCAGAACAAGGCGATATCCTCGCCTACCTTCGCCGCGTCGCCGACGAAAGTGGTTTGCTGTCCCTCCTTCGGACCAAAACCGAAATCGCTAAGGCGGCCTTCGATGAGCGCACGAACACATGGCGTCTGACCACGACTACGAGTCAGGAATTGGAGTGCGATGTCGTCATTTCGGCCGTGGGCCAGCTGTCCCGACCCTCAGTTCCTGATATTCCTGGAATCTCGGGCTTCGCGGGCCCGTCGTTTCATTCCGCGAATTGGGACCACGATCTGAATCTCAGCGGCAAGCGGCTTGCGGTCGTCGGCACCGGCGCTAGTTCGGTGCAGTTCGTCCCGGTGGTCGCCGCAGGCGCTGAGCACTTGGACGTTTTCCAACGGTCAGCCCCATGGGTGCTGCCCAAATTCGACCGTCAGTACGGTGGGCGGCATCACCAACTGCTGCGCAAGTTGCCCATTCTGCGGCTCAGCGAACGTCTGATGATTTGGACGATATTCGAGTTGTTGGCGTTGGCACTCGTCGACGCGAAGCCAGTAGCGCGAGTCTTGGGAGTCATCGCCCTCCGGCACCTAGGTCGCCAGGTGTCGGATGCCCGGCTGCGTTCCCACCTGACGCCGGACTATGCGCCCGGGTGCAAGAGGATTCTGTTCTCCAGCGACTATTACCCCGCGCTCGCACGTCCCAACGTTTCATTGGTCACCGACGATATCCAGGCAGTAGAACCTGGCGGAATCCGCACGGTGAACGGCGACTTCCACGCCGCCGACGTGATCATCTACGGCACTGGCTTCAGTGCCACCGAGTTTCTTTCCCCGATGGAGGTCTACGGCCGCTCGGACCGGAAATTGTCGGACGTGTGGGCGGATGGCGCGCACGCCTACTACGGCCTATCGGTGCCAGAGTTTCCGAATTTCCTCATGATGTACGGGCCCAACACCAACGTGGGATCCGGGTCCATCGTCTACATGCTCGAATCGCAGGCCCGACACATCGTCAGGTTGATGAAGGTTCTCCGTGCCCATCCAGGAAGTGTTATCGAGGTCCGTGCCGATGTGGAGAAGCGCTTCAACGACCGGTTGAGTCGCCGCCTGGACAGATCCGTGTGGACTATGTGCACGAGCTGGTATCGCTCGGCGCGCGGGTCGATCTCTACCAACTGGCCCAGCCCGACCTTCTTGTATCGCCTTCGTGCGCGCAGGCCGAAGCGGCGCGCTTACGTCCTGTCGCGTCCCGCGCCCGCGAACTCGTCGCGCAGGGGGACACCCGAGCCGGCCAACACCCATCTGGCCGACATGCCCTATGCCCCAAGCGGGGCCGATAGCGTCGGCTAGTGGCGGCTCTGTTCAGTGACGGGTATCCGAGGACGGCGGGGAGTCGCCGACATTCGAGCGGCAACTGTGACCGCCGTTGACAGGGTGGTCACCGGTGTAAACGATGGGTGAAATCCTTCCGATAATGCGAGAAACAACATCAAGGGGGCACTCGATGACCAAATCGCCGTCCGGTTCGGCAAGCAAGTCCCGTGACCGGCTGTTGTCGGTACTACTGAATCCCCTCCCGCAGCGCGTCGAGCGCGCTATCCAGGAGTGAGTCGACGATGGCCGGTTCGCGAACTCGCCGCGCCGCCGACAGGTAGCGGATTGAAGCCAGTTATCGGCGATCAGGGATTGCCTCTCGTTGGCCTTCGCCCGGAACTTACCGGCGGCACGCTCGGGGCAGAATGGTGATTTACTCGCCGCGCTATGTGAGGCGCGCGCCGAGGACGGCGAACGCTTCACTGATGCGGACATCATAAATCAAATGATCTTTCTGATGATGGCCGCTCATGACACGTCAACGATCACCACTGCCGCTGTGGCGTACTTCTTGGCGAAGAATCCTGAATGGCAGGATCGACTTCGTGCTGAGTCTGACCGTCTAGGCGACGATCTGCCGGACATTGAGGACCTGGAGGGGCTTACGGCGATGGACTTGGTCATCAAGGAGTCGCTCAGACTAGTTGCACCGGTACCGTTGGTTATGCGTAAGACGGTGACCGACACCGTAATTGATGGCTACTACGTCCCCTCCGGAGTGCTCGTCGCCATCACGCCTGCGGTCAACCACTTTGCGCCCACAGTGTCGACCGAGCCGGACCGGTTTGACCCAACGCGACTCGAGCCGCCACGGCGCGAGGATCAGGCCCACCGCTTCGCCTGGCTTCCGTTCGGA
>JAKLFY010000212.1 GCA_022710935.1 Verrucomicrobiota bacterium
CTATGCGGCCGAACTCCGCATGAGCGTGGAAGACGCGAACCTGATCGCCGAGGCGGAAGGCCTGCCGATCCGCTTTGAATGGAGCGGGGACTGACCATGGAGAAGAACACAATGACCGACCACAATGTCCTCGAACAATTCTTCGCACTCGGCGAGAGCGACCCGACCGATCACCTCGAACTGCGCAACGCCGTGGCGATCCGGCTGCTGGCGCCCATCCAGGGCCGCCTGCCCCAGTGCGGCGTCTCGGACGGCAAGGGTCACTTCCACCTGACCCGCGCCGGACTGCCGCGCATCGCCGCGGAGGTGGTGCCGCTGCCGCAGCGCCTGTTCATGATCAACTGGGCCGATTCGGGACCGGGCATTTCCTGGCCGGAGGACTATTACGTTGCCTTCGTTCCGGGCTTCGAGCACTTCGTCGTCACGGCCTCGATGGATTCCCCGGACTGTTGGGGCTTCACCGACCTGGCGATCGGCAGCTTCGCCGGGGACGTTCCGCTGAAGGCGGGAGCCCGTGCGGTGATCACCGGCTGGTGGTCGGCCCAGCACGGCGAGTACCCGTGGGCCTACGTCTGGGGGGAAGGCCTGATCAGCCAGGAAATCGCCGACGGATGGCGGGACGAGGTCTGGCCGCCCGATGTGGTTGAGGAGGACGACTTCGGGGAGGATTGATCGGACCGGGGGACGCACGGGAGGCGAAGACGGCCACCCCATACGCTTTCCCAGTGCCCTGCTGCCCGGCCTTGTCCGCAGCCACGCCGGGCGGCCTATTTCCACCCTTGCGGATTCTTCGCCGCCAGGTCCCGCATCACCTCGCCGAGTTCGTCTAGCGCCTCGTCGATCAGTTCCCCGGGCGTAGGCTCGGGCAGCGCACGCAGCGCGAGGTCGGGGATGTAGCCGATCTCGACCGTCTCCCCGAAGACATTGCGCACCAGGCCGTCGAACGGGGTCACCACCCAGCAGAACAGGTGCCCGTAGCCCTTGTGCGCGTAGTCCACGAGGCCATGCTCGCGGTCGACCCGGACGAGGCGCCCAAGGTTCTCCGGAACGCCGGCAATCACGAAGGCAATATCCCCCGGCTTCACGTTCATCACAGGTTCTCCTTTTAATCGTTGATGACGTCATGCGACCCACGCCAGTTGGTCATTGCTCAGTTCCGGCTCACCTGACCAGCGGTAGGCCACAAGCGGTCCTGCCTTGCCGGCGCCGAAGTCGAGTACCGCCGTCGTCGGGTTCTGCACGCCGGGCGTTCCCGTCAGCCAGTAGTGGCCGACGAAGGTGGGAACCTCGAGCGCGGCGCCGAGTTTCACCCCTTCTGGCAGGGGCAGCGCGGGGATGCGCTCGCGTTCCTGCTCGGGGACGAGTGCCGCGGACCGGTAACAGACGGCATCGGCGTCCCACCAGCGCACGCGGATGTCGCGGCGTTCGGCGCCGTTGTGGTCGAGGAAGAAGCTGTCATCGGGCAGGGCGATCTCGTAGCCCTTGGTGACCGCCTCCATCGCCCGCCACGGCGTGCTTCCCTTGCGGAACGACTCGACCATGAAGCGCTCGTCGAGCGCACCGGCCGCATTCATTGCCGCCCCGACCCGGGCGATCTCCTCCGGGTTCCACCAGGCGTGGCAGAGGCGGACATTTCCGAGGTCGAGGAACGGCGGCAGGGTCTTGAACCAGGCCACCAGGTCATTGTGCAGCGGCGAATCCTCGCCCACCTGCGCCAGGAATGCCGCGTGCTCCTTGCGCTTGTTGGCGGTGCGGGGACGCAGGTGGCCGCCATTGACCGGATCTTCCATCGCAAAGCCGATGGCGTTCCACTCGTGATTGCCCATGATCGAACGGCCGCTCCCGGCCTCGATCATGTCGCGGACGATGGTGAGCACCTCGACCTGTCCGGGCCCGCGGTCGACCAGGTCGCCGAGGAAGAGCGCCATGCGCCCTTCCGGGTGACGCCAGGCACCGTCCTTGCGGCGGTAGCCCAGTTTCCTGAGCAGCGCTTCCAGCTTGCCGATCTGGCCGTGCACGTCGGCGATGATGTCGTAGTCCATGGCGTTGCCTCCACTAGTAAGTTGCATTACACTACGAACTATAGATTACTTCGTTGTGAATTGCAACTATGTCAGCATCCACACACGGACCCGGTGCCGCCCTTGCCCCCGTCGCCCCCTACCCGATGCCCTTCGTTCGGCTTGAACTGGCGATCCTTTCGATCGTCGACGGGCACCTTGCCGTACTGCTCGGGCGCCGCGCGCAGGCACCCCATGCTGGGCAGTGGGCCCTTCCCGGCGGCGTGCTGCGGATCGACCTGGACGAGGACCTGGGCGCGGCGGCGCAGCGGGTGGCGGGCGAACGCCTGGGCGCCCCCCTGCCCTTCATCCGCCAGCTGGGTGCGGTCGGCGGCCGGGCTCGCGACCCGCGGGCGCCTTGGGCGCTCAGCGTCGTATTCCGCGCTCTTCTGCCAGTCAACTCCATTGATCCCCTGCCGGGGAAACGCTTGGAGGAGCTTGAGTGGCGGGCAATCGACGAGGTTACTGCTGATTCCACCCTGGCGTTCGACCATGCCAGTCTGGTGTCACAGGCCGTGGCCGCGACGCGGAACGAGATCGGGGCGCTTGACCTCCCGTTCGGCTTCCTGCCCGAGCAGTTCACGCTCGGCGAGCTGCAGTCATGCTGCGAGGCGATCCTCGGCCACCGCCTCGACAAGTCGTCGTTCCGGCGCCGACTGGACGACCGCGACCTGCTCGAACCGGTTCCCGGCGCCATGCGCACCGGCGCCTTTCGGCCAGCGCAGTTGTACCGAGCCAAGGGCTGACAGGCTCGGACGCTCGAAGGGCTGGCCCACTCTGAAACCTGCCGGACAACCTTCTTCAGCACATCGGCCACTGCTGCCGCTGCTGGGTCGGAGAATGTCGGGCGACAAAGTACCGGTCAACTGCCGTTCAGCCGAAAATCACGTTGAAGGGCAGCTTACCGATTCGGCGAATTCACACTGCCGACCCACTTACGTCATTGGCGGCATCAATGTTCCAACGGCAGGTTGCTGAGAGGAGCGGTCGCCAAGTGTCCTGGAAATGCGTAGCGATTCAGCGCTAAGGAGTCCGGTGCAATTCAGGGGCTGCACCGGAAGGTACTGGCAACCTCAACTCGCCATCGGTGCGGAATCCCACGGATCCAAACCCGACGCGATTGATCTTTCCTTCCAGTTCGTAGCGCACTTTATCGGACCTGTTCTCGTTTGTCAGAAACCCAAACGTGTTCCACGCGACTCTCAGCGGCGAGATGGTGACAGCCACTGGAATCACCTCTGTACCGAAGCGTGGAATGGTTCCACGTTGGTCTGACACTCCCGTGGCGAAGGTCTTCTCCAGCACGATCAACCTCACCGACAGGCCGTCGTAATCAATCGGCCGGTCATTGGGATTCTGAATACGCAACCTGACAGACATCCTGAGTTCGAGGCCTTCGGAAGGCAAGGACTCGATTCCAGCCACCGTCACATCAATCGGATCGGCGGGCTGAAACGCGGCACACCCCCCGATGATCATCACCATTACGAGATAGAACCAAGCGAAGCCGAATTTCATCTCAAAATCTCGAAATCAAGGTTCGATCATCATATACGATCGTGCTCCAAGCCCCTTGGTCGGCAAGCGGCCTGCCACACCAATTTGTCGTCATCCGCATTCTGGATTGGCCAGATGTTCGGCCAGTGCGATCAGCGGCATTATGAATCGCCCCTGCCTCCAATAGACACATCTTGGGGTCTGTTTAACTACTCGGAACTACCTTAGCCACCATCGGACCAGAACCCCAGCAAAGGCCGACGTGTTCCCGTAGGTCGTTCGTGAGCTTCCCGAGTGCAGCGGCCTCTCGAATGACTGCTCCAGAGCACAGGCGACAGGCTGGTCATGGCCGACTGCCGGAGATCACGAACGGCGGCTTCGTAGAAGCGAAACACGAAATGTCGTAGCTGAGCGTCGGACCGCTTCGGAGAAACTCGACAGACGGGTTTGGGCCGATGTTGTTGAAAAACTCTTTAGCCAAGCCGACCACGGTCGCCCGATGGGCGATTTTTTACGGTTTTGGCCTACAAATGAGAGGGGCAAGCTGGATTTTTAGGTTATTTCATCCAATTTTGCA
>JAKLFY010000213.1 GCA_022710935.1 Verrucomicrobiota bacterium
GACCCTCTACACGCTGGGCATGTACTACACGCTGCTCAACGCCGGCTTTCGCTCCGTGCCCGCCGCCGGCACGGCGAGTGGTGTGCATCCGGTGCCCGCCGGATTCAGCCGGGTTTATGTCCATTTGCCCGATGGGTTCAGCTACGAGAAATGGGTCGAAGGCCTCGCCGCGGGACGGAGCTTCGTCACAACCGGCCCGATGCTCTTCGCACAGGTCAACGAACGGCCGCCGGGCGAGACATTGCGTCCCGTCGGCGGCCCGGCTCGCTACCGCGTCAACGGCACCGTCGTCAGCGAGGAACCGCTGGCGTTTATCGAGGTGCTGCACAATGGGATCGCGGTGCGCACGATCATGCCGCAGAACCGCGAGGGGCTCGAAGGGGCGCGCGAATCCTCTTTCGACACGGAAATCACCACCGAGAGAAGCGGTTGGATCGCGGTGCGATGCTGGGAGGAGCGCCCCATTGGACGCTTCCGGTGGGCGCACACCGCGCCCTGGCACATCGAGGTGCCGGGCAAACCCCTCAGGCCGCGCGCCGAGGAGAAGGCGTTCCTGATCGAGCGGATGAAGCTGGAGATCGAGCGTAGCCGCGGCGTGCTTCCGCCCGAAGCGCACGCCGAATACGAACGCGCCCTCGCAGCCTACGAGAGACTCGAGACCGAGGAGGAGGACGTCGCCATCGCCCAGACGGCCCGCGCGCCAAGAAACGACCGTGAACTGCGCGATTGGCTCGAGAACATGATCTGGCATCACGGTTTCAGGATCGAGGAGGTCCGCGCCGCCACGGGTCTGACCTCGGCGGAAGTTCGGGCGGCTCAGGAGCGGCACGGCATTCACGCCACGAACCGGCCGACCTTTGCCACCGACGCCCCGCTCCGAGTCCTGCCCTACCCCGGCGGGCGCCATCCCCGCACGGGCTTTCTGGACGGCGCTCTTCGCCCTCAACGCGACACCAAGATCAGCGCGTTCACCCCCTGGGACGACCGCAGCTATGTGGTCGTCGATGTGCCCGAAGCCCTCTGGTCCAACCTCGGTCTCACTTACCTCGCCCACGAGCACATCGAGACGATCTGGACCAAGACCGACGCCGTCCTCGAACCGCTGGAGTGGAATCGGCATGTGGACGGATCGCTCGACTTCGAGCGCACACTGCCTAACGGCATCGTGTTTGGCACGCGCGTCGTTCCCGGACGCGATGCCGTGCGCATGGAATCGTGGTTGAGCAACGGCACCACGAACGTGCTTACCGGTTTGCGTCTCCAGAACTGCGTCATGCTCAAGGCCGCAAAAGGCTTCCACGCCCAGACCGCGCAGAACAAGGTGCTCCGTGCCCCTTACGCCGCCTGCCGATCCGAAGACGGTCGCCGCTGGGTCATCACGGCCTGGGATCCGCTGGACGGCGTCTGGCAGAACCCGCCCGTCCCCTGCATGCACTCGAATGGCAGGCTGGCCGACTGCCCGCCCGGCCAGACGGTCCGCGCGCGGGGCTGGCTCTCGTTCTACGAGGGGACCGATGTGGCAGCCGAGCTCGAGCGCATCGAGAACACGGGGTGGCGATCCGATTCCCAGTCTCAACGCTCGAAAACAGAAAGCCCCGCGGCTTCCCCAGATCACCGCCCCGGCATGAGGGAAACGGGCAGCCAACCAGCCCGGCCCCGCAGCGGTCGGGTTAAATTGACCATCCTCGACGCGGCCGACGCGGGATTGATGCCTGCACGGGTCCACCTCTTCGATGCAGCCGGCCAGCCGGTGCTCCCGCCTTCGTTACCAGCCTGGCATGACCATTTCGTCTGCCCGGGTGAGGCGGAAGTCGAGTTGCCCCCCGGCGATTACCGATTCGAGGTCGAGCGCGGGCCCGAATACGAACGGAAGGTCGGCGCGTTCAGCGTCTCCACCGGCGGTTGGCTTGCGCTCACCAACCAGTTGCACCGCCTCGCCGATCTGGCTGCCGAAGGCTGGTGGAGCGGCGATCTCCATGTGCACCGTGATCCGGCCCAGGCGGAATTGCTGCTGGCCGCCGAGGACCTTCACATCGCGCCCTTCATTACCTGGTGGAACCAGCACAACCTTTGGGCGCACCAACCGCTGCCCTCCCAGCCCGTGCAGCAATTCGTATACGCTCGCTTCGTTCACCTCCTGGCTGGAGAAGACCGACGCGAAGGCGGCGCATTGCTCTACTTCAACCTCGACAAGCCGTTCGATATCGCACGGGCGACCCGCGAGTATCCGCATTCCCTGGAATTTGCCCGGAACATCCGGCAAGAGCCCGGGGCCTGGATCGAGATCGAAAAGCCGTTCTGGTGGGACGTCCCTGCTTGGTTGGCGGCAGGTGTAGCCGATTCGATTGGCCTGGCCAATAATCACCAACAGCGCGGCGGCATGCTCGACAACGAAGCCTGGGGCAAACCGCGCGATCGTGCGCGTCTGCCGAGTCCGGAGGGCAATGGCCTCTGGTCGCAGGAGCTCGACTACAAGATTCTGAACGCGGGCTTCCGTCTCCCCCCCAGCGCCGGCAGCGCGAGCGGGGTGCTGCCGAATCCCGTCGGCTACAACCGGGTGTACGTGCACGTGAACGGCGAACTTACCTGGACCAACTGGTGGGAGGGATTGCGGGCGGGACGCGTGTTTGTCTCGAATGGGCCACTCCTGCGCTGTCACGCCAACGGGCAGTTGCCAGGCCATGTCTTCACCCTGGCCGGCAGCGAGGCTTTCGAGGTGGCTCTGCGATTCAGACAGTAGGGGGAGGGCATGCGAAATGGCCGTAGGAGCGGCCTTTTCGAAGGCCCCGCTACCTTGACTATCACTTTTTGCTCTCTGGGGCGACTTTTCGCTTGCATTCTGTATTTATCAATATATAAGTAATGCAGTCATGAGCCAGTCCGTCTCTCGGCCCCGCCAGGAACTCTGGCGCTGCTACCGCGCCCTGGCGCGCACCTTGCGCGCCCTCCAGCGCGATGCCCCCATGGTTCAAGGTTCCCTCTACCTTCTGCGTCGCAAGTGCGGCAAACCCACCTGCCGCTGCACCCGCGGCGAACTCCATTCGGCCTGGGTCCTCACTCGCAGCGAAGCGGGCAAGCATCGTCTCTACACGGTGCCCGCTGACCAGCGGGGCCGGCTGCGTCCCTTGGCCCACGAATACCGCCGCTGGCAGCGGACCCGCGCCCTCTTGGTCAAGCAGTTTGCCCGGCTGCTGGCCTTCATCGATCAGTTGGCCGATCAGCGGCTCCAACGCTGGCCGCCGACCAAGCCCGAGGATCATGAACCTGGAACTGGTTGAACCGCATCCCCGCCGGGTGTTGGACGCCTTCCGGCAGGGGGACTTCGACGGTCTGGAGATTCTGTGTAGAGTGACAATTATTATTCCCCAGTGATGACAATTAAGAATCACCAGTGAGCCGGTAGCGTCGGGCAGCGGTTTGCGGGGTTGGCGGAGGAGCCAACCGGCTTTCAAGCCGCGGCAAGATGATCACCAACAAACAGTATCAACGGCTCATGAGTGAATACGCCAAGACGGGGAAGATCACGGTCAGTGCGCTGAAGGCCGATGTGGATCGGCAGACGGCGCGCAAGTACATCGAAGCGGGCCAGGGTCCCGCCGAACTGCAAGCCAAGCACACGTGGCGACCCCGGGTGGATCCAGTGGAGAAGGTCATGCCGGAAGTCAGGGCGATGTTGCGGGACGCGCCGGAATTGGAGGCTAAGACGCTCTTCGAATACTTTCTGGAACGACCGGAGAGCGATTTAGAGGAGCGGCACTTGCGCACGTTCTTTCGGCGGGTCCGGCACTGGCGGGCGACCGAAGGTCCAGAGCGCCAACCTCGGGTCCGTCGTGCCGGACTATCGTCTTCCCGCGCCTTCCGATTCCTGAGCCGGGCCGATGTCCGAGGTCACGGCAGGCCGCGCGGTGCCGTGCTGCTCGTGCACCGTTACTTGGTCCAAAACTCGCGATGCCGCGTACGAGATGCAGCCACCGCAGCCGGACCCGCCCATCGTCATTCCCTGATCCTCGCCTAATTTTCTGGAAAGGTGAAAAAAGTGTGTGTGGGCGCAGGTTTTCTGTTGACAATGAGCTATAGATATTCTATAGGTCATTCCGAATGGCTGCACGCTTGCCCCTCCAAG
>JAKLFY010000214.1 GCA_022710935.1 Verrucomicrobiota bacterium
GGCGGCACCGCGTTCAGTCGATGATCGGAGAGAACCTGGGCGCATTCGGTCTCGACTGCCGCCCAGTCGGTCGGTTCAGCCTCCCGTCCGGCCTTGGCGCGCTCGCGGTAATAGGCTTTCAGGCGTTCCGCGGGCGAGCCGAACTCGGTCTCCAGCGCCGGAACGCCCGGCAGCGCGAAGTCCCAGACGGTGAGGTGGACGGCGATCTCCGCGACCTGTTCCGGCCCGGCCATCAACTGGCAGATTCCTTGATATTCACCCGCCGCGGCGTTTGTGGATGCAAAGACGTCCACCCAGAAGCCGTGCGTCTCCCGGGCGGGAAGCTCGAAAGGAATCGCCTTGAGCCGTGGATCGCGCAGCGTCTCGCCCGCCACCGGGTGGTCGAATGGGATCAGCGGGTCCGGATAACCGTCCGGTTTGAAATCCGCGTTGCGATGGGTGCCCGTATCGAGGAAGAGCTGATGCTGCCGGTAGAGGACCAACCGGATGGCCTCGGATGACCGGTTGTCAGCTCCCTTCAGAGAACTCGCCTCCAGGCGGAGACCAGAGATAGGCACATCCGCCCGCACCAGAACCTGGAAACTGCCCCATTCGTTGCGGGCGACCGAGAGACTGAAGGCGCACCAACTCGCAGCGATAGCGGCCAGCACATCCATCGTGTAGTGAGCTCTGAGGATGATGACGGTGGTACCCTCGACCAAGGCGATCAGCGCCCCGGCCAGGCCTAGCCACGGGGAAATCTGCGCCAACTCGATGGCGCCCAGCGCGGCAATCGCCGTGTGGCCGGAGAAGAAGAAATCGTTCGCGACGTCGTAGGTCACCAGCAGGGAAGGGAAGCCGGGCTTGCGGAAAATCATCCCGCACGGGATGGGCAAGGCGCAACAGGCCTGGCACGCCTGCCGGAACAGGAAAAGCAGCAGCAGCGCCCCGAACGGGCGCATCGACGGTCCCAGCACGCTCCAGAAAATGAGAAAGAGACCGAGGATGTCGATGAAGGCCGATGTCACGATCAACAGCCCATTCGCCAGCCCTGGATGGGCGTTGAGGTAGGTGTTCAGCGGCGCCGTGAGCTGGTGGAGGCCATCGAAGACAGCCGCATTGTCCGAGACGCGGCGGGCGCGGATCATCGCCTGCGTCCAGAACCAGCCGGTGAGGCAGAGCGCGATCAGCAGCAAGCGCAGCCCATAGTGCGCCAGATGTCCGGCGTCCGCTGGTTCCTTCGCCAAAAGGCCAAAGCACGCCGCGATCGCGGCGAGCAGGAGAATGAACCCGACGAACTTCAGCGCTTTCCTGGGGAGACCGGATGAGGCCTGGCGGCTCATGAAGGCGGCGGCTTCCTCTCCTTAAGCTGGCCCAGCATTGTTTCCAGATCCGTGCGCAGCCGGGCCATGAGCGGATCGGTCTCGGCGTTGCGATCCCGGACCGGGTCGACGCGGATGGCCTCGCCGACCTGCAGCACCGCGTGGATGGGGCGGTGGAGGCGAACCGTGTCGGTCAGGTCTTCCTCGAACCGCTCGACGGTTTCCAGCAGTTGTTCCGGGGTGGGATGGGAGCCGAAGTATTCGGGCGGATAGAGATAGACCTGTTGGGCCAGATACGTGTCGGCAATTTGTTCCCACCGGCGCGCGCGCTCCGGTTCGGTGATCTCGCCGGCAATCATCTCCGGAAGCATGGCGGCGCGGATGCTCTTGACCCGGGCGACCACATCCCCGTCGCGCTTGCCCTTGAGCCACTCCTGTTCGAGGGGGACAAGCAGCGCATCGATCATGGTGTCGAGCCGAGCCTTGATGTCGAGTGTTTGCTGGCGTCCGATGTACTCGATCTCCTTGAGCGTCAGCAGGGCGTTGCCGATGCGGATGATTCGCTCGAACAGCGGCGTCTGCGGGCGGGGGCGCCACGTCAGGCGGCGTTCGATTTCCTCGAGCACCGGGGTCACGGCGGCCTCGAGATTGCCGCCGAAGAAGTATCGGATTGCGATGGGGTGAATGACGACCTGGCCAGAGGCTTTCGCGACCCGTTGCCTGGCGGCGTTGCGCGCCAGAAAGGCGGTTCCTTCCATCAAGTGATTGAGGCGATCGTTGGCTCGCGTGATCACGCCCTCGGGAAACAGCACCAGCGGGCGCTCTGCGTTCGCCACGGCCTGGACAGCGAACTTGAGCGATTCGCGATCCATGCCTTCCCGGTACACGCTGAAGACGCCCGTATGTCGAAGCAGCCAGGTTTGGAAGCGCCCTTGGTGAAAGAGATGCCAGCTCGCCATCAGGTAAACAGGTTGCGCGAGCTGTCTCGAGAGCAGCCCAATGATGAACGGGTCGCACGGGCGGCAGTGGTTGGGTGTCAGCACGATGCCATGCCGGGCCTCGAGAGAAGCCTTGAGCCGATCGGCCCCAAGAATCTCGAACGACTCGATCCCGTGGCTGCGACGCAGATAGCGCGGGAGCACCGGCCAGAGCAGGTGCGGCCAGAATGGCGAGCGGACTGGCGGCACGAACCGGTAGGGCTTGGTGATGATGATGTTGTGCATGGGACAGGCTTCACGACCTCGACCGTGCGGTTATCGGGCCAAGCCGTTCAGGCGGGCCGGCGCCAGCTCCGTGTCGCGCTTCAGGAATCTCATCCCCGTCAGCCAAAGGACCCCGGCTGCCAGAAAAGTCAGGCCGACCACCAGAAATGACTTGTTCATGTCGCCGCCGAAGTAGCCGTTGAGCAGGCCGATGATCGTGGGCGAGACCGCGTCCCCCAGCGCGTGGATGACGAAGATGTTCAACGCGAAACCGGCTGCGCGCATCGAGGGGTGCGTGACGTTGGCCAGAATGGTGTTCGTGGGGCCGGTGTTGAAGAATAGACAGAACAAAGTCAGGAAGATCAGCACCCAGATCCACGGGAAAGGGGCGCGCAACACGGCGAGGAAGACCGGAAACCCGCTCAGCATCGCCAGGGCGGACACCAGGAAATAGGCGCCGCCGAAGCGGGCGCGGAGTCTGTCACCGAGCCAGCCTCCCAACAGCGTGCCGGAGAGACCCGCCAGCACCAGGATCGCGCCGAAGATGGTGATTGGGTTGGCGGGCGCGCCGGGCCGGCCTTCAAGGTAATAGGGCATCCAGAAGCCGATGCCGCCCATCGCGAAGGTCATCGCCGCCATGCCCACCGTGCACAACACGTAGGACGGGGTGCGAAGCAGAACCATGTAGTCACGCCACTCCGTCTTTCTGGCCGGAGCCGCGACGGCAAGGTCGGCTTGGCCACGGGGCGGTTCGCGCAGGAAGAAACTCCGGACGCCCAACACGATGCCGGGAATCACGACGAGGTAGAAGGCCCAGCGCCAACTCTCGGGCTTCGCCCCGAACGCGCCGGCGCCCCACGCGCCGATGCCGGACTTGGCCATCATCTCGCCGAGCATGAATCCGAGCGCCGTCCCCACCGGCAGCGCCAGGTAGAAGATCGCCAACACACGCCCCCGCTGTTTCACCGGGTAGTAGTCCGAAAGAACGGTCGGGGCGACCGGCCCGTAAGCCGCTTCGCCGATGCCGACCAGGCAGCGAGTCAGGAGCAGTGCCAGGAAGGTCGCCGCCAACCCGGACGCGCCGCTTGCCAGACTCCACACCACCACGCCGATGCCCACCAACACCCAGCGCGAGTGGCGCTCCGCCAGCCGGGCGAAGACGGGCGACCCGATCATGTACATGACCATGAACGCCGTGGCCAAGAGACCGAGGCAGGCGTCGTCGGGCTTGAACCCCACGTGCTGCTGGAACCAGTTGAGCGCCTGACTGAGCGCGTCCTCGCGCCCCGCAAAACCGCCTTCTCCGAAAAAGGTCCGCTTGATCGGCCCGACGACGGCGGCCAACACATAGCGATCGACGTAGTTGAACAGGTTAACCAAAAGCAGGAAAACGAGCGCCGGGCGCGCGCCGGGGAACGGCGTCTGGCGCTCGGGCAGAGAGGTCGACACAGGGGATGATGGCGTGTTCATGGTTTCAAAGCTTTGCCGAGATGCTCGACGCGTTGCCGGGCGCGCTCGAGTTGATCGGCGGTGAGCTTCCGCTCGATGCGTCGTGCGTCCATGCTGGCCACCCGGTCGCCCTGCGCGGCTGCGAGGGTATACCAGATCCAGG
>JAKLFY010000215.1 GCA_022710935.1 Verrucomicrobiota bacterium
GTTACGACGAGACCAAGATACGCACCCCCGGAATCAACGCGGAACGTCAGGGGGGCCAGACCTATCGTGTCCTGTGGGAGGAAGCGATCAAGGCCGATCCGGATTGGGTGCTCATCACCTCGTGGAACGAGTGGCACGAAGGCTCGGAGATCGAGCCGAGTCGGGAGGATGGTGACGCCTACCTGAAACTGACTGGCAACTATGCGCCTCGGTTCCGTGCCAATCCCTTGAGCACGGCGCGCGGCTCGTCTCCCGCGGCATTGGCTCCGGAAAAGGCGCGCCAAGTCCAAGCCTGGTTTGCCGGCAAGACGGTCGGCCTGCTGCCCGACTTTTCGGGTGACGCGGCGTTCTGGCTGCTGGACGCCGGCGTCGATGTGCGGGAACTGACTTGGGCCGATCTGCTCGATCCGCAACAATTCAACCCGCGGAAGCTGCCGCTGGTCCTGCATGCGGGAGGCGAGCACTACGTGCGCAGTGTCAAGGCTGAGCGTGATGTGGAGCAAGCCCTCCAACGCTACCTGGCTGCCGGCGGATTCCTCGTGGCGATACCGAGCCTGCCGTTCCCGTTTTTCTACGATGACGCAACGGGGCGGCCTGCGCCGGTGGCCAGCGACGTGGGGCTTCCGGTCACTGGCGGATGGGAAACGCCGCCGCTCGACGCGGTGCTGACGTTCCATCTGAACACCGAGTTGTTGCCAGGGCTGCCGCGGACGGTCTCTTTTCCCGGTGCGGGTGACCGGCGCTGGCGGCCAGCCGTGCGCGAGCAGGCGGCTCCAGAAGACCTTTACGTGTCTTTGGCTCGGCTCAAGGACGCCGACGGGAAGAGCCACGGTGATGGCATGGCTTACATCGAGCATCGCGCCGGAGCGCGACGTGGAGGCAAGAGCCTTTACGTCTGGATGCGGATGCCGGAAGTGTTGGGCGTCAATGACTGTCTGTACGCCGTGTTTCAGTTCACCGCACAGAAACTCAGACCGACCGAGTGAGGGAGATCTGGGCGCTTCCGTGACGCGCCTGATCGCAAGAGGATTACGCGCCGTGGCACGACTTTTGGATCGGTTCCGTTTCAGACAATGAAAATACTCGAAGCCAGTGAGACTCACCTCGAACGAGACCGGCGGCCAAGTCACGCGTCCGCAGGGCGAGGTGCTGCGTGAGCGCTATGCCGAGATCACTGCCCTCGACCGCGCCGTCGGCAACTTGCGGAAGCACCTGGCAACGCAGGGGCTGCGCGACAATACCCTGCTCTTCGCGCAACTTCATCAACTGGCGCCATCCCGGGCTCACCGCCGACGACACCCGTGGTCCGCGCTCGATGATCGAGGGGCGTCTCAAGCTCGTCATGCACGACCAGAACAATGGCGCGCTCAGACAGGAACTCTTCGACATCGATGCCGACCCGGCGGAGAAGATGAACCTCATCGAAGAGCAACGCGACCGCGCTGAACAACTGAGGGCCAAACTGCGCGCCTGGCAGGACTCGGTGCTGCGAAGCCTTACGGGCGCGGATTACGCCCCATGACCCCTCTCCCATGAAGACGTTCCTCTGCAGCCTCACGCTCGTGCTCGCGCTCCCCTCCGCGTTCACCGTTGCGCAGCCGAATCTTCTCATCATCCTCGCCGACGATCTCGGCTACGGCGATGTCTCGGCTTATCAGGGGTCTGGTCGAGCACCTGGACGACGGCATCGGCCGCGTTCTCGCCGCACTGAAGGAAACCGGCAGGGAGCAGGACACGGTGCTCGTCTTGAGCGCCGACAATGGCGGCTCGCTTCCCCACGCGCAAAGCAACGACCCGTGGCGCGGCGGCAAGCAGGACCATTACGATGGTGGCCTGCGCGTGCCCTTCATGGTGCGCTGGCCCGCGCAGATCAGGCCCGGCAGCCGGAGCGATTACGCTGGGCTGGTGTTCGACCTGTTCCCCACATTCCTCCAGTTGGCTGGCGTACAACCGTCGCCCGAGCTCGACGCCGTGAGTCTCTTGCCCGCGCTTAAAGGCGGCACGCCCGCCCTCGCGCGAGACCTTTACTTCGTGCGTCGGGAGGGCGGCCTGCAATACGGCGGCAAGAGCTACGAGGCGATCATCCGCGGCGATTGGAAGCTGATGCAAAACAACCCTTTCAGCCCCCTGGAGCTTTACCACCTGAAAGACGACCCACAAGAGAAGACCAATCTCGCAGCCACGAACAAGAGAGTCTTCAACGAGCTCGCCGCCGTTCTGCGCGCACACATTCAGCGTGGTGGCGCGACACCGTGGCAGAAACCGAACCGATAGAGCCGGCGCTCGGCGTGAGGGCTCGGACCAGGGCAACTGGTTCTGGCCGCGTGCCTTGACGCGTCCGCGCGAGGGTCTGGGTCAGGGGGTCTGCGGGATGACACTGATCTCGTCGAAGAAGGCTTCCTCGTTGCAGACCCCGAGGCAGGCGATCTTCCCCCGTCAGGCAGCCTGGGAAATCCGCGCGTTTACATCCCTGTCCGTTTATGGCAGATTTCCTTGCATGGGCACAGCAACAGAAGCGGGCCGGCCTGGGGTAGATCCTGGAGTTCGGTCACGAATCTTGAGCAAAGCTCGGGAGCTGGGCTTGAGCGTGCCGCTCGACTTGGAGCGCCTCGCCATGGCACGAGGCTGCCGTTACTACGAGCGGGACCTCGGTCCGTTAGCGCGCACTGCCGAGGGGGTTCCGCTGTCCAATGCTGAACTGGCGATTGCGCTGCTAGCGCCTTCGCGTCAGCCAACAGCACGCCATATCCGACTGGCGGCTGCGCTGCTCGGAGCGGCAGACGAGTCGGCTGCTGACGTGGCGGCCTTGGCGGTGGACGAGAATTGCGCGGGCATCGTCCGCTACATCGCGTTGTGCGGGAGCCGGTTTGAGCCCGGCAACCCGTTTTGGACTGATCTACTGAGCGCGCTGCCGGAGACGGAGATCGACCGCGACCATCTGCCGCACCCCACTCGGTTTGTTGAAATGACAGGCATTGATCGTGGCAAAGTCGGCACCTTCATTCGGTGGATTCGTGCCCGAAGTCAAGTCGCTGCATGAGCGGTGGGCCAGCCAACCCGGAGCGTCTCTTGCTGGCGTTGGACGAGGGCCTCGACCACACGGTCCAGCTTGTCATTTAAGGCCGCAGCGCTTTGTGGCTCGGCTTCGACCATCCCCCCGCCGTTGCGGCAGCGACTTTCGATGTGGACGCTATCATTCCGGACGCACAGGTCCAGGCCCTGGCGGGTGACTCAAGGTTTTGGGATGCTCGCGACGCGGTCAATCAGCGCTTCAAAACGGAGGGGCTCTACATCACCCATTTGTTCCCGGAGAGCGAGGTATTCCTGCGCCGCGACTGGGCAGAGCACATCGTGCCCATCACCCGCCTCCGACTGAGTCACCTGGACTTGTTCCGACCCGCCACCGTGGATCTGGTTTTGACGAAGATGATGCGCGGAAACGACGAGCAAGACATGGCGGACGCCGAATTCATGATCCGCCACGATCGCATCACCGAGGGACAGCTCGTTGAAGCGTTTTCGCAGATGAAACCCTTCGGGTTGGTGGAGCTGCGCGACGCCTTCGCCCGCGCGAAACCAGTGGTGCTTGAAGTGGCTCGCAAAGCTGCGACCGCATCTTGATGGCGTGCGTGGCGCTATCGGCAAGCCTCCTCATCGGGACGACGCTCGTATTCTTTGCTTCGGTTCGATGCCGAACCAGGCTTTGCCTTGGACCTCCGTGGCGAGCATCTGACAGAGCAAACGAACCACCCGTGACTGACCGCACTGGTCTTCGTCAGGATGAGGTTTGGGTGGCACGGTGAACCTCGCAACAACCTGGCGCTGAATGGCTTCATGTTGGCATTCCCGGGGAGCGGGATGCAGAACCGGCAGATCGCTGGTCTGCAGACACGCGTGAGCGCCCGCCCCGGCTGCCATCCGCTTTCGTGGGGCGTAGCCAGGGGAACGAGCCTGCCCACTCCAAACTGATCCGTTTGGTGCCAAAACTGCGCGTTACTCATCGGACCTCAATCTGAACGCAAAGGAACGTAATCATGACGCGAAGGGCCTCGAGATGAAACACCTGGCCTGTATCGCACTCCTCCCCATTGTCTTGGCGGGTTGTGGCCAG
>JAKLFY010000216.1 GCA_022710935.1 Verrucomicrobiota bacterium
GCCATCGATGCCCTTGCGATTATTCCGAGCTCGGAATAATCGCAATCATTCCGCGCCCCTGATTATTCCGAGTTCGGGCCGCGCAGAGGGCTGTTCCCGCTCAGATCCCTCGTCTTTTGTTATTTCCGACTCGGAATAATCCGGGTGTCCTTTTCCCGGCAGGTTCAACGATCTGCCGGACAACGAAAGGACACTCATGATCGAGCACTTTTTTTCAGACCCTAAATTCCTGTGTCGGTGCCGTAGTGGGCCGCTCGGCCCGCATCTGCCTGACTTTGCCAGCCTGCTGGTGCGCAAAGGATACACACGGTATTCCGGTCAGGGCATCATTCGCATCCTGGTTCAGTTGAACCATTGGCTCGCGGCCAAGGGGCTCAGCCTCCGGGAACTTAACGAGCACCAGATCGAGGCTTTCCGAAAGCACCGCCGGAAACATCTTCGCTCTCACCATGGCGAGCGGGGAACCTGCCGACTCCTGCTCCACACCCTCCGCGAGGCTCATCTCATCGGTGAGGCGCCCGATCCGGCGCGGTGCGATCCCGTTGAACGACTGGCGCGGCGTTATGCCGACTACTTGACTCAGGAGCGTGACCTCAGCCAAACCACCATCGGCCACCGCCTGCCCGTGGTGCGGGAGTTTCTGTCCGGGCGATCCCAGTCCAAGAAGCTCCGCTTGGACGCGCTTCAGCCTGGGGATCTGAGCCGATTTGTGCTCCAGACCGTGCAGGAGCGGGGCCGGGATCATGCCCAGTTGGTTACGACTACCTTACGCAGCTTCCTGGACTTCCTCTATCTGGAGGGCCGGTTAAAGAGTCCTTTGCGAGCGGCGGTGCCGACGGTGGCGAACTGGCGGCATTTGGATTTGCCAGGATTCTTGGAACCGAGACAGGTCGAGCGACTGCTCCAGAGTTGCGACCGGAGCAATATCGGCGGGCGGCGCGATTATGCGATATTGCTGCTGCTGGCCCGGTTGGGCCTTCGGGCCCACGAAGTGCGACACCTCACGCTGGATGACATCAAGTGGGCCTCGGGCGAAGTGCTCATCCGAGGCAAGGGCGGTCGGGAAGATCGATTGCCGCTGCCGTCGGATGTCGGCCGTGCGATGGCGGCGTATTTGAAAGAAGGGCGGCCTCCTTGTTCCTGTCGTCGCGTGTTTGTCCGTCTGCTCGCCCCGTATGAAGGTTTGACCAGTTCGACGATTGCTTCGGTGGTCGAACGAGCGCTTGGCCGTGCCCAGATCTGTGCACCCCACAAAGGTGCTCACCTGCTGCGCCACTCGCTGGCGACCCGCATGCTGCGTGGCGGCGCGTCTCTCACGCAAATCGGTCAAATCCTGCGGCATCAACGAACCGACACGACGGAGATTTACGCCCGCGTCGATCAAAAGGCCTTGCGCGCGCTGGCTCAGCCCTGGCCCGGAGGTGTTCAATGAAAAGCATGGCTCAGCATTTGCAGGACTACCTCACCTTACGGCGCAGCCTGGGCTTCAAGCTGCGCCAAGCCGACTGCTTGCTCCGGCAGTTCGTTCGTTTCGCCGGCGAGCAGCGAACCTCCCACCTGACTGCGCCCTTGGCGGTGCGCTGGGCGACCCAGCCCACCCGAGCTCTTCCCGTCACGTTGGCAGGCCGATACCAGATCGTCCGGCACTTTGCACTGTATCTGAGCACCCTGGATGCACGCACGGAGGTCCCACCCGCCGGCTTGTTGGTGTATCGCAAGCGTCGGACGCCGCCTTACTTCTATACCGACCAGCAAGTGGTCCGCCTGGTGCGAGCCGCCAGGCGGCTACCTTCGGCCGAGGGTCTCAAGGGGCCCACACTCTCGACACTGCTTGGGCTTGTGGCGGTAACGGGCATGCGCATCGGCGAAGCCACCGCTCTGAACCGCCAGGACGTGAATCTGTCCCAGGGGCTGCTCACGATCCAGCATCCCAAAGGAGACCGGGTTCGATTGATACCACTCCATGCTTCCACCTGCATCATGCTCCAGCGCTTTGAGCGCCTCCGCAATCGGGTTTGCCCCCATCCTCGAAGTCCGAGCTTCTTCGTCACCGAGACGGGAGAGCGACTGAACGACAACTGGGTGCGCATTTGGTTTGCCACGGTCTCTCGGCAAATTGGGCTCCGAGGTCCCACCGATCGCCGCGGCCCTCGCATACACGACCTGCGCCACCGCTTTACCATCAAGGCCATGCTCAAGTGGTATCGCACCGGTGAGGACGTGGAAGCCCACTTGCCGGAACTGGCCACGTATCTGGGGCACCAGCACGTCAGCGGCACGTATTGGTATCTTTCCGCCACGCCCGAGTTATTACAGGAAGCGACTCGGCGCTGGCAACGCGGCAAAGGAGCGCCACTGCCATGAAACTTCACGCCAGTCTTCCCTCGTTACTTCAAGGTTACTTCACCCAGCGGTTGATGGCCGAACTCCACGCTAGCCCTCATACGGTGGCCAGCTACCGCGACACGTTTCGATTGCTCCTGGCTTTTGCTCAGGAGCGCCTCGGCAAAGCGCCCACGCTGCTGACGCCGCAGGATCTGGATGCGCCCTTTATCGGCTCGTTCTTGAACCACCTGGAGAAAGACCGCGAAAATGGTGCCGCCAGTCGCAACATTCGCTTGGCTGCCATTCACTCGTTTTTCAGGTATGTTGCCCTTCAGGAACCGAGCCTGGGCGCTCTGGCCCAGCGGGTCTTGGCCATCCCCTGCAAACGGCGGCGAACCAGGCCAATTGACTTTCTGACGCGAAGCGAGATTGAGGCTCTCCTGGCAGCTCCCGACCAGACCACCCGCACCGGGCGGCGCGACCGGACGTTGCTGCTCGTGGCGGCACAAACAGGCCTGCGCGCAGCCGAGTTAATCGGTCTGCGTTGTCAAGACGTGGCTCTCGGCTGTGGCGCCCATGTGCGTTGCTTGGGCAAGGGTCGTCGAGAGCGGTGTACCCCTTTGCGCAAAGACGCGGTCGTTTCCTTGCGGGCTTGGATGCGCGAACTCGGCCTCGGTCCCTCCGATCCCGTCTTTCCCAACGCCCGGGGCCAACCTCTCAGCCACGACGGGCTGGCATACATCCTCGCCAGGCACGTCGCCATTGCCCGGGGCAAATGCCCGTCCCTGGCTCAAAAACGAATAACGCCCCATGTGCTCAGGCACAGTCTTGCAATGGACCTGCTTCAGCACGGAATCGACCGCTCGGTCATCGCCCTGTGGCTCGGCCATCAGTCGATGGAAACCACCCAGGTTTATCTCCATGCCAACCTCCAGCTTAAGGAGCAGGCGTTGGCCAAAACCAAGCAGTTCAAGGGGAGAACGGGCCGCTTTTGCCCGACGGACCGACTCCTGACCTTTCTTCAAGGTCTCTGATTATTCCGAGTTGCCAAATCGCAAACAGCGGGAAAGGCCTTGGTCCTGGGGGTTTTCCCGCCCGAACTCGGAATAATCAGGGGCGCGGAATGATTGCGAAAATCCACCGGCTCGACCGCCACCAGAATCCGCATGTGCGGGGTGATCCGGATCATGCACGGTGACGCAAAAACAGATGCACCAGGGCCAGAAGGTCGGAGGCGCTGGGGTTGGGCAGTCGCAGGGTCAGTCGTGCGCCGGAGGCCTGGACCAGTTCGACGGTGCCCACTTCGCCCAGCTCGGGAGCCAAAGCGGGTGGCGCCACTTCGACGAAGGGCGCGGGCGTCAGCCGTCGCCGGCGTGGCCTGCGGCCGGCCACCAGTCGGCGCTGCAAATCGTAATAGCTGAGCTTCAGCGCCGACGACGTGCGACTGAGCCCGTGAACACGGGCCAGGTCGGCCGCGGCATTCCAGAGCTCGTCCGGAATGCGTTGGCCGCGGGTCCGGGCGGATCGCCAGGCGTTCAGACGCTGGGCCAGCGGTTGGAGTTGCGGAGGTTCGGTCCGGGATGCCGTTGATGTCGTTGCCATAGTTCGCCGCGAACCTTAGCGGGAACCGGGTGCAAGGTTACGCAAGCTTGCCGAAGCAACACG
>JAKLFY010000217.1 GCA_022710935.1 Verrucomicrobiota bacterium
GCCGGCGAGCGCGGGCGGCATGGAGTACGCCCGCGACCTGGCCCTGAAGATGCAGGCCGCGGGCGAGGGCCGGGTGCTCGACCAGTTTGCCAACCCCGACAACCCGCGCGCCCACTTTGAAACCACCGGCCCCGAGATCTGGCGCGACACGGCGGGCCGCATCACCCACTTCGTGAGCGCGATGGGCACCACGGGCACGATCATGGGCGTGAGCCGCTACCTCAAGGAAGTGGCGCCGCAGGTGGCAATCGTGGGCGCGCAGCCGGCCGAAGGCTCGAGCATCCCCGGCATCCGCAAGTGGCCTGAGGCCTACCTGCCAAGAATCTACGACGCGAGTCGCGTGGACCGCATCGAGCCCGTGAGCCAGGCCGAGGCCGAAGCCATGGCGCGGCGGATGGCGGCCGAGGAGGGCATCTTCTGCGGCATCAGCGCCGCCGGGGCCTGCGTGATCGCGCTGCGCATCGCCGCCGAAGTCGAGAACGCCACCATCGTGTTCATCGTCTGCGACCGCGGCGATCGCTACCTCTCGACGGGGGTGTTCCCCGCCTGAATCGGCTGGAGCAGACCGACGACCGCGTCGGGCAGGTTGAAGGCTTTCGATCTGGACGGGCGACTGACTGCGCTCGACCCGTTGCAGACATTGCTGCGAACCGAAAGCAGTCATTTGCCGCTGCGCCCGGCGCAGTAACCATGCGCCCGCAATGAGGAACGGGCGCCGAGGCGCCTTCGAAGGTGT
Source organism: Verrucomicrobiota bacterium (assembly GCA_022710935.1). Taxonomy (GTDB): domain Bacteria; phylum Verrucomicrobiota; class Verrucomicrobiia; order Limisphaerales; family J093; genus MWFF01. The sequence continues at coordinate 737 of JAKLFY010000217.1, forward strand.
CGCGGTACCGGGATCAGGGCTGCAACTCGATTTCTCCGGGGCGCCACGTCTTGTTGAACCACGGCTCCAGTGGACCGTACAGGCGCAGGATCATGAACCAGCCCTTGCCTGGAATCGTCTGCACCCAGTTGTTCTCCATGCCCTTCGGTGCCTTGGGTCCGAAGTAGACATCCACCGATCCGTCCGCATTGACCTTGACCCCCTTGTCCTGGCTGCTGACGCTCGGGGCCTTCTGGTCGGTCTGCACCATCGAGCGAGTCTGGTTGTCGTAGACGATGACCGACCAGAAGTCCTTGACCGGGACGTTCGGGGGCAGGCGCAGCTTGTAGGTCTTGCCGCCATCGAAGGGATTGCCCTTCGCGTCCTGCACCGACCAGGGGTATTGCGATCCCCGGCCCACCATCTTCTCCTCCATCGCGGGTGTGACGCCGGTGGCGAAGTAATAGTAGAAGGCCGCGCCGTCCAGGTTGCTGACACCGGGCGCTACTTCGAACTTGTAGCCACCGAAGAAGGGCAGGCGCCACGCGCTGTTCGGATAGAAGTACGCCTCCTTCGAGCGGATCTTGAAGGCGATGGTCCGCGCGGTCACGGCGCCGATGTTCGCGGCGTCGGTCAGGATCTTCTTCATCCGCTCATCGGGATTGAAGGGCTGTCCCTTGACGATGCCGATCGAGGCAAACAGGCCCAACGTGGTTGGATCGGACCCCCCCGCGGGCTCCTCCTGGATGACTTGGTTCAACAGGGTCCAGAACGAGTAGTCACCCGGCGCGACGAAGTTCGCCGGAATCCCCGAGCCATTGACGAACTTCATCGGCGGCGGGTTGGCGGCATCGGCGAGGCGATAGATCCGCAGGTTCTTCTTCACTGATTCGACGCCGGGCCGCGTCGAACCGTCCACGAGGAACGCGCGGAAGACGAGCCAGTTGCCGAACGTGCTGGGCCGGATGACGTGGTACCCCGCGGGGATGTCGCCCTTGTATCCGGGTGGCAGCACGAGGTACTTGCCGCCCTCGCCCTTGTCGGCTCCGGTGATGCCGACATCGGCCACCCATTTGTACCAGAAGTCGTTGACCAGCCCGAGCACCTTGGGCGGGATCTCGGCCACCAGCGGTCCCTTGCTGGTGTCCAGCCAGATGAAGTTGTAGATGGTGTTGTCGTTCGCCGTCAGTTCCACGGTCCTCGGATCGACAAGGTCTTCCCAGATGACGTCGGTCTGGTTGTCGGGGCCGAACTTGCGAATTGAATCGCGCATGCCCGCCTGGTTGACGATGGGGATCGCCAGCAGGTAGGCCTGCAGCGCCCGCGAGCGGTCCAGGTTGTCGTAGATCTTTTCCGCGGTTTCGGCCGACGGGTAGCCATAGTTCAGGTTCAAGGTCCCGATGGACGACTCGATCCTGTCCGGGACGGCTACGCCCGGTGCGATGGGCGTCGTCATCTTGAACGTCTGTGCGGAAGCCGTCGCGGCGAGCGCGACGGCGAGAATCGCGCCCAGCAGTGCATGTCTCGTCATGTTCTTCTCCTGTTGCGCGATGGGTGCGCACCGTAACGGCGAAAACAGGGGCGCGACGCTAACAGACCTTCCCGAATCGCATTTTGCAAATCCGGCCCTGCCGCTGACCCGGTCGGAGAAGCGTCCACCTACAATGATCAGCTCCGATCTGGCCCAACAGGAGCTCGCCGGATGGCTAGATCAACCGATCCTGTCGCCGACGGCTCGTCCGCCAAGAGGCGGCGCCCCGCGCGCGCCCACGGCGGAGACAACGCAGTCCCGGAACTGGCGCCGCGCAAGCTTCTGTCCGCTACCGGCGATGGCGAAGTCAGGATCGGTCCTGTCGCCGCGATTCCGGACGTATTGAGGAAGTTCGCGGTCCCACCGAGGATTCCGTTCGTGCGGGCCGGAGTACCGCTTCGCGCCTTCAAGGATCCCGACAACCGGATCGCCTTCGACGCGCTTGGGCGCCTGCTCGGGGAGTGCTCGACGGCGACGGGCTGCAGCCACTTTGGCCTGCTCGTCGGCGAGTGCTTCGAACTGGATGGCCTCGGCGCCATCGGATACCTAATGCGCAACTCGGCCACAGTTGGCGATGCGCTGCGAGCCCTACTTCTGCATTTCTACCTTCAGGATCGCGGGGCCGTTCCGATACTGCTCAGCCTGGATGCTTCCTATGTGCTCCTCGGCTACTCCGTCTATCGACACGGCACGCCCGGCACCGAGCATCTTTACGACGCCGCCATTGCCATCGGGTACAGGATGCTGAAGGCGATCTGCGGCCCCGCATGGAAGCCAGCGCACGTCCAGTTCGCCCACGCTCGGCCGAAGGATGCGCGACCTTATCGTCGCCTGCTCGGTCCCAGCGTTCGATTCGACGCCGAGGTGTCCGGCATTGTGTTCGCGGCATCGTGGCTCGACCACGCCATCCCCGGCGCAGATTCCAACCGCCACGACGTGATCATGCTGGCCATCCATCAGGCGCGTGCAACCAGCGGTATGGGCTTCGCCGACGTCGTTCGGGGCGCGCTCCAACAGATGGTGCTGAGCGGAACGTCGTCGGCAGAGAGCGTGGCTCTGCTGTTCGGCGTACACGAGCGGACGCTGCGCAAGCGGCTGTCCGCCGAGGGGACCAGCCTAAAGCAGCTCGTCAGTGAGACGCGCTTCGAGCTGGCGAAGCAACTTCTGGAGAACACACAACTTCCGCTCTCGGAGATTGCCGCGGCGCTGCACTTTGCGGATGCCGCGGTCTTTTCTCGGGCGTTCCGCAACTGGTCAAGGACGAGCCCCAGGAATTGGCGTGTGCGAAGTGGCGGCGATGCCGCCAATCGCGCAGACGATCTTCGGAAAGGGGCACGGCAACGACCGCTTTGAAGCAAGCGCGCCTGATGGCCGCTCCTGGCCGGGTCGAGTCTCTCGAGACGCGCTAACAGCGCGACCCGAAGCGGCCCACGCCGACTTGCGACATCCGTCTTTCAGCATCCCATGAGAGCGGACAGAGGTTCGCTCGGTAGCCCTTGACTCTGCGTACTTCGATCCATCGCAAAGTACCGCTTCCACCAAGCCGATACAGTCTGCGGTGCCCCATCGGGCTCTTGGAATTCCACGTCTTTCGCTGGGAGCAGGCCATGTTGAGAGCGTCTCTGAGCATCCGTACGCGCCGTTTCATGCAGGCGCTGCTGATCACCGGGTTCGCATTGGGCGGCATCGGCATGGCGCACGCCCAGA
>JAKLFY010000218.1 GCA_022710935.1 Verrucomicrobiota bacterium
TCGGCAAAGACCGCCTGGCTGACGTTAAGCTTTTGGCGCAGGGCAGCGATGCCTTCGGGAGTCATGGGTGCGATCGGCTTGGGCCGAGGCACTTGATGCGTCCGAAGGGTCAACTTCCTCTTGCCCTGCACATGAGCCGCAAAGGCGTCGACGCTCCCGACGAGTGCTTCTGCATCGAATTCAATTTCATTTCGTTTCATGCTTTAAATTGCTTTTTTATGATCTCGGCGGCATCCCGCAGACGATGCCACCTACGGGCGCTTTCAAAAAGAATTGTTAGTTGAGCCCGATCGGGGCGACGCAATTCCCCACTCGGGAGGGCTGCGAAAGGTGCGGATGCGTTTGCCCGGACGTGGAAAAAGCAGCGGGCCCAGGGTGATCTATTTGCACCTGTCAGGGCAGGATACGATGGTGCTACTCTACGTTTACACGAAAGCGGCGCGCGAGAATTTAAGTCAGGAACAACTGTGTTGCTTCGGCAAACATGCGTGAGCGGGTTGCGGAGGGGGGCGTAGCATTCACGGCAGGTAAAAACGATGAATGCGATTACACGAGAGCGACACGAGGAACTTAAAAGCCGGATCGAACCGCTACGCCAGCAGGTGGAGGAGTGGCGAAAGCACAAAGGCAGCAACGAGAAGCTGCCTGAGCCCTTATGGGAGGCGGCGATCGCGATGGCCAAGGTTTACGGAGTCTCGCCGGTGCAACGGATTTTGCGGATCGACTACCGCGGGTTGGAGCGTCGGGCGTTGGGGATTAACAAACCGACCTCCAAAGTCAGGTCCGCAGAGCGTCCGAGTTTTCTCGAGTTGCCCTCCTTGCCGGCGCGGCAGGCCGAGCATCTGGTGGAGTTGGAAGATGGCATGGGCCGTAAGCTCAGCCTCAAGGTAGCTGCCGGACACCTGGCTGAGGTGCTGCCCCTGGCACAAGCGTTCTGGAGGCCAGGACTGTGATTGCGGTGATGCCGCAAATGCGGCTGCTGGTGGCCGTCGAGCCGGTCGACTTCCGCAAGGGGATAGACGGTCTGGCCGCGGTGTGCCGGCAGCGGCTGCAAACCGACCCGATGAGTGGCGCGGTTTTCATTTTTGGTTCGCGTAACGGCAAATCGCTGAAACTCCTGGTTTACGATGGCCAGGGATTTTTTCTCTGTCAGAAGCGTTTGTCGGCGGGGCGGTTTAACTGGTGGCCCAAAGGGCAGGAAGGGCCCAGTCTGCGTTTGCAAGCCCACCAGTTGCAGTTGCTGTTGTGGAACGGGGATCCCGCCAAAGCCGACACGGCTCCGCTGTGGCGTCCGCTGGTCCTGGCGGCCGAGCCCTGAGGGCGGTTAAAGATTTCCGCAAAAAAAGATAGCGTTCCATTTTGCGCCCGCTAAACTTGGGGGCATGTCCGAAGTGTTGCTGAGTTTTCGCGGGCGTCGCATTGGTCCTGCCGAGGTCACTTTTCTGCGGGACCTCATCGCCCGGAACCCGGGTCTGAGCCGGCGCCGGCTCTCGGTCAAAGTCTGTGAAGCCTGGCAGTGGGTTCAGCCCAACGGTCAACCACGCGACATGGTCTGCCGGGGACTGATGCTGGCGTTGCATCGGGGCGGGCACATCGAACTGCCGCCCCAACGGCAGACTCCCCCCAACAACGCGATCACGCATCGGCGCGTGGCGGCAGTGGCCCCCTGCAACACCGCTCCCATCGAGGGACCGCTGGCGTCCCTGGGGCCTTTGGAGATCCGGTTGGTTCGCCGGACTCAAGGCGAGCGCCTCTTTAATTATCTGGTCAACCAGTACCACTACCTGGGCTTCAGCCGCCCGGTGGGCGAGCACCTGAAGTATCTGATTTTTTTGGGCGAGCGTCCGGTGGCCTGCCAGGCTTGGAACTCGGGTCCTCTCAAGCTCACGCTGCGGGATCGGTTCGTGGGAGCTCCCCGAAAAGCCTATGCCCACCACCTGCATTTCATCGCCTACAACAGCCGATATCTCATCGCTCCCTGGGTCAAGGTGCCGCACCTGGCCAGTCATCTGCTGGGACGGATCGCCCGTCGGATCAGCGCCGACTGGCAGGCCCTTTACCATCATCCGATTCATTTGCTGGAGAGCTTCGTGGATGTCGAACGCTTTAAAGGCACCTCTTACCGGGCCGCCAACTGGCAGTGTGTCGGACGCTCGGAGGGACGGGGAACCAAATCCAGGAGCGGAGCCCGGACCTCGATCAAGGAACTGTGGGTGTATCCGTTGAACAAAGACTTTCGCCGGAAGCTCCTCGCGCCATGAGCCAGGCCCAGGAACTCAAGCAACTGGTGGGTGCCCAAGCCGAGCGCCGGGCCTTTCTGGCGGAGGTGGGCGTCCTGCTGCCCGCCGCGCATCGTGAGCGCCTGGAACGGATCCTGGAGCTGGTGAGCTGGCTTTTGGCTCTTTTAGAGATGAAGAACCTCTCGATCGCCAAACTGCGTCAGCTTTGCTTCGGCTCCACCACCGAAAGCGCCCGCAACGTGTGCGGCAAAGCTCCCCAGGATCCGCCGCCCGCCAGGGCCAGAGGTCATGGCCGCAATTCGCATCGATGTTACACGGCCGCCCGCAGGGTCCGGGTCACCCACTCCACCCTCAGACCCGGACACCGGTGCCCGGAGTGCGCTCAAGGCAGGGTGAGGCGGCAGAAGCAACCGGCGGTGGCCATCCACGTGACGGCTCAACCTCCGGTGGGAGCATTGATCCATGAGCTGGAGCAACTGCGCTGTGACACCTGCGGCAAGGTATTCACGGCGGCGACACCCCCCGAGGCCGGGACACAAAAGTATGATGAGAGCGTGGGCGTGATGGTGGGCCTGATGCGTTATGGTAGCGGCATGCCCTTCTATCGGCTGGAGCGATTGCAGAAGAGCCTGGGAGTTCCCTTGCCCGCCTCGGTTCAATGGGAACAAGTGAAGCGAGTGGCTGCGAGTCTGGAGCCGGTGTTTGAACAGCTCATCAAAGAGGCGGCCCAGGCTCCGGTCCTCTTCAGCGATGACACCGGAATGCGGGTGGGAGCTTTGCGAAAGCAAATCCAGAGCGAGAAAGATCCCCGGCGAACGGGCATCTTCACCTCCGGGATCGTGGGCAGGCCTGGGGACCATGGCGTAAGCCTTTTCTTCACTGGCCGCAACCATGCCGGGGAAAACCTGGCGGGTGTGCTCGCTCATCGGGGACAGCAATGGCCGGCTCCGCTGCATATGTGCGACGGCCTGGCGCAGAACGATCCCAAAGGGCCAGCGAGGGTCGAGTGCCAGTGCAATGTGCACGCCAGACGCAACTTCGTGGAACTGGAAAGCTCCTTTCCCGAGGAATGCCGAAAAGTGGTGGAAAGCTTCTCGGCCATCTACCGGGTGGAAGCCCAGGCCAAAGCCGCGGGACTCACCCCGGAGCAACGGCTCGCGGCGCATCAAACCCACAGTCAACCAGTGATGGAAGAGCTTGGGGCGTGGCTCACCGAACAGATCGATGGCCGGAAGGTGGAGCCCAACTCGGGCCTGGGTGGAGCCATCGCGTATATGCAGAAGCGCTGGACGCAACTGACGCAGTTCCTGCGGATCCCCGGGGCTCCGCTCGACAACAACGAAGCCGAGCGGATCTTAAAGCGGTGCATCCTGCACCGGAAGAACAGCCTGCACTATCGAACCCTCCGAGGGGCTCGGGTGGGTGATACCTTCATGAGTTTGGTGGAAACCTGTCGAGCCAACGTGGTCAATCCCTTTGAATACCTGCTCGCGGTAGTCCGAAACGCGGCCACCGCCAAAGCCAATCCGCAGTGCTGGATGCCCTGGAATTTCCAAGCCGCCCTCCCCGAACAAACCGCACTGCCGCCCTGAGACCCGCGCCGCCCCGACGTCGCCAAAAACCCCGCCAGACCGGAATCCGACGCTTCCTCGTGCTTACGCAGGTCTGCCGCAAGGACACGTTGGCCTATTGGATGTGGAGGCATTGCGCACC
>JAKLFY010000219.1 GCA_022710935.1 Verrucomicrobiota bacterium
AACGCCAGAACTGAGCGACAGCCGCCCCGCCGTGGTGACGTCCGGGACTCTCGAACACCCGAGCGCGTCGCCGAAGCCCGCGACTCTCGAACGGCGAAGCGGGGCGGCTGTTCGCTCCAGTGATTTTGTTCGGCCTTTCAGTCATGCTGTTGTCTCACTTCAGCTGCTCCATCAGCTTAAGGCTGGGCAAAAACACTGCGATGAGCACAGGGAAGAAGACCAAGCAGAGCACGCTCATGGTCCAAGCCAGGAATGTGGTGGGGCTCTGCTCGGTCGGGTGGCAGGAGAACATCGCATAGAGGCAGTAGCCGACCGCTGGAATCGGGAGCAGGAGAAGCCAGGCACGAAGCCCCACAAATAGGGCGGAAAAAGCTGGCAGCGCCAGTGAACTGTTGGCTGCAACCTTACCCAGCGCGGTGAGCATAGCCCAGAGGCTGAGGCACGCGAAGGCGAACGTGAGTGTAATCAGGATAAGTGTGACCTTCTTCATAGCGTTGTGTCATTTCTCTTTTGACTCTTGCGGGTGTGAATCGTCACGAGGCGCAATGCCGCCGAACGACAAAGCTCACCGACCGCCGCTGACCACGGGCGCCGGCAGCCAATCCGGCGTACGAGAGACCCCACGCAGCCGAAACGGAGACGCTCGGCGGCGGTTCGGTGGAGCGACTGGTTCGGCGTTCTCTTCATCGCTTGTCTCGCGCTCAGAAGCCCTGCTGCCGACCGCGACTCGACCACTCGGCGGCATAGATGCCTGCTCCCAAGACGACCAACCCAAAACCAAGAATCCACATATCGAGAACCTGCGCCAGCGGCGAACCGTCTGTACTCGAAACCAAGTCCCACCGTGTATCCCAGTCTCTGCGAATCGTTCCGGTCGTTGGGTCGCGCTCGGTCGAATACACGCATCGGTGGAAGTTCCCCGCCTCGAAATCGCCGTGGCCATAAACCACGGTGCAGTAAATCGAGCGCGAGAGCACCAGCAGGCCAAGCCCCGAAATGCAGGCGCACACAAATGCGAGAGGCTTGTTCATTTGCTGCCCGATGTGGCGGGGAGCGTGACTGCCGCCGAACAGTATTGTTGGGATGAAGTCATCGGCAAATGACAAAGTCGATCCTGGCTCACCATCCGCAGGGATAATAGGCCGCAGGGTGCGCTCGTGGCAAGCACAATCCCAACGACTTGCGCACCGAGACCTCGGCCAGCGCCCCCCATCCTTCCCGAACTTTGGGCTTGTCCCGTCGCCCAGACAAAGGACAAAGTGACTTTGTCTTTACGCCAGGCGTTATGAACGCCCAACCCCGCACACGAGCCCCGCGCACAGTCTGGTTCCCCGACTGGTTTCACGTGCTCCAGCAAACTGATTTGCCGCAGTCCACCCGCAGCCAGTACCGTACCGTCGTGCTGGAGTTCTTGCGCTTCTGCAAACAGACCCGTCAGGCTGCGACCATCCCCGCCGCCCGGCAGTTCATCCGCGACCGCCAAGTCCAACGGGTGTTGAGCGAGCCCGATCGCCTTCAGTGGCAAGAGGCTCTGAACTGGTTCTTCCGCGAGGCCGGTCGGCAACGACACCCGCCGACCGACCCCTCGGCCCACCCGCCTGCCGACTTCAGCGCCCGGGCCGGCCCGGTGCTCACGGGAGTACCGACCCTCGGGGCGGCTGACCTGGGCCGGGCGGAATGGGAACGGCTCATCATTCGGGAGTTGCGCACGCGGCATTATGCCTGGCGCACCGAGCAAGCGTATCGCGAGTGGGCCAAACGCTTTGTGCGCTGGCTGGAAGCCCGCGGCGGCCGGTGGGAGCAGGCGGCCCACCCGGAGGTCAAGGAGTTCCTCTCGGACCTCGCCGTCCGGCAACGGGCTTCGGCCTCGGCGCAGAAGCAGGCTTTGAACGCCCTGGTCTTTCTCTTGCGCGAGGCCTTGCATCGCCCACTGGGCGATTTTGGCAATTTCACGCGTGCGCGCAAGGTGATGCGCGTCCCGGTGGTGCTCACGCGGGAGGAATGCCAGCGGCTCTTCTCAGCCCTGGAAGGGGTTCCGCGACTCATGGCCGAGCTCATGTATGGCAGCGGGTTGCGTTTGACGGAATTGCTCTGCCTGCGGGTCAAAGACCTGGACCTGGAGCGGCGCCAACTCATCGTCCGCGCCGGCAAGGGCGGCAGGGACCGGGTGACGGTCTTGCCTGAATTGCTGGTCGAGGGGCTGCGCACCCATCGGGAACGCCTCCGTGGGCTCCACACCGAAGACCAGCACCAGGACGTTCCAGGAGTCTGGCTGCCGGAAGGCCTGGAGCGCAAGTACCCCAACGCCGGCAAGGCCTGGGAGTGGCAGTGGTTCTTCCCCTCGCGCCAACTGATGAACGATCCGCGCACGGGGTTGCGTCGCCGGCATCACGTGCTCGACGCCACCTTCCAACACACAATCCGGCAGGCCGCACGCCGAGCCCGATTGGACAAGCGCGTCACGCCGCACGTGCTGCGCCATTCGTTTGCCACGCATCTGCTGGAAAGCGGAACGGACATCCGCACCGTGCAGGAGCTCCTCGGACACAAGGACGTGACGACAACGCAAATCTACACCCACGTGATGCGCAGGCCAGGTTTGGGCGTGCGCAGCCCGCTGGATGGGTAATGACCCCGTACTGGGGCAGTACGCGCCAGTGCTGGCCTGTTACGCTTGGGTAGCGGCGCCGGTTGTGCCACTTTGTCCCGGAAAACCACCGCGTGTGGTTCGATTCCGACCAACCTAGCGGTTGTGCGTGGCGACGATTGCATCTGGATTCACGGTACGCTGCGCGCGGCGCACGACTTGATACGCGTACATTTGGATCAGCCCGTCCGAAGATCTGTCCTGCGGCCGATACAGAACGGCCGTCGGTGCTTCCCGAACCGTGCCTCCGGTCAAACGAGTTGCCGCAGGGCGGCTACCGGTGCGCTGACGGCCTCTGCGCCATGGTTGGCGAGGCTGTGCCGAAACAGCCCGGGAGATTCTTGCCTACACTTGCCTACAGCAGCCGTTGCGAAACGTCGCATCATCGTGTCGCCCATGGCAATCAGCCAAGATGCTTTAGACCCCTGAAAAAACTGGTCGCTCTTGCGTTTTGTCCGTTCTGCGAAAGAGGATGTGGGTTGTTTGCGGCACAACCGCATGACTCGGTGAAGCGACAGAAGAATGGGTGAGGATTGTTTTGAGGCACAACCCCCGAAAGCCGTGTAACCTTCATTTCTAACCCCTCTGCAACGGGTGCGCCCAAAGCCCGGTCGGACCGCGGAGGCCTTGGCGATGCGCCGCGGCTTCCGCTTCCGACTTGCTGGTGGCTTCCACCACCCCCAGACACGGATCACCCACCTCGCGGGCGTACTCCCGGTCGCGGTGATAGATGCCCCACTGAGACGGCTCTTCTCCATCACTGGCGGTCGTGTTCATGCTTGGGTTCCGGTCACGCCGTGACCGTGACGTTCTCCGCCGTCGTCAGCGGTCTCCCGTCGGCCAACCGCTCTGCGAGGCTCCAGAGTCCCTTATTGACGCTGACCTTGGAGTCGATGCCCCGCAGCGGCCGGACCGAGCGCAGTTTGCCGCGCCGATCACGCCGGTCATCGGACAATCCGCCCCGTAGCAGCGACTCCTGAAGGCGGTTCATCGTCAGCCAGAGGTCGTCGCCTTCGTCTTCGGGTCGGTGCGCTCGCAGCAACGTCTCCGGGGAAATCGGCGACTCGTCCACGGTCGGGTAACGGAGCAGCAACGCCTGCTCGGCGAGAGTCAACGATTCGCACGGCTCCAGAATGCGTTCCCGGAACCGGGCAATCCGCTCGCCGATCTTCGGCATCGCCT
>JAKLFY010000022.1 GCA_022710935.1 Verrucomicrobiota bacterium
GCTTGGAGGGGCAAGCGTGCAGCCATTCGGAATGACCTATAGAATATCTATAGCTCATTGTCAACAGAAAACCTGCGCCCACACACACTTTTTTCACCTTTCCAGAAAATTAGGCGAGGATCAGGGGTTCTCCGAAATCGACGAGACCGCGAAGAGGGTGAATAGTGCCCGCGCTGGATGAAACACAGCAGAACGCAGATGAGAGATGCGAGTGCCGCGAGTGAAACAGCGGTTGTCGGGACCTTTGCTGGCGTGCATTGGCGTCCCTTCGCGGTTGAACTGAACGCTCACAGAGCAACATTGCCATGCTGACATCACTTTCGATTGGGAATTTCAAAGCGTTCGGCGAGATCCAGACCATTCCCATCCGCCCGATCACCCTCATCTTCGGCGCCAACAGCTCCGGCAAATCCAGCATCATCCACAGCCTGCTGCTGGCACGTCATGCGTTGGAGACTGGAAATTGGAGTGTCCACCGCACGGCCCAAGGCGGCGACTCGATGGATCTGGGTGGCTTCGGCGCCTACGTTCATCGCCACGACTTGGCCACCCCGGTTACGTTGGGCTTCGGCCTCTCGACGGCAGAGGATCGTCTGGACACCCACCTGAGTCTTCGTGTCGGCACATCGGTCTCACTGAGACTCGATATTGGGAGTGAGGTGGCCAAGACCCTCGTGACACTTCTGTCCGAAGGTCTCTGGCTGGAATTGAGGAGAGACTATTCTGACAAAGGCACCACCTTCTCGATCGATCCGGCAACCGACATTTTCGTGATCAGAGGTGCTTAGCGCGTCGAGCGTCAGTGCTGCGGCCGCCGGCAACGGGCATCGTTTGCGTTCGCATGGACCATCTCGAACCCAGCTTCGAGCACTCCGCCGGGTTGCTGACTGGCGCCCCCCGTCACGGCATTGCGCCCGCGACCACGCTGAAGGTGAAGAGCCCCACCATCGCGACGCAGCAGGCGATCTTGCCCATGCCGCCCACCAGCAGGCCCAGAAAGGCGCCCAAGCCGGCCCGGCTCGCCTGCTTGATATCGCGTCCGGACAGCATCTCGAGGCCTGTCGCCCCCAGGAACGGTCCGACCACGATGCCGAGGGGTCCGACCAGGAGCCCGCACGCCAAACCCACGATGGCTCCAACCATGCCGCGCCAGGTGGCCCCAAGCGTGCGCGCGCCGACCACGCTGGCCAGGTAATCGAGCAGCAGCGCAAGCAGGGCAAGACCCACCAGCAAGGCCAGCGCCGCGTTCCCCACACTCGACGCGCCAAAGTAGATGCGATGCAGAACCGCCGCCCCCAGGACCAGCGGCGTGCCCGGCAGTCCGGGCACCACGCACCCGACCAGCCCGACTCCCATCATCAGTAGCGCCAAGACGAACCCAATCACTTGCTCGACCGTCATCGGGCGGGAATGTAGCGGATCCGGCCCGCGCCGCAATGGGGATGGCGCCTCCTTCCGGATTCAACACCGCCACGGATTCCAGTTGAAACCGGGAGGGTGCAGACGCTAATGATCGCCGATGAAGATTTGCGCGTTCGGCCTGGCGGATCTGCCGCTGGGCAAACACAACCTCAAGGATTCGCGTCTGGACAAGGCCCACGAGTTGGTCGAGGCCAAGAAGAAGGCGTACGCCCAGGTCGACCTGGTCGGAGAAGACGAATCGCTCGAGGCTGATGCCATCCTCGTCCACCGCGACCGGTTTCCCGATCTCATCCTCCACGACCTCGAATTCGTCGAAACGCGTCTCGGACGCAACCCGCCCGACGCCGAACGGGTTGTGTTGGAGAAGATCCGAACCGAACTCGAGAGCGAGCGGACGATGTTCAAGGCGGGACTTGGCAAGGAGGAACTCGAAGCCGTCGCCGCCCACAGCTTCCACACGCACAAACCGGTGATTGTCGCCGACGCATCGGACCTCGAACGACCGGACGCGCTCATGCTCCGGGCGTTCGCCGAAGGCGGCTGGATCTCCTTCCTCACGGTCGGGGGCAAGGAGAACCGTGCCTGGCCGGTGCGGTTGGGGACCACCGCCTGGGAAGCCGCCGGCACGATTCACTCCGACATGCAGAAGGGGTTCATTCGGGCCGAGATCATCAGCTATGCCGACTTCATCGAGGCGGGGGGCGAAACGGAGGCCAAGCGGGCCGGCAAGCTCCGTCTCGAAATGAAGTCCTATGTCATTCAGGACTTCGATCTGGCCAACTTCCGGTTCAGCAAGTAGAGTCGGCCGGATCAGCGGGCCAGATACCGGAAGCGTGGAAAGGCGACCTCGGCCACGGTGACGACGAGGAACACGGCGCTGATCAGTGCGTTCAGGCGGAAGAAGGCGACGTTGATCCACTTGAGGCTGCGCTTGCGTGCCAGCCAGTGTTCCAGCACCAAACAGAAGGCGATGATGCCCAGGCCGATCATGTAGGCGGCCCAGAAGCGCGCCAGAAAACCAAACACGGCCAGCACCATCCACATGATGAAGTGCGAGAGGAAGGAGGCGCCGAGGGCGTTCTTCACCCCCCATCGCACCACCAGCGAGTGCAGGCCGTGAGATCGGTCAAACTCATAGTCTTGCAGCGCGTAGATGATGTCGAACCCGATCAGCCAAAACACCACCGCAATGGCAAGCAACACCGCCAGCAGCGCGCTGTGGCGTATCGACACCGCGCCATCGCGCACAGGCAGGAACTCGAACGTGCCGGTCACCGCAAGCCAGGCCCCGAGCGGCGCGAGGGCCAACGCGATGCCGAGAAAAACGTGGGTGAAGTCCGTGAACCGCTTCGTCAACGAATAGAAGCAAATCACCACCAGAGCCACCGGGGAGAGATAGAAGCACGGGCGATTGATCAGGTAGGCGGCGCCGATGAAACCAACCGCGCTCACCGCCCAAAGGGCGAGGGCCCCGGCCAGACTCACCGTGCCGGCAGGCAAATGCCGCCCCGCTGTGCGCGGATTGGCCGCGTCGAAACGCCGGTCCGCGACGCGATTGAAAGCCATGGCGCAGGTGCGGGCGAAGACCATGGCCGCGAGGATGAGGGCGAACGTGCGCCAGCCGGGCCAGCCGCGGTGGTCCCGCGCCGCGACCGCCATCGCCGCCAGCGCAAAAGGCAGCGCAAACACCGTGTGCGAGAACTTCACGAACCCGCCCCAACGCCAGAGATGGGCCAGCATGCGTCAGTACACCTCGACCTGCAGGCCGGTGCCGGTGTGGACGATGTGGGCGATGCGCGACAGTGTCTTGAGCGGCAGATGCCCGCATTCCGGATGCATCGTGGGGCGCATCGCCGAGTAGATCTGCACCAGCGAGATCCGGGCTCCGGCTTCCTTGAGTTCCCGCAACCGCTCGACGAACTGATCGATCTCCGCGGACGGCGGTTCCTCGCCGTTGAACCGGGCGAAGAGACTCTGAATCACGATCGGGCGCTGCCGGCCGAGCTTGAGAATGTTCTCGAGCACCTTCTCGAACGGGACCGTCGAGCGATCGATCCGGTCGAAATATGCTCGCGTGCCCGCATCCAGCTTCAGCCACATTTCGTCCTGGGGCGTCAAGGTGTGAAGTCCGGCCTGCACGCCGGGGTGGTCCAGACTGGTCGCGTTCGATGTCAGAACGATTTTGAAAAACGGATACTTCGAAAGGGCCCGCAGATGCACGATGGCCTCGACGGCCTCGCAGAAGTTCGGACAGAGCGTCGGCTCGCCGTCTCCGCTCAGAGCCACGTGCCGCAACTGCAGGAGCTCCGGAGGCAGCGACTGAAATCCCGGGAGCGTGTGCAGATGACCATCGAGCGCAAGCCCAAGGGTCCGGTCCAGTTCCTGGACCATGATGCCCACGTCCAGTTGACTGTCGCGCGGCGGGCTGCTCCGGTTCACCTCGCAATAGACGCAGTCGAAATTGCAGCGCCGGTCCGGGTTCATGTTGACCCCGACCGAGAGGCCGTGGGCGCGCGGCGAGACCACCACGTAAACAAACCGGTTGTTCAGGAAATTTCGCACGTAGCCGCAGGCGGTCTCCCAAGCACCATGACCCGTCCCGGCTTCGCGAGATCGCGCCGCCAGACGGTGCTCGACTGCTGTTGTCATATCAGGTTCACCTGGAGCCCTCTGTCGTTCTCGACCGGCTCTTGCCGTCGTGGCAGGGGCGGCGCCGGAGCGCGGGCGCCGCAACTGTCAACCCCGCGCCCCTCACTCGAAGCGGCATCACCGGTTGAACACCCCCAATCATCGGGCGACACCAGGCGCATCCGCTTGCCGCCAATTGTGAAAGACTTAGCATTATTTGCCCGCACGCCTCCGGACGCGCGCGGGGGCCGTGAACCGGCTTGTAGCCGCCGACGTGAGTCGGCGCTGATTCCCGTCTTTGACGGAGCGAGGTGGCGCGGACTCATCCCGCGATGCGGGACGGCTCCGAGGTTCATGGGCAGAATTGCTGCCGAGTGTCGCCCCCGAGTTGCATGGCGTCCGGGCAGCAAGTATGCTGCTGTGCGTTCGCAGGCTGAACAGAACTCTTGAAAGCACTTTATTCGACGGCACGGGAGAAACGGACCGAGAGGGTCTTCCTCATCGGCGCGGAACTGAAGTCACGGCGGACTTGGGACGTGCGCGACTCGCTCGAAGAACTCGCCCAACTCGCCGACACCGCGGGCGGCGTCGTGGTCGGCGACTGCGTCCAGAAGCTCGAACGCCCGACCCCGGGCACGTTTATCGGTTCGGGCAAGGCAGAGGAACTGGCCGAACGCTGCCGTGCAGAACGCATCGACACGGTGGTCTTTGACGACGAGTTGTCACCCGCCCAGACGCGCAATCTCGAGCGGATCTTCGACTGCAAGGTGCTCGATCGCACGGATGTGATTCTCGACATCTTCGCCCGGCGCGCCCGGACCCGCGAAGGCAAGCTGCAGGTCGAGTTGGCTCAACTCGAACATCTCCTTCCCCGCCTGACCCGGTTCTGGACCCACCTCTCCCGGCAGAAAGGCGGCATCGGCATGCGCGGGGGTGAAGGCGAGAGCCAACTCGAGACGGATCGACGCAAGGTCCAGGAGCGAATTGACCGGCTCAAGGCCGACCTCGAATCCGTGCGGCGTCAGCGCACGACACAACGGCAAGGCCGACAACGCAGCCAATGGCCCCTGGCCTCGATCGTCGGATACACCAATGCCGGCAAATCCACCCTTTTCAATGCCCTCACCGGCGCCGAAGTTCTCGAGGAAGACAAGCTCTTCGCCACGCTCGACCCCACCACGCGCCGTCTCCGCCTGCCGACCAATCAAAGCGTGCTCGTGTCCGACACCGTCGGCTTCATCCGCAAACTCCCTCATCGCCTGGTCGAGGCTTTCAAGGCGACACTTGAAGAAGTCGTCAACGCCGACCTTCTGCTCCACGTCATCGACATCAGTCATCCCCAGGTCGAGGCCCAAATCCGGGCCGTCACCGACGTCCTCGCCGAGATCGGGGCGGGTGCCAAACCGGTCCTGCTCGTGTTCAATAAGATCGATTGTGTCGACGACGGCGCCGCGGTCTCGGGTTGGATCGATCGATTCCCCCAGGCGGTTGCCATCTCCGCAAGGACCGGCGCCGGATTTGATGCCCTCTGGGCCGAACTCAGCACCCGGCTGCGCCCGGTCCGCGATTACCTCGAACTCGAGATCCCGCACGCCGAGGCCGGCGTCCTGTCCCGTCTGCACGCCGTGGGACAGGTCATCGAGCGCAATTACGAAGACCATGTGGCGCGGATCAAAGCGCGCATCCCACCCCACTTGCGGGCCGAATTCGCCCCGTTCATCGTCGCCGACCTTTAGCGAGGCTTCGTCTCTGACCAAGGAGGCGTGTGAACGAATCGTGGCCGCTGGGTGGCACCCGCGATCACCGGCACCCGACGCCTCGCCAAGTGGCGCCGCTGCGCGGCGCAAGAACTTGACCCATTTGGTACAGATTCCACAAAGGGAGTCGCTCTAGCCTGGCGCGGTTTTGCTTTTCTAGCCTGCATAGCAGTCCTCGTGCGAGGTCTGACCGCCCTGTGCACCGTCGGGGTTTGAACCATGCGGGCTAGAGCCGCAGCGTCTCCGCCTGGCTCAGGAGGCGCAACGGAACAGACTCGAGCGCCTGACGCGCCCGCTCCAGTTCCTTGACTTCAATCAGGAGCACGGCCCGGCCGTTCGCGACGAAGCCGGACGCATTCTCAATGTTGATCCGTCTTCGCGAGAGGGCGTCGGCCACATCGAGCAGCCCGCCTGGCTTGTCGTCGACTTCGATCGCAAGCACCTCGACGCGCGAGACGGGGAGGCCGTCCTCCTTGAGCTTGCGATAGGCAAGGTCGGTGTTGTCCACCAGCAGCTTCACGACCCCGAAGGCGTCGCTGCTCGCAATGATGACCCACCGTATGTTGATCCCGGCATCGGCGAGTATGCGGGTTACGTGCGCCAGTTGGCCCGTGCGATTCTCGGCAAAGATCGCCAGCAGAGTGACATTGCTGCTCATAAACAATGCGCGGTTGGGGTGTGTGATCGTGTTGATCGCAGTTTAGCCCGTCGCCCCAGCCTGCGTCCACCCGATTCCTTCCTCGCGCCCGCACCTCAAGGCCTGCCAGCCTCCCCCCGATCATCGGCTTAGCTGTTTGGGAACGACTGGGATTCACCACGAAGAACACGAAGAAATGGTGCCGAGCGAGCCCAATTGCTGTTCTATAGACAATAGCCGAAGCGCCCATTCTGCCGCGTCGCTCGCCTTCGTGCTATTATGCCCCGGAATCTGCCGGAGCCGGCGACGAATCTCGGAGGGCCGAGTTCCACGAGGCCCTGTCTGGGAATGGCGCAGTCACCAATCCAGGGACTCTCCCGCCGCCGCGCATACGCGTCAACCTAAGCAAAGCCGCCGAGTGGCTTCTCGGAGCAACGCTGTCGAGGGTGTCTAACTCCTTGGGCCGGTGTTCGTTGTGGCGTTCGCCTCTGATCAGTTCGGCTCCGAGGTCGCGAAGCGTCTGGAGTGCGGCGGTTGACCGCCGCTTTCCGAGGACCGTCCTCCGTACGTTCCCATTCCAAAGCGGTGCTGAGGCACACGCACTCTCCCGCAGCCGCGGGACTCCGCGCTATCGAACACGCTCGTGCCCGGGCAGCTTCCGTGCAAGGTCCGCATTTTAGCCGACCTAAGGGTCTGTGCAAAAATTAATTCCGATTTTGCTGGAGGGGATTTGGCTCGCTGGCGAGGCGCGACGAAGGAGCATAGCCTTGACCTCTGTGACTGAGGAGCAACAAAGCCAGCGAGCCAAAGCCCCCCAGCCCTGCGGGGCGGGGCGGCACCGGGCCATCTGCGTCGTTCCTCGGTCGGTCGAGTATCTCAGCGGATACACTCCTTCCCTCGGGCCTCGCATCTGGCCCGGTGGCGCTCCCGCCAAAACCGGAAGTAATTTTTGCGCAGACCCTAAGGTTGACGCGCATGCGCCGCCGCGGGATCGTGCCTCGGAGTTTTGGTAGCGGCTCAGCCGCTCTGTGGCCTTCGTGACTTCGTGGTGAGTTTAGGCGAGGATTTGGGCCTCCCCGGCGCTTGACTTCTCCGGCCGGCGGATCAATCCTCGCGCCCAAGCACCATGGGAATGACAGGCACAGTCGACGCGCTTCTCAAGGCAAAGGGCCACGGCGTGTGGTCGATCTCGCCCGATGCGATGGTCTACGATGCCATCAGCATGCTGGCTGAGAAAAACGTCGGCGCCCTGATGGTCATGGAGGATGAGACGTTGGTCGGGATCCTTTCCGAGCGCGACTACACGCGCAAGGTGGCGCTGCTGGGCAAGAACTCGAGGACGACCCGGGTGCGCGAGGTGCTTTCGAGTGAAATCGTGCCTGTCTCGCTCCAGGCCACAGTCGAGGACTGCATGCGCCTGATGACCGAGCACCGCATCCGACATCTGCCGGTCGTCGAGCAGAACCAGGTGCTGGGTGTTCTTTCGATCGGCGACCTGGTCAACTGGATCATCACCGCCCAGCAGGCCAAGATCGATCAACTCGAGAATTATATCGCCGGATCCTATCCCAGCACGACGGAGTGAATTGCCCCATCTAATCCCCCCGCGTGAGGCGTCACGCGCCCCCCCTCCTTAGCCCGGGTATTTCATAAGGCTTCGCGGAGTCTCATATCCGGGCTGTGGCAAAACCGCGCCCGGAAAGGGAACCAAGAGCCTCCTCTCGGTTCAGAAGGGGTTCTGCCATAGGAGCAGTGTGTTGCATTTCTCCAGCTTTCGGACCCGGCGCGGTTTTGCTTCCCTAACCCGCATAGCAGTCCTCTTGCGAAGTCTGACTGCCATGTGCACAGACGCGCTAAGAAATATGCGGGTTAGCCGTGGATGACCAACTGAATGTTCTCGGGCAGGTTCCGCGCAACCTCAGTCACCACATTCCCCTTGAGCAACTGGACCAACCGGCGTCTCTGCGGGGAACCAAGCATCAGAATGTCCACGCCCAGCGTGGCCGCCAGATCCAGAATGGAATTGGCCGGATCGTCGCTGACCGCGTAGAGGGGAACCACCTGAACGTTGTGGCGAGCCCCGAGGTGCAGCATCGAGCTCATGATCGCGGCGGCCGCCGGATCGTCCTGCCAGCGGGGGCGCTCGGTGGTTTGGAGCAGGCCGGGCATCGCCACGGCCAACTCCTTGACGTAAAGCACATAGAGCGCCCCTTGACGCAACCGCGCCTCCTCGAGGGCGAACCGGAGCACCGGGGTGAGCCCGCGCGCGGCAACCAGGATAGTCTGTCCCGTCTCGAGCTGAAGCTCGAACTCAGGCGCGGTCTCGGGCGCGACTCGGGCGGCGATCTCCCGCCGCACCGTCACCGTCCGCAGCCCGGCCCGCCGCTGCGTGATGGTCCGAAGGCTCAGGCCTAGGCCCAAGAGGCAGATGGCGAAGAAGAGGGCGCCGTGATTCACCTTCGCAATGGTGATCTCGACGGCGAACAGAACGAGGAAGGTCGCCCCCATGATCGCCCGTTCGTACCAAGCCAGGCGGAGCGCGCGATTGAATGTGCACGAGCCCAGATTCACCGTGATCGCCCCCACCACGCCGATGGCATAGAGATTGGCAAGCGATTCAATGTCGGCCCCGGTGACCAGAACGATCAGGATTGGCAGCAATGTCGCCATTGCCCACGGCCACCACGGCACGCCGTAGGCGTTCAACCGGACAAAGAAACGCGGCATCTCGCCGTCGCGCGCCAGCATGTAGACGAGGCCAATCTGGGCAGCGATCGCCGTGTTCACCGCGCTCAAGAGCAGCAGGCCCACCACAAGACCCACGACCGCGCCGATCGCCTTCCCGACCGCCGCATTGAACATCAGCGTCCCGTACTCCTGCCCGAGAAACCGCATCATGTAATCGCGATGTGCAACGGGGTCGGGCGCGTGCGAGCCGGACAACGAAAGCATCGCCCAGCCCAGCAGGGCCGTTCCCAGCACAACCTCGGCCGCGACCGGCAGGATGGCTTTGCGGGCCGTTTTGGACACGCACGGCTTGTCCATCGTGGCGCCCGGGTCGAGCTTCATCACACCGGTCAGGTTGGCGATCGCCTCGACACCGCTCAGCGCCAGAATCGTCGCGACAAAGAACTGCCAGTTGCGGGCGATCCCCCCACTGGGCGGTTCGAGGTGCGCCGTGTTGAGATGGGGCAGGCTCAGCAGGATCAGCGCAACCACCACCACAACCATCGGAACCATCAGCCCCACAGCGAGGCTGCCGGTATGTTTCGGGCCGAAGAAGTTGATCCCGCCGACAATCAGGATGACCAGGACCGTCGCCGCCGCGACGTGCCCCTTCGAGACCCCGAAATAGTGCATCGCCGAGTTGCAGCTCAACGCGGCGGTGACCAGGAAATTGGCGACCAGCAGCAGGGCGCCAATCACCGCCAGCAGTCGGCTCTGATCCCGCGCGGCTGAATACACGCCGCCTCCGTCCGGGAAATGGCGGCAGACAAGGATGTAGTTGTATCCCACCAGCGCAGTCAGCACGCACACCGCGCCAATGATGGGCAGCGAGGCATGGCCGGCGGCAGCGAAGGCCAGGCCGATGACGTAGGCCTTGCTCGTGCCCCAGTCCCCGTAAAGCAGGGCCGCCGCGCGCTTCCAATCGAGGTTCCGCGGGCGGTGGATGGGTTGGCTATCCATGCATGAATGAGGCGACTGCGAGGCTGGTGCCAGAGGAGGGAATTGAACCCCCGACCAAGGGCTTATGAGTCCCCTGCTCTACCGCTGAGCTACTCTGGCACAATAACTTGCAATACAACGCTTTGCGCGATGTTGCCTGGGCTCAAAAGTTCAGGCTTGCCACCGTGTCTTGTCACAGAGATGTCCGCGAATGCAGACCAATCCGCCACAGCCGCCGGGATAAGCAACCGCATCGCCTTTCCGTCGTGCCGGTGAGAACCTGTACCGTTACGAACCATCGGGCGCGTATTATGCCCCGGTCAAGAAGGGTGACAAGCAGTTTCGTCGGCCGTCAATCGCACCCAGTTGGGCTCGGAGTACCCCGATGCGCGCCCTTGACGCTTGCTCATCCTTCTCCCCTGCGGGACTGAGACCCCCCGCCCACGCCGCTTGAAGTGGAAAGTCAACCCATCCGCCGCTCACCATTTGCTTACGCACGCCGATGGGCGCTTGATTCACAGCCTGCACGGCGGCCTCCGTGCGGCGCGCCAGTTCCTCCAATTCACGGAGTGCGGTGTTATCCACAGAGCCTGTCGGCAGCGATGTGACAGTCCCAGCGGACCCGGAGCCTTCACGGCGGAAGCGGCTCTGGACTCGATCCAACAGCCACACACCCGCCCCGGTGAAGGCGAACCGCGCCTGCATCTCGAGGGGGTCTTCGTCCTGATCTCGTTGGTATGGGATCAGGGCCTTGATGCACAACGGAAACGCAGGCCCTGGCTCGGAGCCCGGCGGCGAGACGGTGTAAGCGTCGAACCAATAATGTCCGACGAGCTGGGCATAGGGATCGCCTGGCTGTGCCTGGACCTTACGGCCGCTCACCAACCACAACACCTGCCGAGTGACCTGATCGGGTTTCAAGCCGGCCAAGATGCGCTCCGGGTCTGCTGGCGAGCCCGCCGAGGTTCCCTGTCCACGAAGCCAGGCCGCAGTGCACACAATGGCAGCGAGGAAACCGAACAGTCGCATATCCAGAATGACAGTCGACGGGGTTGTTTCTTAGAACGGTCGGTTCACCGGGTCAAGGGAGCGAACTGACTGGAGGATGATCCAGCAAATAGCGGAGCCGACGGCAATCGTGTGGACTCCCGCATCCGGTTGGCCGTGCGCGTAGCGGAAGAAGCTCGTCCTCGACAGGAGAAGCGTCCCCGTGCGCATGACGGCGGGGGAAACCCCTCGATGTTTTGTCTGGCGTGCCCGCTCGAAGCCCGGACCGGACACTCAACACTGAACGCCGTCGGGGAACACCAAGTCCAAAGTTTGAGAGATGACCACGCGAACTGAACCCCCCGCGAACTCCTGGAAACGCCGGCTAAAGAGTCTGGTCTATCTGGGGGTTGGCAGCCTGTTCGGCTTGTTTGCGATGGGGCTGATCTGGGCAGTCAAGGACATGGATGACTATTACTACGTCCCCCACGCGTGCGAATGCCTGGAATGCCTACATGGGACTACGACGGCTCCTGACGGACGTGTTCACTGCGCGAAGTATCCGCCAAAGGACATCAAGAAGGCCCAGGTCTCCGCTGGCTACGTTGTGTTTTGTCAGGTGGCGGTAGGTCTCTTCGGCGTCTCCGGACTGGGTTGCTCTGCCTTAACCGCTGGTTTCGGAGCCCAGGGGTTGCTCAGGCCGAAGAGGCGGTTGCCGCAGTCAAAGTGGCAGGTCCGGATGCGGCGAGTAGCGCCACTCGGCGCCGTCTTATTGTCGGCGTCCGCCCTGCTGTTCCTTTGGCCCTACGGCATCGTGCCGCGGTGAGGCTGCAAGGCTCGGTATTCGGGCTCCAGGCCGGCGCGGGCGGTGACCTCGGTGATGCGGGCGGCGGTGGTGTCGCCATCGAAGGCGTTGCCCTTCCACGTGTGCCAGTCGCGCTGACATTGGTTGAAGCGCACCGATTCGCCTGAGGTCTTGTGGACCACGTTGGACTCGAACAGGAAACCCTTGCTCCCCTCATCGATAAAGAAGCCGTTATTGGGCGCGCCGCCGTGAGCGTGAGCGCTGCGGTGGACGTCGTGGATCAGGTTCCCGCGCAGAACAGTTCCCGGCTGGAATCCCAGCGTGTAAACGCCTCCACCGTCCGCGAGTTTCTTCATGACGTCGTAGATGTGATTGGACTCGACGACGCATCGGGTCTGCGAGGTGGGGGTCGTGTCCCAGCGGTAGCCGACAGACACGCCCGTGTACGGGAGGTCGTGGATGACATTGTGCGCCACGCGCGTGTCGGCGGAGAAGGCTACCCAGACGCCCACGGCGCCGCGACTGTCCGCGCCGCAACGCCGGATCACGCAGTTGGCGATCGTGTTGCCCGCTGGGGCATCCGCCGGGTCCCCCCAATCCGCGTCGAGCGTGCCTTCGGCTCCGCCCTGCAATCGGCCCGTACCCCGCCAGCCGACCATCACGCCGTTGCCGCCGATATCCTCGATCACACAGCCGCTGACGGTGTTGCGGCGACAGCCGGGGCCAAATCCGATGCCCGAGTTGTTCAGGTGCGCAAAGCGGCAGCGTTCAAACCGGACATCCTCGGCATAGGCACACTCGACCGCCACCGGCTGGACCTGAGTCGGGAGTTTGGTGCTGGGGCCAAAGTGCGCGGCCTGAATCTCCGAGTAGCCGATCGCCGGCAGCGCGAAGTCCGTGTGCTCGAAACGCAATCCCTCGAACCGCAGGTTGCGGACGGGCTTCTCTTTCGTGCCGGCGATCTTCACCAACTGCGTCAGGACGGGGGCGACGGCGACGGTCTGGGCGGGAGTCTCGCCCGGGCGGGCGATGTAGGTCAAAGCGCCGGCGCGGCGGTCGAGGAACCACTCCCCCGGTTGATCCAGTGCCGCACGGGCATGCTCGATGAACGCCGGTTTGCCGGGGCTGGCTGTGGTCATGTCGCCATGTCCAATCCAACCCACGGCCGTGGCGGTCGCCAGTTGGCGTTCATCTGAGGTAGCGACCAGAGCGCGCGAGACCGACCAGTTCTCATAGACGACCAGTTCGGCGTCCTGGCTGCCCAGGTTCTCCGGCGGCAGCGCCCGATCAAACGTGAACGCTCTGACCTCGTTGCCGACGGTGGCGATGTGGAGCACACCGTCCTCATCCGGCCAGCGGGCACGGACGGCTCGCTGGTCATTGACGATCAGTTGTCGGAAGAACCACTCGCCCGACTTCACGCCCGGCAACTCGACGGTCCATTCCGACCCGCCGGTCGGCCTCCAGCCCGTGACCGGACGACCGCCGCTGATCACCACGGTCTCTCCCGGTGCTGCGGCGTACGTGATGGCGTAGTCGGCGGAACCCGAGTCGGCAGAGGTGAAGACCAGCGGCGCCTGCAACACGTAAGTGCCGCCGTGCAGCACGACGCGCACGTTCCTGTTCAATCCGCCCGCCACGAGTGTCCGAACCGCCGCCACCGCTCGGGCTGGCGCTGCGAACGGTTTGTCCTTAGTGCCGGGGTTGGCGTCGTTGCCGCTGGGTGAGATGTGGAACTCAGTCGCACGTGCGGTCACGGTGACAAGCGCCAGTGCGGTGAGGGCAACTCGAAGGATGCGAGTGTTCATGGTGGACCCTGCTAGAATTCCTCGAAGGTCAAAACTCGTTGTGGACAAGTCAAGTCTCATGTGTTCGCGCAAAGATTCGAGGATTTTGGAAAGCGGGGCGTGGGGACGAGGATTGGGGAAACACGGGGACTGTCCATGAGAATGGGGATCTGGTCAGGTCTGAAGCGCGCCTCGCTACGCGATGCCGTTGCATCCAGCGACGCTGCCAGGCGAGCCCGCTGGCTGTCAGCGCGGCATTTCACGACTTTCAGGAAATGACAGAGAGTCGTTCTCGGGGATGCTGATGGTTTCCACGTTGGACACGCCGGTGCCTCGAGGTCCCTGGGGCGTCGGTCGCACTGCATACACTCGATAGCGATAGGTCAAACCGGGTTGCACATTCGGGTCCGTGGCGTTGGTCAGGTCTTCACCGCCCAGTCCGATCGCGTTCACGAAATCGGTACATTGCGCCCCGAGACATCGTTGGACGATGAAGGCCATCTCGCCTTCGGCGTGATCCACCCACTCAAGTTTGACCCCAGCCGCACCGACCCTCACCGCTCGCAGATCGGTCGGCGCATCCGCGGAGGGAGGACCCGGCCTGGGGCCCTCGTGGTCCGGCCCCGACTGAATCGGGTGGGGAGTAGGCCGCTCTCCGGGAGCGTCGAGTTGCGCCCGAGCCAGCGCATAGCGATCGCGAATGAACTTCTCCATGGACGCCAGGACATCCTCGATTCCGGAGTCGGAACGCACCGTGACCCTACGCTCCGGGTACGGGTCTTCCCGCAACGCTGACTGGATCTGCTCGTGAAGCCTCCGGAGCTTGGGGATGAGCACCTCCGGTCGGAACCACTTCTCCAGTATGACCCGCGCCAAGCCACGGCAATGCTTGAGCAGGACCGGATCGGAGATCAACCGTTCCATCAGGGGACGGCCTGGCACCGGGGCTGGCCAGGCGGCATGCCAACCTTCGAGGACTGGGATGCGCCCAAAGGCGCGGTCCGCGAACCCGACGTCCAGGTCCCACGGAATATACGTCCAGAGCCGATCGGCGGGATTGAGGTAGAGGTAGTAATTGTGCGGTCCCCAACCCGTGTACTGATCGAACGCACCGGCCAGGAGCAGGACCACCGTCGTCTTGACAAAGGCATCGATATCGAGGACCTGGCCCAACTCCCTGGGCTCGCCCGCAGACGGATCGATCGCGCGGATGAATTCCACCAGCGCTCGGAAGCCCTGCGCCTCGTCGCCCGCGTGCAACTCGAAGGCCTTCCGATACAGGGCCGGGTCATGGCCTTGATAGCGCAGATCGGCGCCCGGACCGCCTTCGTCCACCTTGAAGAGAGGTCCGCTGGCAGAGGCGAAATGGGTTTCCAGGAACGAACGGTCGATCCGCTCCACGTTCACGTAGACACCCACCGGCTTCCCGTTCAAGAGCACGCGGGCATAGTTGCACCGTGAGGCCTTCACACCCAACTCGCGGAGAACATCTGTGATCAGCCGCTCACTGAAGAGGCCGCCGAACTGGATGCCGTTGTCCAAAGCCACATGGCGCAGCCCGAGAAATCGTTGACCCTTCATGTACTCCGCGAAGTCGACCAGGAAGGAGCGCTTGTGCGGGGAGTCGGGGTGAGAGGAGCTGTTGCCTTTGTATCGGATCCCTACGGGGTACAGCGCCACATCGTTCCAACGGAACGTGCCTGGAACGTAGATACGCTCGGGCAGGGCGCGCTGTAGCCGATCCAAATCCTCACGCTGAATCTCAAGGCGGATCGTTTGAACGACCTCGGGGTCGTAGAAGAGGCTTGTGGCCGCTTGAGCGGCAGACATCACACCAGGTGACGCCAACCACAACAACACAGCCAATACCGCGGGCCATCGTCGCATCGATGCCAAATGCCTCAGGTTCATGCTCTACGGGCGGTTCCAGACGTCCCGGATGGATTGCATAAAGCGTCAAACAGGCGTCGGTTCTCTGCACTGCAATTGGTGACAGTCGTGCATTTCCGGCAAGATTTCCGCACTTCTATTCTCCAGCGCTGCGCAGCAGCGCCGGCGCAGCGCGGCGACCGGGGCGTGCGTCGCCGCCGGACGTGCGTGAGGTTCCCGTTGCGTTGGTTGCGGCTTTGCCGCACTGCGACCTCTCCGAAATGGACGTTGGCCCACCGCACCAACTTCCCCATCGGTTTGAGGAGCGACTCCCCCGTCGGGGTGAGCCGGTATTCGACCGTGGGCGGCGACGTGGGATAGACTTGGCGGCTGACGTGACCATCTCGCTCCAGGCGCCGCAGGGTCTGGGTGAGCACGCGCTGCGTGATGTCGCCGATGCTCCGTTTGACCTCCATGAAACGCCGCCGCCGCCCCTGCAGAGACATGAGCACCAGCAGACTCCACTTGTTGCCGACCTGGTCCAGTACGTTGCGGATAGGGCAGGCGGGGGCGTTGACTTCCGTTTGAAATCCTTGCGTGGCCTGGTATTGGAATCCCACGGCAGCCGAGCCTCGCCCATCCAGCTCCAGGCCGATGAATCTCGAATACGCGACACCGTCGAGCAGGAGCATCGTCCCCCCGCGGGCGCCATCCCAGAACCACTTCGTCTCGCGACCATTCCCGACGATGAGTCCGCCGATCCATCTCGCTCCCGTGGCGTTCCTCAGCACCAGCGGAGCCGTGAACCGGTAAGTGCCCGGCGGGAAGTAGAGGACCGACCCGTCGCGCACGTTGGCTAAGGCCTTCTGGATGGCGACCGTATCATCCGCCTGTCCATCGCCAACCGCTGCGGGCGCTACGTCGGTCTTCACATTGACCCAATCCGAGCGCTCCTCCCATCGGAGCACGGGGATTTGTGGTGGCGCGCCTGGATCGGTTGCAGCGAAGAGGACGGCGTTCGTGCTCAGGCCAAGCACGATCACCGCACGCCGGGCGATGCCCCATCGACGTTCCGCCAACGATCCGCAGGTCATGCTCACCTCAACGGGCCTTCCCTAGGAACGGCTGTCAACATGCCGATCCGCCACTGGAACTGGCCGTATTCCTTGCCCGACTTGTGCTTCTCCCACACACGAGGGAGGTCCAGAGGAGCACTGCTGGAGGCCGGAAGGTCGTGCTCGGGCGGAGCGGATGCGGAAGATGGCACCGTTCCCGGCCGAAGCGTTGCGCGCTCGACGGTAATCCGTTCAACGACCTGGCGGCTGAGCGGCGCCGGGTGCAATTTCGCCGTGGCCCAGAGTTCCATCGTACTCCTGCGATAGCGACTGTCGGGCCGGTCGCTGTGCCCAATCGGGCACACCGTTTCTGCCAAGTCCACGTCGTGCAGCGGAACCCATTGCGTGTAAGACTGGGCTGATTGGCAGTGGATCGTCTGCCCGTCCAGACACGTGATGCCGGGGGTCGCAACATCCTGGGCGGGATCGAGCGAGCCGAACCCGTCGAGACTGTCGAACCACCCCAACGGGGGTTTCGGTGCGCCGACTCGCGTTGCTTGGGCACGCGCTCCGTTCCTTCCCGCAGCGCCCCCCGCGCTCCAGGCTTCCGAAAGCACCCGGTCGATGAATCGGCATTCGTCGGATTCGAACGTCGCCTTCGGGTCCTTGCTGATGCGCGAGGAGGCGTCCTTGAGGAACCTCGCGAGCCCGGATTCGCCCCCGCCGTACTTTCGCGCCAACGGCGTCACCACAAACCGAAAGAACGTGCTGAGCCGCGTGGCCAGGTCGGCATGCTCGGACCGGAGATCACTGCTGGCGCCCGCCGCCAGCCATTTCTCGAGGGCGGCCAAGGCCTTCAGGGATGCCTCCGACAACACCTCGGGCTGCGTCGCGCGCAGGTGCAATCCCAACCGGACAATCTCCCGTCGGGCCGGGTTGACCGTATCGTAATGGACCTCGCGGACGTCGGCCGGGCTGAATCGTTCCCGTCCTGACAATCGCTCGCGCAACCGCCAGGAGCGGATCGTGTCCCCCATCGAACCAGTACTCGTTCCCAAACCAACCGGGTAGAACGAAGCGATCGGCCGGTGGTTGGCGCTCAGTAGGAAACCCAAGCGCGGACCTTCCACCTGCGGCACCAGGGCGGCCGGAACAAAGCCGCGCCAATCATCCGCGTCACCCGTTCCCGGCAGGGCCTCGCCGCCGCGGGCTTCGCCCGAAGAAGGGGCACGCACCGGGATCGCGCCCAGGACCGAATATCCAATGTGGCCATCCGCATCGCCGTAAACGCAATTGGCGGACGGAAACCGCCAATCGGGCAGAGCCTGATGAAAAGCCTTCGCGTCCGACGCGCGCATCATGGCGAAGACGCCCTGGATCGTGTCGTGGTTCGTCTCGCAGACTGGCACCCGCTTCAGGGCCACTTCCGGGTCACCCGGTTGCCGGAAAGCAAACTCCGAAACCACCGGCCCCAGGTGCGTGTCACGGATGGTCAAGGTCGTGGGCGCGCCGCCCTTCACGAGGATCGTCTCGGTGTGCACCTCCATCGGGCACCACTGGCCGTTCCAGCGGTACGCGTCCGGATGTTCGACCGATGTCTCCAGTCGAAAGAGGTCGGCTTGATCAGCGCCGAGCGCGGTCAACCCCCACGCCACGCGCCGGTTGAAGCCGATCAGCAGACCTGGGCTCCCGGGCATTCCCACCCCCCGCGCATCGAAGGTCTTGCCCTTGACATGGAACTCCATCCAAAGCGACGGGTTGCGCACCGGCGTCTGGGGATCGCTCACCAGCACCGCCGAACCCGTGGTCGTCCGCTTGCCTCCCACCACCCACGCATGGCTGAACTTGGGCGGGTCGTTCGTAGCGCCGCCACTCCCGCCCGCGGAAAGGCCCACGGTGGCGCAGAATCGCTCCACCTCGCGAAGCCATTCCTGGCTCACATCTTCCCGCTGCACCACGGCGGCGGTGTCATCCACCCATGAGGCGCTGGGCATCGGGATCGCGGGGGCGCCGGGAGGCGGCTGCGTGCGATTGCGCCACACCATCAGATCGCGGGTGCCGTCACCGGCGAAGTACTGGGCCACGTGCCACCAACTCAGCAGGCAATCGGCCGGCGTCCACTTTTCCGGGGCCACATCAAGCTGCTTGAACAAGGGATGGAGCGTGTCCGTCGTCTGTTGGGCCGCGAAACTGGCGTTCACGCCCTCGCAGTACGCCTCCAGCAAGCCCCGCGTGCCTGGGTCCAGTTTCGCGGCGATTCTCGAGGCGGCACGCGTCCAGCCAAACGTCCGCATCCGTCGATCATTGTCCAAGGCGGTTTCTTTCCTGCCACCGCGTGGTCGGTCTCCCAGGATTTCCGCCAACCGCCCCTGCATGAGGCGCAGGCCGTAAGTCATCTGGAACCCGCGCTCTTGAGCCGTCGCAAAGCCAAGGCCATACATCGCCCCCTCATCGGTATCGGAGAACACGTGCGGGATGCCCCACCGGTCACGCAGCAGCTCCACTTTGCCGTAGTCCTGCGCGGCCTTGGTGCTTACCACCACAAGGGCCATTGCCGACGCCGTGACCAACCGCCGCCAAGCCGTGCTCATGATCGGATCATGGACTGCGGCCTCCCTCGTCGCACAAGCAAAAACCACGGCCGCAGCCGTACAGTCGCGGAGTGATGTGCCCGTGGATCGAGTGGCACAACCTGCTCAGTTCCGTTTCAGTTCGACCTGGACCTGGCCTCCGGCTGTGCCCGCCTGGATGCTCCACGGAATGGGCTCCTCCACGTAGTATTCATCGAGAGGGGTGTTCAGGGACAGTGGCGGCTCTTCGATCGCCTGGAGTGAAATATCGTCCATGAAGAAGAAGGCCGTCCGAGCCAACTCCGCCTCCGGGACGGCGATCCACGTGTGGATGTGCAAACATAACGGCAGTCATCCACGCCCTCGCGGCACAGTTCCCAGCAGATCATCGCCTCCAGTTCCGGTCCCGGTTTGCCGACCACCAGGCCGTTGAGTAGCCAGCCGTGCGGACCCTTGAACTCGATCTGAAGCCGCCCCGCGCTCGCACGCGCCTGGAAGCGTTCCAGAAACACGAACCGGGCCCGAGGGATTTGCACGTCGAGCTTCTTCTGGCCGTTCGCCCAGACCTCGAACAACGGCGGGCCCCACTCCGCATCACTGGCCACCAGCCATACGGTGTATTCGCCGTCAGGCATAGCCACGATGAAAGCGTTGTCGGCGGAGGAACTCGTCCGGCAGACTTTCCTCGATGTGATTCTCAACGAGTACGGCTTCGCGCTCGGCCAGATTGCCGAAGAACAGGAGATCACAGGCCGACGGGGCACCGGCCATGCGCGCGCCGACTTCGTCATTTGGCGCACGGTGCAGGACAGGAAAGACCAGAAACCCCCGCTGATCATCGTCGAGTGCAAGTCCGAGAACGTCACGATCAAGCCGGCCGACTACGCTCAGGGCGACAACTACGCCCGCAGCACCAACGCCCCCTTCTTCGTCACCCACAAACCGCTTCACCGAAGACTACCTCAGGCAACTCCCCGGTGACCAACC
The DNA here is from genome assembly GCA_022710935.1 of Verrucomicrobiota bacterium. Taxonomy (GTDB): domain Bacteria; phylum Verrucomicrobiota; class Verrucomicrobiia; order Limisphaerales; family J093; genus MWFF01. The sequence goes on from JAKLFY010000022.1 coordinate 20,171, forward strand.
GCTGGACCTGCTCTTCCAGGATACCAAGGGCATTGCCTTCGAACGGTTCCTCGGACGCACCTTCCGTGGCGAGATCGGCCAGTTCTTCACCCCGCGCTGTATCGTCGAATTCATGGTCCGCATGGTGGACCCGAAGGAAGGGGATGTCATCTGCGACCCCGCCAGCGGCTCCGGCGGATTCCTGATCCGGTTCTTCGAGACCGTGCGCGAACAGATTCTCGCCGATGCCGACCGGCAATATCGGGGAAGGTGCCGAAGCAGGGATCATGATTGTGGCAGCCGAGCCTGGGACACGCAGGGCAATTGCCGCGAATGCGGTCATTGCCGCCGGATCGACTTGAAGTTGACCGTCGCGCCGTGAAGATCGTGACCATGCTGGAATTTCGGCACGACGCCGCGGGGGTGCTGGGCCGGGTCGAAATGGAGCCAGGAGGCTCCTCCCTCGATACTCGGCAGACCGCGGGTACCAGGACGCGATGGTGCAGACAGGTTCGGCGCCCCCTGGCAAGGGCGGAGGTGGGTCGAACGGGGTCGGGAACGGCGAAGCCGGGGCGCTGGTCTCGCAAGCTTGGCTTGGCCCGCGGCGAACCGGCGCGTATGGTCCGGGGCCATGACGAACGGCCACGCCTTCCAACCGCAAAACCCGCTGATCGTTCAGGGCGACCACACGGTGCTGGTCGAGGTGGACAACCCGCGCTACGCGGAGGCACGGGATGCCTTGGCGCGGTTTGCCGAACTGGTGAAGTCGCCGGAGCACGTGCACACCTACCGGCTCACGCCGCTGTCGATCTGGAACGCGTGCGCCGTGGGCGAGAATGCGGAGAGCATCGTCGCCGCGTTGTGCGGGCTGTCGAAGTACACAGTGCCCAGCCACGTCAGGGCCAGTGTCCGGGACTTTGCGGGGCGGTATGGCGCCCTCCAGTTGCGTCGCGAGGCACCTCAACTGGTGCTGCGCGCGCGGGACCTGCCCCTGGCCGAGGAACTCGCCCATCAGCCGACGCTCACGTCCCTGCTGCGTGAACGGCGCGCGCCCATCGAGTTCGTGGTCGCGCCCCCCGATCGCGGCCGGCTGAAGCAGGCGCTGATCAAACTCGGTTTCCCGACCGAAGACTTGGCGGGATACCAGCCGGGCGAGTCGCTCGACTTGGCGTTACGTTCCGTGACGTCGACAGGCCGGGCGTTCGCGCCGCGCGATTACCAGCGCGAGGCGGCCGACCTGTTCCATGCGGGCGGCGCCGAGCGGGGCGGGTCCGGCGTGGTGGTGTTGCCATGCGGCGCCGGCAAGACCATTGTGGGCACGGTCTGCATGGCGCTCCTGCGGTCTTCGACCCTGATCCTCACCACGGGCATCACGGCCGCTCGGCAGTGGAAGGCCGAGCTGCTGGACAAGACCAACTTAAGTGAGGATCTGATCGGCGAATACAGTGGCGACAGCAAGGAAGTACGGCCGGTCACGATCTCCACCTACCAGATTCTCACCCACCGCAAGAACAAGAGCAGCGACTTCACGCACTTCGCCTTGTTCGATCAGCGGAACTGGGGGCTCATCATTTACGACGAGGTTCACTTGCTCCCGGCGCCCGTATTCCAGGTGACCGCGTCGCTTCAGGCGCGGCGCCGGCTCGGACTGACGGCGACCCTGGTGCGCGAGGACGGATTGGAGGACGAAGTCTTCGCGCTCATCGGCCCCAAGAAATACGACGTGCCCTGGAAGGAGATGGAGAAGCAGGGCTGGATCGCCCAGGCCGCCTGCACGGAAATCCGCCTGCCCATGTCCGAAGCGCGTCGCATGGCCTACGCCGTGGCGGAGCCGCGCCACAAGTTCCGGATCGCCTCCGAAAACCCGGCCAAGCTCCGGCTCGTGCGGCAATTGCTGGTCTGGCATGCGGCTGATCCGGTTCTGATCATCGGCATGTACGTGGAGCAGATCGAGGGGTTCGCGCGCGAGTTGGGCCTGCCCCTGCTGATGGGATCGACCAGCCAGCGCCAGCGGGATGAGGTCTATGCGCGCTTCCGCCGCAACGAACTCAAGGCCATGGTTGTGTCCAAGATCGCGAATTTCTCGGTTGACTTGCCGGAAGCCGCGGTGGCAATCCAGGTCTCCGGCATGTTCGGGTCGCGGCAGGAGGAGGCCCAGCGCCTCGGCCGCATCTTGCGGCCCAAGGCCGGTGAGAACCAGGCCCATTTCTACTCGATCGTCTCACGCGACACGGTCGAACAGGACTACGCCTTGAACCGGCAGTTGTTCCTGTGCGAGCAAGGATACGAGTATCGCATCTGGACACTCGACCGACCCGAAGAGCTGTTGCCCGAAGAGGCCGCGCCCGCAGCGGCGCGCTGAATTGATCCTCGCCATGAAGTTCTTCGATCTCGATTGGACAGAGGTCCTCGACGTGCTGCCGCTGTGGGAGAAACTCTCGGTCGCCGCTCGCCGCCATTACCTCCTGAAAGCACCTGCGCACGCGCAATCCGTGGCCGCCGGGGGCTACGGCGCGGACCTGGAATTGCTCCTGGCGTCCGGGCTGGTCGTGACCGGGGCGCCTGGACGAATCAAGCCGAACCCGGCGCGCATCAATTTCCGCCGTATCATGGCGCAATGGGAGAAGTTCCCAGTTTTCGACACCGACAATCTGGACGCGATGTGGCGGGATTACGAGCGGAAGCACTTCCTGCGGGAGGAGTTGCTGGTGCCCTACGTGCAGGGCCGCTATGAGTCCTGGCACAGCCGACAGTGGATCGAGAAGTTCCTGAACGCGCCGAACGTGGCCAAGTGGGAAGCGCCGCTGAAGACCGTGCGCTATCCGCGGGCCAGCTACTCCTGGCGCTCTTGGGGAGAACCCACCACGAAGCCGGAAACGACCTTCTACCTGGAGTCGGCCGAGGCGGGCGAAACCGCGAGACACCTCGTGCGGCACGCGCTCGCGTCACCACAGCCGCTCCCGCTGCGGGCGCTGGGGGAGGCGGTGCCCGAACCGTTGCGGCCGCACGTGCCGGCGGCATTCAAGGCCTGTTTGCGCTATCACCTGCTGTACGCCGCGTTGCGCCCGCAAACGCTGGAGCCGGTGTATTGGGTGCACCCTGCGATTGGCCGACGCCTGCATCGTCCGGCTCCCCAAGCACCCGCGGCCGTCGAGTGCTCGAACCTGTGCGGCCCGGCGTTCTGGATGGAGGACATGGTCTTGGTGCTGACCGAGGCTTCCTTTGGCGGCTGCCGGCTCAAGCAAGGCCGTTACGGCTGGGAGTTTTTCCAAAAGAGCCAGCAGCAGCTTGAAGCCGCGGCCATGCCCCTCCCGAAATGCCTGGCGGCGCGGTTTCCCGTCGCGGGTCGCCTCCGGCAAGCCAACCAGTTGCTGCGCGCTCTCAAACTCGCCGCGGCGCGAGCGGTCCCCAAAGGCGGGTTGGCGCTCGTCCCGACGGAGCGGGGCACGCAATGGCTATGCGCGCCGCCGGGTCAGCGCCTGCATGACCTGATCCGGGAATTCCTCAAGCCGGCCGTCGACGAGTTCGGCGAGGACGAGGACGCGGTGTGCGAGCTGGTTCCGGGCAGGACGCCGTTCCTAACGCGCAAGGAAGACCCCGTGGACCTGCGCCCGCTGCTGGCCCAAGCCTTTGGCCAAACCACGAACCCGGTGCCCCTGGCGGAGTTTCTGGACTACCAGAGCCGCGTTAGCCATCCGCTGACGGCACCCGCTTCGAGCCGGCCGAAGCACACGCTGGTTGGGTATTCCGTCGAGGAAGCCACCGAGGAGAACGTGGAACAACCGTGGCGCGAGACCCTCGAGACCTTTTTCTGGGAGCGCCTGGTTCCGCTCGGGGGAGTGGACACGGGAACCGCCGCCGCGGGGGATTTGTGTTTCCGGCTGAATGGCGGAGGCCGCTGTCTGCTGGGGTTGGCCCCGAGTTTCGAGTACACGCAACCAGAAGGCGAGAACGCGATTGTCGTACAGCCCAATTTCGAGGTGGTCTTCCTTTATCCCAACCTGCCGGCGGAGATCGAATTGGGACCGTTCACCGAGCGCTGCGGGAAGGGCACGGGCACGTTGTTCCGGCTGACCCGCGTGACCGCGATGCAAGCGGCGGCCCAGGGCTGGACGGCGGCGCGGGTGCTGGAGACGCTGGAGAAACACGCCAAGAAGCCCGCCCCGGGCAATGTCGCGGCGGAAGTGCGCTCCTGGTTCGGCGCGTGCCGGCATGTGCCTGTTCGCCGGTCGTTCCTGATCGACTGCCCGGACCGGGAGACGGCTTTGCGGTTCCAGCAGGCGCTGGGAGACGCTTGCCGACCGCTCGCGGACACCCTGCTGGAGTACCGGGCTTCGACCATCGCCCTCGAAGTGCGAGGCCGTTTGATGGAACAAGGCCTGTTCCTCGACCGATCGTCCTCCGGGCGACGAGTCGTAGGAGGATTCACGCGAGATGGCTTCTCCCTGCACCTCCATGAAGGTCGTGGGGGCGACAGGGGGCTCCCAGACAACCCTCGTCGCAGCTTCGAGTCGTGACTACACACAACGGATACACCTTTCGAACGGGGGCGCGTGCCGTCCGTTGCGGCGGAACGAAATGAGCGAAATGTGAAGACTCGAACCAAGGCGCGATCATGCAAGGTAACGGCACGGTGCGGCGATTTCAGCGGAAGTCTGACCACTGCCGCCCTTCCCCATTAGGCCCCGTCTTCGAGGAGGCTCGTCCGGTTTGACTGTTGATGCAGCTCCGCCCGAGCCGAATAGCAGCTGAAGCGCCATGATCCCGATCCACGAACTGCTCAACCGCATCCGGTGGGACCCGGAGTTTGGGCGCGGCCATTTCGAGATCGGCTATTCTGCCCGCCACGACGACGTGGTTCAGCGAGTCGCGTTGCAGGCCGTCAGCTTCCCGGAAGGCGACCGACACGCCTTTGAGGTCTTGGACGAAGCGGGGCAGAGCCGGCGGATTCCCTTCCATCGCGTCCGCGACGTCATCAAGGACGGCAACGTCATCTGGCAGCGAGCCACGCCCCCCCGCGCACCACCCGGACAAGGGCAACGGGCCGATATTCGTCCTCGCACCACTCCCAGACATTGCCGCCGAGATCGTGTATTCCGAGCTTGTTGGGCTTGAACGATCTCGATCCCACCGGCGCCGTCCGTGCATACCCGTCCCGGTAACCATCGAGCGTCGTGAGGTTGTCCGGCCAGCGCCCGTCGTCTGCCTCCGCTCCCGCGTAGTTCCCCGCTCCCTTCGGCGGCGGCTGCCCTTGCGGCCACTCGCCCCAGGGATATCGGTCCTTGATTTGCTCATCCTTCTCCTCGGGCGTCTTGGCCGGGTCTTCTTCCACCAACCCGACCGCCATGCTCCATTCGTGGTCCCGCGGCAGACGGTACTCGCGGTTGGCGGGCAGCCGGCCCGCGTCGCGCTCCCGCAGCGTCAGCCATTCGCAGAAGGCCTTCGCGTCATACCAGCTTACCCCAACCACGGGGTGCTCTTCGGTCTGGGCAAAGCCCGGATTCTCCCACGAGTGGCCTCGCTGCTTGTAGCCATCCCGATCCAGCGACCACATGCGTGAATTTGGATCCGCCGTTTCCCGGAGGTGGACGTACCCGCTCTCCCGTACGAACACCCGGAAATCTTTGACCCGCACTTCGTACACCGAGAACTGGACCCCCGTCCCCTGCACCGCCACAAAACGCATCCCCAGCCCGTTCGTAAGCGCCGCTCCAGGATCGTAGGATCTGGGCGCGTCCGCCCCTTGTGCCAACGACACAATCAAGAGAATCAGCGCGAGGAGCGGGCCCACGGATAGCGCCAAGGAGTCCCCAATGGCGATGCTCACTCGATCGCCATCATGGGATGCGGCATTCGTAGGATGGTTCCCGCTCACGGCGCAGTTTCCTTCAGGCGCTGTTGCAGGCGCTCCAACTCGGCTGTGCGCGCCTTGTCTTCGGGCCGACCGGCAACGAGTTGCATCTGGAGTGCGACTGCCCTCTCGTACCGCATGCGGGCGCCGGATGTATCTCCTGAGCCCGTGCTTCATCCCTCCTGCTGTCTCAGTCGGACGGCCTCTTCGCCGATCAGATTGCGACGGCGGCGAACATTCCTGGGTTCTTCCTACTCAGTGGGGCCGCCACGCAGAGTGAGTCGGGCAAGAACGTCGGGATCGGATTGGTGTCGGGCTGGCGCTCGTTTTGTCACCCTGTTCTGTCACCCGACGCCGAGTTTCAGGGGCCTTCAGGTCCGCTCGGGTCCTGCACCTGATTGCTCCCCAATTCGGAGCGGATTTGGCGTGGCATCTATCGCCCAGTACACGGGCACGCTCTGTTGGCGGTTACCAGACCAGGGCGACGCGGTAGAAGCGGGTGTCGCGTTCGGCGGCGGAGGTGTCGGTGAAGCTGGCCTCGGCGCCGGTGGCCACGATTGCACCCAGGACATTCCACGCGCCGATGCCGACGTCGCGGGAGGCTTCGACGCGGTAGGTCCATCCCGGGACAGTGGTCCAGCGGAGCGTGACGGCGCCGGCGATGTCGACCTCGAGTGCGATGAGCTCGGGCGGCGCGGGCGGTTCGAGCAGGTTGGCGGCGCCGGGCGTTGGGTCTGGCAGCACGACAGCGGCTGTATCCTCGAGACGGGGTGCGGGATAGCCGAAGGACTGGTCGGCGGCGAGTCCTGTGTATTCGAGGAAATCGACGACGGCGGGCTGGCCTTGCTGGATGCGCGACAGGACGACGACGCCTGAAGGGGCGGCGAGGCGGAAGTTGGCGTGCCAATCGACAGCGGTGGTCTCGGCGGGCTCGGCGTCGGCCCAGACCAACTTGAATTGGCCGGCGGCGATGCTGGTGTTCTTGGGGAAGGGCCAGCGGGCAGGATCGGCGTAGGTGTCCGAGAGGAACCAGTCGCCCATGACCGCCGGTTCGAGACCGAAGTTGGCCAACTCGATCCAGGGATCGCGGTCGCCGGCGTTGTCGGGCAGGCCGGTCTGGTTGAGCGGGAGCATTTCGTTGATCCAAAGGTCAGGGAAGGGGGCGAGCGTGGCGCGGGTCGAGTTGGCGTCGGCGGGCGTGTATTGCTCGCGCGGCATTTCGACCACATCGACACTCACGCCCATGACGATGTCGGTGCTGGTGGCATTGATCTGGTGGACTTCGACCGCGAGGACGTTGGCGCCGAGGCGGAGGTTGGTCACCGGGATCTCGAACGGGCCTTCGTGGGCCGCGTCACCCACGGTGCGAGTCGAGGGTGTATCGCGCTCGGGGATTTCGCCTTCGGCCATGCCGAGCCAGAAGATCGGTTCGCCGTTGAGGTAGAACACGGCGCCGTCGTCGATGACGGGGCGCAGCAGGAGGCGCGCGCCTTGGGGATTGCCGTCGAAGGTGAAGGCGTGTCGGAAGAAGTAGCTCATCTGGCCGAGGGTCAGCGGTGTGTTTTTGGGTGCCGGGAGATCGGCTGACTCGACGTAGAGCAACGCGCGGCCCGCGGGCCAAGTCGAGTCATTGTAGTCGGTGTCTGACCAGCCGGGCGCGGGGTCGGTGGGCTGCTGCCAATAGCGCCAGGAAGCGTCGATGGGCACGAGGCCGCGTTGGGTGTTGGTGGCGGGGCCGGTGACGGCCGTCCAGTTGGCGACACGCGCGTTGTCCTGGCGCGAGTCGATCAACTGGAGCGAAGGCCCTCCGCCGTTGGCCGCCGTGGGCCAGGGCGCGGAGGCGCGGAACGCAACACGATCGACGAGCAACTCGGACGCAGGCGGGATTGGGCGGTACAGGGCGATCGCGCCGCCGTCCGGGCCGAGTTGGTTGGAGAAGTTGCCGAGCACGTTCGGCTTGGGGCCGTACGCGGCAATGAAGGCGGTCGTGTTTTGGGCGACGGCCAGGTAGGCGCCCGGACCGAGTGTCGTTCCGTCCGGGAACGGGAAGCTGGCGCCGGCGAGCCGCCAACCTGACAGATCCCAGGTCGCGTTGGTGGACCAGTTGTGGAGTTCGACGTAAGCGGCGCCTGGGGTCAAGGGGCGATACATGATCTCGTTGATGACGATGCGCGGTTCGGCGACCACCGTCACCGTGAAGCTCTGGGCGGCGGACTTGGCGTCTTCGGCATCGTCGGCAACCCGGACGGTGATGGCATTGGTCCTCGGGCCGTAATCGGCTGGCACCGACCACGTGAACAGGCCGGCATCGGCGGCGATGCGAGCGTCCGCAGGGGCGCCGGGGGCCAGGCTGAAGGTGAGGCGCTGAGGAGGCAGATCGGCGTCCGACGCGCGCGCTTGAATGACGATCCATTCGCCTTCGCGGGCGATGCGGCTGGCGATCGGCAGCAGGACGGGCGGCTGATTGAGCTCGCGCACGGTGACACTGAACGTGCGGACCGTGCTCAGGAAGGGTTCGACGAGTTTGACGACACGGACGACGAAGATGGCGTTGGTAGGGCCTGTTTCCTCGGTGGTGGGCCAGGCGATCAGACCGCTCGATTGATCGATCGTTGCGTTCGCGGGCGCCTGATCGAACGCGAAATGCAATGGCGCGGGCGGTCTGTCGGGGTCCGAAGCCGGGACGGTGAATTGGAACAGCGCGCCTTCGTCGATGAATTGCGGGTCGATGAAGGGGACGTCGGGCGGGCTGGGGACATCGCGAACGGTGACGCGGAAGGTGGCGGCATCGTTGAGCGGGGGCTCGCCTTGGTCCGTGACGCGCACGGTGAAGGAAACCGTGCTGCCGCCGAGCGCGGCGGGCGGGGTCCAGGCAAAACCGCCGTCTTCGGTGAGGGTCGCGTCCTCGGGTCCACCCGGTTCGAGGAGGAAACGGAACTGATTGGGCGGAAGGTCGGGGTCGGTGGCGACGAGTTGCAGAGTGAAGAGCGTGTTCTCGTCGGCGACCTGATCCGGGATCGGCTCGAGGACCGGCGGCAGATTGACTTCGGCGACGCCGACGGTCACGCGAACGATGCCGGTCCGCGCGGGATTGCCGTCGTCGGTGGCGAAGACCGAGAAGGTGAAGCGGGCCGGGCCGTCGGCTTCAGCGGGTATCCAGAAGAACTCGCCGTTGACGGTGTCGATTGTTGCGGCGGGCGGGGCGTCCGGGCTGAGGGCATAGCGCACGGTTTGTCCGGCATCCGGGTCGGTGGCGACGGCGGTGAATTGCAGGGGTTGGCCCTCATCGACGGCCTGGTCGGGGATCGGGGTGAAGAGGGGCGGGCGGTTGCCGCCTTCGAGGTAGTTGGGTTGGCGGGGCGTCGGCACGGTCATGTCGTAGAGCGGGGGTTCGCCGCCGTCGGGATACCGTCCGAGGCTGACGTCATCGGTTTGCTCGCCGAACGTGACGGCGTCGACCATGAGACCGTTGATGTCGAACAGTCCGATTTGCTCGCCGGCGAGGGCGAGCCTGAAGTTGACGTGGAGGTCGCCGCCGGGGGTATTCTGCGCGCTTTCTTCGTCTGCCCAGACCAGCAGGTATCCGCCTGGGGGGATGACGGTGCCTGATGGGATGGTGTACTTGGCGGGGTTGTCCAAAGTGTCCGTGAGGGTGTAGCCGGTAAGGTCGGCTGGGGTGGACCCGGCGTTGTAGAGCTCGAACCAGTCGTCGAAGTCGTTGTCCGACGGGTCGGCGATGGTACGGGTGTTCGAGGCCATGAGTTCGTTGATGCGGACGGGCACGGCGGGCAAGGCCGGGTTGTTCGGAGCGCCTGGGGTCACCTCGACGAACGGGCGTCGTGCGCGCGGTTCCCCGTCCGGAAGAGACCCGAGGCTGCGTCCGGCGGACAACTGGTTGTACTCGATGTAGTCGATGACCGCCGGCGCGGCGGGCGATCCCTGCAAGCGGCAGAGCGCGACCGTTCCGGTGTCGGGGGCCAGACGGAAGTTGGCGTGGGGCTCGCCGGGACGCGACTCGCCCGGTTCGCCGTCGGCCCACACGACGAGGAACTGGCCTGGGCCGAGGGTGGTGCCGGCGGGGAAACGCCAGCGGGTGAGGTCGGTGTAGGCGTCTGTCAAATCGAGGAGTGAAAGGTCGACCGTCTGGGCGCCGGCGTTGTACAGCTCGATCCAGGGGTCGCGGTCGCCGGCGCTGTCGCGCGGGCCGGCGACATTGTTGGGCTGGACTTCGTTGAGCCAGACCGGTGGGAAGGGCGCGAGTGTTTGGGCGGGGGCGTTGGCGCGGGCTGGGGTGGCACGGTCGAGGTGGTTGGTGGGCGTTGCGGCCCAGTTGCCCACGCGCCAGGAGCCGTGGTTCGCGTCGACGAGCTGCAAGGACGGCCCGAGGCCGGCGGCGTTGGTCGGCCAGGGGAGGCGGTCCCAGTAGCGCAGATCGCTGACGATCAAGTCGGGTGTCCCGGCGCCGCCGGGCTGGATGAGTGCCAGTCGTTCTCCATCGTTGTCGAGCGAGCCTGGGAACAGATCGAACACCGGCACGCTGCGGCCATAGACCGCCTCGAAGCCCGGGCGATTGCGCGCCAGGACGAGGAATGAGCGGGGCGCGATGAGGGTGCCGTTCGGGAAGGTGTAGCCGACGCCTTGAAGCACGCACCCGGAGAGGTCGAAGGGCGTCGTCGATGAGCGGTTGAAGAGCTCGATGAAGGTCGAGGCCGGTTCGCTGGGCGCGGCATCGTAATGGACTTCATTGATGACGACGAAGTCTTCCATCCGCTCGATGGCGCCGGTGTAACGGACCTCGATCGTGTCGGTGGCGGCGGGGACAGGGTTGCCGCGGAGGTCTTTGCCGACGAGCGTGAGCGAGTTGGTCTGCTGGGTCAATGGCACGGTGACGCTGAAGGAGCGGACATTGCTCCAGGCGACGGGGTAAGGAACGCCGTTGATCTCGATGGTGGCGACGGCGATCGGCGCGATGCCGGCGAGGGTCGCGGTGGGAGTCGTCGACTGGAAATCGGCGCCGCCGTTGGTGGTGATCTCGAAGGTTTTGGGGTCGGCGGCGTTGAGCTGATTGCCGATGTAGGTGCGGCGGCTGTTGATCCAGGTGGTGAGGGAGCCCGGCGCGGTGATGCCGGTGACGTTGTTCTTGAGGAGGACGGCGCGGCGGGCGTCGATCTGGGGCTGAAAGTTGGCGGGGAGGAACGGGCCGTTGATGGTGTCCTGGTAAGCGCGCCAGTTCATGCGGAGGAACTCCGCATTCGAGTAGGCGCGGCTCATCGTGGGGTCCTGGCCGCCGCCGCGCAGGGGACCACTGGTGCCATCGCCGAGCCCGAAGACGAAGTCGATGTCCCAGGGGATGAGGACCCAGCGCTGGGCGAGCGGGCGGTAGAGGTACATGTTCTGGCCGACGTTGTAGGTCCACGCGTCCCAGTTCCCCATGGCGTAGTCGAAGCAGAACGCCCGCATCCATTGTTCCATGTCGGCCTGGCTCGACACGTGGCTGACGTAGCTTGGCGAGGTGTCGTTGAGCGCGGTGACCAGGTCGAGGAACTGCCCGTAGTTGGAGGCGTCGCCGTCGTTCGAGCGGCGCTGGAAGTTCCAGCGGTAGCGGGCGAGTTTGTATTCGTTGTTGAGGGTGGTGAAGCGCTGGGCGGTAGCGCCGGTGGCCTGGAAGTTGCGGTTGTCGTCGCTGAATTCGAACCAGACGGCGATCTTGTACAAGTCGCCTTCGTCACCGGTGGGGAACCAGCGTTCGGCGTAATCGTGATTGGGTTGTTCGAGGTCCTCCATGATGTCGGGTCGGAACAGGGATCCATTGAAGTAGAGCCGCATGTAGTGAGCATGGAGGTAAGGGATGCCCAGTTGTTGGGCGTACCAGGCAGCCAGTTGGCTGCGGATGCCCGTGGCTTCGGAGCCGCCGTTGCCGGTCGAAGCGAACACGCGGTCGAAGGCGCCCAGCAACGGCTCGTCGCGAGGTGTGGTGGCGGCGATGTCGCCCGCGCCGCCGTGATAGGGGCTGCCCTTGTCGCGGAAGCCGGTGTTGTAGATGACCCGGTGATGGTTGCAGACCAGGGTGGAATCGCGATAGGTGTTGTCGAGGGCATTCTGTCGGGCGTTGGCGGTGGCTCGGGTGAACCAGAGGTGATAGTGGGCGAAGGTGCCGAAGGGAATGGCGTCGCCCCACCGCACCAGGCATTCCTCGGCCGGGGCGCGGGCGGGGAACGTGGCGGAGGCGGCTGGCGCGCCGGCGTCGGTGGCGATGATGCGGAAGGCGGCGAGCGTGCCGGCGGGCTGGGCGGGCAAGATGGCCGAGAAGAGACCGTCACCCGCCCGTTCGTCGCCCAGGGTGCCGTCGTCGCGCATGATAACAGTGGTCAGCGTCGAGGCAGGGTCGATGCGGTAGCGCAGTTGCACCTGGGCCAGGCGGTCGGGGTCGGAGACGCGGCATGTGACCCGGACGGGTTCGTTGGCGGCGGGCAGAGGCGGGGCGTGGGCGACGTCGTGGATGGCGGGGCCGGCGTTGGCGACGAGGCGGCTGTTGGGCAATCCCGGGGTGCCGAGGTTCGGCGGGACGGCCATATTGGCCGCCAGTTCGAGGCCATTGCCGTGGAGTCGGAAGAGGATTTGCGGCCAACCGGCCAGCCACCGAACCTTGGCGCGGATGGTGACGGTGCTGTTGTTGGGAAGAGGCGTTCGCAAGGTGTTGCGCAGCGTGTTGGGGCCGGTGTCGCCGTCTCCTTGCCCGCGAACGCGCAGGCAGCGTGTGCCGCCGGCGGCGCCTGTGGCCTCCGCGGTCGAGGTGCTGTGATTGCCGCTGAATAGCCAGCCGGTCTGGCCGCTCTCGAAGTCGCCGTTGTTGACGACATTGGTGCTGCCGGCGCGGAAGACCTCGATGTCGTCGACGAGGCATTCGCCGGCGCCCAGCAACCCGACGCGCAGCCGGTTGGCGGTGCCGCTGCTGTTGTCGATGCGGCCGGTGGCCTCGACGGTTGCCCAGGGCGCCTTCGAGGTTTCGTCGCTGTCGGCCCAGTTCGAGGGGCGCAGGAGATCCGCGCGCGGCTCGATCAGTTCGAGACTCGAGCCGCCGCCGTCGGCCCATTGACCCCAACGCCCGCCGTCGGCGTACGTGACCTCGGACACGACGATATGCACCACGTTGGTCTCGACGCCGCCGGTGGCATTGGTGGTCACGACCAGGTCGGGCTTGGCGAGGGCGAGGCGTTCGCCGCGGTTGCTGAGCGAGCCCTCGAAGTCGCCGACACAGTTGCCGTTGTCCAGGTGCGGGTAATTCGTCCGGAGCCGCGCGGCGTTGCGGGCGACGACGAGGTAGCCGTTTGCTGGAAGGGTGGCGCCGGCGGGGAACGTGTAATCCACGCCTTGGACGAATCGCCAGCCGGCCAGGTCGAGCGGTGTCGTGAGCCGATTGCAGATCTCGATGAACTCGTCGTCGTTGTCGCCGGAGATCGGCTTGTACATCAACTCGTTGATGACGACGTCTTCGAGGCGCCAGGGCGCGTTGGCGGCACCGGGGGTTGGCTGTGCCAGGCGCCGGATCGTCGGGGCGCCGTCGGGGGCGCGTCCGCTCGAGACTCCGTTTTCCTGTGCGTCGAGGCGGATCGCATCGAGCACGCGGGTGCCGGCGGCATTGATGAGGTAGACCGTCTCGCCGCTCGAGTTCAGGGCAAAGCCGAGCTGGTTCTGGTCCCAGGCCAGAAAGCCGCGGGGTTCGATCCAGGTGCCTTCGGGGATGCGGAAGCGAAGTGCATGGGGCCGGTCGGTCAGCACCATGTGCGAGAGGTCGACGCGATCGTTCGAGCGATTGTGGAGTTCGATGAAATCCAGCATGGGCTCGTCGGTGTGGGCAAGGAACTCGTTGATGACGACGCTGGTCTCGGGGGCGGGCACCGTCGGATCGGGTCCGCCGGGCGATCCGGCGCGGAATTCGCTGGCCGCCCAGGCGCGCGGGTCGCCCTCGCCGTAGCTGGGCCGGGTCAGGGCGAGCGAATGACCCGCGCCGTCCGCCGCCGCGGGCCAGGGTGACGCATTCGAGTAGACGACCTCGAGCCGGATGGCGTCGGCGTTGTTGCGCAGCCGGATCTGTCCGCCGTCATTGGCGAGCGCGCCGGTGTAGGGGCCCAGCACGTTGGTGATGCCGTACACGGCCCGGATGTCGTCCGGCGCCGCGGCGATCACCACAGTCTCGCCCGCCTGGAGACGGAATCCGGGTGGGAAGCGGTAGCTGACCTCGCCCGACAGACGCCAGCCGGTGAGGTCTTCGAAGACGGACCGGGCATTGTAGAGTTCGACGAACTCGAGGTTGCGTCCGTCGTCCCGCGGTGGGGGATGGTACATGATCTCGCTGATGACCATGCCCGTCGCCCGGCTCGATGGGCCGATGGGTTCCTTACTCAAGGTTGGGGCGCCGGTGGCGGTGCTGTCGGTGGGGCCGGCGTCGCGGAAACGAGCGGTCGCCAGCGTCTTTTCACTGTCGCTGGTGACGGCGAATCCGAGATAGACCTTCGGGGCCAGGCCGCTCAGCGTCACGGACCCGAGCGGGGTCCAGGTGCGCCCGTCGAGGCTGGCGTAGCCCTCGAGGACGGTTCCGGTGCGCTGCAGGCGGAGCCAGGTGGAGGGGTGATTGACCGGGAAGCCGTCCCGGGGGGAAGCGGTCGTGCTGTTGCCTCCGATGGTCGTTCGGGATTCGAAGAAACAGCCCAGTTGGTGTGAACCGGCGAAAATGCCGGCGAAACGCGCGTTGGCGTCGAGGGTCTCGCGCGCCATCAAGCCGGCGTGCAGGAATGGGTCGCTGACCGTCACGGCCTCGATCCGCGTCTGGAAGTCGAAGTTGCCCGTCCGCTCGTGCCAGCCGAACTGGAACTGGTCCGACGTGCCGCCGATGGTCCTGCCGGCGCCGGTGACGTCAGCGCCGCCGGGGACGGAGACGGTGGTGCCGGCCAGCGCGGGGGATCCGATGTCCGTCGGAACGAACTCATTGACGATGTAGGACGCCTGCGAGTCGGGGGAAGGCGGGTTGGCGCCCAGCGCGAGACCCGCGCCCATGGCCAGACAACCGAGGATCGAGAGGCAGTTCACGGGATCGAGAGTCCATCCGCCACGCAGATGGCTGGAGTGTTGCTGTTCATCGTGTGCAGCGCTAACATACCGCCCGGCCGCGACAAGTCGCAAGCCAACGCGCATCTCAATGTCGTGTCGCGGACCCGGTGCCGAACCTGGATTCCGCGGCAAAAGCGAAGAAAGATCGAAGAGCAGCGCAATGATGACCTGGTGAATTTCGGCGCAGGACGAATGCGGGGCGCTGCAAGAGCGTTTTCGGGGCGGCGGCGGACATTACCAATTGCCCGCGTCCACCGAGGCCTATGGCACCACCGAGACGCCGCTGCTCCAGGAGAACGGCGACCCGGGCGGCCCAAAGTCAACTCCAGTCGGGGATTCGAGCTCTTGCGGGCCGCGGCTCGGACGATTTGAGGTTCTCCACATCATCCAGTGCATCCGACAGGAATCCTTGACCGTCCTCCCACCCAGGTCGAACCTGCCGGGCGTAGATCGCCATGAAATCTGAACTCGCTCTTCTTGCGTTCGCCGGCTTGGTGCTGGCGACGTCCTTTGCTCGATCGGCGGGCGTGTACTTCACGGACCAACCCGCCGGCGCGGCCGGTTCGGTCTTCTCCCTCGCGCCAGACGGTTCAGCCCAGCAGTTGATCGCCACCGTCCGCGGAACGCCCGATCTGCGCGGGATCGCCTGGCACCGCGCATCCGGCCGAGTGTTTGTGCTCGATAACGGCCCGGCGAAGCAGATCTTCTCGATCCGCGCGGACGGGACCGGACTGCAGGCGGTCGTCAGCCTGGGGGCGAGCATCCTCAACGCGGACCTGGAGATCGACGAGGTATCCGCCAAGCTCTACTGGGCTGATGCCAATCCCGGCGCCAGCGGGAACGGCTTCATTCTCCGCGCCAACCTGGATGGCTCCGATGTGGAACCGATCGTGACGACGCCGCCCGGAGTCGCCGCGGCGCCGTATTTCCTCTTTCTGGACCCGCGGGATGGTTTCATTTACTGGGGCGTCACGAGCAGTGGCAACGGTCCCAGCAGCTTCCGACGCGCCACTCTGGCCGGCGCTCTTGATCCGGACTTTCTCCTCACCACCGCGACGCGCACGCGCGACCTGGCCGTCGAGCCTGGCACGCGCACTGTGTACTGGTGCGATCGTCAGTCCGGCGCACTCTTCAAACGCGCCCTGGCCGGCGGCGCGCATGAAATCGTCCTCAACAACCTGAACGCGCCGCACGGGCTCGCGCTCGACGTTGAGGCGGGCAAGCTTTACTGGGCGGACACGGGCGGGCGGGGCAGCGGGCCTTTCAACACGAGCGCACGCCGCATTGCGCGCTGCAACCTGGACGGCACGGAATTCGAGAACCTCTCGATCCCCGCGGCCAACAGCGAACCGTGGGATCTCGCGCTCGACGTCGGCAGCCCGACCTACGCCGATTGGCGGATGCGTTTCTTCTCCATCGCCACGCCTCAATCGGGGCCGACCGACGACGCCGACGGCGATGACGCTCCCAATCTGCTCGAATACGCCCTGGCCACGCATCCGCGACGCGACTCCGATGTCCCCCGCCTCACCATCGAGGGCGCCGCCCTCCGATTCACTCGTCGCCTCGATGCCCAACTCGACTACCGCGTTGAGATCTCGACAGACCTTCGGACCTGGCATTTCAACGGCGATGACACCGCGCTGGTCTGGACCAGCGAACAATCGCCGACCCCGTTGGGGCCGGAGTTGGAGATCGCCCGCGTGGTTGCCGGTCCGGCTCTTTCGGGTGCCTCGCCGCTCTTCTTTCGCGTCCGGGTCACGGATAGCTCCGGGATGAGCGGGATGACAGCGTGTCTCTTGCGACGCGCCTGATCGAGTGGCGCCGCGGCCGCAATTCAGCTTGCGTCCGACGCGCCGCCACGGTTGACCGGCGTCGGCGCATCCTCCAAAGCGCTGCCGCGACAGAGAGAGACCTCAGACCCACACTCCCTGCCAGTCTTCATCGTCTGGCCGTCTGGCCGTCTCAGGGTGTCGGGTTTTGCGCTTGACCCGCATCGGAGACCATGCCATCAATGCCGCCAGTCAATTCCCCACGCACACGCAAGGCTTCGTGTCTCATTGCTTTGACGAACGCCGCGGGCTGGCGGGATGGAGGGGGAAATGAAGTACACGCTCAGCATTACGCAACGCTGCAACCTGGCCTGCGAGTACTGCTATATCGCGAAGAGGCCCGAGGTGATGTCGCTGGAGATGGCCCGCAAGGCGGTTGACTTCCTATTCCATCACGCGGGTGCGGAGCAGAAGATCCACATCGGCTTCTTTGGCGGCGAGCCTCTGCTCGAGTTCGGCCTGCTGGCAGAGATCACCAGGCTGATCGAGCAGCATCCGGCGGCGGCAGGGCGCCGGGTCGAACTGGCGGTGGTCACCAACGGGACGGTCTGGAACGGGGAGATCGCTGATTTCCTGAACGCTCACAACATCAAACTCTGCTTGAGTTGTGACGGCCCCTCCGATGTCCAGGACCGGTTCCGTCGGACGGCGCGGGGCAAAGGCACCTCGGCTCGCGTCGAGAGGACGATTCGACAGGCCCAGGCCTCCTTGCGGGAGACGGTGCTTGTCAACGCCGTGTATCGCCCGGAAACGCTCCGGTCACTGCCCGCAACCGTCGAGTACTTGAGCGGCTTGGGATTGCGGGAGATCTATTTGAGCCCCGACTATTCGGCGCCTTGGAGCCGGGCGGACACCGAGGCATTGCCGGAGGTCTACCGCGCCGTGGCCGAACTGTACATGGCGTACTACCGGACCAAGGATCCCCATTTCATTTCCCTGATCGATTCCAAGCTGGTGGTGCTCCTGCGGGGTGGATACCAGCCGTTGGAACGTTGCAGCATGGGGCGGCGGGAACTGGCGTTCACCCCGAATGGATTCCTGTATCCCTGCGACCGATTGATCGGCGCGGCGGATGGCAAGGCCCATTGCATCGGCCACGTGGACCGCGGGATCGATCTCGCTTCACTGGCGTGCCGGCGCCCCGCCGAACCGCCCTCCTCCACGATGTGTGGCGACTGCGGTTTTCGGGATTACTGCATGCACTGGTGCGCCTGCTCGAATTACTTTCTCACCGGGTCGTATGGTCGGGTGGCGCCTTTTCTTTGCGCGTCGGAGCGGGCGGTGATTCAGACGACGTTTGACGTCTTTGTGACTTTGGGACAGGACTTGGGCCCTGTGTTCGTGCATCACGTCAATGGTGCCCCGCAGGCGAATCTGCGGCCATCGGTCTTGGCTGCCTGACGCCATGCTCCATTGCCGCAGCCCGCCTCGAGGACGCCGATGCAATCAACGGCGTTTGTTCTTCGTCTTTAACCTCAACCCTGTTTTCTATGGCTAGCGATAAGATGATGTTCCGCTGGTGGCTGGTGGGGAGGCCGGCTCCGATCTGGCTCGAGCGGGTCGAATTCCTGCAGGAATTCGTTCGAGCCAACAAACTCAAGCCCGTCGACTATCCCAGTCTCTGGGCGACGAGGGGTCTCCCCCCAAGGTTCAAACCCCGGCCACCTTGGCCGGGAATCGTCCCCTTTGCCCATATCCATGTCGGGGACGCTCTCTATGCACTCACAAGCCAGCAATGGGATAAGTTCAGCGAGGTGGTGGTTGCTGACTACAAGGCCCGCTTGAATACCGTCAAGACGGTGGACTTCGATTCCCTGATGGAACTCTCGCAGGGGATCGTGGCGGCGGGTCTCTGATCGAACTCGTTCCGGATTGAGGCAGGGGGTCCGCCCAATCCGGATCCCTGCTCTCCCTCGGACTCACGAGGCCTTTCTGGCCAGCGGATGCTGGAATTGGCGATGACAGGAATCGCAGTCCGGGGTATGCAGACGGCCGCGCGCTCACACAATGAAAGCCAGGACCTCGATTCTCGTCACGGTGACAGCGGCTCTCTGCGCCGCCGTCATGATTGCACGCGCGGCGTCCGAGTCTCTCCGCCGGGTTCTTCCGCTCGATGGCGTGTGGCAGATCGCGGAGGGGAGCATGGACGTCGTCCCCACGGACTACTCGCGCACCGTCTCCGTGCCGGGGTTGGTCGACATGGCCACGCCGGCGTTTGTCGAGCCCGGGCCGAAGGTGGCCGATCGGCAAGCGATTCCGCAGAAAGATCCGCGTCGGGACGCCTATTGGTATCGGCGGACCTTCACGGTTGAAGGGCCGATGCCGGAGGTGGCGACGTTGAAGGTGGCGAAAGCCATGTTCGGCACGCGGGTTTTTCTCAACGGGCAGTTGCTGGGCGACCACACGCCCTGCTGGACGCCCTGTTTCTTCGACGCCAAACCCGCCCTGAGGGCCGGCGAGAACGAAGTGCTCATCCGCGTCGGCGCGGATCGGGACGCCATTGGCCGGGCGTATCCCGACGGGTTTGACTTCGAGAAGGCCCGCTACATTCCCGGCATCTTCGACTCGGTCGCGATGATCTTCTCCGGCACGCCGCGCATCGAGAATGTGCAGGTTGCGCCGGACATTGCCGCGCAGCAGGCGAAGGTGCGGGTGTATCTGGACGGCAGGACGGAGAGCGGCGTCGAGGTCAGGATTCGTGAGGCGAAGAGCGGCAGGCTTGTTGCCACAGCCCACGCGAACGCGGGCGCGGGCGTGAAGGAGCTGGATGTGGTCATCCCGATGCAGGGCAGCCGCCTCTGGTCGCCGGAGGACCCGTTCCTCTACAGCGTTGCGGTGCGCACCAGCGGCGACCAACTCGAGACCCGTTTCGGGATGCGCGAGTTCCGTTTCGACCCCGCGACCCGCCGGGCGGTGCTGAATGGCGCGCCGTATTCCATGCGCGGGAGCAACTTCACCCTCTACCGCTTCTTCGAGGATGCGGAGCGCGGGGCGCTGCCGTGGGACGACGCCTGGGTGCGCACGCTGCATCAGCGCGTCAAGGGGATGCATTGGAACTGCCTGCGCTACTGTATCGGCCTGGCGCCCGACCGCTGGTACGACATCGCCGACGAGGAAGGCGTTCTGATTCAGAATGAATTCCCGATCTGGTACGGCGGGGATGTGCCGCAAGAGATGACCGTGGACGAGCTGGCTCGGGAATACGGCGAGTGGCTGCGCGACCAATGGAACCATCCGTGCGTCGTGATCTGGGACGCCTGCAACGAGACGCGAAGCAAGAAGACCGGCGATGCCTTGATGCGCGTCCGCGGGCTCGATCTGTCCGATCGTCCCTGGGACGACGGCTACTCCTGGCCGCGGCGTCCCGGGGACACCAGTGAGCAGCATCCGTATCAATTCAGCACTCCCGGCTTCCGTCCGGCCCGCCTTGCCACGGCGAATCCCGATCCGGAGTCCTACAAGAACGGGGGCGGCGACGGTCGGCATGCCATCATCAACAACGAATACGGGTGGCATTGGGTCAACCGTGATGGCACGGCGACGACGCTGACACGGGGGATCTACGAGGCCGTTCTGGGGGACAAAGCCACACCGCAACAGCGGTTTCATATGCAAGCCACCTGGCTGGCAGCCGCGACCGAGTTTTGGCGCGCCCACCGCCAGTGCGCGGCGGTCATGCATTTTGTCACGCTGGGCTATTCGCGCCCCGACGGCCAGACTTCGGACCACTGGAGGCCGGGGGGGGTTGCCACGCTCGAGTGGGAGCCGGAGTTTCACAAATACGTGCGCGACGCGTTTGCGCCCGTGGGATTGATGGTCAACTTCGGCAAGGACAGGGTGCCGCCGGGTTCGACCACCCCTGTGTCCGTCATCGTGATCAACGATCTGCCAACGCCGTGGCGCGGCCCGGTGACGCTCCGGGTGAAGTGCGGCGGCCGCGTGGCGCACGAGGAGCGGCAGGAAACGGCCCTTGCCGCGTGGGCGACCGGCACGCTCAGCTTCAATATCGCCTGGCCCGATCGGGAAGGCCCTGCCCTGCTCGAAGCTGAGCTGCGCGGGGCCGATGGCCAGCCCGTTCGCAGCGCGCGTGAGTTGGCGATCAAGGACCAGCCTGTCTCGTTCGCGGAGGCGTGCGCCGTGACCGCCTCGTCGGTCCATCAACCGGTTTATCGGCCCGAAAACGCCGTGGACGGAGACGAAAACAGTTACTGGTCATCGGCATTCCAGGATGACGCCTGGCTGGCCGCGGACCTGGGCGTGGCCAGGCGGATTGGCCGCGTGACGATCCTCTGGGAAACCGCCTTTGCCAGGGCCTTCTCGATCGAGGTCTCCGCGGATGGCACGTCCTGGACGGAAGTCTACAGGACACAAGACGCCAGGGGCGGCACGACGGAGATCGCGTTCGCGCCGACTCAAGCCCGCCATGTGCGGATTGTCTGTGCCGCGCGTGGCACGCAATGGGGCCACGCCATCCGCGAGCTCGGGGTTTACCCCTGAGCCTGCATTCCTCTCCATCCGAAGCGACAAGGCGGGTTCTCCTGGCCCGGTTATTCCATACGCTCCGGGAGTAACCGTAACCGGGCCAGGATCAAAGGCCAGGCGCGCCTGTCAGGCCACCGTTGGCAATTGCTGGACTTGGATGCCGACTTTCTTTGCTGCGTAGACGATCTCCCGCGTCCAGTCGCCGTAGGCGATCTGGCAATGGAAACCGCGCATATTGCGGATGACATCCTGGGTGGCGGCATCGAGCGCGACTTCGATCTGGCCGCGGCAGGTTGCCAGGAAGGGGGTGTCGACGGTTGTGCCGGTCAGGGCGAGCCAATGCTTGGCCTCGAAGTCCGGCTTGACGATCGTGACCTTCTGTCCACGGCGGAAGTGCACATGAGTGGCCGCGCCGTGGTCCGATTCGTAGTGCGTGACGAGCGTCACCGGCTCGAGCTTCTGGCCATCCATGCGCCGGGGCGCGGTGCAATGGGCGAAGAGCATGCGCCCGCGGTGGGGGATGGTGGGATTGCAGAAGTAGGTGGGGCGGCCGGCGGTGAAATGGAGCAGGATCCCAGCCGGGATATTCACGAAATCCGATTCGCAGTAGGCCATGTAGCCGTCGTCGTTGATGAGAGTCAGTGTCATGCAGGGCATGATGCCGGCGTAGCTGGCCATGCAACCGTTCGTGGTCACCGCGCAGGCGTCGTGCTCGCGCATCAGTTGGTGGAACACCCCCTTGAGCAGAAACGCTTCGGCCACGGATTCCTCGGGGATCTGGGATTTGACACCTCGGGCATCGAGGTAGGCACGGGCCTCGGACCGGCTGCGATCGACGGCGGCTGGGTCCTTCCGGGCGGTCTCGATGCGGGCATGCACCTCGGGGATTGGCGCGGTGATCATGTCGATCTGAAACCGCTGCCGGGCGCGCTCGGGCGCCTGGGGACACGACCAGCCGCTGGGGCCGCCGACGCACACGATTCGGCGTCCGGTCGTGTTCTTCAATCCATAGAGCCCCCGCAGCCGCCAGAGAATCTCCCCCTGATCGTCCACCACGATGTCTTCGAGGCCGGCAACCGTCTGCTTGACCGAGTCGGTGTGGCTGCGCAGGAAACGCGAGTCGACGATCTCGTGCCATAGGTAGTAGGGACCGGACCTGTCGCGGACGAAGATCACCATCGGTTTTCCAACACCCGCCAGGGCCTCGAAAAGGTCTGTGCCGCCGCCGGATGCGTAGACCAGCAATGCGTCGGCCTGGGCGCTCTTGAGCGCCTCGACCTGGGGCTTCGCGCTGACCCTCGCCGTGGGAATGAACGTGACTCCGAAATCGGCCCCGTTCTTGAGTTGCCACAATTCACGGTCGATGCGTCCCAGCTCCTCGGTCACGCCTTCCTCGGTCTGGACGTCGCCCCACGGGCGCCAGCTCCGTCCCGGCACCCGTTGAGTCAGGCCGTACATGAGCACCGGTTGCACGCGCAGATCGCTCGCCCCGATCCGCATATCGAGCGGTTGGGCGGCGAACGCCTGGCGACTCAGGACGCCGCTCGCCGCGGCCAGGCTGAACGTTGCCGTTGTCTGCAGGAATTCACGTCGTTTCATGTTCATAGGGCTTGTGTGTTGCAGTGGTTCGCAGTTGTGGCTATGCCGCAATGGTACGGTGCCCCGGCCTGCCTCGGCAAGCGCTTTGCCAGGAATTTGAGCGCTCTCGGTGCATCTGGTTGTTGTCGGTGTTCTGTCGCCCGGTGAGGGCACCGGGCCTTCACCGGATCGAGACTCCCGGTGTAGGCCGCGTGCCCCCACGCGGCGCATACTCGATTCCCACCGACAACCTCCAGATGCACGGCCGCGCTTTCACGCCCGGCAGACCGCAGACTGACTGTCGGGTGGCCGGGGATGGGAGATGGGGGGGGGCACGGTGGAAGGAAATTGTTGCCGCTGTTGATGCGGCGCGTTACAGGTGAGCATGTCCATGATCGCTCGCGGCCGTCCGTTGCCAGGTGGTCGCATCGCACGAAGTCGGCTTCGGTGGTGGCGGCTTCGATCGTGTTGCCTCCTCGCGGCGTTGTGCATCGGCGTGACGGGATTGCAGGCGGCCCGGCTGGCGTCGCTCTACGCGCATCCCACAGTCGAAGACGCGCACGGCGTGATCGCTCCGTGGCATCGAGGTTTGAACGGACAACTCGACGAGCGGATCAACCTGGCCGTTGCTATCTACAAGCGGTATCCGTGGGTCGGCGCCGAGAAGGCGGTGATGGCTGCGCCGGACTTCGTGTACAACTCGCACTGGAGCATCCAGCCCGACGGGACGATTGTGATCCCGCCGACGACAGACTGGATGTGCGGCGACCTGAGCCAGCGCGCCTGGAGCATCATCAAAGGTTTGACCGCCCATTACCAGTACAGCGGTGATCCGATCGCGTTTGTCTACATTCCCCTGATGGCGGATTACATCCTCGATTACGGGCAGACGGCCGCGGATGACCCGGCCTGGCCGCTTTTCCCCATCAGCACGCCGACATTGGGCAAGGCCTATGGGCGCTGCGATCCGCGCGGGCGCAACCAACTCGATCTGTGTGCGGTGCTCGGCACCGAGATCCTGCGGGCTCACAAGCTCACGGGCGACTTGCGATACCTTGATGCGGCCCGGCGCTGGGGCGACCTGTTCGCGGCGCACTGCGACTTCGATCCTGGGGAATCGCCCTGGGACCGGTACGTCGATCCTTCGGTTGTTGGCTGGTCGGACGTGCTGACCGGGTCCGCGGCGATGATTGCGAACTTCCTGGACGACCTCATCGACATTGGGCACCGCGGACGGGACGACGCCGTTGTGCGGGCTCGGGATCGGGCGCGGCGGTTTCTGCGCGACCAGATGCTGCCGCGCTGGCTGGTGAACGAGACCTGGGGCCGCAGTTATTGGGATTGGGACAATCCGATCATGTGCGGCACGGTGTCGATGATCTGCGACTACTTCTTGCGCGCCCGGGCCGATTTTCCGAACGGGCGGGTGGACGTGCGGAACATCCTGTTGCTGATTGCCAACCGGAACAGCGCCGATCCGGCGTCGATGGGCGACACCTACAGCGGGGCGTGGGCGTGGCCCGAGTCATCGGTCTGCTGCGGGACTTCGCTGTCCTACAACCAGTACACGGCGGCGCCGACGATCATTCGCTACGGCGCGATCGAGAGCGATCCCTGGGCAGTCGAGATCGGGCGGCGGATGATCCTGATGGCGACCTATGACAGCGACACCAACGGCGTGGTGAAGGACGGCCTGCTCGGCCAGGCGGTAGCGACGGGGGAGTGGTCGAATCTGGCTCATCCATGGCCGCTGTGCCAGGCGCTCGAAGCGATGGCCTGGATGCCGCGCGAACTTGGGCCGAACCGGGAGAACCACATTGTGCGTTGCGCCTCGGTTGTGCAGGACGTGCGCTACGAAAAAGGCCGGGTGTCTTACCGGACCTACGACGCGCGGCCGCCTGCCCTCGATGTGCTCCGGCTCGCCTTTGAACCCAGACAGATCAGGGCCGACGATGCGCCGCTCCCGCGCCGAACGGACCTCGAAGCCAATGGCTACGTCGTCGAGGCGTTGTCCAATGGCGATTGTCTCGTGCAGGTTCGCCACGACGGTCGGCGCGCCATTGCGGTGGAAGGACCCGATCCGCAGACCTGGCGGCCGGCCTCCGAATGCGAGTGGGATGGGCGATGGACTCTGGAAGTGCCGGAATCGCACCATAGCGCCGTGGCCCCGGCCACGCCATCGTCACACGCCCCCGCGGTTGCGGGAGAACAGTCCTCACCGGTCGGATCCGGGCATCAAGACGGAGCGGCGCGGAGCGCGACACGGCTTGCGACTGTGCAGGGCGCGACGATGGCCGTGACGTTCCAGGGCAATCAAGCGCGCCTCATCGGCACAGTGGACGCCGATGGCGGGTGGGCGGATGCGTATGTGGACGGCGTCAGGCAGCTCACGCGGATCGAGTGCTGGAATCCTCAGCGGCGTGACGGGCGGCTCCTCTTCGTGAAGAACGGACTCAGCGACGGGCTGCATGAACTGAAGGTTGTCGCGCGCGGCGAGAAGAACCCGCTCTCGCGCGGCACGGCGATTCGGATCGAGGGCGTTCAGTGTTCGGACGCCACCGGCGATGCCGGCTACGGCTCCGGCGGCGGGCCGGTCGGGCCGCAGCGCATGATCTTCGGCTATCCGAAGCGGGCGGACTACGTCGACTCGAACGGACAGGCCTGGCGTCCGGCGACCGAGTTCGTCATCCGGCTGGGCGGCGGCCAGGACACAGTCGCGCGTTCGTGGTGGACGACGCGGCGGACGAAGTGGGTGGGCAACACGCGCGATCCAGAGCTTTACCGTTACGGCGTTCACGGCAAGGAATTCAGAGTCAACCTGACAGCCGGGCCCGGGCGCTACCGGCTGACCCTGAAATGGGCTGACACGGCCGAGACACCCTGGATGGAGCGGGAGAACGGATGGAACCGCGTGGTTCGTCTGACGTCTGTCTGGATCAATGGCGAGCCGGCGGTCGACAGATTGGATGCGGCCAAGGAAGCGGGCGGACCATTCCGGGCGATCGACCGGATGTTCAGCCCGGTCGAGCCGCGCAACGGGATTGTCGAAGTGCGGTTCCAGGGCGTGGACGGCGGAGAGGCCATGATCCAGGCGCTGGAACTTGCACCGATCAACGAGTAAGGGCGGCCTGGCCCGCATGTTTCACACTCGGTCCGTGCGCATGGCGATGAGACTTCGCAAGAGGAATGCTGTGCGGGCTAGTTCGACTGGCGGGGCTGGTAGCGCCAATCCACTTTGTCCTGATAGGCCATGGTTTCATGGACGAGCGCGAAGAGGCCGGGATCGTAGGTGGCGAGTCGTTCGCGCGTGTTCACGGGCGTCGGGCTGCCCTGCGGCGCTGAATGCGGCCCGGACGCGTCGAAATAGGCGAGCACGCCGGCGCACCAGTACGCGAACCTGTCCCGCGCCGCCTGGGTGCCCGCCCACTTGACCGCGGCCCTGGCCTGGTTGAAGCGTGCCGTGACGGCCTGGTCGAATTCCACATCCAAGCGTTTCACGCGCAGTTCGTACTGTTGGTTGCCGCGGTAATCGGGAATCACGGGACGCAAGCCTGCGACTCTGTAGGCGGCCTCGGCCAGAACCGCGATGACCGGGCTGCCCGCGGACCAGGGTGACGCCGCGTCGGCCAACACATCTTCCTGTGCCACGACGAGCAGGTTCAGATCCGGATTGCAGGTCGGCCCGCGCGACGCGCCGTCCGTCGACGGCTTTTCGGACGCCCGCTTCCATTCCGGCAGATCGGCCAGTTGCTCGCCCGGCCCGAGCACGACCAGTTTGAAGCCCTGGTTGATCAAGGCTTTGAGGATGTCGTGGCGGTAGGCGAACATCCGGCGGATGGTGTCGTTGGCGTGCAGCAGGGCGTCGTCGCTCGCTCCCCGTCCCACGACGGTGAACTCGCGCGCCCAGGTGAACTTCGTGTACCAGGGGTCGACGTCCTTGAACTTGTCGATGCGCGGCGGCGCGGAGACCATCGGCAGCTTCTGCAGCCAGGTGTAACGCCAGTCGCGGTCGGGAGCCGATTTGAACACCTCCTGGCACAGGGCGAATCCGGCGGGATCGTGGGCCAGCAATTGGGCGCGGTTGCCGACGGGGCCGTGGTTCCAATTGTTGACCCGGTTGCAGTCGAAGAAGGCCTGCGCAATCTCCGCCCAGTATTCGGCGGGATTGCCGGCTGCGTAGGTCTGCTCATAGAGCTTCCTGTCGATGGCGTTGCGGTAGGCCGCCATGCGGCTCTCCTGCCAGCCCGGATCGGTCCGGCCCAGGATGTCGTCGATCGTGTGGCAGAATTCATGCACGGCAATGCTCTCGTCGTCGTAGCGGTCAATGGGCAGGCAGAGGAGGTTCTCCTCGCCGAAACTCGTCGGGTTGCCGCCTGTGCCTCGAACGCGCTCGTTTTGAAACTCGGGATTGGGATGATGCCGGTATTCGGGCATGTCCGTGTAGACCTGGTTCTTGCCGATGACGATCAGGTAGATTTGGTTGGTGACCATGGCGGCCAGAATGTCGGGGCGCCCGGCCAGCATGCCGGTGACGATCTGGTAGGTTCGCTGCAACGCCAGATCCGCCACATCCGCATGCGCGGCGACCGGCAGCCCTGCCACGTCGATGTGCTTCGAGTAAAACGTCCGGTAGATGGCCAACTCGTCCGCGACGCGGGATTGCGCGCTCTCGGCAGCGCTCGCCGCCTCTGGCGGAGCCGCTTCGCCTGCTCCACGGCGCATGCGTCCGCGGCGGGCATCGGCCCGGGCGATGCGGTTGGACACCATCTGAAAGAAGGACTCCGGGGGCGGCGTCACTCGGGGGGCGTCAATTGTGACGTCCGGCGGTTCGAGTGCGGGCCGCGGGGCGATGGATTGGGCGTGGAGACAGGAGCCAGCTCCGACCAATCCGATGGCGATCGGGACAAGGCACGACACGGAACGTAGCCTGGCACCGCGGAGAAGGCTCGAGCGAAAGGTCAGGTTGAACGTGCGCATGGGCCGACAATAGAAGCCGGCCCCTCGGGCGCCAGCAAGAACCGGCTTCAGCAGGAGACGGGTCGCGCCGGCAGCAGTTCTCACTTTGCGTGCCGGGCCTTGAGACCGGGTGAGGGCACCCGGCCTACAGCATCGAAGATTACAGCGGTTGCAGGCCGGGTCCCCCGACCCGGCGCTCTGAGCGTTCTTAGAGCCACAATTGCTGGCGCGCCGGTGCATCCACGCCGCGTCGCCAGGAATGGCCTTCATCCACCCGAGCGCGGCCGTTGCGCAAAAAGGGTATGGCTTTTTCCGGGGCGTTCATCGAAGGTCAGCAGGTCAACGTTCTTCAGGAAATGCCATCGCCCGCGAAACCCGCCCATTCGGTCCAGGTCCGCACCCTGGTCGAGTTCGTCCTGCGAGGGGGCGACCTTGGGGGCGAGCGGGATTTCGTGGGGCCGCGGCGGGCGTTGGCTGGGACGCGCGGGCATCAACGGCTTCAGCGGAGCCGTGCGGCGGGTTACCAGAAGGAGGTTTCGCTGCATCACGACGTTGAGGACGGGGGATGTGTTTTGCGGGTGCAGGGGCGTCTGGACGGCTTGTGGATCGAGGAAGGCCGAACGCGAATCGAGGAGATCAAGACGATTCAGGGCGCGTGGGAACGGCGTGCGGATCCCCTGCATTGGGCTCAGGCGAAGTGTTATGGTTTCATGTATGCTGAAGCGCATGGGTTGGAGTCGATCGACATCCAGTTGACCTATCTGGATGTCGACACGGACGAGGTGACCGAATATCGGGAAGGCTTCTGCCGGGCGGAATTGGGGGCGTTTTTTTTCGAGCTCACGGCGGTCTATCTCGAGTGGCTGCGGGCGCGCGTGCAGTGGTGTCGGGAACGCGACGCGTCCATGGGCGCCCTCGAGTTCCCTTTTCCGCGCTATCGGCCCGGCCAGCGGGCCATTGCGGTTGCAGGATACCGGGCCGTGGCGGGCGGAGGGCGCCTATTCGTCGAAGCGCCGACGGGCATCGGGAAGACCGTGGCGATGCTGTTTTCCGCGGTGAAGGCG
Source organism: Verrucomicrobiota bacterium (assembly GCA_022710935.1). Taxonomy (GTDB): domain Bacteria; phylum Verrucomicrobiota; class Verrucomicrobiia; order Limisphaerales; family J093; genus MWFF01. Next base: position 49,021 of record JAKLFY010000022.1, read on the forward strand.
ATGGGCCAGGGGAAGATCGAGCGGTTTTTCTACCTGACGGCGCGGACGGTCGGGCGCGTGGTGGCGGAGCAGGCGTGCAGCGAACTGCGCCGCGCCGGTCTGCGGCTCTGCACCGTGACACTGACCGCTCGGGAGAAGATATGCACTCACGAGGGCGGGGCGTGCGATCCGGAGAACTGTCCGATGGCCCGGGGCTATTACGACCGGCATCGGGCCGCGATGCGGGCTCTTCTGGCGCATGAAGCGATTACGCGCTCCGTGATCGAGGAGGCCAGTCGAACGCATCGGGTCTGTCCGTTCGAACTCTCTCTGGATGTCTCGTCGTGGGTCGATGCGGTGATCTGCGATTACAATTACGTCTTCGACCCTCAGGCGTATTTGCGGCGCCACTTCCTCGATGAACCGCGCCGCTACGTTTTTCTCGTCGATGAAGCCCACAACCTGGTTGATCGGGCCCGGGAGATGTTCTCGGCCGACCTGAACACCCGCGAGATTCGCGAGGTCAGGCGGGCGATCCAGGAGAGGGTGCCGCGCTGTGCCAAAGCCCTGAACCGGCTCGCGGCGGCCATGCGGAAACTGGGCGGCCCGACGGCCCACGATGACAACTCGGTCGAGCCGGCCAGTCGCAACCTTCAGGCGGAACTCTTCTCGCCCAGAGACGCGTTGCCGAGGGAGCGCGGCGGCCCCGACTCCGGGTTGAAGCAGGCAGACGGTGCGGCTGCGAGAGACGGCGGGCGCACGAGCCGCGAGTTTCCGGGGGTGCTCGAACCGCTGGTCGAGGAGGCGTTGGCGCGGACCGAGGAGTGGCTTGTGAGAAACGAGCCTGCCGGATTCCGCGAAAGTCTGATTGAATTGTATTTCCGTCTGCATGCGTTTCGGCGCACGGCTGGTCTTTACGATGCGCATTATGCGACCATCCTCGAGCCGGGGTCCTCCGTGCGCGTGCGGTTGTTCTGTCTGGATCCGTCCTTTCTATTGCAGCAGGTCCTGGCGCGGGGCCGGTCGGCCCTGTTCTTTTCGGCCACGCTCACACCGGTGGACTACTACCGGTCCCTGCTGGGCGGCAGCCCAGAGGACCCGGTCCTGAGGTTGCCCACGCCCTTTCCGTCCGGGAACCTGGCCGTGCTGGCGCACGACCGCATCCGGACCGTGTTGAAAGCGCGGCCCCAGACACTCGATGAGGTGGTGCAAGCCGTCGGAGCCCTGGTGCGCGGGCGCGTCGGGAACTACATTGTCTACCTCCCATCCTACCAATACCTCGGCGCCGTGCAGGAGCGATTCCGCGCCCGGTTTCCAGACGCCACGATCCTGGTGCAGCGTCCCGGGATGGGCGAATCCGAGCGCGAGGCCTTCCTTGAAGCGTTCGCCGCGGACGGGGGAACGGCGCGGGTTGGATTCGCGGTCCTGGGCGGTGTGTTTGGCGAAGGCATTGACCTGGTGGGGGAGCGGTTGATTGGGGTCGCGGTTGTGGGCGTGGGTCTGCCTCAACTCTGTCTCGAGCGGGATCTGATCCGCGACTACTTTCAGGAACAGACGGGCGCGGGATTCGACTATGCCTACACCTTTCCCGGCATGAACCGTGTCCTGCAGGCCGTGGGCCGTGTCATTCGCTCCGAAACCGATCGGGGGGTGATCCTGCTTATCGACACTCGGTTTGCGGAGTCGCGATACCGGGCGCTGTTCCCTCCGGGCTGGAATCCTGCGACGGTCCGGAGTGTGCGCGCGATTGAAGAGGCAATCCGCGATTTCTGGGAGCGACGGTTCCGAATTTCTGATTCTTCTTCTGCGAGTCAGTCGATTGACGACAGGCATCGGCGCGCGATAGGCTCAGTCAGCATGACCGAACCGGGAGACCGCCTAGACGCATAGGGCGCGAGGGAGCCGTATCACTGAGCTAACACGTTCGTGAAATCGGATGAGGATGTCCAAGCACATTCCTACGGTAACCGGATGTCTCGCTACTCTGTTTTCAGGGCAGTGGGCCACCTGAAGTACGAGTTGTTGCCACCCTACACGAAGTATGCCGAGAGCCTTTGTGCGTGGATGCCCGTGCGCATCAAGAAACACATCGAAGATCATCTTGGCATCGTCCCGCTTCTGCGCGACTCGGAGACACGGTTGACCTACGCGGACGACCCGGCTCGGTTTTTGGAAATCATTCGGCAACAGATCGACAGGAACGCAGCGAACTTCGAAATCTTCAGCTTCGCAGTCATCAAGGTCCACTTGGAGAAGTTCGCGTGCCGAGTCTACCGCGACACACGGACCTCCGCCCATGATCAGGGGGTCGATTTGTCCACAAATTTCGGGGTTGTGTATCAGGTCAAGAAACTCCGTATCCACACCGAGGCAGACGCCAAGCGGGTGTACGCCGAACTGAAGCTGAACTTCGACATCGAGCGATTGCAGGACGGGAACGTGATTCTCGTCATCGATGATATTTCGAAAGAGTTGAAGAAGTACCTGATCAATCTGAAGGTTCAGGCAATCAGCAAAGATGATTTGCTCAAACTGGCCGCGGGCTTCGATGCGCCTGAGGATCGCCAAAAGGTGCTCCGGATCGTGTACGAGGAGTTTCGCCGGGAGTACTCAAGCACCATTTGAGCTGCCGGGGCAGGGGGGCAGTCAAGATGACACCCAGGAAGAACTGCCTCTCGCCTCATGTTCCCTGCGCATGGCCCGGTGAGTCGCGTTCGCCGTTTCCGACGACGACTAAGGGAACAAGTCATGAAATGATGTTCGCGTTGACAGAGGTGGGGTGCCTCACTACACTATTCTCACTATCCTAAACAACGTCTTTGGCTGGTGAGGGGGGCCGCTGGTTCCCAGTCAGTCAGACGTCGTTTCGTTTAACCATATGAAGGAGACTCCACCCATGACAAGACCTCGCGCGTTGGTTGTTAAGTGCTGGCTGCGGCGTCTGTCCGCGCAGTGTATGGTTGGCTTGACTGTCGGCCTTTTGAACACCTCAGAGGTGTGGGCTCAGCCGCAGTCGGTGCCGAGGAGCGACTTCTGGTTTCCCGACGGACCGGTCCACACCGTCCTCATGACGGACGAGGCGATCTACTTCGGCGGTGAATTCGATTACGTGGGGCCTCAGACGGTTCGCGCGGCCGTGTTTGACCGTGTGTCCGGGGAATCGTCCGGCGCGCTCCCTCCGATCGGCGGTCCGGTGTACGCGGTTGAATCCGATGGGGCCGGGGGTTGGTGGCTGGGCGGACAGTTCACCCAGGTCGGCGGCGTTCCGGCTGTGAACCTCGTTCGTCTGAAATCCGACTTGTCAGTGGATAAGGCCTGGAATGCCCAGATCACCGGGGCAGGCGTGTACGCTCTCGTCAGGCACGAGGGCCACCTTTACGTCGGCGGCGACTGTCGAATCGGGGCGGTGCAGCAGAGGAACCTGGCCGCACTGGACACGGAGGACGGCACGGTGGTGCCCTGGAATCCGGACGTGGCGCGGGCGGTTCACGCGATCGTTGTGACCAACGGTTTGGCATACCTGGGAGGCCAGTTCACGTCCGCGGGCGGCTCGAATCGGGCCTACGTGGCGGCGGTCGATCTCTCGACCGCGAAGGCGACCGACTGGAACCCGGGTGCTGACAAGGTGGTCCGAGCGCTTGCTGTAGCTGGGGATGTCGTGTACGCGGGGGGCGAGTTCACGACGATCGGGACCAAGCCGCGCAGGTATTTGGCCGCGCTCGAATCCTCGACCGGCGTGGCCACGGCCTGGAACCCGAATCCCAACGGCCTGGTCCGTGCGCTCGCGGTGACTGACACGACAGTCTTCGTGGGGGGGAATTTCACGACCATCAGCGTGGCGAACCGAAACGCCCTTGCCGCGGTCAAGCGGAGCAACGCCGGGATCCAACCGCTGGATCTCGGCATCGAGGGCGCGACCGCGCACCCGGTGCGCAGCCTTCGCCTGGTCGGCAACACCCTCTATGTTGCGGGCAGTTTTTCGAAGGTTCAGGGCATCAGCCATCCACTGGTGACGGCTGTTGACCTGGCGACCGACCAGGTGGTGGCCAACATGCCGCTGGGCAACGAGTACTACGGCGCATCGGCGCAAGCAGGTGTGTGGGCGATCGGCGCGACGTCGGCGGAGGTCCTCTTCGGCGGCGAGTTCTACTCCCTGGGAGGGCAGGCGCGCCGCAACCTCGCCGCTCTGTCCGTGCAGACCGGCCAGGTGCTGCCATGGATTGCGGACGCGTCCGATGCGGTTTACGCGCTGGCGCCCGGCGCGGACTGTGTCTATGCGGGCGGGGCCTTTACCAATCTCAACAGCGCACCCATCTCGGGGCTCGCGGCCCTTGATCCTGTGAGCGGGGCGCTCCTCGATCAATTCGCGTTCACCGCCGCGTACGGATCCTCGAAACCGGTTGTCCGCTGCCTTCTTCCGACGGACACCGAACTCTACGTCGGGGGGCTCTTCACTGCCGTCAGCAACAAGACGGCGCGTGCGCTCGCCGCGGTCGATCTCGTGACGGCCTTTCCATTGGATTTCGCGCCCAATGTGGGCCGAAGCTCTCAGAGTGTCTTTGCCCTGGCGTTGGCGGACACGACCCTGTTTATCGGCGGCGATTTCACAGAGGTGGGTGGAACGACCCGCAATCGCCTCGCCGCGGTGGATGCTGTCCGCGGCACGTTACTCGACTGGAATCCGAATCCGAACAAGGAGGTGAAGGCCCTGTCGCTGGTGGGGGATCGTCTCTACGCGGGCGGCGCCTTCCAATCGATGGGGAGCATCGAGCTGCATTCGCTGGCCGTGTTCGGGCTTCCCAGCCTCGAGTTGCTGCCCGCGGACGCCACCCTGCCGAAGAGCGTGACTGTCGATGCCCTCAACGCGCTGGACGCAGCCGTCTATGTGGGCGGCTCGTTCAGCAGCATCGGCGGCGAGTTTCGGCTTTACGCGGCGGTGCTGGGTCCGTTGATGCAGGCGTATGATTGGGATCCGGCGCCGAATGCCCAGCCTACGGCGATTGGCGTATCCGAACGGTTGGTCTGCCTGGGGGGAGCCTTCACCCTTGTGGGCAATGCCGAGCCGCGCTACGCGGTCGGCCGTTTGGCGGTGTTCGATCGGTCGCCTGTGTTCACGGGCGTTTCACTGGTGGGCGGCCAGCTCGAGATGGAAGCCACAACTGGCGATCGCAACGTGGCGGTTCTCGAGGTCTCATCAGACCTCAAGACCTGGAGCGAAGCATCCAGCTCGGATCTGCCGGGTTATTTGTGGTCCATCGACGAGCCGATCGATCCTGGCGCGGGCTCCCGCTTCTACCGCATCCGGGTGGAATGAGAGCAGGACCGGGCCCGGGAGGGGTTTGGCTGTCCGCCCCTCCTGTCAGACGCCCCCAGGGCTTGCGGGGGGCCGGTGCGACTGTCATTTGACGCCCTGGAGAAGAGCGTTCTATTTCAGCACGCTCGGCAGCCAGGTGGTCATCCAGGGGACGTAGGTGATCAACAGAACTCCGATACCGAGGACCAGGAGCATTGGCAGCGCCGCCCGCATCATTTCGACCAGGGGTTTGTCGAAGCGGTACGAGGCCAGCAGCAGGTTCAGTCCGATCGGCGGCATTAGGAAGCCAAGCTCCATGTTGGCGAGGAAGATGATGCCCAGGTGCAGAGGGTCGATGCCGAAGGCGACGCCCACCGGCACCAGCAGCGGAACCACCACCACGATGGCGGCGTAGATCTCGATCACGCCCCCCACCACGAGGAGCACGGCGTTCAAGGCGAGGAGGAACAGCCAGCGCGATTTGATGTTGGCTGTGACCCAGGCCACCGCCTGGTCTGGAATTTGGGCGTCGATGAGAAAATGCGTGAAACCGAGGGCGACGCCGAGGATGAGGAGCACTCCGCCAATGAGACAAGCGCATTCGGTCATCACGCGGGGAACGTCTCTGGAGACCTTCAAGTCACGATAGATGACGACCTCGGCGAAGAAGGCGTAGAGGGCCGTGAGGGCCGCCGCCTCGACCGGCGTTGCAAAGCCGCCAAAGAGGGCGGTCAGAGCCACGACGGGCGTCAGGAGTTCCCATTTGGCGCCCCACATGGCGTCGAGCGCGACGCGCGGGTTGAAGCGGCGTCGTTCCGCCTGGACACGTGGTCCCTTGAGCACGCCCCAGACGCCCGTCATCACCACCAGAAGAAGGCCCGGCAACAGTCCGGCCTGGAAAATCTCCTCGATCCCGATGCTGCTGCCGGTGCTGCTTGCGATGATGGCATAGAGGATCGGCGGCAGGCATGGGGGAAAGAGCAGACCGAGCGATCCAGCCCCGCTGAGGAGTCCCAATGAAGTTCGCTCGCTGTAACCCGCCGAGAGGAGGATGGGCATCAGCAGGCCGCCCAGGGCGAGGATGGTCACCCCGGAGGCCCCGGTGAAGCTGGTGAAAAAGGCGCAGGCCAGCACCGTGCCGATCGCCGCACCCCCGCGGAGATGACCGAAGAGGGCGTCGAAGACCTTGACGAGCCGGCGGGCCGTCCCGCCCTCGGCCAGGAAATAGCCGGCCAAGGTGAACAGCGGAATGCTCGGCAAGGTCGGGTTGACGGTCAGGCGGTAATGGTTCAGTGGCATGGACGCGATGGTCTCGCCGGCGCTCCAGAGCAGAATCAGGCCTGCGCCGCCGAGGGCGGTGAAGATGGGAGCGCCCATGGCCACGGCGATCGCCAGCGTCAGCAGGGCGGGGATCCGGAGCTGCTCGGGCGGGATGGGCGACCACCCTCCGATCGCGACCACCGCCGCCGCCACGGCGAAGGCACCGACGCGTCCGCGCCAGGTGGTGCCGGCATGGCGTATCATCCGCCACGCGACGAATGCGAAGCCGAGGCAGAGCACCAACTGCACGATCCACAAGGGGATTCCATAGGCCAGGGTCTTCCCGAGCCTGCGGCTGGCCAGCACGAAATCGACGCTTGCCCTGCAAAGCAGGAAGCTCATGGCGGCGGCAAAGCCGCTGCTGAAGACGAGGGCCACCTCCTTGAACCTGCCTTTGAAATGGGCCGACAAGGTCGACAAGGCCAGCAACCGGTTGTCGCGCGCGGCCACCGCGCCGCCGAGCATGCCCAGCACCAGCACCAGGTGCTGCACAATCGGCGCCGACGCGGGAATGCCCGTGTTGAAAAGCTTGCGCAGCGCGATTTCCGCACACGGCAGCAGAACCATCGCCGCCAGGACGAATACGACGACCAGGTTCTCTCCCGTCCGCAGGCCGCGCAGCCAGGCCGGGCGTTCTGGCGCGGCCTTGCCGTTCAGGCTCTTTTCCGGGGAGAACTCGATGCTCACGAGCGGTTCACTTTCCTTGACCGGCGCGGTATTCGCGGATGAAACGCAAGGCCTCGTCGAAGACATCGGCGGGCACCAGCTTGCCGCGAATCCTGGGGTAAACCGCTTCCGCTTCAGTCCGCCAGGCAGCTTCGATTTCCGGCGTGACCCGGGTGACCTTGAGCCCCCGTTTTTCCATCGCCGCCACGGATTCGGCGCTTTCGCGTCGTCCGTTGGCCTTGATTTCCTTGCCGGCGGCGATCGAGGCTTCGAGCAGCTTTGCGCGGGTCTCGGCGGGGATTTTCTCCCAGGCCTGGCGGCGGACGACGCAGGCCCCGATCAGCGGGGCCCAATTGAGTTCGAGCATGTGGGGGGCGCGTCCGTCAATCTGGCTGGCCAGGGCGAAAACCGGCGGGGCGGGCGTGGCTTCGATCAGACCGGTCTGCAATCCGGGCACGATATCCGCCGTCTCGAGCGGGACGGGGTTGAAGCCGCCGGACTTGTAGATGACGACCTGTTCCGGGTTGCCGGCCCAGGTGAACAGCTTGAGTTTCTTGAGATCTTCCGGGTAGGCCACCGGCTTCTTCGAGAAGAAGCGCACCCAGCCGGCATCGGACCAGAACAGCACCACGAAGCCCTTTTCGTGAAGGCGCTTTTCGAGCATCGGTTCGAGTTTGCCGCAGGCGTAGTCCACCTCGGCCAAATCCCGGAAACCCATCGGGATGTTCTGGAGTCCGGCCACCCCGAACTCGACCTCGGCCAGTCCGACGCCGGTGAGCATGGCGGCCTGGATCGAGTTGACTCCCATCAGGCCCACGGTGTCCGCTTCGCCCCCCAGTTTCCCATCGGCGTAGATGACGAGGTCGACGCTGCCGTTCGAGGCCTTGCGCCACGCGTCCTTCATCGCCAGGAGGCTTTTGTGGAAGCTGCTGCCGGTGGGCGCGAGGGTGGCGAGCTTGATTCTCTCCGCCCCGAGGACCGTGCCGGCGCAGGCCAGCCAGAGACCCCCGGCCAGGCCGAGGATCCAGCGGCTCATCTGTCGTGGTGCATGTCGGTTCATAGTGCTTGAATCTGTTGATCAGGATGCGGCTGTTCCATCGCGCGCGCTCAACGGTCGGATGGTTCGTCCAAAATCAGAAACAGTTCGTCTCTCTTGGACATCAGCCACCGCGCCCGGCGCTGCATGACCAGATTGACGAGGCGCATCTCCGGCTGCGCATCGGGATCGATTGCGAGGGCCCGTTCGAGGAGGATGTCGAACTCCTTCAGGTCCTGCTTCTGCACGCAGACCGCCTCGGCAAAGGACACCAGCGGTCCCGCAAGCAGCCCGCCCGAGAGAGCCAGCGCCCGTTCGAGGTGCTGCCGGGACCGTTCCGCGGGATCGCCCGGACGGCCCGATCGCGCCATCTCGTAAGTGATGAGGAAGCTGTGAATGGCGCCTTTGTCGAAGGCCTCCTCCAGGACCAGCGCGCGATCGATGAGCGCCTCCATTTGGGGAATCTCGGCAATCAGATCCGGATCATCCTTCGACAGGCTGATCGCCGCCGCCCACGATGTGGCGGTCCAGTAGAGGAGCGGAACATCCGCCTTGCCGGCCGCTCTCACGGCCTCGACGGGTTGGGCCCGCAGTCCCGCGGCGAAACCGCGATGCGCCGTCTCGAGCCCGCGCAGACCGTAGTCGCGCGCGCGCAGGTAGAGGCGTCTGGCGCGGGCGCGCATCGCCTGGGCCTTCGCAAGATCCTGGTCCTCGACCTCATCGGCCTCCTGTTGGACAAAGGCGTAGGCGTACTGGGTGAAGCCGCTGGCGGTGGCGAAGAGCAAGCCGCGGTGGCGGGGGCTTTCGGCCAGCAGGCTCTCCATCAATTTCAGGCTGAATGGCAGCGCCGCTCCGACAAGCTCGGGATCGTCGTCGCTCGAAAACGTCGCGCCGCCGCCGGCCAGGGCGTCGCCCACCCTGTTGATCGCCATGCGTTTGATCGAGCAGCCCGGCAGGAGAACCAGCAGGCCCGCCAAAGCCACGCGCAGCCAGCGGCCCCCCGCGATGCCAGCCTTCGTCTGCATTGTTGTCACGCGGTTCATCTCAGGACGATCAATGTTCTGACTTTGCGGGCTGTTGCTCAAGCCTGAATGAGACGGCCCAGGTCTTTGTCTTTGGCCAGACCGCAGGCCGCGGCAGGCGTCGGTTGCGGGTTCGTCCCGCCGGTTCCGCACGGCAGGACCAGTATCAGGCGGGGGAGAGAGTGGCCAATTGATAAAGCCACTGCCGACATTGGCGGATTCAACGCCGCCCGAACCCCGATCCTCGTCAACACATCCGCGCGGCTCGACGTGCTCCTCCTGTCCTGTCAGGATGGGCTTCGTGAAACCTGCAATCCCGGACCACGCGGCCGGCGCACTCCTCGCATGCCAGAGATCCTGCTCGCCACACTGAACGCGAAGTACATCCACTCCGCGTTGGGCCTGCGCTGCCTGATGGCCAATCTTGGCCCCCTGCGGGAGCGGGCGGCAATGCTTGAATTCGACCTGGCCCAGCGTCCACTCGAGGTCGTCGAGCAGATGCTCGCCGTCAGCCCTCGGATTGTCGGCCTTGGGGTCTACATTTGGAACGTCGCTCAAATCACCGAGGTGGTTGCGCTCCTGAAACGCCTGCGCCCCGGCATGGTGATCGTGCTGGGAGGGCCGGAAGTGATCTGCGAAACCGATCTGCCGCCCGTTGCCGGACTGGCCGACTACGTCATCGCAGGCGAAGCGGACCTCGAATTCGCCGCATTGTGCCAGGCCATTCTGGCCACACCGCCGCCCGCGGGAGGAGCCGATGCGGACGGCCCTTCCTCGGCGTCGGAGCGCCCCAGCCAAAGTCCCGGGATGGCGCGGAGGCCGAGGGTCATCCGCGCCGGGCACGCCAGGCTCGGCGACGTGGCCCTGCCTTATGAGTTCTACACCGACGCCGACATCGCGCATCGGATCGTGTATGTCGAGGCGTCGCGCGGCTGTCCGTTCGGCTGCGAGTTCTGTCTCTCGTCGATCGAGGCCTCGGTCCGGCAGTTTGATTTAAGCCTGTTTCTCCGAGCCATGGAGCAGCTTCTCGAGAGGGGCGTGCGGCACTTCAAGTTTGTGGATCGGACGTTCAACTTGAACATCGAGGTCTGCGGGCGGGTTCTCGAGTTCTTTCTGGCGCGCCTCTGCGACGGGCTCTTCCTCCATTTCGAGATGGTGCCCGATCGTCTGCCGGTCGAACTGCGCGAGGTCCTGGCCCGCTTTCCCCCCGGGACATTGCAGATCGAACTCGGGATCCAGACCTTCAACGACGAAGTCGCCCGCCGGATCAACCGACGGCAGGACTGCGCGCAGATCGCCGAGAACCTCCGGTTCCTGCGTCAGGAGACTCGGGCGCATCTGCACACGGACCTGATCATCGGCCTGCCCGGCGAACGCATCGACAGCATCGCGGACGGATTCGATCGACTGGTCGCGCTCGACGCGCACGAAATCCAGATGGGCATCCTCAAAAGACTCCGCGGCGTCCGCATCATCCGGCACGACGACGCGTGGGGCATGGTTTACTCCCCGCTGCCGCCTTACGAGTTGATCGAGAGCAGGACGCTCGATTTCCCTACCCTCCAGCGCCTCCGACGATTCGCGCGGTACTGGGACCTGATCGGCAACAGTGGAAACTTCGTGGAGACCACGCTGCTGCTCCGGGCCAAGGGCGGGGGATCGCCTTTTGCAGGTTTCCTGCGCCTCAGCGATTGGCTTTTTGCGCAGACGGGCCGCCAGCACGCGATCGCTCTGCCGCGTCTGGCGGAGCTTGTTTTTGACTACCTCACGCGCGTGCTGGAATGCGACCCGACGGTTGCGGCAGAGACGGTGCTCCGCGACTACCGCCGTTCGGGCCGTGCCGGGGATCTGGCTTTTCTGCGGGATGACGCCGATCGTGACACCAAAGCCCATCGCGCCGCGGGCCCGAGGCGAAGCGATCGGCGTCAGGCGCGCCATCGCGCGGCGGGCTAGCCCGGGTCGATGACAGGCTTCGCGCCAAACCTGATCCGGGCCAGCGAGGCGCGCCTCAGACCAAATCCCAGTCCTCATAGTCATGATGAGTCCCTGTGCTTCTCCGCCCCTCTCTCCCGAGCGGCTCGACCGAGCTCGCCGAGGTCCTCGCTCCTTAGAATCCTTGGCCCCTGCAACGCAACACAGACACTTGACTTGTCTACAACACGTGACACCGGTCAAGGATTCTAGCGTGTTGTTCTTTTGTGAACTGTTCGGTGAGCATGAGCCCGAAAACCGCAAGTGCTCGGAAAGCGGAGATCCCGTTCCACGATTCATGGATCGCGTTGACCTTTAACAGTTGAGTGCGCACGAGGACTTTGAACCGATTCGGAGCCGTCCCGCATCGCGGGATGAGTCGGCGCTGACTCCTGCCTTTGCGGAGCGAGATGGCGCGGACTGACGTCCGCGGCTACGGAACGACGTCGTTCGATTACTCCAGACGCACGGCCCGGTAAAAGCGCAGCGGCAAGGACGGGGCGTTGGTGTCGACGAGCGTCACCGTGTCGGTCGATGGCGTCTGTGAGAGGAGCGGTTCCCAGGCGACGAGGTCGGTCGAGACTTCGAGCCGCAGCAATCGTCCGGGCATGGTGGCGATGCGCATCTGCAGCATCCCGCCATCGATCAGCTTCAAGGCCTCGAAGCGGGGCGGCGGAGGCGGAGGCGGGGTGTGCACGTTGATGGAGACAGTCGCGATCGGGCTGTAGGCGATCCCATCCCAGACGCGGTAGGTGAAACTGTCGCTTCCGGTGAAGCCCGGGCGGGGTGTGTAGACGAAGTTGGTGCCCAGCCCATGGACGCGTCCGTGCCGCGGCCCCTCGAGGATGACGGCGCGCAGGAAATCGGTGTCCGAATCCGTGACGTCCAACAGAAACGACACCGGGGCATCGAGAGGGGCTGTCAGCCACTGGTTGGTGGTCTCCGGCCGGGTGTTGGGGTGGACGATCGACAGGGCGACCACGCCCGGCGCGCTTTGCAGTTCGCCGTCATGGACCGTGAACGCGAACCGGTCCGGTCCGTAGTAGTTGGTGCGAGGGGTGAAGATGAGGTTGGGCGCAGTGCCGCTGAAGCGTCCGTGCGCCGGGTTCGTGACGATGGTGAACTGGAGCGGGTCGTTTTCTCCGTCGAAGGCACGGAGAACGACATTGGTGGGCCTGTTCATCGGCACGGGGAGGATGTACGATTCGGCGACGGGGGCCGTATTCTGGTCGGTCATGCGCAGGGAGACGAGGCCGGGCGAACTGGACGCCTGGCCGTCATGGGCGGTGAAGGTGAAGCTGTCGTCGCCGAGGTAGCCCAGGTGCGGGGCGTAAACGGCATTCGAGCCGCCCACGGTCACCATGCCGTGGGCGGGCTGCCGCGCGATCTCCAAAGTCAGGGGATCGGCATCGGCATCGGTCGCCTCGAGTGTCAGTTCGAGAGGACGCCCGACTTTGGTGGTGGCGGACTGGGGCGCGGCACGCGGCGGGTTGTTGACGGCCAGCACGACGAACCGAACGACGGCGGGGGAGCTGGCGAGCTCGCCGTCTCTGGCGATGTAGGTGACGGTGTCTTCGCCGGCAAATCCGAAGCGCGGGTAGTACGTGGCGACGGTCGGCTGGGCCCAGAACTCGCCGTGATCGGGGCCTTTGACGATCTCAAAGCTCAACGCATCACCGTCCGGATCGACCGCCTGGTAGATCACATCCTGCGACGTATTCCGGTTCAGGACCAGCACCAGGTCTTGAGCCACGGGCGGATCGTTCACGGGCTTGACTTGCAGCGTGACCGTGCCGCTCGTTTCATGGCCCTGGCCGTCGGTGATCGAGTAGCCGAAGCTGTCGGTCCCAAACCACCCCTGCCGGGGGCGATAGACCAGGGACGCGTCGGGGCCCTGCTCGATTGTGCCGTTTGCCGGTTGGCTGAACCCGGTGAGGACGAGGGCATCGCCGTCGGCATCGGTGTCGTTGGCCAGGACGTCGATTCCGATCGGTGTGTCCTCGGTGGCAATGACCCGATCCTCGACCGCAACGGGCGGATCGGGCACAGGGCGCACCCGCAGCGTGACCCAGGCGAGTGCCATGCCGTCCTGGCCGTCGTCGACGAGATACGCGAAACTGTCTTCCCCGAAGAAATCGGGGTCGGGTTGATACCGCAACATGCCGTTGCCGAGCGCCTCGATCGACCCCGCGCGCGCCCGGCTGAACTGGAGAAGGCGCAACGGCAATCCGTGGGGATGCGAGTCGTTGGCGAGGGGATCCAGTGTGCAGGCGGTGTCTTCGTCCAACTCAGCCACATCGGCGACGGCCAGCGGCGGGACGTAGTCGAGGCGCACGGCGAACGTTGCCAGGGCGCTGCCGACGAGCCCGCCCGGGTCTCGCGCAACGAAGCGGAGGGTCTCGGCTCCGGTCCATTCGGGACTCGGGGGCTCAATCGCGACGACCCGGTTCTCTTCGATTGTGACGAGAAGATCGGATGACCCCTCGACCGTCCATGTCAGCGCGGCGACCGGGTGATCCGGATCGACGGCGTAGCGGTCGAGTTCGATCGGGAAGAACACGCCGCCCGCGCGGATGGTCTGACTCGGGATGCCCTCGACCACCGGGGGCTGGTTGGGCGGTTTCACGGCGGGCACGGAGCCGGTGTGCGCGGGATCGCGCTGAAACATCGGCCAAGGCAGATCGCTCCGGACGTACGGCGCGTCGAGTTCCCAGGCGTAGAGGCTGTACCGGCCTTTGGCCACATTCGCCGCAGCCCGCCCGCCGTAACCGTAGTCCTCGATCGTGCTGGCCACGATGTCGAGCCGGCCGTTTCCGTCCAGATCGGTCAGGACGGGCGGCCCGGCCTTGAAGCGGTTGCCCGCGCCCGTTTCCGTGACCAGCGCGGTGACGTGCGGATGCGGATGCAGGTCGATCGGTTTGCCGGCGCGCGACCATGCCTTGACGCCGCCGAAGTAGGAGATGTCTCCCGTCACCGCCGCCTGGTTCGCAAATCCCGGTGTGATCACGACGACGTCCGGCCAACCGTCGCCATTCACGTCTCCCACAACGGGCATCGACTTGACCGAGCCGAGCATGGGGAACAGGGACGAATTGTTGGCCAGGATCGGCCCGACCGGCCAACCGGGATGATCGAAGCCGTCGTGGCGCAGCAGGTGGATCAGCTTCTCGTCCCAATTGACCGCGACAATGTCGAGCGCTCCGTCGCGGTCCAGATCCCCGAGCGCCGGTGTGGCCGTGAAGGACTCGTGGATCAGGACCGGCCAACCGGGGCGGATCTGGCCGTCGCGATCATAAACAAAGACTCCGCCCCGGGTCCCCGCCTTGCCGCGCGCGCCGGCATCGTGCGAGGCCACAATCACCTCCGCCCGATGATCGCCGTCGATATCGCCCACAACGGGCGAACCGTACAAGAAACCGCCCGTTTGGACTTGCCACACAGGGCCCGCCGGCTGGCGCAGATCGAACATCGCGACTCCGCCTTCGCCCGTGACAGTCACGATCTCCAAGTCGGAATCGTCATCCAAGTCGCCGACCGCCGGAAACTGGCGCGGCACCTCGATCGGCAGGGCCGCGTCGGCCATGAACCACTGCTGCCGAATGCGACCCCGCCGGTCGAGCACGGCCAGCATCCGCTGGCCAGTCGGCTGCGGGGCTGAGCTGGTTCCGCAGACAACGAGCTCGGCTGGGCCGTCGCCATCGAGATCGGCGAGCGCTTTGCCGAGATTCCCGCCCCCGGCCAGCGCCGGCCAACCGCCATCGAGCAGACGCCCGTCGTGCCGGAACGCCCAGACCCGACCGCTGTCGCCCACGTCCACAAAAACCTCGCTCATCCCGTCGCCGTCGATGTCGCCGACGGTGGGAAGGTCCGCGGTGGGAAACCCCGCGGCCAATTCCCGCGACCACTCGAGGGTGCCGTCGGGTCGATACACCAACAGTTGGGCCATCTTCCCCTCGATGTTGCCCGCCTCGACAGCCAGGATTTCCCGCGCGCCGTCCTGATCCAGATCGGCCGCGACGATTTGCCGCCAGTCGTTGGTGCTGTAGCCAGATGGCGCGGTCACGTGCTGAGGCCAGCCGGGACGGAGCTGTGCGTCCAGGTGCACCAGCGTGGCGGTCCAGGAGCCGATCGTTTCGCCGCCTGCCCAGGCGGTCAGCTTCAGCGAGTAGAAAGCGTTGGGGGCCACAGCCCCGGTGTCCCACGTTCCCAGGAGATCCCCGATCACCGGCGCCTGGCCGCCATTCGCCAGCACAATCCCATCCGTGGACCACGCCGAGGGATCGCGTCCAATCCCGTGCGCGATCGTGTACGTGCGGCCCGCCCCGTAGACGGTGCCCGTGAGCAGGATCAGGCTGCCGGCGCGGACGACGTCGGTGTGCAGGGGTGAGGCGAGGTGGACGTTCCGGATCGTCACAGTGGCGCGATCGACCGCCTGCTGATCCAGAGTGTCCCAGACCGTTAACCGCAGGACATAAGAGCCTTCGGGAAGACTGTCGGTCGACCAATCCTCCAAAAGGGCGCCGCGGTCGACGGGCAGTTCGGCGGTGTGGAGGCGCGTCCAGTTGGTGGGGTAAACGCCCTGTCCATAGTCGAGTGCATAGCCCCGGAAATGGGGGCTCGAGGCCGTGCCTTCGAGATCGCTGCGGCCGGAGAGCACCGGAGGCAACTCGAGCCGGGCCGTCGGCAGCGGGACGTCGACACGCACGGCCCGCCATGCGTTGAGCCGCCCGGCTCCACAGTACACGACGGTCTGAATCGGATCGACTGCGTTGCGCAGGATGTCCTCGACCTGGACGGGCGTGAACTCCGGGTGGCGACTGAGGACAAGCGCGGCCACGCCGGCGACATGGGGCGCGGCCATCGATGTGCCGCTGGCGACTTCGAAACGGTTGTCGGGAACGGTCGACAGGATGTTCTCGCCCGGCGCCGACAGGTCGACATGGGGGCCGTAGCTCGAGAAGATGGAGCGTTCGTCGCGAGGATCCAGGGCCGCGACAGTGACCGATTCCGGATAGGCGGCCGGGTACGACAGCGCATCGCTGCGGGTGTTGCCGGCCGCGGCCACGATGACCAGGCCTTGCGCGTGGGCCTGGGCGATGGCCTCGGCCAGGGCCTTGCTGTTCTCGAATTGCCCCCAACTCGCGTTGACGATGCGCGCCCTGTTCACAACGGCGTAGCGAATCCCGGCGATCACGTCGAAGAGGCTGCCCTCCCCGCTCGCGTTGAATGCCTTGATCGCCATCAGGCTGGTCTGCCAGCAAACCCCCGCCACCCCGATCTCGTTGTTCCCCACCGCGCCGATCGTCCCGGCCACGTGCGTCCCGTGGATTTGGTCGTCCATGGGATCGCTGTCGTCGCTCACAAAATCATAACCGTGCACGTCATCGGCGTACCCGTTGCCGTCGTCGTCCAAGCCGTTGCCCGGGATTTCACCGGGATTCGTCCAGACATTCGCCTCGAGGTCCGGATGGTAGAAGTCGATGCCCGTGTCGATCACGGCCACCCGAATGGCGGCGTCACCGGTCGTCAGTGCCCAGGCGAGAGGGGCCCGTATGTCCCCTCCCGGGCGGCCGGCGCCGGCGTCGGGGTTATGGAGGTTCCAGAGTTCGCCAAAGCGAAAATCGTTCGGATAGCGCGCAGGGTGCGGATCGTCGAAGAGGGTCAGGATCGTGTTTGGCTCCGCGTAGGCCAGCGCGGGATGCTGCCGCAGGCGGGCGAGCACGAGATCGGCGGGTTCGCCGGTCGCGGCTGTCACGAGGGCGAGCCGATCGAACACAGATGCGCGGCTCGCAGCCTGGGCAGCCTGGCCCGCGCCGGACCGAGACAGCCATCGAACGGACTCGATCCCCGGACCGAGATTAACGCCCGCGGAAGCCGGACGGGCAAAGGCAGCTCCGTCGCGAAAGCGCACGACAAATTGGCCGGGCACGACCCGCGCTGCAGGAACCGAATCGAGGTCCGCGTCACCCTCGAACCACAGGCGGGGGCCCGCGGCGGGCGGCACGGCGTCCGGCGACGGGAGCGAATGTGCGGGCGGGTGTGCGCCCGCGTGTCCGTGCGCCCCAACCAGGACCAGGCCAAGGGCGGCGCATCCCCAGGCTCTGAGGAGCCATGAAGACGCCTTTGGTCGGTTGCGGACGGCCCGCGGCATGACAGACACCTAGCCCAGAATCGCGGAAACCCCAAACATATTGTGATCGGCAGGTTGCGCTTGCAATCACGTTTGGACCGGACCCATCTTTGGCCGCCCCGTATGGACACGTGGAAAACGCTTCTTGTATCGCTCGCCCTGAGCGTCGTGCCGATCCGTCCCGCGGCTCAGGGGAACGCGCTGCCAAACATCCTTTGGGTGACTGCCGAAGACATCAACCCGCACCTCGGGTGTTACGGGGACGCCTACGCCGACACCCCCCGCCTCGACAGGTTCGCCGCCCGCGGCCTGCGCTATCGGCACGTGTGGTCCACCGCGCCCGTTTGCGCGCCCGCCCGCACCGCCA
This sequence comes from Verrucomicrobiota bacterium, assembly GCA_022710935.1. Taxonomy (GTDB): domain Bacteria; phylum Verrucomicrobiota; class Verrucomicrobiia; order Limisphaerales; family J093; genus MWFF01. Next base: position 66,805 of record JAKLFY010000022.1, read on the forward strand.
TTATCACCGGGATGTACCCGACCGCGCTGGGGGCCGAGCACATGCGCAGTTCGGTGGCTGTGCCGGAGTCCGTCAAGCTCTTCCCGCAGTACCTTCGCGCACGCGGCTACTATTGCGTCAACAACAACAAGGAAGACTACAACGTCAGGGCGCCGGGCCGAGTCTGGGATGAATCGTCGAACCGGGCGCATTGGCGAAACCGCGCGCCCGGCCAGCCGTTCTTCGCCGTGTTCAACCTCACCGTCAGTCACGAAAGCCAAATCCGCACCCGCCCGCATGCGCTGCGCCACGACCCCGCCAGGGCGCGGCTGCCCGCGTATCATCCGGACACGCCCGAGGTGCGCCATGACTGGGCCCAGTATTACGACAAGATCACGGAGATGGACGAACAGTTCGGACGACGCCTCGAGGAACTCGAAGAGGCTGGCCTCGACCGTGAAACGATCGTCTTCTTCTTTGGCGACAATGGCAGCGGGATGCCCCGAAGCAAACGCTGGCCCTACAACTCCGGCCTGCACGTGCCCCTCATCGTCCACGTCCCGCCCGGACTCCGGGACTGCGCCCCGGAGGACTACACCCCCGGGGGCGCTACGGACCGGTTGATCGGATTTGTCGACCTGGCGCCGACGCTTCTGAGCCTTGCGGGGATCGAGCCGCCCGATTGGATGCAGGGGCGCGCCTTCATGGGGCCGCATGCCAAAGGGCCGTCCGCCTACGTTCACGGCTTCCGGGGACGCATGGACGAACGGTTCGACATGGTTCGCTCCGTCCGCAACGCGCGTTACGTCTACATTCGCAACTACCGTCCGGACCTGATCTACGGACAGAACATCGACTACATGTTCCAGACTCCCACCACACGGGTTTGGAAGACGCTGTACGACCAGCGACGACTCGAGGCCCCGCGGACGTTCTTCTGGGAACGGAAGCCGCCCGAGGAACTCTACGACCTCGAGACCGACCCGGATGAGGTCAGGAACCTGGCCGGCCGTCCCGAGCACCAGGCCGTGCTCGAGGAACTGCGTCGGGCCCAGCGCGAACACGCACTGCGCATCCGCGACGTCGGCTTCCTCCCCGAAGCCGAGATGCATCGGAGGGCGGGGAGCACGACAATTCGCGATTTTGGGACCGACACCCATCGTTACCCTCTCGAGCGCATTCTCGAGATGGCGGACGCCGCATCGAGCCTCGATGCCGACGCCACGCGGCAACTGGCACAAGGTTTGAACGACCGTGACAGCGGCGTCCGCTCCTGGGCTGCGCTGGGCCACCTCATGCGCGGCCCGGATGCAGTTGCGCCCGACCGACGGGCCTTGCGCGAACGGCTGGCGGACGAGTCGGCAAGCGTCCGCGTCATCGCCGCCTGGGCACTGGCCGCCCACGGCGATGCCGACGATCTGGCGCCGGCCCTCGCCACGCTTCGCGAACTCGCGCCGCCCGACCGCAACGGGCCGCATGTCTCGCTCCTGGCCCTCAATGCCATCGACGCCCTCGGTCCAAAGGCAGCCAGCCTCCGCGATACGCTCTCCACGATGGCGCGCCAGGATCCCGCCAGCGTCCCGCGCGTCGCCGAGTATGTGCCCCGGTTGCTCGACCATATCCTGCGGAATCCTTGACCGGTGAAACAGATGGCTGACAAGTCGAGTTCCTCTGCTCCGTTGAAGGGGTCAAGGATTTTTCGGGGCGAGGCGCGGAAGCAGAGAAAGCCGGAGAGAATTCCACTTGCCCATGAAGCTGGGGACTGTGATGAGCCTGAAGCGCGCCTCGCTCGCCAGCATGGGATGAGACCGGCGTCTTTCGCTTCGCAATCGCCTCCCAAAGCCAGGAGCCGCACCGACCGACAAGGCGCGCCTAGTGCATCGCCCGGTCCGTGTCCAACATCCACGTCTCATCGTGACTTGCCGACCGGGTTGTGGGGGTTGAGGCCCGGGGTGGCCTTCCTGAATCACGGTTCGTTCGGCGCGTGCCCGAAGCCGATTCTCGAACTGCAGGCCGAGCTGCGCCGCCAGATGGAGGCGGAGCCGATCCAGTTCCTCTGGCGCCATTACGATGAGCGACTCGAACCCTCGCGCCGGGCGCTGGCCCGCTTTGTCGGCGCGCGGCCAAGCGATTTGGTCTTTGTGACCAACGCCACGACAGGCGTGAACGCCGTGGTGCGCTCGCTGAAGCTCCGCCGCGGCGACGCGCTCCTGACCACCTGCCTCGACTACAACGCCTGCCGGAATGTGCTTGTCGAGGCGGCGCGGCGCGCCGGCGCGCGGCTGATCGTCGTTCGAGTGCCGTTTCCCGTGTCGGGCGGCGACGCCATCATGGCGGCCGTGTTGAAGGCTGTGACGCCCCGGACGCGTCTGGCCCTCCTCGATCACGTGACGAGCGACTCGGCCCTCGTGTTGCCTCTCGAACGCCTTGTGCGCGCGCTCGAACAGCGCGGTGTTCCGACGCTCGTGGACGGCGCCCACGCGCCCGGCATGGTTGCGTTGAACCTCGAGCGCCTCCGCCCCGCCTACTACACCGGCAACCTCCACAAATGGGTCTGCGCCCCGAAGGGAGCGGCCTTCCTCTGGGCGCGCGAGGATCTTCAGTCCGACCTCCAACCGCCTGTCGTCAGTCACGGCAACAATCGATCCCGACCCGGTCACACCCGCTTCCAGGACCGGTTCGATTGGCCCGGAACAATCGATCCCACGGCCTGGATGTGCGTCGGGGAAGCGATTCGGTGGATGGGCCGCCTCCTGCCCGGCGGCTGGCCGGCGCTGCGGGCCCGCAATCACGCCCTGGCGGTGCAGGCGCGCGCGTTGTTGTGCCGGAGTTGGAAGGTGGACGCCCCCTGCCCCACGTCAATGCTCGGTTCCATGGCGACAGTCCCGCTGCCCGCGCGCCTCCAGGATCGCCCCCCCGCGGGCAAGATCGATGCGGATCAGCTCCGCCTCTACGACGAGTTCGGCATCGAGGTCCCGTTCAATCGGATCGGGCAGCCGCCCATCCGCTATCTGCGCGTCTCGGCCCAGGTCTACAACACCGTCGCGCAGTACCGCCAACTCAGCCAGGCTGTCCAGATGCTCTGAGGCCTGATCCCAACGCCCTACCTGCCTCCTCCTCCACCCGCGCCTCAGTTTGCCCACGGGTTGTACATCATGTCGTCGAACAACCGGGTGCAGGGATTGTGCATCCACAATTTCCCGCATGACGGGATCTCGATCCAGGGGATCCTGCCGGGGACGGCCAGGCATCCCGGGTCGAATGGAAACCAGATCTACTGGAACCTGGTGGGCACGGATGTCAGGGGCATGGCCGCACTGCCGAACGGGCACGACACACCGCCGGGCCTGTGGGGCGGCATCTACGTCAAAGTGCTGCCCAACAGCCCTGGAATCGCGCTTGGGAACCACATTCTCGAAAACGTGGCCAGCGGCAACAGGATCGAGGGCATCGGGATCGCGAACTGCCCCGATGTCGGCGATGTGGCGAACAATCGCGTCGAGCGCTGCTACGTCGGGATCGACATCACCGGCGCCGGGCCGCTGGGCAACGGCCATCAGGGGGTGTACATCGGCGAAGGAGCCCACCACAACCTCATCGAGCAGAACTGGATCGGGGCCAACGGCTTTGACGGTGTGGGCATCGTGGGCTTCGGCCCCTCCGGGTTGATCACGCATTCCAACACACTGAACCAAAACCGGATTGGCGTGGACGTGAACCTCAACCCGATGCCCAACACGTGGCATGGGGTGGCGGTCGGATCGTACGGCGGCACAGTGTGGGGCTTCGCTCCCGACAATGTGATCATCAACAATACGATCGCCTGGAACATCCACACCGGCGTTGCGGTCACGGAGGCCCGCCCGGTGGGAGACAACGACACCAGTCGCAACCGAATCACGCAAAACGCGATCCATCACAACGGCCACATCGATCCAGGTTACCTCGGGATCGATCTCGACTTCGAGCCTGGCGTGACACCGAACGATCCCGGCGAGGTCGAGGATCACCGCGCGCCGGTCGGGAAGCCGGTCCGGGTCAAAATCCAGGTGATTCCGCCTTCGGCACCAACAACCGTCACCTTGGGCTGGGCCGCCGAACCGGGCGCGACGCAATACAGCGTCTACGGCTCGACTACGCTCACCGGGCCGTTCCCGGCGGCATGGACGATCGAGGCGTCGGGCATCGCCGGATTGACGTGGAGCGAGCCGTTGACGGTGGCGTCGAAGTTCTACGTTGTGGTGGCTTTTCCTTGAGCCTCCCTCGTCCGGAGGGCGGTCCTGCGGTCCCGCGGCTGCGCATACGCGTCAACCTAACCCTCATATTTGCGCCCCGTCCGTGCACAGGGCGGTCAGTTGTCGCATCTTTTGGTCGCGGCTTTGCCGTGCTGGGAAATGCCCGGGCTCGAGTCACTCCCCAGATGAAATCTGTGGCAAATGAGTCAAGTCCTGCGGCCGGGGGATCCCCATCTCCGAACTCCCATCTCCGGTCTCCCATCTCCGAACTCCGATCTCCGAACTCCCATCTCCGGTCTCCCATCTCCGAACTCCGATCTCCGAACTCCGATCTCCGAACTCCGATCTCCGAACTCCGATCTCCGAACTCCGATCTCCGAGGTTTCGCATGCGATTTGGATGGACCGACGGGGGTTGAATCTGTCAAATCGCACCCTATTCGAGAGGGCGAGGGAAGATGGCTTTTGTGGCGAAAGCGCTTCGTCTGATCGAGTGAAGGCGGTGAGTGGCTATGCACGACAAAGAAATCACAACCTACTTGGCAAACGTCCTCTATATCGCCAGCCAGGACGGTCGACTGACATCGCAGGAACTGGCGGCGCTCGATGAAGTCCGGCGTTTGGTTGGCGCCAAACGGATTCATGTGACCGAGGCCACCCGCCTGGTCGAGGACTCGAAGTTCATTCCCCAGAGCGTGGGCACTTTGGGTGCCCAGGTGCGGAACCTCGAGGACATGGTCTTCGTGGGGTTGGCCGATGCCGATCTGGTGGTGGGCGAACGCGAGGCGATCGAGGTGTTCTGTGAACGAATCGGCCTGACCCAGACCCAGTTGGACCAGATTGTCCGGGAGGCCCAGGTGCGTTGTTCGGATCTCGAATTGCGCGTGTCACCCGCCCCGGATGCCACCGAGAGCAAGAGCGATCCGCACGACGGCGGCAGGGGTGCGGGGGCCGATGGCGCCGAGACGGGGCACCCAAGGCAGACGGCCATTGCGCGCCGGGCATGCAAGACCTCGATCGAGGATTGCCGCGCGGCTGGGATCAAGAGCGTCGAATTGCTGCCGTCCAACCGCGATGGAGAGCAGTGTGCCATGGCCCTGAGCATGCGCGGCACGCCGCTGGATATCGACCGGCTTCCGGAGTTGCCGCTTCCGTACTGCACCGCCCGCCGCTGCCAATGCGTTTGGATTGCGGCAGGCTAGCCTGCATTTCTCACCACTTTTTGCCGCTTTGTCGGGTCACCGAATGCGCAAGAAACCACGCGAGCGTCAGCCTGAGTCCCCGCGCCGCGCCATCCCTGCCGTCGAGAAAGTGCTCCAGGCGCTGGGCGACGCCGGCCTCTCGAGACCGGTCGTTGTTGCCGTCGTGCGGCGCGAGTTGGCGCGCCGGCGCAAGGGCGGGGCCGTGCCCGTTTTCGAGACGGTTGTCGAGGGGATCCGAAACGCGCTCGAGACTCTGCGGCGTTCGGCGCTGCGCCCGGTGATCAACGCCACGGGCGTGGTCATCCACACCAATCTCGGGCGGGCCCCGTTGGGGCCGGCTGCGATCGAGGCCCTGACAGCCATCGGAGCGAACTACAGCAACCTCGAGATCGACCTGGCCAGCGGCGAGCGCGGCGGACGCGCGGCGTACGTCGAGCAGCTCCTGGCCGTCCTCTGCGGGGCCGAAGCGGCCACCGTGGTGAACAATTGCGCCGCTGCGCTTGTGTTGATGCTGCGCCACTTCACCTCCGGGGCGCGCAGCGAGGTGATCCTTTCGAGGGGTGAGCTCGTCCAGATCGGGGGCGGATTCCGCATCCCGGATGTGCTCGAGACCAGCGGCGCGACCCTGCGCGAGGTGGGAACAACCAACCAGACGACCCTGGCGGATTACGCCGATGCGATCGGTGAGAAGACGGCGCTCATCCTCAAGGTGCACCGCAGCAATTTCTTCATGGACGGTTTTGTGGACTCGCCCTCGATCGAGGCGCTGGCGGATTTGGCCAGGCGCAAACGCCTGCCGCTCGTCGAGGACCTGGGCAGCGGGGCTGTTTTGAACACGGCCATTTACGGTGTGGATCGCGAGCCCACGGCGTCCGAAGTCCTCAGGTGCGGTGTCGGTCTGGTCTGTTTCAGCGGCGACAAGCTCTTGGGAGGGCCGCAGGCGGGTGTCATCGCCGGCAAGGCTCGCTGGGTCGCGGCGCTCAAGCGCGAGCCTTTCTTCCGGGCCTTGCGCTGCGACAAGCTCATTCTGGGCGCACTCGAAGCGACGGCTGAGGCCTACGTGCGCGCGCCTCGGGTCGGGCGCGGGAGCAGCCTTCCCGCGGCCCCGGCTGGTCTGGGTGGGCAGATCCCCGTGCTCGGAATGCTCGAAGCCACCGAGGAGAGCCTTCGCGCCCGGGCTCAAGCCCTGCGAACCGAACTGTCCGGACTGCCCCTGACCATCACGGTCGGGGAGGGCAGGGGTCGGGTTGGAGGCGGCACTCTGCCGCGGGCCGCCCTGCCGTCCGTCACGCTGGATCTGTCGCCCCAGACGGTCGCTCCAACCCAGTTCCTCGCGCGTCTGCGCGCGGGCTCGCCCCCGTTGATCGGCTACCTCTCCGGCGGTCGTGTGCGCCTTGACCTGCGCACCGTCAGTGCGGGTCAGGACGGGCTTCTGGCCGAAGCGATCCGTGTCGCAGTGCGCGGAATCGCGCCGGATCGAATCGAACCAAGCCGGCGCCCGGCATAAGTGGCATTTGCGCGAATGGCGCGCTGGGACATATTCCATCGGTTCGCCCCCGGGGCGATGACCGTCGGACACGATGAGAACCAAAGCGATCGCGAATTGTCTCTGCGCTCCGCTGGCTGTGATGGCCGCCGGCGTCCAGCTTCTCTCCGCACCCGCCGCCAGTCCCATGAACACGCCAACCGTCACAGTGCGCCTCCTCGGCGCCTCGGGCCAGGTCACCGAAGCGCTTGTCGTTCCCAGGGTGGTCAAATCCGATGCAGCCTGGCGGGCCCAACTCACAGCCGACCAATACCGCATCACCCGCACCCACGGCACCGAACGGGCCTTCTGCGGCGTCTTCCACGACAACCATAAGTCGGGCCTCTACACGTGCATCGGCTGCGGCCTGCCCCTGTTCCGGTCGGATGCCAAGTTCGATTCCGGGACGGGCTGGCCCAGCTTCTTCCAGCCGTTCGCGCAGGAGAACATCGGCCAGACGCGCGACACGAGTTATGGCATGGTTCGCACCGAGGTCCACTGCGTCCGGTGCGCTTCCCACCTGGGCCATGTGTTCACCGACGGACCGCCGCCGACGCGTCTGCGCTACTGCATCAACTCGGACGCCCTTGCCTTTCACGAGCGCCCGCCCGCCCGCCAGGAGCCGGAGCGCATTGTCCTTGGAGCGGATCGCGTTTCGGGAATCGAAGCGGCATTGCGGCGCCTGGACGGCGTCGCGGCGGTTCGCCCACGCAACACCGGCCCATTGAAGCCACCCGGACAAGACACCCTGTTCGAGGTCGAGTACAATCCCGCGCAAATCCCCCTCGCCCGCCTGATCGGCCAGTTTATCGAGACGATCTGTCCGGCGACCCCACCGTCCGGTCAGCCGACGCGCGACAGGCCGGGTCGAGTCACGTTCCACTTCCAGACGCCGGAGCAGGAAACGATCGTGCGCGCCTCGGTTGCGAGGCTGTTGCAGGATCGCCCTGGGTGGAAAGTCGGCGTCGATATCAGCCTCGCCCGGTGAGGGCACCGGGCTTACACCGGATCGAGACTCCCGTTGTAGGCCGCGTGCCCTCACGCGGCGCAAACTCGATTCCCACCGACAACCTCCAGATACACGGCGTTGAGCGAAGAGCGGCACCGCGCCGTTGACTTGCCTTGGCATTCGACACACCCTGCCCCCATGAATCCTGTGATTGCATTGGCGGTTCTGGCTTTGGGCGCAGCGGCGGTTCATGCGGACTGGCCGGAGTTCCGCGGGCCTTGGGGCAACGGTCACGCGGCGGGTTCGCCGGATGGGAAGACCGTCGGCGTGCCGCTGCACTGGAGTGAAACCAACAACGTCAGATGGAAGACTGCAATCCCCCATCGGGGTTGGTCGACGCCGGTGGTCATGGGCGGCCAGGTCTGGGTGACCACGGCGACCGAGGACGGCCATGACTTTTTCGTGCTTGGCCTGGACGCGGACACGGGAAAGGTCGTTGTTCACGAGAAGGTGTTTCACAGCGACAATCCGGAGCCGCTGGGCAACGGCGCCTCGATGAACTGCTACGCGACCCCTTCCTCGGTGCTCGATCCGGGGCGAGTCTACGTGCATTTCGGGAGTTTCGGGACGGCATGCCTCGAGACCGGGACTGGCAAGGTCCTTTGGAAACGCGACGATCTGCCCTGCCGGCATTATCGCGGTCCCTCTTCGTCCCTGATTTCGTTCGAGAGCCTCCTCATCCTGACCATGGATGGCGTCGACGTGCAGTATCACGTCGCGCTCGACAAGCAGACCGGCAAGACAGTCTGGAAAACAGGACGCTCCGTCGCCTGGAACGACGAGCATGTCCCGGGGCAGATGGCCCGCGATGGCGACTTGCGCAAAGCCCACAGCACGCCGCTGATCGTCTCGGCGGCCGGCCAGACGCAAATGCTCAGCGCCGGGGCGAAGGCGGCTTATGCCTACGACCCGCGCGACGGGCGCGAACTGTGGAGAGTGCAGTACAACGATTGGTCGGCGGCCCCCCGCCCCCTTTACGACAACGGATTGGCATTCATCGTCACCGGCTTGTCAAAGACGGAGCTGCTCGCCGTGAGGACGGATGGGCACGGCGATGTCACCGACACCGGCGTTGTCTGGCGGCTCAGGACGCACGTCGGCAAGTATTCCTCGCCGATTCTCGTGGACGGGCTCATCTACACCGCCGCGGAGGACAGCTTCGTCACCTGTCTCGAAGCGGCAACCGGAAACGCCGTCTGGAAGGAACGGATCGGCGGCAAGTACGCGGCATCGCCCGTCTGCGCCGATGGACGGCTCTATTTCTTCAATCAGCAGGGCATGACCACCGTTCTCGAACCGGGGCGCGCGTTCCGGGTCCTGACCACCAACACCCTCGATGACGGCTTCATGGCTTCGCCGGCGGTGTCCGGCCGCGCCTTCTACCTGCGCACCAAGACCCACCTCTATCGCGTCGAGTCGCCGTAGCCGGAAAGCTCACGCCAGGCCCTGGATGGGCGACGGTGATGATCTCGAGCCAGGGACTCGCGGAGCTCGTCCGCTCCGAGAAGGAGCGGTGCGTGTCTACGTGCTTCACGTCAAGGAACCCGACAGGCTGGCCCGGTTAGCCGCACAAATGGACCGTGCGCTGGGTTCCCATTCTGCCCCAGAAGCCCATGTGCACGAGGTCATCCATCCCCTGATTGAGGGAGGCTCGCTGAGAATCTCCTCGCGCGAACCGCAACCCTCGGCGTTGCCGGGTCTGATGGTCGATCCCACCAGCATCCCGCGGAGCGCTCCGTGCGAGGTCATCTACCTGCGCGCGGTGGTCTCGCGGCGGCCCAGTTCGAGAACCTTGTCCATTTCGTCATCGTCGTCCATGAGAACGGTGCGCTGGAAGCGAGCCGCCCCGTAGTCCGGGTCCTCGGGGTCTTTGGCCTTGTCCGGGTCGAAGATGCGCGGATCGACCGGGACGCAACGGTAGGGTCGATAGTCCGGAGTGGTCGTGAAGCAATCGGCGAAGTCGTTGGCGAGGGCGTCGAACATGTTCAGCGGCGGGAGGCCGAAGATCTCATAGAGGGTCCGATGCATGCTGACGATTGTCGTCTGCCGATGGGACACGTAACCGCGCTTGGTCCAAGGGCTGATGACCAGGAGCACGCTGCGCTGGGCGTCGACGTGATCGGGTTCGCCGCCGGCGTCGTCCTGGGTGACGAAAATGGCCATGTGTTTCCACTGCGGCGTGTGGGTGAGGAACTCGACGATGCGTCCCAACGCCAGGTCGTTGTCGGCCATCCACGAGGCGACGTAGGGGTAGCCCTTGTCCGGATTGGGGTCCGTGCCGTGGTCGTTGCAGAGGGCGATGTTGAGGAAAGCCGGGAAGCGATGCGGTCCACGGAGGAAGCGCGTCTCGACGTCCTGCATGAACCAGTGCGCGCGGTACTGGTCCGGGATGTTCATGTTGAAGATCGGGAACCCGAAGCAGGTGTTGTCGTAAAGCACCTTGGGCATGGGGACGTTCACCACCTCGCGCGCGCCGGTGGGATGTTCGTCCTCGGCTTCGACCACGCCGGGAAACTCGAAGCCTTCGCCGTAGTTGCGGAAGCGGATGCCGTGGCGCCCCAAGTGGTCCCACATCGATCCGGCTTCGGGGTAATCTTCCGGAATGAGCGAGCCATTCGATCCCATGCTGTAACGCCGGCCGGGAGCGGGGCTGTCCTTCTTGAAAGACCAGCCGACGCTATAGGTCATCTGCATCAGGTTGTTGGGCTGAACGCCGACCAGCCAGCGATGACCCACGCCGGAGGCCTCGGGCTCCATGTAGAAATTGTCACTCACCGCAAACTGCCGGGCGAGCGCGTTGTGATTCACCATCACGCCGACGTTCGTGAGTGTCGGCTGTCCCTTCTGCTGGAGCGTTTGGTTCAGGCCCCAGCGGAGCAGGCTGGGGTCTCCGTTCGCGCCGGGAATCCGATCGAAGATGGTGTCGTACGTGTGATTCTCTTTGGCGATGAAGACGACGTGTTTGATTTGTTTGGAAACGCGACCCGGCACGGTGGGAATCACGGGCGAACTCATCCCCGCGCGGTCGGCGCTGCGGTCGACCATCCCGTTGTAGGCCAAGACATCCTCGGTCATGGCCGCCAACGCCACGTCATCCGGGACCTCCAACACGCTCAACACGCCGCGCAGGCCGAGAAAGTCGCTCTGAGGCACGTTCGCGCCGGCGTTCGGGCCGTTGCCAAATCCGCGGAAGCACACGCACGCCAGATGCCGTCCGTCCGGCGACACGGCGACGCGGTACGGGTACCACGCCGTCGGGATATGGCCCAACACGGCCAGGCTCTGCGCGTCCAGCACGCCGAGGCCGTTGATGCCTAGCTCCGCGACGTAGAGCCGACGCCCATCCGGTGACACGGCCATCCCCGAGGGGCTCACGCCGCGGACGCCGCCTACCAGGGGCGAAGGCACAATTCGTTGCCGGGCCACGATTCGGTCTCGCGACACACTCAAGCGCTGGACGAGGTCGTTGTTGCCGTTCGAAACGAACAGCGCATCGCCGTGCGCGGCGAGGAAGTTCGGCGCGCTGCCGCCCACGGTCTTGCCGTTGTCCGAGGGCGCGCCGACGAGCAGGCCGGTCTTCTGGCGGCTCATGATCTTGGGGCGCTCGGGCTGCGCCACGTCGATGCTCCACACCGAAAAAGACTCGGGCACGTTCGGTTTGCCCAAACCCGGAATGTGACGCCCTTCGAAGTCCACGCCGTCCCGCGCCAGGCGACTCGGGTAGCCGTAAGGTGGCCGGGTCAACCCGCGTGAATCGAACCGGGGGTCGTCGCCGGGGCCGATCGCAGAATACTCGAACAGGCCGATATTGGCGACGAACAGGCGTTCCCCGGCCAGCGCCAATGCGTACGGATACCGTCCAACACGCACCGAGGCGACGGCCTTGAGCTGCTCCGTGTCGATGACCGCGATACGGAAATTCGCGACATCCGCACAGTAGACGTAATGTCCGTCCGTACTCGCTTTCACATCCACCACGTAACTGTCCTCGAACTTCTCTCCCGAAATCTCGACGTTGAGCGGGACCTGGGCGGTGAGTTGGCGTGAATCAACATCGAAGACATAAACCCCGCCATTCTCGCCGCTGCTCCAGTAAAGCCTGCGTCCATCGGGAGAGAAATCGGCGCCGCCGGTGCTCAGACGGTGTCTCTTGCCGGTTGGCGTCGGGGGTCGAATCTCTTCGATTCTCGGCTGGGCGCTGCGCCAGTGCGACACGACTTGTCCCACACCATCGCTGGCGACGAACAGGGTCTCGCCGTTGCGGCTGAGCGTCAGGCCATAGGGCCAGCGGGCGACTGGGAAGTGGCGACCGACCGGTTTCAGGAAACGCCCGGTGGGAAGGATGGTCAAACCCGCCGGATCGTGCTGGGCATACTGGTCGACCGAGGGCGCGTGGAGGTAGGGGGGAAGGGCCGCCTCACTGCCGATCACCATGCCGAACCACAGGAGTGAGGTTGATAAGAGGCACGCAGGACGCATACGCCTGAGTTTGCGGCTTGCCCCAAGACCTGTCCACCGCAAACCTGCGCGACTGCCCCTGTCGCGTTGGGTCGCGTCCCACCAGGTGCGCTCGACCGCGATCACCTGCCAGCAGCCGCACAGGCCGATCTCCTCCGGCGTGACGGCCACCCGCGCGACGCGACCGCTCCACCGGTTCCCCTCGCCCTGAGCGATTTCCACCCCGGAGTTGAAACGGCGGTTGGGTGTCAAGTGAGCGCCAAACCGGTCGAGGCCCTGCAAGTCGTCCAGGCCGACCTCGAATATGCCCGCGCCTTTTACGAATCGTGGAAACCGGGCGGCGGCGAGGAGATTCTGCGCAAGTACTTCGAGGCGGTCGAGTAGATCGAATGGAACCCCGACCTGCTCTCGCGCAAGTTCGGGATAATCCAGCGGGTCATTTTGAGGCGCAGCTGTTTTGTCGTCTATTTCTTCCAGGAGCCGGAACGCTCGATCGTCATCGCGGTGTTGGATGGCCGACGAAACCCTCGTACGATCCGAAGACTGCTCCGCACCCGGAAGAAGTCCGTTTAGCCCAGCGATGACCCGCCGGGGCGTTCGCCAGACGGACTTGAGATCATCCGAGGTGACCGGCCTGGTATACGGCAGGTTGGTGGCGAGAAGCTGAGCCTCGGTGGGTTTCCGGCGCCGGGACCAATCAGCGCGCCGCAGGGAACCCAGCAGCCATTCATATCCGGCCGATTCTGCGGTGTCGCGGTTTGCCATGGATGGTCACTACGACTTGGCCAGCCCGCGAGCGGGGGACGTCGATCACCAACCGCAAGTCGGACAATTCGCCCTTGCGGCCGGCCAGCGCGTTGGCGCCGGGTTGCAGGACGTAGTCCGTGGCCGCAAAGGCCGGGCCATGCAGCGACTGGCTGCCGGAAAAGCGGACCGCCGGGCGTTGGCCCGCAGCCCGTTCCACGCGTTGTGGCCGGACGCCAGCCTCGATTTGCGTCATGTCGTTTCCGCGGCCCGAGCGATCGCGCCAACACACGACCCTGCCTTCCGCATCTGCTTCCGAACACCTTGGGATCGCGGTAAGGGTGAACCAACACGGGTTTCTTCGGGTATTTCGTCCACGTGCGGCCGCGGTCGCGGCTGTAGGAAATGCACTGGTTGAGGTTGTCGGTGCTCGCCCAGAACGCCACCATCGGAGGGGTCGCTCCGTCGCCCAGGCCCGAGCTGTTGAAGTGGTCGACCACGCAACCGCCGGACGGCAGCGCGTTCACGCCGGCCTCCGTGCCACCGCGATCAAGCGCTGGGCGTTCTGGTCGTAGGCCGTTCCGTCGAAGGAGCCGAAGAGCTGCACGTCGGCGAATCCGGCTTGCTCCAG
>JAKLFY010000220.1 GCA_022710935.1 Verrucomicrobiota bacterium
GGCGCTGACCCTGCTCGAGGTCGTGCTCGAACGCTTGCGCGCCCAATACGAGCTCGAGGGCAAGGCCACCCTCTTCGACTCGCTGAAGCCCTGTCTCATCGGCAATCGCGAAGGTCTGCCGTATGCGGAACTCGCCGCCCGCCTGGCCATGACCGACGGAGCCGTCCGGGTGGCAGTGTGTCGGCTGCGCGAGAGGTATCGGGGACGGCTCAACGAGGAGATTGCCCACACGATCGCCTCACCGGCCGAAGTGGACGCGGAGGTGCGGCACCTGTTCCGCGTCCTGGCCCGTGGATGAACAATCTGTACAGTGCCTGTAACATTCGTCCTTCAATCCTTAGTGAACAGGGTGGAAGAACTGTTATGGAAACCACCCACATCTGTTCGGGCTGCGGAAAACCGCTGGCCCCCAATGCGCCCCAGGGCCTGTGTCCTCAGTGCCTCCTGAAGGCTGGCCTGGGCAGCGGTGTTGACATTGGACCGGACACGCAAAGCGGCAGCGGGGGGCTCGCGTTTGTGGCGCCCGCGCTGGACGAGATTGCCCGGCTGTTTCCGCAACTGGAAATCCTGGGCTTCGTCGGCCAGGGCGGCATGGGCGCCGTCTATCGGGCGCGGCAGAAGGAACTGGACCGGGTGGTGGCGCTGAAGATCCTGCCGCCCGACATTGGCCGAGACGCCGCGTTTGCGGAGCGGTTCACGCGCGAAGCCCGCGCCATGGCGAAGCTCAACCATCCGGGCATTGTCACCCTCTACGAATTCGGCCGGGCCGATGGGCTGTTCTTCTTCCTGATGGAATTCGTGGAGGGGGTAAACCTGGGCCAGTTGCTCGAAGGTGGGCACATCTCCTCGCGCGAGGCGCTGGCTCTCGTGCCCCAGATTTGCGATGCGCTCCAATACGCCCACGACCAGGGGATCGTCCACCGCGACATCAAACCGCAGAATATCCTGGTCGACCGGCGCGGGCGGGTGAAGGTGGCGGACTTCGGATTGGCCAAGCTGGTGGCAACTGGCAGCGGCGGCGAACCCGTTTCTCCGACGGGAGCTGCCGCCGCCGCTTCGCCCCTCACCGAGACGGGCAAAGTGATGGGCACGCCGCAATACATGGCCCCGGAACAACGGGAGCACCCGACCGAAGTGGACCACCGGGCCGACATTTACTCCCTGGGCGTGGTCTTCTATCAAATGCTCACCGGCGAACTGCCGGGCAAGCCCGTCGAAGCGCCGTCGTCCCGCCTCCGCGGGATGCAGATCGACGTGCGGTTGGATGAGATTGTGCTGCGGGCGATGGAGAGGGAACCCGAGCGCCGCTACCAGCAGGCCAGCCAGGTGAAGGCAGATGTCGAGACCATTGCCAGCAGTCCGCCTCCACCGGGCCCCGCGCCCAGGCCGAATCGCTGGGAGGTTGGAATCATCGCTTCGGCTCTGACGGTGTATGCTTTTCTGTTGGTGCTGATTCCTACGGTGTCGCCGCCGTTCCGTCATCTCTTGGCTTTCCTTTGTCTGGTAGGGCTGTCCATTTGCGGGCTGACACTGGCTGGCTGGTGGCCCGCGCCCTCGTTTCTGGTGCCCGACTCGGGTTTTTCCAGGAGGAACTTGCATCGGGTTGGCACGCTGAGTCGATTTGCATTCATCTGTGCCGGTCTGAGTGTTCTCATTCCGGTTCTCTGTTGGCTGGTGCCGTGGCTCTTTCCCCGGCTGAGCTTGCGAGGCCAGGAGTGGATGCTCTGGCTGGGCCTGAGCGCCGCGTTTATGGCCGTGGCCGCCGGCATCGGCGCCCGGCAAACCGGGCTGGGAAAAACCGCGCTGGTGGTTGGTATCATCAACGCGAGCCTGTGGCTTCTCTTCGCGGTTGCCGGCAGTTCCTCCGTCAAACCGTTCGCAAATGGCAAAGGTCCCAGAGCAACTGCTTCCGCGCCGGACTCGGTCCTCATTCTCCGCGACAACTTGGCGTTGGACCTGGATGGTCAAAGCCTGGTGGATGTCAGCCGCCAGAGCCGCCGGGTGCCCGCGCAGTTGCAGGCTGTGGATGTGGTGTGGGACAACGATGGAGGGGGCGTCCTGATGCGCAACCCTCGCGGCACGTCCCGGCTGCTGCCACTGCCGGACGCGAGTGATTTCGAGCACGCGGCGGCCTTGGCCGTCCAGCGGCGAGAGCTCGTGGAAGGCAGTGAGGACCGCGGGGGGCTTGCCAGCAAGTGTCGCTTCTTCGCGGTGTTAAGCGACCAGGACCGCCTCGCCGTCATCGAAATCAAGGAATTCGACCCTATGCAAGCCACGGTCCGCTGGCGCTTTGTCCAGGGCCCGAAAACAGCGCCAGGCACCGTTCAACCAGCCAATCCATCCGCGTCGAGTTTCGGCCCGGTGATCGAACGGACGCTGAACGACCTGGACGAGCGGCGCGGCGACGAGGCGTTCACTCAGGCGAAGCCCGGCGAGTTCAAAGTGACGCTCGAGAACGGCTTGACCTTGGAGGTCGTGGCCGTGGGGCGCGATCCCCGCGGCTCGAACTCCTGGTGGCAGCCTGATGGAACGCCGCTTGCCGAACCTCCCGTCGATATTCTCGAGTTGCCCAAACTCGCGCCGACCAGACAATCCCAAGTCACGGTCATTCCTCAGAACGAGTTCCTGTTCTACATTCGCCGGGCCGTGCCCTCCGGCATGGTCATCGAGAGCTTTCAACCCCGCTTCACGCCCCGCCCCAGCGACGTCGAGATCCCAGCGACGGTGCTCGAGATTGGCAGCACCACCCGGGCGTCCGCGCAACTGGTCTGCTTCGCCGAACCGCCGGATACGGCAGACTACCAGGAATATGTTGCCTGCGGGCCCTGGGAAGCGGTCTCGGTCTATGACGCGAAAACGAAAACCACGCGCGATCTGGAGCGCGGAGTGATGGCGCTCTGGAGCGAGCCGCGCTACGAACAGGGCGCATTGCGCTTTGATGTCATGCACAACGCGGACCGCGAGCGATTCGCGCTGCGGATGGTTGCCCGTTTGCAGAACGGCGGCTCTGAGAAACTGGTTTTTCATTCCGGAGTCCTTACCGGGGCTCCGGCCAAAGGCTTCGCCCTCGTGCACGGCACCGAGCACAGAGTGGAGAATTGGTTGCGGCAGGTGAAGGAAATGGTCATCGAACGCACGCCCTGGGTGCGCGGCCAAGTTCGGAACATTCGGTTGCGTCCCCGCGAATTCACGGCCGCGCCCGCGGCAGAAGCCGCCCCAGAACAGGACCGCGTCGCTTTCACAAATGGTCTCGGCGAGGTGATCGGTTTGGTCCCGGCTCCGGGCATAACCCGCAAGACCGCAGCCTCTTTGTCCGAGGCGGACCGTGCCCGCGCGGTGGCGCTCTTCAACGACATCGAGGACTTCGGACATGAATTCGAAGCGGCCTTTGCCTCCACCAATCTGGCCGCGGCTCAGACCGGGGTGCGCCGTCTGTTGACCATGCTGGCCAACTTCAACGCGGTCGTCCGGGGGACCGATTGCGAGTTTCCCGCCGCGCTTCTCGACGACATCGGCAAAGTCCAGCGCGCCTTGACCCAAGGGGATTGGGAGAGCGCACGGCGTCTTGCCCGGCACGACGAAACATACGCCCGCGAATTTCGCCGCATCGGCGCCGCGATGGCCGCACTGGCTCGGGAGACTCAGGCATCGTCGCCGGAAGGGGCGACACCCGAAGTCAACCGGCCCTAAGGGTCTGTGCAAAAATTACTTCCGGTTTTGGCGGGAGCGCCACCGGGCCAGATGCGAGGCTCGAGGGAGGGAGTGTATCCGCTGAGATACTCGAC
>JAKLFY010000221.1 GCA_022710935.1 Verrucomicrobiota bacterium
CCATATCTGACGAACTAGCGGGGGGACCGGGCTAGTCCCGGGGTCCTGCCCAGGGGTCAGGTCAGAGACTCGAGCGATTCTGCCTAGTATGGCCAAAGTAGATTCTGTCTAATCCACTGTTGAACTAATCCGCTCCGCGGGGCTTATCGGAGCCATTCCGAAAGGCCAGTGGATTGGCAATCGTCCGCCCCTGCGTCCATTACCGGCCCCGGCCGGCACCCCAGCAACCCGCGTCCCATCGTCCACACTTGCCAGCGACCCAATCCGGGTCGTTGATCGAGGATCGGACGATGACAACCTTACGCCAGCGCATGATCACGGCCATGCAGATGCGTGGCTTCTCTGCGCGCACCCACGAAAGTTATCTCGATGCGGTGCGCGGCCTGGCCAAGTTCACCCACCGCGCCCCAGATACGCTGGAGCGGGGCGATCTCCAGGGCTACTTCGAGCACCTGGTCACCCAGCGCAAGCTCGCCCCGGCCAGCGTGCGCCTGTCCTACAACGGCATCCGCTTCCTCTACCTGCAGGTCTTGGATTGGCCGGCCCTGGACCTGGAGGTGTCCCTGCCCAAGCGCCCCCAGCGCATCCCGGGGCTGTTGACCCGCGCCGAGGTCGCCGCGATCCTGCCCGAATGCCCGCTACCGCGCCATGCTGACCCTGTGCTATGGCTGCGGGCTGCGCTTAAGCGAGGTGCTCGCGGTGCGGGTGGCCGACATCGATGGCGAGCGCAGGCTGTTGCGCGTCGAGCAAGGCAAGGGGGCCAAGGACCGCCTGGTGCCGCTCTCCCCGACCCTATTGGAACAGTTGCGCGCCTACTGGCGGCTGTATCGCCCAGCCGACTGGCTGTTCGCCGGGCGCACCGGCGCGCCGCTGTCCCCGACCAGCTTGCAGAAGGCCTTCACCCAGGCCAAGCGCCAGGCCGGGGTGACCCAGGTCGGCGGCATCCATGTCCTGCGGCATTATTCCGCATGCCGGATTATGCCGAATCTCGGTGTGCAGGCCGATGACGCTCTGGCTTGGTAGGGCGCAGCATTCGGCATAATCAGAGGCTCTTCAGAAAGGCGAGGAGTGCAAAACGGCGTGCAAAACTTTCCAGGGTCCTGGGGAAAAGAGCGTTGAAATGTTTCCACCCCAGGTCGTTCAATGTCCGGCATTTTGCCGGAGAACCCTGGAGTGATCAGCGTGGAACTCATTGCCGAACTACGGCGCCTGCACTTTGTTGAGAAGGTCAATATCAGCGAACTGGCCAGGCGCTTTCATCTTTCCCGACCGACGGTCAGAAAGCATCTCCACACGGCGGGTGACCCGGTTTACCCCCCTCGCCAGCAGCAGCCTTACCCCCAACTAGGACCCTATCTGGATCGTTTGAAGGACTGGTTGGCGGTCGATACTTCCCTGCCCAGGAAGCGTCGCCATACGGCCCAGCGCTTGTTTGAGCGGCTACAGGTGGAGGGCTATCGAGGAGGCTATTCGTCGATTCAGCGCTTCGTGAAGGCGTGGAAGCAGGCGCGTTCTGAAGCGCCCAAGGTCACGCACGTGTTTGTCCCCTTGGCGTTTCCGCCGGGGGACAGTTGCCAGTTCGACTGGAGTCACGAAACCGTCGTGCTGGGGGGTATCGAGCAAGGGGTCAAGGTGGCGCATTTCCGGTTGAGCTATAGCCGGAAGATGTTCGTCGTGGCCTACCCACGGGAAACGCAGGAAATGGTGTTGGACGCCCATATTCGGGCGTTTGCGTTCTTCGGCGGCGCGCCCAAACGCCTGATCTATGACAACCTCAAAACGGTGGTGGAGACGATATTCCTGGGCAAGGAGCGCCGTTTTAACCGACGCTTCATGGCCTTGGCCAGTCATTACTTGTTCGAGCCCGTGGCGTGCACCCCTGAGTCGGGTTGGGAAAAGGGACAGGTAGAGAATCAGGTCGGTAATGTCCGTGAATGGTTGTTCACGCCGTCCCCCCGCTTTGACGGCTTTGCGGAACTCAACGCCTGGTTGGCCCAGCGCTGTGAGGAACTGGCTCATCGCCCTCATCCAGCGCAAGCGTCACGCACCATTGCGGCGTGCTTTGCTGAAGAGCAGAGCTCCCTGATTCCGATCACCGCCCGCTTCGACGGTCATGTCGATGACATGCGTCGTGTCAGTTCCCAATGTCTGGTGTCGGCTGACCGTAATCGTTACAGCGTACCCGCCACCTGGGCCAATCAGGTGGTCTCGGTCCGTCTCTCCGCCGACCGAATCCGCATCGTGGCCAACCATGACATCGTCGCGGAACATCCGCGCTGCTTTGGCCGCGGCCAGTTGATTTGTGATCCCTGGCATTACCTTCCCGTCATCGAACACAAACCCGGAGCACTGCGTCACGGAGCACCCTTTGTGCAGTGGGATCTGCCCATGCCGATCAAAGTGGTGCGAGACCGCCTCCTGAAGCAGGACAAGGGCGATCGGACCTTTGTCGATCTGCTGCTGATGGCGCGTGAGCTGGGCGAGAATGGCTTGGAAACCCTGGAGGTCGCCTGCGATCTGACCTTGCAGTCCGGGGTGATCTGCGCCGCCGTGGTTCTCAATGCCATGCAGCGGCTCACGGAAGCGTCGCGACCGCAACAGCTCGAGTCCACCGGTACGGCGATCCCCCAACTGACGCTGGAGCCGATCGCCGACTGTAGCCGCTACGACCGCTTGCGAGGGGTGTCCCATGTCCATTGATCGCGTCGTAGACCTCAAGGCCTTGCACCTCTACGGCATGGCGACCGCCTGGAGTGAATGGCTTGCCGAGTTCGCCCATCAACCCAAGCCCGTCATCCCCGAAGTCTGGTTGGACCGGCTGATCGCCGCCGAACACGCCTACCGACAATCGCGTAGCCTCAATTATCAACTCAGAGCGGCCCGATTCCCCATCCATCGGGACTTGTTGCGTTTCGATTGGCATGAAACGCCGCTGGCCCAGCAGCGCGTCGAACAGTTGGCTTCGGCTAGCTTCATGGCCGAGGCTCACAACGTGATTCTGGTCGGTGGAACCGGGACCGGGAAAACTCACCTGGCCACGGCGCTGGGGATTGCCGCCATCCACCAGGGGAAGCGAGTCCGGTTCTATAACGCGGTCGATCTGGTCAATCAGCTGGATCGGGAAAAGCAGCAAGGCCGGGAAGGTATCCTCGCCAAGCAACTCGTCCACATGGACGCCATCATCCTCGATGAGTTGGGTTACCTGCCGTTCCCCGCCGCCGGGGGGGCCTTACTCTTCCATCTGGTCAGCAAACTCTACGAGCGGACGTCCTTGATCATCACGACCAATCTCAGCTTCGCTGAGTGGGTGCAGGTGTTCGGAGATGCCAAGATGACAACGGCGCTACTCGACCGCATCACCCATCACTGTGACATCCTCGAAACGGGGAATGACTCCTACCGTTTCAAGCAGCGAAAAAAGAGCATCATCCCCCAATAACCAAACTATTCATCTGGAAACTTTTGGGCGCTCACCCCTGGAAACTTTTCAAAGCCTATTGACAGACGAGGTCTGGATGACGACCCGGCTCCGGGGCAAGGAGACCCATTTCCTGCCGTTCAACCGGGGCAACAACCACGGGGCGGGCAACCCGCCGGTGGAGGGCAATTGGAAGACCCATTACCTGTGGGACGAGGTGCTGCAGGCCGACAGCCTGTTGGAGATCCTGCAACGCTTCATGCACCTGGAGGTGAAGGAGCGCCAGGTCACCACGACCAAGGGCGTCCGCACGGT
>JAKLFY010000222.1 GCA_022710935.1 Verrucomicrobiota bacterium
AAGGCCCCGCTGTGTCGTCTCCGTTTGTTTGATTTAGTTTTACTCATGGTCTCGCTGGTTTCTCACACCCAGCGATCCACGGCAAAATCTAACTTAACCTCTGGTCCAAATTCCGGGGTCCATTTCATTGCGCTTGTCGTTCGAGTTCGTCGGCGTGAAGCCGTCGTTCAGCGCGGTGATCGTTTCGTGACCCGAGACGTAGGAAGTCGTGGGCGTGGCGACCAATGCGAGGTTCGCCCCTACCGCCGTTACGCCGTTGTCGGCAGCGCGGACGCTTGCCGAGGCGAGCCCTGCGACCAAGGTCGCGGTCAGCAGCCGGACGGTTCCGTTTAAGTTCCCGTGCGAACGTTCCGCAGGTGTCAGGAGTTTCATGTGGGTCAATGGTATGGGTTAGATAAAAAGTCGGAAAGGCCCAGCACGAGTGAAAGTGGAACACGGTGCCGATGGAGACCTAGCGTCGAGTGATTCATGGCAGAACCATGGCAGGCAAAACCATGAAGGGAAGCCTTGGCGTCTGACACGGCTGAAGCGCTTAGCGAACTCGTTTGGATTCTCATGGTCTTGCCTCTTCATGGTTTTGCCATTCCGCGAAGGCGTCGATCATGGCTTGGACGTTCTCGGCGGGAATATCCGACTGCATCCGGTGTGACGGGCCGAGGATCAGGCCCGTCCCGTCCGGGGCGAGGTCCCGGATACACGCGCGCGTGGCGGCGCGAACCTCGGCGGGCGTCACTTTGGGCAGGACTTCCTGAGTCGAGATGCCGCCGTAGAAACTCAGGTGCTGGCCGAATTCGCGATGAAGCCGCGTGTGCTCGAGCACCTCGGGCTGAACGGGATTCAGGCAGGTCAGACCGATGTCCACGAGGTCGGGCAAAATGGCCCAAATATCGCCGTCGGAATGAAGCATGACCGGCAAGCCTGCCTCGCGAAACACGGCGAACATGCGGGCCAGCCGCGGCTTGATCATCGCCCGCCAGAGCCTGGGGGAGAACAACAGTCCGCGTCGCACCCCGTAGTCATCGCCAAAACAGCCGCCGTCGACGCCGCCTCGAGCAGCCGACGTGAGAAGGCTCGGGTCTGTTTCGGATTTCGGATTTCGGACGTTGAAAGTGGCGCCTCCTCATGCTCGTGGCGTCCCAGGGCCACGAACCGCCGGGCCAGCGTCACCTGAATCTCGGTGATTCGGTCCAACAACTCTTCCACCCAAGCGGGCCGGTCCACCATGTCCATCAGCAGGCGATCAAAACCCCGCAGCGACCATGCCCGCTCGAACAGCGCAAAACCAAGATTTGGAGCCACAAAGTGCTGCCCGCCGTCGGCGGCAATGGTCTTTTCCGCCTCTGCCAGCAGGCCCGGCACATTCGGGTCGGGCCACGGACAAGCCGCCAAATCAGTCGATTCCGCCAGCGGCGCGTGGGCATGCCAATAACCTTCCGTTTCGGCGCCCCATCCCGCGCCCCACCAGTCGAACCGGACCCGGCCATCCCGGCTGAGGCGCGGAGCGTGGGTGACATTCAGGCGGAGCAGATGATTGTCCAGTCGGGCGGGCAGTTCGCTCGGGGCGCACTGGAAGCAAGCCGCGAGCTTGGCCCCCATCGCGGCGGTGTAGTTGGTTTGGACCGGCAGACGGTCCACCGGTCGACGTTCGAGCGTCCGGCGCATGCGCTCTTTGGGGGTCAGTCTGTCGGCCATGCAGTCAGTACGGTTCACGTTCCGAGCGCCTTCAATCTCGCCTGTCCACGCCGGGGCGGCAACATTGGACAAGCGTTTTCGGCGCGGTGGCCCGGCGGTGTGCGGGGCCGCACCCTAAATCGGGGAATATCCTCACCACCAGAACTCCGGCTCGCCGGTGGTGCGGATGACCATCCTGGGGAATTTGTGCCATTCGGTGTGTCCGTCGAGGAAGACGATGTTGCCCCTTTGGGGGCGGGCGCCTTCGAGGTGCGAGGTGCGGTTGGGCTTCAACTGGCCGCGGATCACCCAACCGCCCATGATCTTGTTGAAGTTGTTCGTGCCGCTCGGAAGCGTGGCGTCCACGGCCAACTCCCGCTCGGAGGTGCCGGGCAGGTATTCGACACCGCCGCCGAGGCGAAGAGTTTGGGGGGTCAACCGTTCGTTCCATTTGGTGCTTTTGAGACGGGCGGCGCCCTTGAACGCCAGGACGTAGCCGATGACCCGGAAATCGCCGCCGAATTCCCAGACCGTGTCGTCGTCGAAGTCGGCCTGGCTGGGGCAGAACAGAATGTGGCGGTCGAAGCCCTGGCGGAGCAACGCGTCGACGGTGTCCCGGTTCACGTCCCAGGGCCAGGCGCCGCCGATCAAAGTCGGGAGGAGGTCCTGGTTGTCGTGCGCGTACATCTGACAAGCGAGCCCGACCTGGTGCAGGTTGCTATTGCATTTGACTCGGCGGCTTTTCTCCTTGGACTTGGCCAGGGCCGGCAGAAGCAGGCCGGCCAGGATCGCGATGATGGCGATCACCACCAACAGCTCGATCAGCGTGAACGCGCGTCCGCCGGACCGGGGGCGGGTCGGAATGGCGACGGCCCCGTCGCAAGTCGCTGCCTGTGGCGACCAGGACGTCGCCCCTCCTGGCCGATTCATGAGCAGCGGCGTTGGCGCTGTCGCCATGCTCGGCGGACCAGAACCGTGGCTGCGCTCGTGAGCGCGCGGAGGTTTCCGGCCTCGTTGATGCGCGGCCATTCGCGGCGCAGGTAGGCAGTGTCGGCGAAGTAGCGCTGCAAGGCGTCGTGTCCGATCACCCACAGGAAGTTGTAGTCCACGATGCCATTGATGTCGCTGGTGCCGGCTGTCCGGCCCATTACCGTCAGGGTGCGCCGCAGCAATTCGGGGTCGCCAAAGGCATAGGATTCCACCGCGGCGCTCAGGATCATGTTGTCCACCCACGGCAAGCGGTCGCGCCTGATGCCGTCGAGGACGAAGTCGGGCTGGCAGAGGCGATGCGTGTAGGCGCTGTGCATCCAGATGCGGGTGAGACGTTCATCGGAGCAGGCAAACGCGCCGCGATATTGCACCGGATGAAAGAGCGCGCGACACTCGATCTCTGATGGTTCGGCCCCCGTGATGCGCAGGTAACCATCGCCATTGATCTTCGCGCTACTCTCATCTTCGACCTTCCCTCGCGTTGCCCGCCGCTTACGGCAGCCCAACCAAGAACACCGACTTCACCGGTGCGAGGACAAGCCGCACCCGTGTGATGTCCTGCCCCTTCTCGGTTTCATGTTTGCAGTCCGCTGTTGTCATCACGCCGGTGTGCGGATCCCAAGTCTGAAGAGCGTGTTTGCCGCGCAAGCGCACCCAGGTGTCCACACGATCGTTGCTCGAGTTGGCGAAGTAGTAGAGGTCAGCGCCGTCTCTGACCTTGTGGAGATACGACAGCATGCCGCCGCCGGAGCTGGCTTCGGGCGAATTTTCGAAGGCCACGTCCGCCACCGGCATCGCGTCATCCAGAATGGCCTGCAGCGTGCCGGCGGTGGGGCTCGCAGCGAGGTACGCCTTGCCGCCGTTGGCGTTGGTCCGCGTCACGAAAGGCCTGGCGCTTTCATCCCGCCGTGCGCCAAAAGTAACTGTTACCCGGGCGGGGGATTCGTTGTGCCAAAAGGGGTGTTACCCGATGGCTGCTTTGTTTTTGGGTTTCAGTGTCTTTTCTCTGAGTAGTGTTTG
>JAKLFY010000223.1 GCA_022710935.1 Verrucomicrobiota bacterium
GTGGGCGGGTCAGGTTTGCGTCCATGCCAATAATGTATCTATACAGATACAATATGGCAATCAAAAAAACACTGCAGAGACAGGCTTTCTCAAATTCGGTTACTCTTTCGTCCTACACCCAAAGCCCCCTGAACCGCCCCACGCACTCGGGGACGGCACTTCATATTGGGTCGGGAACCCGTTCGGATCGAGGATGTAACAGAAAAGTTGCAGAAACCGTCGATTTTCCTTGCAACCACAACCCATTGTATTAGCTTCTGCCCGCTTGCCCAACTAAATGGGGTTTCTTGCTTTGCCTGTGCCTCGCAAAATCCCTTGTTTGGCGGGGAATTTTGCTCTTTGGGAAGGCGTGTCGGGCGTTGTCCCGGCGCGACCTGAGTTGTAGACTTTCACTGATCAAATCGAACCAGCCAATAGCCATGATTGCCGCCCGCGAAGAACTTGTTAAGCCTCCGTCCTCGCCGTCCGCCCGCCGGCGCAGCGCGCGTCCCTCCCCGTCACGTTCCGTGCCCGAGAGGCGCGTCGCGCCGAGGCGGTTGCGGATCGAGCGTCTTTTCAGCGATCCGAAGGTCAATCCGTTCGATCAAATCGAGTGGGAGAAGCGGACAGCCGAGATCACGGATGACACGCGCAAGGTGATCTTCAAGCAGGAGGGGGTCGAGGTGCCCAAGGCATGGTCGCCTTTGGCCACGAAGGTGGTCTGCTCGAAGTACTTTTATGGCGATCCGCAGAAGCCCGAGGAGCGTGAGTATTCGGTCAGGCAATTGATCCATCGGGTGACCCGGACGATTGCCGACTGGGGTGTAAAGGACGGTTATTTCAGCGCGGCGGACGGGGAGGTATTTTACGACGAACTGACGTGGTTGTGTGTGAACCAGTATGGGGCCTTCAACTCGCCGGTCTGGTTCAACGTGGGTTTGTACCAGCAGTATCATGTCGGCAAGGAATCCGCGCGTGGGAACTGGTACTATCATCGGGAGCGGGGCGAGGCCGAGCGCGCGGCGACGCAGTACGAGTATCCGCAGGGCAGCGCCTGTTTCATCCAGAGCGTCGACGACAACATGGAGAGCATCATGCATCTGGCCTACAGCGAGGCGATGCTCTTCAAGTACGGATCGGGGACGGGGACCGATCTGACGCCGATCCGGTCGAGCAAGGAGAAGCTGAGCGGGGGCGGGCGTCCGAGCGGGCCGCTTTCGTTCCTGAAGGTCTACGACCAGGTCGCCAACGTGGTGAAGTCGGGCGGGAAGACCCGGCGGGCGGCGAAGATGAACACGCTGCGGGACTGGCACGGGGACATCGAGGAGTTCATCGAGGCGAAGGAGAAGGAGGAGCGGAAGGCCTGGGCGCTGATCGAGCAAGGCTACGACGGCTCATTCAACGGCAACGCCTACGCGTCGGTCATGTACCAGAACGAGAACCTCTCCGTCCGCGTCAGCGACGAGTTCATGCAGGCGGCGCTCGAGGGGCGGGAGTGGTGGACGCGGTCCGTCACGACGGGCGAGCCGCTCGAGAAGAAGGATGCGGGCCTCTTATTGGACAAGATTGCCGGGGGCACGTGGATCTGCGGCGATCCCGGCCTCCAGTATGACGGCGCGATCCAGAAATGGCATACGTGCAAAGGGACCGAACCGATCCACTCGACCAACCCGTGCAGCGAGTATGTCTTCCTCAACAACACGGCCTGCAACCTCGCCTCGCTGAACCTGCTCAAGTTCAAGCGCGAGGACGGCGCGTTCGACGTCGAGCGCTTCAAGGCCGCCGTGCGCATTTTCATCACCGCGCAGGAGATCCTCGTCGACAATTCGAGCTACCCCACCAAGGCCATCGCCGAAAACTCCCACATCTTTCGCTCGCTCGGCCTCGGCTACGCCAACCTGGGCTCGCTCATCATGGACGAGGGATTGCCCTATGACTCGGACGAGGCGCGGGCGTTGGCGGGCGCCGTCACGGCGATCATGACCGGCCACGCGTACGAGCAGAGCGCCGAGATCGCCGCCATCATGGGCGCCTTTGACGGGTACCGCGACGCCCGCTGCGCGGGCGTTTCCAAGCCCGGCGCACCCGACAACGTCGAGTCGATGCTCGGCGTCATCGAGCAGCATCGCGCCGCGGTCGAGGACATTCATCCCAGCGAGAAGTACGGGTACCTGAAAGAGGCCGCGCGCGCCTGTTGGGTCCGCGCACTGGATCGGGGCCGGGATGTGGGCTATCGCAACGCCCAGGTCACCGTCCTCGCGCCGACCGGCACAATCGCGTTTCTCATGGACTGCGACACGACCGGGATCGAGCCGGACATTGCGCTGGTCAAGTACAAGCTGCTGGCCGGCGGCGGCACGCTCAAGATCGTCAACCGCACGGTCCCCGACGGCCTGCGCTCGCTCGGGTACGGCCCGGAGGCGATCGAGAAAATCGTCGCGCACATCGAGCAGTACGACACGATCGAGGACGTGACGGGCGAGACGGCCGGGGAACAGGCGCCGCAAGTCGTCCGTAGCGGCCTCAAGCCCGAGCACCTGCGTGTGTTCGACTGCGCGTGCAAGCCCAACCGCGGCGGGCGCAGCATTCCCGCCCTCGCGCATTTGAGCATGATGGCCGCCGCCCAGCCCTTTATCAGCGGCGCCATTTCCAAGACGGTCAACATGCCCTTCGAAACCACCGTGGCCGAGGTCCGCGATGCCTACATCCAGGCCTGGAAGATGGGCCTCAAATGCGTCGCCATTTACCGCGACGGCTCGAAGCGCTGCCAGCCGCTGAACACCAGGAAGACGACTGCCGAAGGCGAGTCCAAGACTGCGTCCGGAGCTTTCGCCGAGGGCTGGGAGGCCCGGGTCAAGGAACTCGAGGCCGAGGTGGAGAAGCTGCGGCGCCCGCCCCGGCGGCGGCTGCCCGAGACGCGGATGGCGGTGAACCACAAGTTCAACATCGCCGGACACGAAGGCTATCTCAACGTCGGCTTGTTCGAGAACAGCCAGCCTGGGGAACTCTTCATCACCATGGCCAAGGAAGGGTCGACCATCGGCGGTCTCATGGACACGATCGCCACCCTCACCAGCATCGCCCTGCAGTACGGCGTGCCGCTCGCGACGCTGGTCAAGAAGTTCAGCCACCAGCGATTCGAGCCCAGCGGCATGACCAAGAACCCCGATATCCGCTTCGCCAGCTCGATCACCGACTACATCTTCCGCTGGCTCGCCATCCAGTTCATCCCGGGCTATCGGGAAGAGACCTCGCCCGACCGCGCCCAGCAGGAGCTGCCGATGCCCGGCCTGATGGAGGAAATCAAGAAGCGCGTCAACAGGCCGGTCCCCTATCTGCCGATCGATGACGAAGAGGCGGCGGCGCTGGCCAAGCCGTCGGAGATGGCCCATGTCGTCACCTCGCCGCCGACGCCGGGGCCGATTGCGTACGCACAGACCACAACGGCCACGTTCGTCAACATGGCCGACGCACCTTTGTGCCCGAATTGCGGGCATGTCACCGTGCGCGCCGGAGCCTGTTTCAAGTGCAACAACTGCGGCGAGAGCCTCGGGTGCAGCTAAGTACTGGTTTTCATAAATACACTAACGTATTTGTCCTTGCGTGATCAGATTCTTTGCGGCATAGTTTCTCCGCACGATAAGTGCGATAGCTATGCCAAGAAAAAGCCCATTCTCCATTGTTCT
>JAKLFY010000224.1 GCA_022710935.1 Verrucomicrobiota bacterium
CTCCTGCCAGTCGAATCGCTCACCTACCTGCAGGTCTTCCGATTGGACGCGACGGTCTGGATCTCGACCCCATGCGACTTCAGCGGCGAACTGGCCCTCGAGATCAAGGATTTCATGCGCGCGCGCGACGCCGACGCCGTCGTAACCAGCTTCAATGGCGATTATATCGGCTACGTGATCCCGGCGCGGTACTACCACATGGGCGGTTACGAACCGCGGACGATGTCGTTTTACGGACCCTGTCTGCCGGACTATTTCACCGCACTCATCCGCACGATGTCGTTGATGACGATGTGATCACCGGAAACGAGCGAGATGGCGCGGACTCACGTCCGCGTCTGCGCCCCCGTAGCCGCGGTCGCAAGACGGCGCTGATTTCTCGGCGCTGATCCCCCGCTCTCGA
This sequence comes from Verrucomicrobiota bacterium, assembly GCA_022710935.1. Classification (GTDB taxonomy): domain Bacteria; phylum Verrucomicrobiota; class Verrucomicrobiia; order Limisphaerales; family J093; genus MWFF01. The sequence goes on from JAKLFY010000224.1 coordinate 404, forward strand.
CGGAGCGGGACGCGCGGCGTTGAGAGATCAGCGTCCCGCGGGGGTCAACACGAACTGGTGCGACTGCGGCTGGCATGCCATCGCAATCTGCTGCTCGAACTCGGCAATCTGCCGATCGAGGCCTGCAATCTCGGCCCTGCGCCCCGCCTCGGAGACCGGGTTGCGCGCCCAGTTCGGGAGCGACATCAACTGCACCTCGCGCCACCGCCTGAAGAAAACGTCGTTTTTCTTGAAGACGAGATCCAGAACGCTTCGGGACTGTCGGGTGATCGGGCCCGCTTCAACGGCGAGGTTCCAGCCCTTGGCGAGCGTCTCGCGGCTCACCGTGCCCACGACCTCACCGTCGATCTTGACCTCATACGCCTCGGCGCTCAGCCCCGTCACGCGCAATTCGTACCGGCTCAGTTCGTCCAGGACCGGCGCCAGTTGCAGGGCCGCCTTGGCCCGGGGATCGATGGGCATGGGCAACGCGTCGTCCAAACGATCAAAACTCAGCGCGCCATCCGAGAGCTTGAGGTTGTCCGCCTTGCAGCGCTCCGCGCTCGTGACCTTCTGAGATCCCCCGTCGATGTCGAGTCGGGAGACCAGGGCGCCTGCGCCGAGGCCTTTGAGCACTGCCCAAGCCATCAGAGTGTGGCCGGCCGGCCCCGGGTGCACCGCGTCGCCCCCGCCAATGAACGCCGCCGGATCGACAGCCCGCTCCCGCATCATCAAGCCAAGGTACGGATCGAACTGGTCGACGAACATCGCCCCCGTCTTGCCCGCCACGTCCTCGAGTCCGTCCGAGAACTTGCGCAGTGACAGGTTGCGCACGTCCTTGTCGGGGTCGGGGCGTTTGTCCTCGATGGGCTGGGGCGTGAGAAGGGCGACACGTGCGCCGGCCTCCTGCAAGACGCGGGCGACCCGTTCCTGGCTGCGGACGTAGGCCCGGAAGATGTCCTCACGAAAGGGCTGATACGAGTGATCGTTCATACCGAACTTGATTGTGACAACGGTCGGCTGCAGAGGCAGCACGTCGCGTTCGAGCCCGCGCTTGACGGCATCGTTGACCATCGACTGCTGCTGATCGGGATCCGCGGCAAACAGCGCCTTCTCGTCCGGATGCGCCCGCTGTCGCAGCCAAGCGGTGTCTCCGCCCCAGCCCACATTGCGGAACGTGACATTCCATTGCGGGTATCGGGTCAGGGTGTAGGCCTCGATATAGGTCGTGTAGAGGCGCTGTTCGGTGATGCTGTCACCGAGGAAGACCACCCGATCGCCATCACGGATCAGGTAGTCCGCCGCGCAGACGTTCGACGCGAAAACGAGCGCTGCGGCCAGGGGCATTGCAGACCGGAGAGAAGCGTATGTCATGGGCAAAGTCTGCCGCGTCCAATCGCGCCAGGAAAGCAGAATCCTGTACTGTCGAGGAGCAGATCCGCGACCACGTGCTGGTCCGTCGCGTAAGGTGCTGACTGACGAGCCTTTGCAGGGATCGAAACGGCTCGTCGGCGCCGGGATCGGGAGTTCAGGCAATTACGCCAATTCCGGGCTTGACGCTTTGGCGATGCAGATTAGGCTTTTATTGAAATTGAGTCAGAGGCTGGCTGAGCCAGCACGCGAAGTCGGGGACCAAGTTCTGCCGACTTTTTTGTTCCCTGTGCGGGGAAGGGCGTATGAACAACGAGTTAATAGCAGTCCTGGACTTCTGGGAGCGCGAAAAGGGTATCACGAAGGATACCCTGCTCGCTGCTGTCCAGGAGGCGCTGGTCTCCGCTGCCAAGAAAGCCATCGGTCCGGCGCGAGATCTCCGGTGCACAATCGATTCGAAGTCGGGCGATATCAAGGCATGGGCCAAACTGATTGTTGCCGAGAAGGTTCTGTCCAAACATGACCAGATTTCCGTTTTCGACGCGCGGCGCGTGAATCCCGACGCGCAGATTGGGGACGAGATTGAGTTGGAAGTCACTCCGGCCGGATTCGGACGCATCGCGACGCAGTATGCGAAACAGGCCTTGATGACGCAGCTCCGCAAGGCGGAGAAAGCCTTGATCTTCGCCGAGTTCAAGGACCGCGCAGGGGATATCGTCAGCGGCGTGGTTCGGCGTTTCGATCGGTCGGATGTCACAATCGATCTGGGCCGCTATGAAGCGCTCCTGCCCAATCGGGAACGGGTGCCGACGGAGGAGTACCAGGTGGGCGAGCGGTTGCGCTGCTACGTCAAAGCCGTCGAGAACGGCATTCATGGCCCCGAGATCATCCTGTCCCGATCCGATCCGCAGTTCGTCATCAAGCTCTTCCAACTCGAGGTGTCCGAAATCGCCGACGGCACCATCGAGATCAAGGCCATCGCACGTGAACCGGGATTCCGCACCAAGATGGCCGTCCACTCGCGGGACGGCAAGGTGGATCCCGTCGGCGCGTGCGTTGGGCTCCGCGGTCAGCGGGTGAAGAACATCGTCCGGGAACTCAACAACGAGAAGGTGGATATCATCCGGTGGGACCCAAATGTCAGGGATTTCATCACCAACGCGCTCAATCCGGCCAAGCTCAAGTCGTTTGAAATCGACGAGACGAACCGTCGTGCCCGCATCCTGGTCAGCCAGGACCAGCTTTCGCTGGCGATTGGCAAGCGCGGCCAGAACGCCCGCTTGACATCGAAACTGACCGGCTGGCAGGTGGATATCGAGGCCGAAGCCTCGACGGTCATGGGTTTCCAGGAGAAGGTCGATCAGGCGGTGAAAGGACTCTCGGAGATACCCGGAATCACGACTGCCCAGGCGGACGCTCTGGTGCATCACGGCATGCTGAGCCTCGAAGACCTCCTGCAGGCCGAAGCCGAGGATCTGGCGGCCATGCCCGAGATCGGCGAGAGCGCGGCCGAGGTTCTCGATGCAGCACGATCCGAGGCCCAACGAAGAACATTGAGCGTCGCGCCGACAGCGACAGCATAACCCCCTCGCGCCAGCCAGCCAGCAGGCGGGCAAAGGCGACGGGGGATAATTCAGAGCCGGTGCAGATTATACTATGCCCGTTCGGATTTACGATATAGCGAAACGAGTCGGAGTGGAAAGCAAGGTCGTCCTCGCCAAGGCCAAAGAACTCGGCATCACGACGGCCCGCGTTGCGTCCAGCACCCTCGACAAGATCACGGCCGAGTACCTGGAAGAGCAAATGGGCTATAAGCCGGCACCGCCCGAGCCGCATGCCCAGCCTCCCGAGCCGCCCTCGCCGCCCCGGACACCGCCCAGCGAGCCCCCTGCCCCGTC
>JAKLFY010000225.1 GCA_022710935.1 Verrucomicrobiota bacterium
GGAGAACGCCACCGCTGGTAAAACACCGTGACAAAAGTGTGGGAACGGAGCGGAAAAATCTACAGTGCCGCCTTCATCTTGGGGAAGTAGGCCATGGGATTCGCATCAGGAGCCAGTTCTCCCATGGCCACGAGGGCACGGTAGAAGTTCTTGATCACCGTCACCTGGCGATTGATGGCGGAGGCCCGATTACCACGTGCGCGGCGCAGGTAGTCAACGTACTCAAGGACGTCGATCGCCTTCAGTTCGTCGGGGCCCTTGTCTCCCTTGCAAACCTTGATGTGGGCCCGAAAGGCCACAAGCGTGGCTTGATACGCGGCAATGGTCGATGGCCGCAAGCCTCGCGCGGTGCAATGTGTCTCGACAAACATCGTCAGCCAGTATTCCCACTTCATGGCGCGGACCTCCTGTTCATCGATAGTCGCGCGACCGCATCTTCCTTCTTCCCCTGCAACACATGCAGGTATACCCCGGTCTCCTGGGGTGATCGGTGGCCCATGAGCGAGGCGATCACCCCGATGTCGACGCCTCGATCGATCAGGTGCGTAGCGAAGGTGTGGCGCAGTGTCTTGGGGAACACGGGGTTTGCGATTCCGGCGCGGATTCCGGCTCTGCGAACAATATCGCAGACGTGAAGGGCTGCGATTCTGCGGTGTTTCTGGGTCGTGCGAAACAGCGCTCCGCGGCGGGCCCGCCGCTCGGCGAGGTAAACGAGAAGTTCGCTCCAGACTCCCCCCGGAACCGGCACGCGACGCTCCCGCTCGCCCTTGCCGAACCGAACGAAGATCTCCTGTCGCTGCAGGTCGATGTCCTCGACATCCAATGCCCGCAACTCGGCATTGCGAAAGCCGCATCCATACAGAAGCAAGACCACCAACCGTTCTTGCCGATCCCGGCTCGTCTTGCGTGGGCAGGCCTCGATGAGAGCCCGCACTTCGGCCAACTCCAGATGCTGGGGCTTCGCTGGCTCCGGGGCATCGTCCTGAAGATTGAACCCGTCCAGGACGTTCCGATCGCACCGGCCGCTGCGCCACGCATACGTCAGCAATCCCCGGACATGGCTGAGATCTTTGGCCAGGGATCGAACCGCCCGGCCCTCCGCGCGATCGTGCTCCAACCAACGGAGCAGTTGCGCCAGACTCAGCTGCCACAGAGCTTTCCCGGGATACATCGCGTCGACGATTCCGAGCACGCGCTTGAGGGTGCAACGGATGTCGATGATCGTCCGCCAGCCCTTCTTCTGAACTTTATACAGATACTCGAGATACCCTTCCGTCCAGACATCCAAGGTGCTCTTCATGGCTGGCCTCCGCACTGCGCAAGAATCTCGTTGATCGGATGCTTCTCGATGGCGCGACGACGCTCAGGGTCGCCGATGGCGAGGTAACGCATCGTGCTCTCCACGCAAGCGTGGCCGAGCACCTTTTGCACGAACGGCAGCGTCACTCCGCTCTCGAGCAAATCTGATGCGCAGGTGTGGCGAAACTGGTGCAGCGTCACCAGCGGCACGTCGGCCCGTCGGGCCAGCTTATGCAGGGAGACGCTGATCCTCTCTCCGCAGATCCGCCGCCCGAAACGGTTCACGAACAACGAAGTCTCGTTCAGCGCGCCAGCCTTCTCGAGCACATTGTGCCGCCAAGGCAGATAGGCCTCGAGGCAACGCCAGACCGACTCGCTGACCGGGACGGTTCGCTCCACGCCGGTCTTCTGCCCGTCGATCTTCAGCGTGCTTTCCGCGCCGTTCCAGTCCTCCAGATCGAGGCGATCGAGTTCCCCACGTCGGAGCCCGGTCGAATACAAAACCACCAACAGCGTCGTCCACAGATGTCGGTGATAGTGACCGTAACTCGTCCCCGCTGCCGCCAGAAGCTTCTGCAGGCTCTCCTGGCTGATCCGCCGAGGCACGTGAGACCGGCCATCAATCTTCGGCCCCTTCAGCCACCGCGCCTCATTCTTGCGCCAGATCTTCTCGCGGACCAGGTATTCTCCGAAACAGCGCAACACCGACACAGTCCCCGCAATCGTGGCCTTGGCGCGGAACCCCGACCGGGCCTTCACGTAGCCGACCAGCATCTGGAACCCGATCTCTTCCAGATTCGGGGCGGGTTTCTTACGTCTCAGCCAAACACCGAATCGCTCGCACTCGCGAACTCTGTGCCGGATGGTCTCTGGCGACAATCCACGCGTCACCAGTTCCTCGGCATACCTCGTCAATACAGCGTCCCATCGTCGCATACGGAGCCTCCTATGCATTTTTGGAATCAGCTCCGTACGGTAAAAACCCTCTCACCGTCTCGCAAGTGCATATTACGCGACAATATGACTTACGATATGACTCTCTGGACCACCCCGTTTTTGGGTGAGTTGAACTAAAGGGTGAATTACCCGGTAGGCACTATCGTGGTTTACGATCAAACGGTTGAGAACCCGAGCGGGACACAAACAAAGCGCGTCACATACAAACTGGTGGCGATCTCCGACAACAAGGCCGTCGTTGAGTGTTCTGTCGTGTCGACGAGAGTTGATGGGAAGACGGACACATCAAAGAGCGTTGCTGAGCATCACAAGCCATCTGGCAGCCAACCGGCGCGTGATTCACTTGCAAGTGCGCGAGGAAACCCGGCAACCGTTGCAAGCGAGACTGTTTCGTTGGCCGGGAAGAGTTTCAGTTGCACCGTGCTGCAAACAAGACTGGAAGCAGAGGGATCAATGACTGACGTGAAGTATTGGTATTGCGCCGATGTACCTGGAGCGCTAGTAAGGTCAGAAATCAAAACCACCGGCGGCGGAAACATGACAACGACGGTCGTTCTTGCCGAAATCGGCACCGAGACCGGAAAATGATGTTATCACAGCGGTGGCGCTGAACAGTGCGTCGCAGCCCTTTTCTGATGAGCAAACCGTCAACGGGTTACTGAGCGCACCGGTGAGAGGACACCTCGAGGCCTGTGTGACTCCGGCGACCGCCCGGCGGCTGCGGTCAGGGGCGGCGAATGTGTGCGGATGAACCGCTCAGGATAAGCCAAACGGCGCGCCGGATCGTGCCATCCCTGGCACTCCCGTCACGCCGTTTGCGCCCTCGCTTGCCGCCCAATGGCCATTGGGCGGACATCACCGCACCGCCGCCCCTGACCTTGGCCTCCCTCACCGCGGCCGTCCGCGGTTCCCGCTCCCGGCCACCGGTCGGCGCCGCATAACTTCGTTCATGCGGCCCGCCGGGCTGGTTACTGTCGCTCGCAAGGTCTTCAAGAAGGGTCAACTGACGTCTTTGCCCGTTGTCCAGTCAACAGTCGCTCGCCAAATCCCTCCAGAGAATTCGAGGTGCCCATCGGCTTGATAGTCGCCATCAGAAACGGTGACCAATAGACCGTCCTTCAGTTGGTCCCCAAGAGCTTCCAAGTCAACTAGCGACCTCGCCGAATTGAGTCTGACTCGACGCTCGATATCCAGGTTGTTGAAATCACCCCAAATCAGAATCATGGCGCCTTCGTGGGGTTAGGCCGTGGTGGTTGCAAGAGCCGACTTAGGTTCTCTGGGGTAATTCCACCAACACCCAAGTAGACCGTGCAATG
>JAKLFY010000226.1 GCA_022710935.1 Verrucomicrobiota bacterium
TTCACCGGCGCGAACCTCTTTGACGATTTCACCCTCGAGAACCACAACCTGGTGCATCCGGACTACATGACCACGTTCAGCCTCTCGTTGGGCTGCGCTCCGGACTTCGCGCTGACCGGCCGCCGGGTGCCCGAGGCTTTGTTGTTCAACGTGGCGCCCATCTATGAGAACCTGAAGTGGATTTACGAACAAGGCCGCCGGCGGGTGGCGATCAATGGCCAAAGCATCGAAGTTGCCTCCGGCTGTGGTCAACCATGGCAATGGGAGACTGCGGGTCGGATCAAGGTGGACGATGCATTCGAGATCGTTTCCCCGCAGCCGCTACGGGCGGCTTACCTGGCCGCAAAAGGCCCCGAGCGCGGGCGAGTGACCGATCGCCTGATCCTCAATTATCTGCCCGGCAACCACACGTGGGCTACGGGGGCCGTCATATCGGACTACCAAGCCGCCATACGATGCTCTCGCACAGACGCCTCACGATGAAGCTGCTTTTGCGCCTGGTTTCGCCGGCAGCGATGCTCGGGGCGGTGCTCTCCGGCGCGCCGGCCGCCAACACCGCGCCCGTCGTTGCCGAACGACTGAGCGCGGCGGACGCGAACGTGTTTTTCGGACACGACTTGCAGGAACGCCGCGGCCGGGAGTTGGGTACCTTCGCCGCACTGCCGGTCTCCGTGACGGACATCCGTTGCGACCTGCATCCGCGCTGGCTGCCCGACGGGCGGATCAGTTTCGACTCGACGCACGAAGGCTTCCGCGGCCTGTACCTGATCGACCCGCGACCGTTCCAGCATTGAGTGCCCCTCCACTTCGAACACAAGAATGCTGCCTCGTGCGCCCGCGACTCGGACCTTCTGCCGCGCCCGGCAGGATGAGCGCGCCATCGCAGCAGACGCGCATTGGAGCGGGACTCCTTGGCGTTGTCTCCGGTGAGCTTGGTTGACGCGGCGGCAACTATTGAAGGAACATCCACTCTCGTTATGGCATCCGGTGAACGGCAAGGCCAATTGTGGAGCGTCGCCCCGCGTGATTGGGCTGAACTGCAGGAACCGTTCTGCCGCCCCTTGTGGCAGGACACGCTCTCCGCGCTGGGATTAAGGTCCGGGATGCGATGCCTTGACGCCGGGTGTGGAGGCGGTGGAGCGTGCGTCCTTGCCGCCGCGCTTGGATGCAAGGTGACCGGTTTCGACGCCAGCCACGCCCTGCTGGCCATCGCACGCGAGCGGTTGCCGCAGGCGCAGTTTGTCCAGGGCGACCTTGAGAGACTCCCCTTCGCCGACGGGCACTTCGACGCTGCTCTGGCGGCGAACTCGGTCATCTTTGCCGAGGACATCCGGCAGGCGATGCGCGAGTTACGCCGGGTGATCAGGCCCGGGGGGCGGGGGGCGGTCACCTCATGGGGTAAACCGGAACAAGTGGAGATGAGGGATGTCTTTGCCGCCGTGGCGAGCGCCATGCCGCAGCGCCCTTCGGGCGGCGGCCCCTTTGCCTGGTCGGCGGACGGCGCGCTGGCGCATCTGCTGACCGAGGCAGGGTTCAAGGTCATTGCCGAGGGGGGGAGCCAATGTGACTTCCACTACCCGGATTTCGCGATGTTCTGGCGGGCACAGGGCTCGGCAGGCAACTACCAACCGGCTTTGCAGGCGGCGGGACCGGACCGGTTGCGGCAGATTGTCCGTGAGGCTGTTCGCCCCTACACGCAGGGGGACGGAGCCATTGTGTTGCGGAACGTCTATCGCTGGACCGCCGGACAGGTTGTTCCGTGACACGGCCCAAGCTAGCCAAGTCAGCGCCGCCTTATAGTGAACCAGGGTCATATCTCGACATTCGACATTTGGCACTGCCATTTGTCGAAGGTCGAGATGTGACCCCGCGCCCGTTACAGAGCTTGATTGGGTCGCCCGAGACGAGGCCTACCTCGTTACGCTCGGTCACCGCCGCGACGTGTACCGGCGCTGACCCCCGATCTGAGAGCAAGACAAAGCCGCAAGGAGTCCCAACCGGAGAAACGCCCTTCCGCCGCCGTCGATGTCGCGAAGCGCTTGGAGTGCCTGCCTGCCGAAGCTCTGGCGCAGGCAGGCGTGTGCTTCAGCACTGCTTTGGTGCCGGCTTGCACCGGTGACCGTGTTCAGTCGTCAACTAATTCAATACTCCCCAAAAGAAACAGCCCCGTTCTTCACGCTGGCCGAGCTGGCCGCTGCCCCCGAACGTCGCCCGCCATCGCCTGCGCCGCCGCACCCCCGCCTGCCGACATGTCCGCCGTAGCTCAAAGAGCTCGGGCGTTGACGCCAGCCTGCGCCGAGAGTAACAGTCTCTCCATGAGAATGACAGGCAAAGGCCAGGTGACCATCCCCCCAGCCATGCGCCGCAAACACGGGCTCCGGCCACAGTGTCCCGTTGAGCTCGTTGACCAGCCCGACGGGATCCTCGTTGTCAAGGCCGGAAAGCTGCCGTCGGGGCGACGAGCCGTCGCTGCGTTGTTGCGAGGCGGGAAGATCAAGGGAAGCACGCAGGATTGGCTGCGTCTAACCCGGGGTGACACATGATCCTGGTCGATACCAGCGTCATTGCTGATGTCCTGACGCGCGACCCGGAGTGGTTCGATTGGTCGAGCGGACAGATCGAGCGGTGGGGCAACGAGGGCTTGCTCTATTACAACGTCATCATTTTCGCCGAATTGGCCGTCAAGTTCGATACCCAAAGGGAACTGGAGCATCGTCTCTCCGCCTTCACGCTGTTGCCGCTACCTCTGAACGTCGGTTTCCAGGCCGGCAAAGCCTTCGAGAAGTACCGCCGTGCCGGCGGCAAAAAAGCCCGGCCGTTGCCTGACTTCTTCATCGGTGCACATGCTTACATGATGCACCTGCCTTTGCTCACCCGCGATCCCCGCCGAGTGCGGACGTTCTTCCCCTCGGTTAGTCTCGTCAGTCCGTGACGAAGGGGACTGAACCTGAGAGGCAAGCCAAGCCTCCTCACACCGCACCGTTCACGCCGCGAACTTCACAAAGCGCCGCGACTGCCCCGGCGGCAGACTCCCAACGGCATCGGTTCGAAAGCGGCGGTGAACCGCTCGCACTCCAGATGGTCCGCCCCGTCGACCGGCACTCTCGAGGTCGCGAAGCACTTGGAGTGACTGCCTGCCGAAGCTTTCGCGCAGGCAGGCGTGTGCTTCAGCACTGCTTTGGCGCCGGCTTGCACCAATGACCGTGCTCGGTCTATCCGGACGAGATTCAGGACGCGCGGCTTAGTACTGGTTTTCATAAATACACTAACGTATTTGTCCTTGCGTGATCAGATTCTTTGCGGCATAGTTTCTCCGCACGATAAGTGCGATAGCTATGCCAAGAAAAAGCCCATTCTCCATTGTTC
>JAKLFY010000227.1 GCA_022710935.1 Verrucomicrobiota bacterium
TCTACGACGCGGGCGGGAACCTGCAATACCGAACCAACAACGCGCTGGTGCAGAGCTTCGGGGTGGACAACGTCAACCAACTGACCAATGTCACCCGCACCGGGACGCTGACGGTGGCGGGCGGGACGACGGTGGCGGCAACGAGCGTGACGGTGAAGGACAACGGGAACTCGGCGGTGGCAGCGACGCTTTACGGGGACAAGACGTTCGCGCGCTCGGGGGTGAGCCTGCTGGATGGCAACAACACATTCACGGCGGTGGCGCAGGACAACTACGGACGGGGAGACACCAACACCGTCACGGTGGCGCTGCCGGCGAGCGTGTCGTACACATACGATGACAACGGGAATCTGCTGAGCGACGGGCAGATGACGTTCGAGTACGACGGGGAGAACCAGTTGGTGGCGGTGCAGGTGGCGGGTTCGTGGCGAAGCGAGTTTCGGTACGACGGGAAGCTGCGGCGGCGGGTGCGGGTGGAGAAGGTGTGGCAGAACAGTCAATGGGTGACGGCGAGCGAGACCCGGTACGTTTGCGACGGGATGCTCGTCGTGCAGGAGCGAGACGGGAACAACCTGCCGGCCGTGAGCTACACGCGCGGGTCGGACCTGAGCGGGACACGGGAAGGCGCGGGCGGGATCGGGGGACTTTTGGCCCGGACCGACAACCGGCTGCTCATTGCCGGGGACCCTACGGCGCACGCCAGCTACCATGCCGACGGGAACGGGAACATCACGGCGCTGGCCAACAGCACCCAGGGCATCGTCGCGCGCTACCTGTACGATCCGTACGGGAACCTCCTGGCCAAGGCCGGCCCCTTAGCCGATGCGAACCTGTACCGGTTCTCGTCGAAAGATCTCCACGCCAGTTCTGGCGTCTACTACTATGGCTACCGCTATTACGCGCCGAACCTGCAGCGGTGGCTAACTCGCGACCCCGCTGGGGAGGACACGGGGACGTGTCTCTATGAGCCACACAACAATGAGCCTGTGGCGAACATCGACGCGTTCGGTCTTGCAGCGGACGATCCACGATACGATCCTGATTCCTGGCGCGGTGGCGATAACAACTGCTGCAACTACGCCTACAATCTCAAGGGAGGAACCAAACTGCCCGACGGGACGACCGTACCCTACAACCTTCAACCCGGTCGCCTACGATTGAAGAAGGGGGGCCCCAAACCACCTCTGGCGATGGATTGCGTCGAGCTAGTGAAGCGAGTCAAACGCGATTGGAATAATGATCCACGGGTGAAACGGCCACCCGGGGGCAGCTGTCCGCAAGGTTACCACAAGATCCACTTGTGGCTTCAGGGTGACCCCGACTCCAACAAGCCAACTGAATTCGCCCACATGACGCGCCAAGATGACGATGGCCAATGGTCGCAAAAGGGCGATAGAGCCAAGCCAGTATCCAGATGTCCGGATCCGACGAAACCTCAGGAGCCAAATGACCGGGACTGTGGTGAACTGTGTATTCCCAATACACCTCCCTCGAAATGAAGTTAGCGAGAATGGGCGTGATAGTTGCCCTGAGCATGTGGTTGCTCGTAGGCTGCTCGTCAAAGCAAGCTGCACTTCACCACGGCGGTCTGGTTAGTCTGGACTCCGAGGCGGATATCCGAGAGCGGTTTGCATCATTGAAATGCGAGTGGAAGGTGTCTGCGCTTCTGACCAGCAACGCCCACTGGATAGTAGTTAGCGCTTATCCGTATCGTTCGTTGGATAAGTTCGACGTTTATGTCTTCGAGCACCCAAGAGATGGAGCTGCTGGTCTGAAGTACGGTTACTATTTGCGTGGGGTGCTGGTCGTCCCGTACTCAGACACGATGATCGTTCAGGCAATAGAAACACGTGGCGGCTGTGGTATCCAACATGACGGCTCATTGTTCAGCTGGTTTGACCATATCTCGCTGCGTCGCTGATACCGCCCTGTTATGAAGCGGCCGCCTTATGCCGCCACCTGGCGCATCGCTCGGAAATCATGCGAAGTGTGGCAGGGAACAACCCCTTGATCCGATGATGAACAGGGATGGGATGAGGGTACGCCGGTGCGCTAACGGCCTGGCAGCAAGTGAGGAGGGTCCCCTGGACCGATGACACGATGAGTGAGGTCTACCACAACGGACAACGTCACTCGCTGACGCTCCCCCAGCCCGACCTAGCGGTGCGGTTGGAGAGCTACGGGTACGTTGGCGGACGGCGATTGGCGTCCGTCCAATCCGGGCTGTTTGCGGGACAGGCGCTCGGAGGTTTGAAGCACTGGAGCGGAACGGAATGACGCGAATCTTATTATTCGCAATCGCGATGTGGCTGGTGCCGAGCTGGCCGTGCTATGGGGCTGAAGGCACGCTTGCGGTTGCTGACCGAGCCTGGATTGACCGCGTTGCGGGCGTTCGCCCTTCGCCGCCTCAGTTGGCCTGGCAGCAGCGCGAGATCGAGGTGATGATCTGTTTTGGTGTGAACACGTTCACGGGGAGCGAGTGGGGCAACGGTCAGGAAGACCCCGCGCTTTTCAACCCGAGCGCGCTAGATTGCCGGCAGTGGTGTCAAGTCACCCGTGACTTGGGAGCCAAGTCGATTGTTCTGGTGGCCAAGCATCATGACGGGTTTTGCCTCTGGCCGAGCCGCTTCACCGAGCATTCGGTCAAGGCCAGTCCCTGGCGCGATGGCCGGGGCGACGTGGTCAGGGAGCTGGTGGACGCCTGCCGCGAGTCCGGACTTAAGTTCGGCATCTATCTCTCGGCGGCGGACCTGCATCATCCGGCGTACGGGATCGACCACGAGGCGTACAACACGTACTACAAGAACCAGCTTCGCGAACTGCTTACCGAGTACGGCGAGATCAGCGAGGTCTGGTTTGACGGCGCCTCGCCGCACCAGCGAAGGCAGAAGTACGACTACCCCGGCTACTACGCCCTGATCCGGGAGCTGCAACCGACCGCGGCGATCTCGATCAAGGGACCGGACGTACGCTGGGTGGGGAACGAAGCGGGCCAAGCCCGAGAGAGCGAGTGGAGCGTCATCCCACTCCCGATGCCGCCGGAGCAGTACGATTGGCCCGACCTGGAAGGCCCCGATTTGGGCAGTCGGCAGCGGTTGCAGGGGGCGAAGTACCTGCACTGGTATCCGGCCCAAGCCGACGTGTCGATGCGGCCCGGGTGGTTTTACCGGCGCAGCGAAGACCGACTGGTCAAGTCGCTGCGCCAACTGACGGACATCTACTACTCATCGGTCGGCCGGAACGCCGCGTTGTTGTTGAACCTGACGCCGGACCAGCGGGGCTTGATTCCGGAGTTGGACGCGCAGCGGGCCAAGGAGTTCGGCGACAAGGTCCGGGCGACCTTCGCGACGAACCTGCTTGTGG
>JAKLFY010000228.1 GCA_022710935.1 Verrucomicrobiota bacterium
TCCTTCATCTGATCATCCAACGCCAAGAACACCTCCACGCGGTCCTCGAACACCTGGTCCTGCTCGTCCCGTAACTGGTCGAGCACCACGATGTCCGCGTCCTGCACGCGGAAAGTGAAATAGAGACTCGTCCCGTCGGTAGAGTAGAGAGGCGTCCATGATGGAGTTGAACCGACCGCAGTTGTCAGTCTCCGATGGCTCGCCTCTCCCTCGTCGAACCGGACATGGAGATTTCCCCCATCCGGCTCTCGCCAAGGTCGTCTCTGCCAGAGAGCATTCACAACGCCACCAGGCCCATGTGTTTCAAGTGAGCATACAGGCTAACGCCTTGGCGCACCCGCCAGCCTCGCTGGCTGCGCCGATGCAGGTGTTGGCCCAAGCGACAGCGCACGAAGTGGTTGAGGCTCCGAAACGGCTTGCGGGGATAGCCCAGGCCAAAATAATTGGCCCAGCCTCGCAGGTGCCGATTCAGGCGCCCAATCAGTTCCGGCAAGGGGGTATGACATTGCTGCGGGTTGATCAGTTGTCGCAGCGCCTCCCGCTCCCGCGCCATCGCTTGGCGCGAGGGTTGCAGGTTCAGGTAGCGCCGGTGGGATCGCCCATACTGGTCTCGGTCATAACGAAAGGTATAGCCCAGGAAGTCCAGGCTCTGGCCGGATTGCCGCAGATCCAGCACGCGAGTTTTCTCGCGGTTAATCTGCAATCCCAGCCAGCCTTCCAGTTTGCCCTCCATCCAGCCCCGCAGTTGCGGACTGATCTGGCGCGCCAATACGACAAAGTCGTCCGCATAGCGAACCAGCTTTGCCTTGGCCCACCGCCCCGGTCCATCCGCCCGTTCAAACACGTGGTCGAACCAGTGCAGGTAGATGTTGGCCAGCAACGGACTCAGGACGCCTCCTTGCGGGGTGCCCCGGTCATTGCGCCGCACCGTGGGCGGCTTGCCCCTTTGCGGAGGTTCCACCACCGGCGCTTTGAGCCATTGTCTAATCAGCCCCAGGACCGAGCCGTCCACCACGCGCATCCGCACGCAAGCGATGAGCTTGTCCCACGGGATACTGTCGAAGTAGCCGGCCAAATCCGCGTCATACACCGCCGTCTGGCCTTCCTTGAGGTGCTGCTGGATCGTGCGTAGCGCATCGTGCGCCGACCGGCCGGGCCGAAACCCGTACGAGCAATCTTCAAAGTCGGCTTCAAAGATCGGCTCCAGGATCAGCAACACCGCTGCCTGCACCATCCGGTCCCGCACCGTCGGAATGCCCAACGGCCTCCGCTTTCCATTGGGCTTGGGGATATACACCCGGCGCACCGCTTGGGCGCGATAGGTCCGCTCCCGCAAACTCCGCTGGATTTCGTCCAGAAACGCGGCCTCGCTTTCGGGCGTGGCCGCAATCTGTTCGATGCTCACTCCCCCTACGCCCGGTGCGCCGCCGTTGCGCCGGACCGCAGCCCAAGCCGCTTCCAACACGTCGCGCCGACACACCAGCCCGTAGAGACTGTAGAAGCGAAACCGCTTCTGTTGTTTGGCTTTCTGTCCCAGCTTCTGTCTCAGTGCCTGGACGCTCGGCGGCAGGATCGCTTCCCGAAAGGAAAGCTCGTCCCCCGCTTGTTCTGTCGTAGGAGTCTTCACTCCAATCAGCTCCAGTTACCTCTGACTCGGCATGACCCTGGCCAGGGCTCCTTGGCTCCATCCCGGCTTGACCGAGACTTCCCAGCTACTATGAACCCATCCGACCCCGCGATCCGGCCCCGCCAACGGTTATGGCTTCCCGTCAGGGGTTGTCCCCGAAGGACTCCGAATCGGGTCTCCCAAGTTCCGGCTGGTTCTTTCCGCGCGCGCTGTCTCCTTCCACCCCGGGGAGTTCGGTCGGTGCCCACGGTCGTTGCTTCCCGATCCGATGCTGGCTTCACCACTTTAGGCAGGCTGGCCACTCCCATCTTGCGTAACGAGGCCGAACCGAGTTCGCGGGACGCTACGGCTCGCGCTTTTGCTTCCCCCAGCTTCAGCGAGCAGGGTCGCCCCCATTCGCTTTGGGGTTGGCTACATGACTCTCGACCAATTATCACGATTAACTCATCTCAGTTAACTAGAACCAGCCAAGCTTCGCTTGGCGCTTTCCTAAACACGCGAAATGACGCCAAAGCAAAGGCTGACCAAAGCCAGCGAGAACCGTGCTCACGGTCACGGATCCGTGAGGACGCCGCACAGTTCTATACGGCCATATTCGCTACGCTTTTCGCGTATTTCGCGTATTTGGCGGGCTGTGCTTCTGAATCGTTACGGCCAAGATAAAATGCACGCCGCGCCGCGCCCAGTCCGCTGACCCCTTTACGATCCTGGGTGAGAATGGTTGAATAACCGGTCAACCCCAACGGGGTTGTATTAACTCGGGGGCAGCACCGATGCAACCCCGTTGGGGTTGAGGCTGATTTGACGTGGTCTTCCCAGGGTAGCTCGTGCCTCGCAACCCTGGGCTGAACGATGCAATCCCTTTGGGATTGGCCTGCGACGGTGACTACAGATGTGGGTAATGCTGAGGGAGCGAGTGGAGCGGCGGCGAGGGGAGGATTTGCGAGGCGCGTTGAAGCGGGTGGAACGCGGCTGGTGCCTGGGCGGGCAGCAGTTTCGACGGGAGGAACCCCTTTGCCTGCGCGTGGGTGGTAGCGACTTGAGTGTGCCGCGAAGTTGTGTATTCTATGCCGGTGCTGTGATTGTGTGAATAGTGAGGATCTCTTTAAGAATGCTATGGCCCATTTAACGGACATTTCCCGTCGGAGTTTCCTGCACACATCGGCCTGTGCCGCGTTGGGCGCGATGGCGGCGCGGCCCGCGCTGGGCGCTGAGGCTGGCGGCGTGCAGATTCTAGCGCCGATGGACGGGGCGGTGATGCACGCCCGGTTGGGCCGCGCGGTGCCGGGCGGGTTGGAAGTGGAGATCCGCGGCCGCGCGCCGCAGGGCGCCAAGGTGCTGGTGCAGGGGCGGCCAGCCAGCCGCGACGGCGAGACGTTTCGCGGCGCGGCGGTGCTGCGCGAGCGGGAAACGGAGGTCGTTGCCACGGCCGGATCAGGCAGCAATCGCCGGGAAGCGAAGGTCCGCCTGGTTTGGGACCGCCACTCGCAGAAGCGCTACCGGTTCGTGATTGACGACAACAGCTTCTTCCTGCGCGACATCACGCAGAAGGGCTACGCGTCGCTGTTCGATTGTTTTTACCTGAAGATGCTCAAGGACCTGCACGGCCGGCACGGGGCCCGCTTCACGCTGAACATCTACTACACCACCGGCGATGACTGGAACCTGGCGCAGTTTCCGGAGGCCTACCGCAGCGAGTGGGAGGCGAATGCCCATTGGCTGCGATTGGCCTTTCA
>JAKLFY010000229.1 GCA_022710935.1 Verrucomicrobiota bacterium
GAGGTCGCCCAGCAGCATGGCCGACGCACGGGGGTCCGCGCCCTGTTCCAGTAGCAATTCCGCCACTTCGGAATCGCCGGCCAGCGTGGCCCAATGCAACGGCGTCAATCCCTGGTCATCCGGCACATTGACCGGCGCGCCGTGTTCGAGCAAGGCCTCCACGGCCTCGCGGTGGCCGTTGCGCGCGGCTTTGTGCAGCGGTGTTTCGCCGCTGTCATCGCGGTCGGTGGCATCCACGCCGTTCTCGAGCAGGGCGTGAACCGCCTGGGCCGCGCCCCAATACGCGGCGCTCTGGAGGGAATCCTCCGGTGTTTCAACGGGCGTGGCCGGTTCATCGGGCCGATCCAGGCCCAACATGAACTCGATGAGGGTCCGGTTGCCGCAGCGCATCGCGCGGACGAGGGGCGTTTCGCCCAGCGCGTCTTCCCGGTGGATCCAGCTCTTCTCCATGTCCCGATCCCTCCAGTACCACTTCTGAATGGCCCGTTCCCATGCGGTTCCTGTTCGCGTTCCCATGTCAGCAGGTACCTCCACAGGCGCTGAGGAGATCCGCCAACTCCTCGTAGCCCATCAACATCGCCGCGGCCTTGGGGGTCAGCCCCCCCAATCCGGGCGCCCGTGCATTGGTCTGGGCGCCATGTGCCACCAGCACTTCCGCGAGTTCCGCGTCTCCCGTAAGCGCGCACCAATGCAGCGGGGTCATGCCCGAGGCGGTGGTCTCGTTGGCGTCGGCGCCGAACGCCAGCATCGCCTCCACCGTTTCCCGGTGTCCGTCTCGGATGGCTTTATGCAACTCCGTGTCGGTGCGCCGGGAACATCCGTTCCAGGTTGCACCGGACAGCAACTCCATACCGGCCTGGCTCATGCCCCAGTAGGCTTCCCTGGGCACGGGCCGGGGCGCGCGTTCGCGCCCCTCGTGGTGCATTTCGCGCAAGACAAACTCGGCCAGCTCCGTGAACCCGCACTTCAGTGCACGGCTCAAGGGGGTCTCGCCCGAGGCGTCCGCCAGGTGCATCCACGACCGGTTCATCACATTTAACTCCGTGTTGCCGGCGGGTCTCGTGCCCGTCCAGACCTGCTTCAGCAAAGCGCATGGATCGTGCCAATCGGTGTCCCGGCCGCCGAGAGGCGCGAAAAGTGCCAAGCATATGCCTCCTGAATGGTTACGTGGCGGGAAAAAACAAACCGAAGGCGCCAAAATTGGCACGTCGGGCGCCCCCGTGACGATTCCCGGCGATATTGACGAATATTCGTCAGTCTACCGGGGCGGCTGGCAGACAGTGCAACCGCCGTGTTGAGTGAGTGCGCGGCGTGGTCCGGGGTGACCGGACTGGGCAATCGCAGTTGTGCTGCCTGGCAGAACGACGGTGGCTGAGACGCCTGCGCTACGCGAAGCCGCTTCCCGGCGGGCGTCAGCTGGGGATGCCGAGCGTCTTTGCCACTTCGGGCCAGCGGGTGCGGTACACCCGATGCCCGAACCGGTCGAGGTCGTCGACGAGGGCGATCATGCCGCCTTCGCGCCACTCGCCGCCGTTTTCGAGGTACTGGGCCACGGCGATCTGGAGCGTGTTTTCGCGCGGGGCGGTGGCGGGATCGAACTTGTCTTGAAAGAAGATGAACCACAACCCGCCGTCTTCCGAGTAGACGGGATACAGGTACACCTCACGCATGTATTTCACGAGATTGGCGGTTTCCGGCAGGACCTTCTCCAACTGGGGCCCGAAGATCCACGAATGGCACCAGAAGCTGCGGAACGGTTTGTCCGGGAAAAAGCGCCGGAAAAACTCGACGCCCCGGCGCATGGTATCGAGACATTTTTCGGGGGTCATCTGGCCGCCGGAGGGAATGTGCGTGTCGAGCATGTAATCGCCGGGCTTCACGACGTAGTCCCATTCCGAACGCGGCAGGGTGACCTCGCGGCGCAGGGCGTGGCCGGCGGGATGAATCGGGAATCCGCGCGCCGTGTCGTCAGACAGGGTGAATGCGGCCTGCCAGCTCCCGGCGGCGCCGGTCTGCACCGCGTACCCGGCGGCGTCGTAGCACCGCCCATCGCCGGACAGGGCGACCGTGAAGCCCTGTTCGCGGTGGCGAAACACGTGCACGAAGGGTTCCATGGGCTGGAGACGGTATTCGAAGCGCCCCAGCCGGAACAGCCGGCCCTGCGTGTAATTGCGCATCCAGAACAACTGGCCCCGGAACAGGCCCAGGCGGCCGTGCCGCCCGCGGCTGAAATTGTCGGCGAAACACGCCACCTGGAGACAGGTTTCGCGGGTCACCGCGTCGGGCACGCCGAGGGATGTGTGGACGGCGCGGGTGCGCGGCACCATGGCCATGCCGATCAGGAGATAAAAGCAGCCGCTCGAATCGTTCATGGCATCGTCGAGCACAGGCCAGAGATTGAAATCGACGCGGTCCTCGCGGTCATACAGGCGGCGGTAGGCATGCCACGCCAGGGCTTTCAAGGCCGGTGTCCCAGCGATGTGCTGGGCCGATTCTTCGAGAGCGGCCTGGTGAGTGGTTCCCAAGCCGCCCCACTCGAGGTTCTCAGCGATCTGGTCCGGCTCCAGGAACGGCAGCGAATCCGGCATGCAGGCCATGGAATCGTCCCAGTACAACGCCACCTCGCCCTGCGGGTCGCTTTCCTGAACCTGTTCGAGTACTTCCGCGAGCTTCATCAAGATCCCCTCCGGATACGACCGAGCACGAATCCAAGATCTTCCGCTTCAATCACGGGGGCGTGCCCGGTGTCCGCCGGACGAAACAAGCCGCGCCGCCAGCGCGCGCCGGTCGTGTCCCGCCGCATGTGTCCCTTCGCACAGGCCCCGTTCAGGCGAATCTCCCGCCTCGATACTACCCGAGCGCATCCCCGGGCGCAACCCAGGGCAATCGCACTTAATGCGCCCCGCATAAAGGGTCTTCGTGAGACGGGTGGTTTGTGATCCCAGTCCCCCGTCTCCCCTTCCATGAGAAGGTAATGTCAAGCAAGGCGACGTGGCGCCTTACGGTCCTGGAGCTTTTCGCCGTCCTTCCATCCGCACTCTTTGTGGGCCTCTGTGCCCGGTGCTATTTAGGGTCCGACGAGGGGGGTACTGCATCCTGCGAACCGGTTTCCGCATGAGCGGCCTGGAGAGACGCCGCAGTTACCCCGGACTCGACGGAAAAGCCTTAGGACCTGATTG
>JAKLFY010000023.1 GCA_022710935.1 Verrucomicrobiota bacterium
CTCGCCGGCCAGGACCAGCGGGCCGTACATCACCGCCACAAGATCCGGATCGTCGAGCATAGGACACAGCCAGAGACGCATTGGCATCTGCATCTCGACCTCCGTCTGGTCCCGCCAGGTGCGGCGGATCGACAGGAACGATCCGTGCTGCGCCGTCACGGCCTGATCCTGGCCGTCGATCTTCAGGGTCACACCCTCGGTCGCCCATTGGGGCACGCGCAGACGCAACTCGAACTCGGTCGGGGCTGCTGCCCCGATGGTCAGTCTCGTCGCGGAGGTGTCGGGGAACGTTGTGTCCTGGCGCACGGTGACGCCCTGATCGCGCCAGGTCAGCTCGCTGGCGATGAACTGATTCACCCAGAGCGTTCGGTCGTTGTGAAAGTAGATCGTGTCGCCGTACGTGGCGTGGTTCTCGAGGCCGGTCCCGGTGCAGCACCAGAAGGAGTCGCGGGGCGTGTTGAAGTACTTCCAATGCCCCGACGCCAGAGTGACGAAGTACATCATCATCCCCGTGCGCGGGTCCTGGGTCGCCAGGATCGAGTTGATGAGGTTGCGCTCGTAGTAGTCCATGTACTCCGCGCGGGGCTCCCAGGCGAACAGGTGGCGCGTCAGCTTGAGCATGTTGTAGGTGCAGCAGGTCTCCTGGGTGTGGGCATCGAGTTGGTCGGCCAGGCGATAGGGATCGCTGCGCCAGTGCTCGTCGACGGACGTTCCGCCGGTGCAGTAGGTCCGCCCGTGAACGATGGTGCGCCAGAAGAACTCGGCGATGTGCCGGTTGGCGGGGCTGCCGGCCAGTTCGTATTGGCGGGCGGTGCCGATCACATTGGGAATGAACGAATTGACGTGCAGCCCCTTGAACTCGTCGCGGTGGAGCATCAGCGGCTGGTTGTACGCGTCGGCATCGAACCGCCCGGCCAGATCCAGCCAGACCTTATCGCCTGTGACGCCATACAAGTTGGCCAGCGCCTCGTTCATCCCCCCCTGCTCGGTGTGCTCGAGCATCTTCTGCATCGCCGCACGGTCAAGAGCATCGAGGCGTTCCTTGGCCCAACGCGCCATGCCCCGGGCGATTTCCAAGGCCTCGGCATTGCCGCAATAGACGTGCATGTCGATCAGGCCGGCCCAGATCTTGTGCAGCGTGTACCACGGGGCCCAGACCTGCTTCAGTGCAATGACGCGGTCGATCTGCTCCTCGGGATAGGCGCTGAGGTAGCCCGAGCCGAGGGCCTTCTGGCACTTGGCCAGCTCGCCGACGATGGCGTCCGCCCTCTCTTTGAGCTCCTGATCGCCGGTGCTGGCGAACATCAGCGCACAGGCCGACAGGTAGTGGCCCATCGTGTGCCCGCGCAACTCCGTCTTCTCCCACCCGCCCATGGACTCGCCGGGCGTCGGCAACCCCGCCGTCCGGCGGAAGTGCCACAGCAGGCGGTCCGATTCGAGATCGTGCAGGTAGCGCCTGTTGCGTGCCATCGCCTCGCGGAATGGCCCGTCCAGCAGCCGGACGTCGCGCAGGTCGAAGGGCCGGGCCTGCAAAGAGACCACCTCCCGACCGCTGGGCCAGACGGACGCGTCCGCGGGGGCATTCGAGAGCCCAATGAGATGGGCAAGTATCGCGAGGCAAACGTTGCGCTGCATGCAATGATCCTGGTTCTGACCCGGTGGCGACAGTCCTCTGCCGTCGCTGCACCAGGGCCGTGATTTGCCTGCCGGTATCAAAACGAGATTCCGGCGTCAAGGCTCTCGGGGGCAAGCCCTCGAGGATGCAGCGCGTCTGCAGGTCGCCGCTGGGAATCGAGTTTGCGCCGCGTGGGGCCTGCCTGCCGGGCGCATTGGCGCCTGTGGTCCCGCTCTCAATCCTCGAGTTGCCCGGCCGCCGCGAGGGGAAGCCGGACCGTGACGGTGGTGACTTCGCCGGGTTGAGAGGAGAAAGCGATGCTGCCGCCGTGGGCCCGCACAATCCACTGGGCGATGGCGAGGCCGATGCCGCAGCCCTCAACGCCGCTGCCGTGAGCTGCGTCGCCTCGGAAGAAGCGGTCAAACACGCGCGGCAGATTCTCCGAGGCGACTCCGGGTCCGCCATTGCGGATCAGCAACTCGGCGCTGTCGCCCAGGCGCTGAAGGGCCATCTGGACGGAGCCGTGGGGCTGGTTGTGCTTAATGGCATTGTCTGTGAGATTGAGGAGAAGTTGTTTCAATCGGTGCCGGTCGCCCTGGACTGTTGTCTCATCGCAGGTTTTCAATTCGACGGTGATCATGCCGGGCCGGGCCAGCAGTTGGGCATCGGCGAAGCTGTCGCGCACCAGTTCATCCAGGCGAACGGGCTCGAGGGCCAGCGTCACTTGGCCGGCGTCGGCTTTGGCCAGGAGCGTGAGCGAATCCACAATCCGGGTGAGGTGGACGATTTGGTCGATCTGATTGGCGAAGATCTCACGCTGTGCCGCCGGGGTGGCGCTGTCGCGCAGTGCCGTTTCGGTCTCGGCGCGCAACACGGTCAGCGGCGTCTTGAGTTCGTGCGAGGCGTTGAGGGTGAATTCGCGAATATGAGTGAACGATTCGTCGAGCCGCGCCATCATCGAGTTAAAGACGTCGGTGAGGCGTTCGAGTTCATCGCCGGTGCCGGTTGGCGGGAGCCGTTCCTGGAGATTGTTGATGTGAATCCGCTCGGCGGCGCGAGTCAGGACTGTGATTGGGGCGCAGGATTTCCGGAGCAACCACCAACTGCCCAGGAAGAGCAGAAGCGTGGTGGGCAGGGCGTAGTAGAGCAGGACTTCGCCGACTTCCTCCCAGGCGGGTTCCGGTTGTCTTCCTTGAGTCTGGCGCCGCTGCCCCTCGACCCATTCGTAGTGCAGCGCTCCAGCCAGCAGGGCGAGCGACAGGAACAGGACGCCCCCCATCCAGAGCATGAGTCGTGTTCGAATCGTCACGATGGCTCCTTGAGCACGTAGCCGACGCCCCGCACGGTGTGAAGGAGCTTCGGTTCGAAGCCGGCGTCGATCTTCTCGCGCAAGCGCATGATGTAGACATCCACCAGGTTGCTGCCGGGATCGAAATCGTAGTCCCAGACCTTCTCGACGATGGCCATCCGTCCGCAAATGCGGCCGGCCGAGCGCATCAGGAACTCCAGCAACAGGTACTCGCGCGGCGCGAGATCAATCGGTGTTCCGCCCCGCTTCACCTTGCGGGTGACCGAGTCGAGCGTGAGATCCGCGATGCGCAGGACGGGAGTCTTGGCCTCGCTCTGCCGGCGTCCGAGCGCCCGGACGCGCGCAAGCACTTCCTCGAGGGCAAAGGGTTTGGGCAGGTAATCGTCGGCGCCGGCGTCCAATCCCTCAATTCTTTCGCCGACCTCTCCGCGCGCGCTCAGCAGCAACACCGGGACCGTGATTCTCCGCTCCCGCATCTGGCGGACCACGCTCAGACCGTCGCGGCCCGGCAACATGATGTCGAGCACGATCACGTCGAACGGAGTGTTGGCGGCGGCGAGGAGCGCCTCGGAGCCGTCGTGCAGCACGTCCACCACGTGGCCCTCGGCCTGCAGCGCCTTGCGGATGAACGAGGCGGTCTTGTGTTCGTCTTCGACTACGAGCACACGCATGATCTCCAGAGTAGCGGAGGTCCCTGCCGGAGACAATGCGGGGTTGCGAGTCGGAGAATCGGGTGGGAGGGTTGGGTTCACAGGTCCTTTCGGGTCCCGCCCTTATCCTTTACCGGCATCCTCAAGAGGCAGCCTCCATGTTTCCGCGGGAGCCAGCACCCGCTCCAGAACGGCATCGGCGCGCCCCGAAGCGCTCGACACGACCCGGATGCGCACCGGCTGATCGAATGGCGATTGGTTGAGAACCGAGATCTCACCCGCCCCGTCGCCGCGCCGCACGACAAGATCGTGGCCTTTGGTCTTCACGAGCTCCAGACGGTCCAATCGAACCAGCAACGGACCATAGAGCGTCGCGATTCGCGAGGACTTGTCCCCGGGAGGACGATTGCCCACGATGCGGACAACGGGCGGGCCTTGGGCTGGCCAGCGGGCGATTTCGCGCAGAGCGGGCGTCTCGGGCCCGAGTTGCGCGAGCAGCTTGTCATAGTCCGACACGCAAACGTAGGCCGGGTAGTCTTGCTGGAGCAACTGCGCCGCCCGCTCAAACGAGGCCAACGGCCAGGCGGTATTGAGGTAGAATTGCAGGGCAAAAGGTGTGTCGACGTGAACGAGCGGGAAGCGTTCTCCCCAGCACTCACGGACGGCTGCCGCGACTTCACGCATCCCGAGCGTGGTCCGAACGCGCCTGCTACGCCCCAGCAGGACATGATGGTAGAGCATGAGCGATGCGAGCACGAGGACACCCAGCCCGCTCGTGGCGCAGATCAATCTCTTCGTTGACCACAACTGAACCCAGCGCCCCAGTTCACGTCCCGCCAACAAGGCGGCCGCCGGAATCAGCGGAAAAATCAGGCGGCCGCGTTGGTGAGCGGCGACGCAGAAAAGCACCAGGCCCGAGAAGAACCAGCAGAACAGGAATCGCTCGAAGCGCCGGGTGGCAGAGGCACGGGCTGGGTCGTTCCAGACGCGCCACCAGGCCACCACGGCCACCAGACTCCACGGCCCAAATTCCTTGAGGAAGCTCCACGGCGGTTCGTAGAAACCGAGCAACACGGTTTCATGGCGCCCTGTTCCGGTCGCGTGGGCTGCCAGTTCGCGCCCGAGCATCTTCTGAATCACGGGCGATCCCGCTTCCATGTAGGCCAGCGCAAACCAGCCCCCGCAGATCCCCAGGAACAAGAGCACGCCTGGCCAGTGCGAACCTCGCAGGCGCGTTTCGTGGCCGGTGCGCCGCTCCCAGAAATGCGCCAGCAGGCCCCCCGCGCCCAGCACCAGCGCGATCGGTCCCTTCGCCAGCGTGCCGATCGCCCCGGCCAGCCAAAACCACGTCCAACCGCGTCCGAGGGACCATGCGCGAAACGCGGCCAGTGCCGCGAGCGTGACGGGCAACGCCAACAATCCATCATAGCGCGCGGTGACCATCTGTCGCGCGCCCGCCGCGGAGAGCAGGTAAATGACGGCGCCCAGAAGGCCCGATCGCCAGTCGAATTGCCGCTTGCCCGCGGCCAGGAGGAGCAGGGCGACGCCAACGGTGGCCAGTGCGGACGGGAGGTAAAGGGCGAAGCGGTTGATTTCGCCGAAGGCAAGCGTCGCGAGACCGGCAATCCACATCAAGAGCGGCGGTTTGGAGGCCACCGCGCCTGTCACGTCGTGTTGGACGATCCAGCGCCCGTTTTGGACTGCGTCGAGCACGTAGCTCCCGACACGCCGTTCGTTATCCATCAAATTGGGATAGCCCGAGAGGGCGATCGCGAACATGGCCGTCCCCAGCGCCGCGACGAGGAGGTAGAGCGTCCAAGTCGGCGGCGCAGTGGGGCAAGGGAACGTCTCCGTTTCGGATCGGGCAGGCTCGTGTCCGTGCGCGTCCCCGGGCGGCTCGTGTTTCGTGATGGCGGCGTTCACGCTGCGCCAACTGTCTCGCCTCCGTGTGAAAGCAGGATGAACCGTGAATGACAAAACTGTCATCCGGCTTTCATTTCGGCGCCATCTCGATCCTCCATTGTGCCAGCCAATGATGAGTTTCATAGCGCTTGGAGCGGATGCAGGCGACGCCTCGCCTCACACTCGTTTCCGACAACCCCGCGCATGAGTCCGGGGGATGCCTCATTCTCGGTCGTGGTTCCCTTCTACAACGAGGAGGACAACGTGCGTTCTGTGCTCGAAGAACTGCGCGCGACGCTCCCACGGGCCGAAATTGTCGCTATCGACGACGGAAGCAGCGACCGCACCTGGAGGGCTGTCAGTGAAATGACGGGAATCCGGGGACTGCGGTTCGCCGAGAATCTCGGGCAAAGCGCCGCGATTTACCACGGACTACACGCGTGTACGGGTGCGGTCTGCGGTCTGATGGACGGTGACGGCCAGAATGATCCCGCCAGTTTCTGGCCGCTCCTCGATGCATTTCATGGCGGCGGCGTGGATGTCGTCTGCGGCTATCGGGAGGATCGGCATGACGCATGGAATCGAAAGGCTGCATCGAGGATCGCGAACGCGATTCGCCGCGCGTTCCTCCACGACGGCATCCGCGACACCGGCTGTTCTCAAAAGGTGTTCCCGCGACAGGCGGTGGACCTGCTGGTCCCGTTCCGGGGACTGCACCGGTACCTGCCCGCGATCTTCCGGCAGGCGGGACTCCGCCTGGCCGAGGTGCCAGTCCGGCATCGCCCGCGCTTCGCCGGGACATCGAAGTACAACAACTGGTCGCGTGCCCGCGCGGGGGCCTTCGACCTGATCGGCGTCGCGTGGCTGCTCCGCCGGCAACTGCCCCGGGCCCGAGTCCAGGCAACCAAGTGAATGAATGACACGTTGTTCCGAGTTGATCTGTTTGACGTCGCAGTGGTGATCACACCGTGGAAGCTCATCGGGTACTTGGGTGTCGCTCTCTTCGCGGGGCGCTGGTTCGTCCAGGTGATCGCGTCGCACTCGGCGCGCCGCTCCCAATTCCCGCGCCTGTTCTGGTATATGTCGCTGCTGGGCAGCCTGCTGCTGCTCTCCTACTTCAGTCTCAGCAACAAGAGTGATTCGGTTGGCGTGCTTTCCAACCTGTTTCCCGCGGCCATCGCGGCCTACAACCTGTTTCTCGAGGCACGGCACGACCGCCGTCAGGCCGGTGTGAGCCGCTCAGCGCAAGGGGCCTCGAGCTGAAGCGATGACGCATCCGCGACCCAGCACCGTTGGTCCGGTTGGCGAAGAGCGCGGACGACCGTGCGGCGCCGCAACCCCCGGGACGCGCACGGCCATGACACCTGTCAGGCAACCGATGCTCGAGTCTGAATCGAGTTGCGGCCGATACTCGGAGCGAGTGGCACTGGCCGTGTTCGTCGTGATCGCCTGTTTTGCCCTGCTGGGCGGGCGCGGCCCCAACGAACCGGACGAGGGGCGCTACGCGGAGATCAGCCGCGAAATGTCGAAGAGCGGAGACTGGCTGAACCGCGAGCTGAAGACCGACCAGTCATTTTGCTGCGTGTGGTGGTTGATGATTGGCTGGGTGGTGCCTCCGTTTCTGGTGCTTTCGTTGAGCGGCTCGAAGCTGATCACCTACGTGCTTCCCCTCTATCCCGCACTGGCCCTGGCGATCGGGGGATGGTGGGAGCGGGTGGGAAGCAGGTCCGATCTGACCTGGCATACCGCAAGCATCGCAGGGTTTTTCGGTAGCCTAATTGTGGCCCTCGTGGCAGCTCTGCGGTTCACCACGCACACGATACCCGCCGTGCCGCTGCCCCTGCTCGGGGTTCTGGTCCTGGTCGCACTGGGCATGGGCGCCCTGACCGTGCCGGTCAAGCCCAAGGCCTCCGTGCTGGGAGGCGGTTTTGCGGCAGCCTCATTGGCCGTATGGATCCTTCTGCTGAGCCAAGCCGCATCGTGGAATGACCTGATGGGGGTCGGAGCATCCATGCGGAGCCTGGCGCAACGAATTCGTTCTGAGACTGGCAACGAGCCGATGGTCTTCGTCTACGGAGTCAACGTGCCGGGATTGGACTGGTATTTGTCGCGTCTGATCCACGTTTCCGGAGACCGCGTGGATCATCTCTTGCCGGCGACGCCCGCCCAGCAGGCAAGACTGCTCTCCTCGCCCGCACAATGCTCGACCCTTGCGCCGCCGGGGCAGCCGGTCTTTGGGGTGGTCAAGTTGACGAAAGTGGGCTCGGACTGGCCGACCAATACGTGGCGCGTTGTTGCGACCGCGGGGTCATTCGCCTTGATCCAGCGGATGGAGGGGGTCGCGAGCGATTCTTCGAAACCGCCTGTGCCGCTGGCCCGCACGCTTCACGGAGTCTCGATCGGCTCATCTCGGGTCAATGACTGACGCATCCGCAAGTGAAGCAGGCCGGCGGGTCTCGGCGCAACGGAAGGGAGAGGCATCAGTCCGCGGCATCGGAGGTCGAGAATCCGATTCCGCTGAACAAACCAGGAGTCGTTTCAACAGCGAGGTTTCCGCCAGGAAATACGCCCGTTCGCTGCATGGAACGGCGACACATCGGCGTGAAATGCTCTGCGTACGCCGGATGTTGGGGGGGCTGCCACCCGGATCGAAGGTGTTGGACCTGCCCTCCGGCACCGGACGGCTGCTGCCTCTTCTGGTTGAAATGGGATTCCCGGTGACCGAGGCGGATTCATCCGTGCACATGCTGGAAAAGGCTCAAGACTATGCGCGGACCCGAGGGATCGCTCAGGGCGTTGAATTCCGTGTCGAAGACGCCTTCTTGACCAGTTTCAAAGACGCCGCCTTCGACGCCATTCTCTGCAACCGCCTGTTCCATCACTTCCGGGAACCGGAGGTTCGTCGGCGCTGCCTGCGCGAGTTGGGCCGGATTTGCCGGGGCCCGATCGTCGTTTCTTTCTTCTGCGACTGCTCCTTGGGAGCTTGGATGTTTCGTCTGCGGAACTGGATTCGGCACAGAACGCCCACCGACCGAATCCCCATCCCGCGCACCCAGTTCATCGCAGACGCTGAGGCGACCGGGTTGCGGGTCGTTCAAACGCTGGCGACGCGTCGCTGGATTTCCAAACAGTGGTATGCGGTGCTCGAGAGAACTCGGCCAGAGACGGCCTAACACGCGTCGATTTCAGGATGTCCACACGGCGCGTCGAGGCGGCCGAACGGATCCCGAACCTCGACGAACTGCTTCGTTGCCTGCCCAAGCCGTTGCTCGTCCACTGCCCGGGCGGCCTGTCGCGCCGCCTCGCGGGCTTTGGCTGCCTCGCGCGCGCTGCGCTCGAATTGGATCCGCTGCCACCCAGCCTCGTCCGTCAGCCGCCAGTACACCGCATAGTGCTGGTCGAACAGTCGGTGGTACGGCACGAGGGTCACATCACCCGGCCGGCCCGCGCCGTTGGTGCGGAAGGCCAAGGGCCGGCCCTCGACCGGGCGAATCCAGGCCCGCGGGTCGCGCTGCGTCGCCACCATCACGGGCGCCTCGACGATGCGATCCGCGGGAAACTCGAACCAGTTGCCCGTCGTGTAGACCAGGTCCCGCGGCACGTCGACCTTGCCCAACTCGCCGGCCAGGACCAGCGGGCCGTACATCACCGCCACAAGATCCGGATCGTCGGGCATAGGACACAGCCAGAGACGCATTGGCATCTGCATCTCGACCTCCGTCTGGTCCCGCCAGGTGCGGCGGATCGACAGGAACGATCCGTGCTGCGCCGTCACGGCCTGATCCTGGCCGTCGATCTTCAGGGTCACACCCTCGGTCGCCCATTCGGGCACGCGCAGACGCAACTCGAACTCGGTCGGGGCTGCTGCCCGGATGGTCAGTCTCGTCGCGGAACCGATCACATTGGGAATGAACGAATTGACGTGCAGCCCCTTCAGCTCGTTGCGGTGGAGCATCAGCGGCCGGTTGTGAGATGGACAAGTATCGCGAGGCCAACGTTGCGCTGCATGCAATGATCCTGGTTCTGACCCGGTGGCGACAGCCCTCTGCGGTCAGATGCACCAAGGCAGAGAATCGCCTGCCGGAATCGGAACGAGGTTCTTGCCTCAAGCCCCCTGCGTCAAGCCCTCATGGAACTCGGCCCTCCGAAATTCGTCGTCGGCCGGGCAGATTCCGGGGCATAGTCGGGCGAACGATCGGACCAAACGCCTGCGACGCTCCGTGAACCGTCGCTCTTCCTGCCCCACAATTGTCAAATATGAAGATGTGACCCCAAAGGCGCAGCGAACGTGCGCACGCCTTTGTGTTCTGGTGACGAACCGGGATGGCGCCCCGGCCGCCCCAGGATCCAGAACGGGAGGTCGACATCCGCCAGGCGCGCTTCCGACAGGAGTGCGAATCCGTGGCGCATGTAGAACCCGAGGTTCGCGACACGGAAGGTCTCGAGGCAGCAGGGGAGTTGTTGTGAAGCGGCATCTTCGAGAACCGCATCGAGCAGCGCGCCACCAATCCCCTCCCCCTGGCAGGCGGGACTGACGCTCAGGTGCAACAGGTAGAGGTGCCGGCCGGACATCAGACGCAGTCGCTGCCGCTGCACAGTCCGGGTCAAGGTGTGCAGGCGGCAACAGGCAGCCCAGCCCAGTTTGTAAGGCGCGCGCCCCCAGCCGCAACGGAGCAGGCGATAGAGAGAGGCGGTCGCCAGTTCGGACGGGAGGCAAATTGCGGTCCCGACTGGCGTTTCGCCTGCCACCGTCACCTGTCCATAACGTGCGCCGTACGCGACGAACGTACTCATCAGCCACATCAACTGCGCAGGCCGCCGCATCCTGTTCGGAAGCAAATACTGGATGGCGGGGTCGTCATGAAAGGCCGCAGCCATGCGGGGGCCGGCGACAGGGCGGTCCGCGGCCAGCAAGGGCTGGCAGCGGACCGTTCGTTTCGGCGTGAATGTTACCGACATGGCGCAGGGAACCGGGGGCTGGGCCTCAGAGCTCGGTGACGGGCACCCTGGCTTCATAGCGTCCGAGGATGCGGAGGATGATCTGGCCGGAATCGGAGGCCTCACGCGTGGCTGCCATTTCGATCGGTTGGGACTGCGGTTTGGCCTCGAGGGGCTTGAGCGGAACGGAGAGGAGCGCCTCCTTGGTCCGGCCCAGGATGGCGAGTTCCAACTGGCCTGGGGAGGCCCGGCGCACCGCCAGTGTGCATTGCACGACGGAGGCGGTTCCTTCGTTGTGGTTCACGTCCACGAGGCGAAGTTCGTGTGCGGGGATTCCCCAGCCATCCCGCATGGGGGTGAGGTGGTGGAGCCAGAGTTGGCCCACCGCGACGGGGCCGTGGTCGGGCTTGGCAAGCGCCTCGGGCGCGAGCTTGGCTTCAGGCAGGACCATGGCCCCGTAGTCTCCGTCACGCATGGCGACGGCCCTCTTGACGTCGACATCGGTGGCCAGGGGTGTCCCGGTCAGTTGCGGCAGGTCCAGACTGACGAGGAACGCGTATTTGAGCGTTTCCTCGCGACTGAGGTACTCCTGGGCCAGAGCGGTTTGCAGGGTGGCTGCGACTGCGAGTGCAATCAGGGTCTTCTTCATGGTTGCGATTCAATCAAGGTTTTCCCAACGTCTCAGATAACGCCACCGGACGCACATCGGTTACAGGTCATGTTGCCGACGTTTCTCTCGAACCTGATGCGCGGATCGATCGCGCGGGCGAAACTGAGGAACTCGGCGCGGTGCATTTCTTTGCAGGGGTATTCGCCCAAACCCCGTTTCAACCGGGCCTGCTGGGTGGGGCAGGACGGGACCGACAAGGTCACCTGGTCGTCGCTCTCCTCGATCTGGTAACCGATCAGAATGCTCCAGGGATAGAGTCGCAGAGCCTCGATGAAACCCGCCAACCCCTTCTTCTGGATGTGGAAGCGCGACACGAGATCCTTGGCCGCCAGACCGCCAACGCGCCCCCAGACCTGCTCGTTGATCGCCTCCGCCGCCGGCTGGCCAAAGCGCTCCGCCACCCGGATGAACCAGAAGGAGTCCATCACCCGGTAGTGGTGGAGGAGGAACTGCAGATAGGCACGCAGGTCGTTCGCGGACATGGTGGCGAAGGGTTCGGCTGTCATGGGAGTGTGGAGGTTTGTGAAATGCTGCGGCTTAATGGGCTTCATGGACCGTGACCGCAATCCATCTTCCATCATCCACCAACAACCATCAACCCGATCCATCAAACCGTTTTGCCGGCTCAATAATACCTGGATAAACCGACACTTTTGACGTTCATTAACACTGTTCGGCGAGGTTGGTCGCCACGACGCGAATGATGAGGACACGACCACGGCAGAACGGTGAGGCGAGCACGATGACCGACCTGCGCGTTGCCGTTGATTCGTGTCATTCGTGGTCGAGACTCAGCGGGAAGAGGAGAACCACGAATCACACGAACCACACGAATGGCCGAGCCGGATCCTGGCAGACGGGTGACGGGAATTCGGCGAACCAGACGGTCGAGGCCACGGCGACCCGCGGATCTGTCTGGAGCAGGAAAACCGGTGACGGCACGGGTGCGAGAGGTCTCCGCGCCTCACCTGATCGTTGGGCAAGGGACCATGGGCAACTGAAGCGATGACACGCGACTACAGCAAGCAGATCGCCGAGTTCTGGCCGACCATCATGCGCGCATGGCATGATTACGCAGACGAGTTGCCGGTCATTGAGTGCGATATCGTCGGCCGGAAGGTGTTGGCATATCCGGCGAGGGAATACATCAGCGACCTCTCAGCCCGCACCCGAGAGGTGACGCGACGCCAGTACCGGCGGGCTTGTGCCGCAGGTGGCATCATGGTTTTCATCCGGGACAACAGACATCGAGTTCTACAGTCGCAGGTTTACGTGCCTGATGACACATCCAAACCAAAGCCCAAGACGGTCCGACCAACGGGAGCCAGCCGCTCTGCCTCCAGGACACGCCGGACGCCAGGGGCGGCTGGCTCCCGTCGCTGACCTGCGTTATGCGCAGGCCCCGCAGCCAGCTCTTTGTCGCGTGGTGTGTTTTCGGAGCGGCGGCGCTCTGGTCGGCTTACGAATGGATCTTTGTAAACGAGGGACTCCGCTACTTCAGCCAGGATTGGTCCCGTGTCCTGTTGTTGTGCACGATCGTTGTCATCGGCACTCCGATCCTCCTCGGCTATCTGGCGCTTTCGGCAGAGTGCAGGCGGCGCGTTGAGCTTTGGGGTGTCGGTTGCCTCGCCGCGGCCACGACCGGTCTCGCACTTCACGTTCTTTACTCAGCGGCGCGGATGGCCGCATTTCTCAGCGAGACCGGCGGATTGTGGCTGTTGATAGCTTCTGTGTTGTTCCTTTGTATCATGGCGGCGGGCTTTTGGTGGGCGTTTTGGCGCGTCTGGAATCGGAAGCCAGTCTAATGCAGCAGACCTCACATGACCATCCGGCTTCAGGCCATGCCGGGATGGCGTCTCGGTTGGCATTGGAAGGCCCTTGACCCGGCGTCGGAGAACCGATACGGGACGTCCGGCATGACGAAATGGGGATACACGATGGGAGCCATAGCATGAGTAATACCGTACGGATCGAGTTGCTGCCGTTGGGCCGAAGGTTGACGGTGACCGCGGGCACATCGCTGCAGGATGCGCTCTTCCCCCAAGGGGTCGAGTTCCCGTGCGGCGGCCGCGGCCGGTGCAAGGGCTGCCGTGTCCGAGTGCTCGAAGGGGACCTGCCGGTGACGCCGGAAGACGAGCGCGTGCTGACGCCCAGGGAACGGTCGGAAGGATGGCGGCTGGCCTGCCGGGCGCGCGCGCTTAGCGATTTGCGCATCGAGCTGGCTCAGTGGGAACTCTCGATTCTCACAGACAACTCCCCGTTCGCCTTCACGCCGCGCGACGGATTGGGCGCGGCGGTCGATCTCGGGACGACCACCATCGTCGCGCAGTTGGTGGACCGGCGCACGGGCAACGTGCTGGGCGTGCGCATGGGGCTGAATCGGCAGGCCAAGCACGGCGCCGACATCATGAGCCGCATCGATTTCGCGTTGTCGGCCGGGGGCCAGACCGCCTTGCAGACACTGGTGCGCGAACAGATTGGGGGTTTGCTCGCGGAGTTGATGTCCGAGGCCCCGCCCGGGGCGCCGCTCGAACGCGTGGTCCTGGTCGGAAACACCGTGATGCATCACCTGTTCTGCGGCTTGAGCGTCGAACCCCTCTCGCATCACCCGTTCGATCCGCCGGAAGACGGGCCGAAGACCTTTTCCGCGTCGGACTTGGGTTGGCACGCACCTGGCAATGCGGCGGTTTGTTTCCTGCCGTGTCTGGGCGGTTTCGTGGGAAGCGACGTCCTGGCGGGCATTGTGGCGACGCAGGTCGATGAAAGCGATCGATTGGTGGGCCTGGTCGACCTGGGCACGAACGGAGAGATTGTCATCGGGAACCGCGACCGCCTCCTCTGCGCCTCGACCGCTGCCGGCCCGGCGTTTGAAGGGGCGCGGATTTCGATGGGCATGCGAGCCGCCACCGGGGCGATCGCCGAGGTCGCGTTGCGGGACAGCGCGATGCAGTGCCGGGTGCTCGGTGGCGGCGCACCGCGCGGCATCTGCGGGAGCGGCCTGGTGGACGCCGTGGCATGCGGCCTGGACCTCGGGTTGGTCCGTCCGACCGGGCGCCTGGCATCGGGTGATCAGTGGACGCTGGCGGCGCCCGTGGTGTTGACGCAGACGGATGTTCGCGAGCTGCAACTGGCAAAAGGGGCCATCGCCGCCGGCTTCCGATTGCTTCTGGCCCAATGGGGAGCCGGGCTCGATGATCTGGAGTGTCTGCACCTGGCGGGCGCGTTCGGCAACTACATCAACCGCGCCAGCGCCCGGCGCATCGGCTTGTTTCCCTTGCCGCCCGATCGGGTGCGTCCGGCGGGAAACACGGCGCTGCTCGGAGCGAAGCTGGCGTTGTTCCGGGAATCCGGCGACGGTTTCGAGTATGGTGCATTGCGCGGGAAGATCCGCCATGTTCCGCTCAACGAAGACCCGGGCTTTCACGAGATCTACGTCACCGAAATGCAGTTTCCATGACCCTGCCCTTTCTGCTCTGTTGCAGCCTGGCTTGGGCGCTCAGGACCCCGCACGGCCAGGCGGCCCAGGATCCGGCCCCGACCGGGCTTTCCGAACGGTTCGTTCAACCGCCCGCCCAGACCCGGATTCTGAAGATCATTCATGGCTGGCCCGATGAGCCGGGCCGCCAGGATGATCTCATTCTCAGACTCCAGAACCAGGGCTTCGGCGGGGTGGTCTGCAATGTCGGGTTCGAGGATTATCTCGAGAGCGAGGCGAAGTGGGCTGCTTTCAAGCGGGCTGTCGAGGCGGCCAGGCAAGCCGGTATGGTGCTGTGGCTGTACGACGAAAAGGGCTATCCCTCGGCCAACGCCGGAGGGCTCGTGTTGCGGGACCATCCCGAGTGGGAAGCGCGCGGGCTCCTGGCGGCGGATGTCGAGACGGGCGCCGGTCCGGTGACGCTCGAGTTACCCCCCGGCCGCCTGTTTCTGGCGGCGGCCTATCCGGTGCGGAACGGGACTCTCGACTTCGACGGGCGCGTCGATCTGAGCGCCCATGCGCGGGATGGACGGGTGTCATGGACCGCGCCCGAGGGGCGTTGGAGACTTCTGGGAGTCACGGAAGCTCCGCTCTACGAAGGCACCCATGCCGATGGCAATCTGTGGCGGAAGATGCCCTATCCGAACCTGCTCGATCCGGCCCCGACCGCCCGTTTTCTCGAACTGACTCACGAGCGGTATGCGAAGGAAATGGGGCCCGATCTGGGCCGTCACTTCGTCGCCACCTTTACCGATGAACCGTCGCTGATGAGCCTGTTCCTGCGGCGGATGCCCTATCGGCCGCTGCCCTGGTCGACGGGGCTGAGTGGCGAGTTCCGCACGCGCCGCGGATACGCGATCGACGATGCCATCCCGTCGTTGCTGATGGGATCGGGGCCTCGAGTGGAACGGCATCGCCACGATTTCTGGCGGACGGTCGGCGAGTTGGTGGCGGAGAACTTCTTCGGACAGATCCAGGACTGGTGCCGGCGCCACGGGGTGGAGTCGGGCGGCCATTTGCTGGCCGAGGAAGGGCTCACCGCGCACGCGGCGCTGTATGGCGATTTCTTTGCCTGCCTGCGCCGCCTGGATGCGCCCGGCATTGACTGTCTCACAAGCCTTCCGCCCGAGGTCCCGTGGCACATCGCACGGCTGGCGGGCAGCGCGGCTGAGCTTGACCGCCGCCCGTTTGTCATGTGCGAGACATCCGACCACGGCCAGGTCTACCGTCCGGCGGGCGACGCGCGTCCCAAGCGCGTTGTGACCGAGGCTGAGATCCGCGGCACGTGCAATCGGCTCTTCACGGGCGGGGTCAACGTGATCACCAGCTACTACTCGTTCACCGGGCTCGAGGACGCCGCCCTGCGCCGCCTCAACGAATGGGTCGGGCGCTGTGCCACACTGCTTGCGGGCGGCCATCAAGTGGCGGATGTGGCTGTGGTCTATCCGATCGAGAGCGTTTGGACGCGCTTCATACCGGCGGCGCACTGGGCCAATGCATCGCCCGCGGCCAATCAGATCGATCACCTCTATCGCGATGCGCTCGAGAGCTTGTTCGCGTCGCGCCGCGACCTGACTGTAATCGACAGCCGCACGCTCATCGAGGGGCGCGTCCTGGAGGGCGAGTTGGCGCACAACGCTCTCCGGTGGCAGGTGGTGGTGTTGCCGGGAATCGACACCCTGCCCGAGGCTGCATGGGATCGGCTCGATGACTTCATGCGCCAGGGCGGAACCGTGATTGCCCTGGGCGCGCGCCCCGCCAATACCGAGTCCGAGTTCCCCGACCGCCGCATCCGGGCCTGGGGCGAGCGTGTCTTCGGACAGGGTGGCGACGGCCCGATCGCGCGCACGGCGGTAGGCCGCGGCGCCGGCGTTTTCCTGTCGGCGAGCACCGAGGCTCTGCTTCCCCGCGTGCTCGATCAGGTCCTCGAGCCGGACCTGGCGGTACCGGACCCGCGCGCGCCGCTGCGCCTTGCGCATCGGCGCATTGACGGCCACGAACTCTACTTTGTCATCAACGACAGCCCCTCGCCCTGGCAGGGGGCCATCGAGTGCCGGGCAACAGGCGCGGCCGAACGATGGGACCCCGCCACCGGACAGCGTTCGGTGTGGCGGGGCAAGGCCGACAACGAACTCGCCTTGCCGCCGTATGGGGCGACCTTCCTGCGGTTCGACGGTCCGCCGCGACCCGCCAGAAAACTGGCGCCGGGCGTCCTGCCTTCGATGACAATCAAGGAGCTTCCCGCCGCCCAACCAGTGGTGGCTCGGGGCGAGTTTGTCCGTGAAACGCTGTCGGCGGACAGCGGGGCGACCCAGCCTGGTCGTCTGGGATGGCGGGTCGAGGGCACTCTGACCCGGAGCGAGGTCGACACGTATCTGTTCGTGCGTTTGCCGTTTCAGGATCCCTTGGACTTGAGCGCCGCCGATCTTCTCGAGATCGAGAGCTGGGTGCCCGAGGGACAACACACGCCGGCACAATTGCTCGTCATCCTGCACGAACGCGACGGCGGGGATTTCCTGGCCAGCACACCGCGCTCGCTGTCCGCGCCGGGCTACGCCCGCTGTTATCTCCCCCTGGATCGCTTTCAGCTCGCAGGCTGGTCAAGCGACAGCGACGCGACGCTGGACAGTCGGCGAATCGACGAGATCCGCGTCGGCTGGGGCGGGTATGTGGGCCGCGAGGGCGAGCGCATCGAGTTCAGCCTGCGGATGCCGCGTGCTGGAACGATCGGCGCCGGCGTGGGCGCGGATGTGCGATAGCCCGGATCTCGTTGTCATCTTCCCGGCGGTGAGAAATCCGGCGAGTCGCGCTGCACCTGGCGCACCTGATAGAAACGGCACCCGTCTGTGAGGGGCACAATGAGATCGAGTTCGGGAAACCGCCCGGTTTGTTCTGACACAACCTGGGGCGGCTCGCCCAGGGCGGACTGCATCGACACCTCGTAGCGAAATGCCGCGCCGGCAGGCCAACTGAGCCGGCCCCACCGGGAGTCCCAACGCGACAGATCGAGCCGGAACGGCCGGTCTGCGATGGCCGGATCGCGCCCCAGGATTTGCTCGCGGACGTTGCTCCAACCGTCCTGGTCGGGATCGCCGGCGGGGCCTTGATCCAGGGAGCCGAAGCGGGCCAGTTCCCACTGATCGTCCAATCCGTCGCGGTCCACATCCTCGATCCGCACCCCGTAGACCGTGAGGTCGAGCGAGACCACGCGTCCCGTCGAGCCGGCGTTCTGGTCGCTGACCTCGATCTGCCAGACGCCGGCGCTGCTCTCGTAGAAGTGCTGGGTCGAGTTAAAGGTCCATTCGCTCAGAGCCGAAGCGGTGTCGTTGTTGAAACGGTGAAGCACGCTGCGCGTGCCGGCGGGTGAGAGCAACGTCACGCGCACGTCAGCCCGGCGCGGGTGGGAAAAGGAGGCGCGCAGTTTGACATGTTCGCAGAGCAGCGACTCCGAGATCGTCACAGGACACCGGACCGCGTCGAGCCGAAGCTGCGCGGTCGTCTCCGGATGGGCTGCCAGGTAGGCCTGAAGGGCTTCGCCGCGCGTTTGGTCGATGAACACCGCCGGGATGGTCTGGAAGTGAATGTCGGCCCCGGCCATGAACACACGTTGATTGGCGTCGGCGTTGTTGTAGACGATGGCGAATCGGGCGCCCGCCGCCGCGGCCTTGGCGATCTTGTCGGCGAAGTAGTTGACCCCTCGCTTGATCAGGGCCGCTTGGTT
This sequence comes from Verrucomicrobiota bacterium, assembly GCA_022710935.1. Classification (GTDB taxonomy): domain Bacteria; phylum Verrucomicrobiota; class Verrucomicrobiia; order Limisphaerales; family J093; genus MWFF01. The sequence goes on from JAKLFY010000023.1 coordinate 18,281, forward strand.
CGTCAAGTCAACCGCCAGAGGGGCGAGCGCCTGGCCGACATCCACAAGCGTCGTCACCTCGGTGGGCGCATCCGGGTGCAGGCCGTCGGAGGGCCAGGCCGGAATCGACTGCAACTCGGTCGGCACATCGCTGCCCCCGATCACGACGCGCAGTCCGTCATCGGGAATCTCGATGCTCTGTCGAAAGGCCGCGGTTGTCCGGATTCGCGCCGGTCGATTGGTCCAGGCACGCGCCAACTCGACCGCCAGACCGGCATCCGGGACTCCAAAACCCACGTTGTGGCTCACACTCAATCCCGCGCCGTTGATGCGCAGATCCGGATCCGAGGGATCGAGTTGGCGCGACGACAGGATCAGGACTTGTTGGACGTCGCGATAGGTGAGGGCGGGGTTGGCGGCCAGAATCAGCGCGCAGAGGCCGGCGATCTGCGGCGACGACGCCGAGGTCCCCCCGAACCCCGTGGACTGGAATCCATAGTCCGGTGCCGGGCCGGAGGAGTTGTAGCCGAGGCTCCCCTGGCGATCCGTCGTGGCCACGGCCAGATAATTCGTGACCAACCCATTCGGGGTGTTGACGCCCTCATCGCCGCTGAAGGCGCCGACCAGCACGGGCGCGCCCGGTGTGCTGTAGCTGGCGGCACGTCCGTTCGCGCGAACGGCGCCGACCGAAATCGCCCGCGGATCCTGGCCGAAGCCGTCGTCGTTGAGGTCGCTCAGGCTCATTCGGGCATTGCCTGCGGAGCGCACGATCACGACGCCGCGCCCCTGGCGACCGCGTTCGACCGCATTGGCGATACCCTGGTCCTCGAGCGCGCTCAGGCGCAGCAACCCCACATCAGCGTTGCCCCAACTGTGGTTCTGGACGCTGACGATGTTGGATTGGTAGTGAAACATGTCCATCACCGTTTCCTCGTCCGCCAAACCGTCGAACCGGTCGAAGATGACCCAACTGGCCAATTGGGCCCGAGGCGCAACTCCCGCAACGCCCCTGGCGTTGTTGCCCCGGGCCGCAATCAGGCCGCCCACTGCCGTGCCATGCACCTGGGTGGTGGCGACGGGGTTCCCGTCGTCCCTGGCAGTGATGAAGTTGCGGTGGACCCGGTTCGTCATGTTGGCCGCCAGATCCGGGTGGGATACCTCGACGCCGTTATCCCCTGTGGCCACCAGGACACCCTCGCCCTGGTTGTCCGCCCAAGCCGAACGGGCATTCAGATCAGGACCGAGGACGGCAGCGGTGTTGGCATCCCGGTTTTCGAGGTGCCATTGATAACCAAACAACGTGTCGTTGGGTCGCGGGGCGTAGGGCCCGTGGAGTTTGACCGCCCGACGCCGCACCGGATGACACACGGTCACCTCGGCATGGCGAGCCAACCGCGATGCCTCCGCCACGGCCATTCGAGCGCTCGAGGCCTCGAGCACAACCAGATTCGACGTCACAACACGGGCGACCGGCAGTCCAGTCGCCGCAAGGACCCGCTCCAGAGCGTCCGGCGATTCGACCTGCAGAACCACCCGGCGACCAAGCCACGTGGCGTTCGTCGAACTCCCTTCCGGCCATGCTCTGAGCCAGACGGAGTCCTCGACAGACGTCAAACCCGCGGCGCGGGCGGCGGTCTCCACCCGATAGACGACATAATCCGGTTCGCGGAACTCGAAGCGCGACACCGCCGTCTCCGGGATCACGCTCTGATCTGCGAGCGCCGCCCCCAGGACTGTCACGAAGAAAGTAGCAGTGAGAATCTTCACGAAATCGGCGACCACGGTACCACGGGCCGACAGGGAAGCCAGCGGAACGTTGCGCGGAGCAGGTGCCTCGGCTGGTGCATCTGGTTGTTGTCGGTGTTCTGTCGCCCGGTGAGGGCACCGGGCCGACAACGGATGGGAATTGCCGGTGTAGGCCGCGTGCCCCCACGCGGCGCAAACTCGATTTCCACCGACAACCTCCAGATGCACCGTGTCTCGGATGCAGTTCGTCTTGCGCATGGCCCGCCTTTGTCGCACACTCCAATCGCCATGAGAACGGTGCCCGTCCGGTTGCGAGCGTCTCTCGTCACGGGGATCGAGCGGGAATCGCAAGTCCGGCAGATCGTCCCATGCCTGCTTCCATGAGCCAGAGCGCGATGCCGGATTCGTTGCTTGGGAAAACCCTTGGGACGTATCGCATCGATGGCGTGTTGGGACGAGGGGGGATGGGCATTGCGTATCGGGCGCAGGATCTGAAGCTGCAGCGTCCGGTCGCGGTCAAGCTGCTCCCGCCGGAACTGACGGCGGATCCTGAGCGCCGGAAGCGCTTTGTGCACGAAGCGCGCGCTGCGGCCCGGGTGCCCCATCCTGCCATCGCCCAGGTCTATGATGTCGGCGAACAGGAGGGCATCATCTACATCGCCATGGAGTTGGTCGAGGGCAGGACCGTTGCCGATCTGGTTCAGAGCAAGGATCTCGACTTGCTGGGGGCGATGGAGCTTGCGATCGAAGTGGCGGAAGGCCTGGCCCAGGCGCACGAGGCGGGCATTGTGCATCGCGACGTGAAGCCCGCCAATGTTATGGTCACCCGGGATGGCCACGCGAAGATCCTCGACTTCGGCCTGGCCAAGCTCGTCGAGCCAACCGGATCAACCCTCGCCGCCGGGCCGGCTGGAGTCGATGTGTCCACGATGACTCAGACCGAGATCGGCGCGATCAAGGGAACGCCCGCCTACATGAGTCCAGAGCAGATCAGGGCCGGCGCGGTGGATGCCCGCAGCGATTTGTTCTCCCTGGGAGTGATGCTGTTTGAAATGGCGACCGGCGAAGCGCCCTTCCGACGGGAGACTCCCATCGAGACCATGCATGCCGTCGCTTTCGCGGATACGCCCTCGATTCACACGCGCCGCCCGAATCTCCCAGTCGATCTCCAGCGCATTCTAACCCGCTGCCTCGAGAAGCGTCCCGAGGATCGCTATGCCGACGCCTGGCAGCTTGCGCAGGACTTGCGCCGGCTGCGGTGGCAAATCGAGTCGGGCCGCGCCCGGCCGCCATCGCTCGAGGAGAGGGTGGCCGACGCCGTGCTGCGTCTCCGGCGCCTCAAACCGTCACAGCATGCGTGGTGGATCGGCGCAGTCATCGCCACCGCCCTGGGGGTGTATCTTCTTGTTTCGAACGTGAGCGCCGGATCGCTGGTGTTCCCGGCAATCGTCGGCTTGCTGTTGTACCGCCACTTCCGTCATCACCGGCAGCGCGTGTTGAAGGCCTTCGTGCGCAAGATCGCCTGCGTCCCCGAGGTGCGGACGATTGTCTGCCACGAGCAGCGGATCACCGTCGTGGTCGACCGCGCGGTCAGCCAACTCTACGGTCGCATCCACACTCAACTCGACGACTGCAATCGCAAGCTCTTCTACGGCCCGCCCTGGTCCGTGGCGATCCGGCATGACCTGGCGGAGGAGGAGCTGAACCAACTGCTCAGCGGGCCGGGCGTCCACTATGTCCGCAGCGAACCCGAACCCGACCCAACCTCCTGAACACCGCACGTGCCGCAGGCGTTTCCGCTGACAAGCCCCTCCATCCATGCTCCCCGCCTTCATCGCGGCATGCCTGTTCTCGGCCTCGATCATCGCCGCCGACCGGTCGGCCCGTCTCCTGGGAAGCCACGCGGCCAACTTCTGGCGCGTCGTGGTGGCGGTTCTCCTGCTCGGACTCTGGGCGCACGGATTCGGTCGAGGGCTCGGCGGCGGGGTCTTTCTGCTCTTCTTTCTGAGCGGGTGCATTGGATTCGGTTTTGGCGACATGGCCTTGTTTCTCGCCCTGCCGCGCCTCGGGCCGCGTCTGAGCGCCCTGATGATCAATTGCCTCGCCGCGCCGTTCGCGGCCGCGATCGAGTGGGCCTGGCTCGGCACGCGTCTTTCCCTCGTTCAGAACCTGTGTGGGGTGCTGATTCTCGGCGGGGTGGCGCTCGCTCTGTTGCCGGAGCGTCGCCAGACCCCACCGCGGGGCGCGCGCGCAACGGGGATTGGATTCGGGATCATCGCCGCCCTGGGACAGGGCGGGGGCGCTGTCCTGAGCCGCAAGGCCTACGCCGTTGCCGCAGGTTTGGGCGAACAGATCGATGGAGGCACCGCCGCGTACCAGCGCATCCTCGGGGGCTTGGTGATTGTGTTGATCCCAATGCTCTGGGCGATGCTGCGTCAGAACCTCAAGCCCCGCCCCGCGGCGCCAGGCGAAGGGTGTCCCGGCACGAGAGCGGCAGCCGCCAAGTGGGTCATTCTAAACGGTCTGGCCGGTCCCACGATCGGAGTGGCGGCCTACCAGTGGGCGCTCAAGACCACGCCGACCGGGATCGTTCTTCCCATCACAGCGACCACACCTTTGCTGGTCATCCCCTTCACCTACTGGTTCGAAGGCGACCGCCCCGGGGTCTACTCTCTGGCGGGCGCCGTCGCCGCCGTGCTCGGCGTGATCGGGTTGACTTTCACTACGGGCTGACCGCCAGTCGCTCTTCGCCCGCCTCCGGACGCATCAGCACCCCCTGCTCCTTGTAAGGCCTGAGCATGAAATGCGTCGCGGTCGAAAGCACGCCGTGAATGGTGGCCAACCGCTGCGCGACGAACATCGCCACGTCCCGCAACGAATCGCCGTCGACAATCACCAGCAAATCATACGCGCCGGACATCAGGTAACAGGACCGGACCTCGGAGTACTTCGCAATCCGCTCCGCAATGCGGTCGAAGCCGCCCTCGCGTTCCGGCGTGATCTTAACCTCGATGACGGCACGAACGCCGTCCACGCCCAGCTTCTCCTCGTTGAGCACGGCTTGGTAGGCGAGAATCACCCGGTCCCGCTCGTACCCGCGGATCCGCTCGGCAACCTCCGCTTCCGTGAGGTTCAGCATCGGCGCCAATTGAGCCGGTTCGAGCGCGGCGTTGTCGCGGAGCAATTTCAGCAAGGCATCCATAACCTGAGGTTTACCCTCCTCGAGCCCGGGGCGCAAAGCCAAAACGGACCACGGACTCGCCCCGGCGCCCGGGATGCGGTGTAATGCCCGTGTGACGATGCATTCGGATTACCAGCTTGTGCGGCTCGCAAACGGGGCGTTCAGCATCCGCGACCGCGCGGCGGGAGAGACATTTCATCCTGTGATCGGACCGCGCGCCGAGGCCGAGGCCCTGTACGTGCGGCCCTTGCGGTTGAGGGAACGGCTGCAACGAGAGTCCGGCGAATTCGTGATTTGGGATGTCGGCCTGGGGGGTGCGGCAAACATCGCGACCGTTCTGCGCTCTGTCCAGGATCTGCCCGGCCGGCTCCGCATTGTCAGTTTCGACCGCACGCTCGAAGGTCTGCGTTTCGCCTTGAATCACGCGCAGGACCTCGGGTACTTCGCCGGCTGGGAAGACGTCTGCTTCGCACTTCTCGAACACCATGCGGTCTCCCTCGCGCGCTCCGCCCTCACACTCGATTGGGAGCGGCACCTGGGGGACTTCCCCGCGCTGCTCGGGCGCCCCGAGGCCGCGGCCTGGCCGAAGCCGCATGCGATTCTCTTCGACGCCTTCTCGCCGGCCAGGAACCCGGACATGTGGACGGCGCCGCTCTTTGCGAGGCTGCACGAGATCCTCGATCCGGGGCGGCCCTGCATGCTGGCAACCTACTCGCGCAGCACCATGCTGCGCGTGTCGCTGCTGCTGGCCGGCTTTCACGTCGGCATCGGAGGCGCGACGGGCGAGAAGGAGGAGACAACAATCGCGGCCAACACGGGCAGCCTGATCGAGCGTCCGTTGGACCGGCGCTGGCTGGGACGCGCGCGGCGCTCGCGCAGCGCCGAACCGCTCTGGACACCCCATTACCGCCAGGCGCCCCTGAGCACCGAGTCCTGGGACCGACTGCTGGCGCATCCGCAATTCCGCTAGAGCTCCTCCACCTCCCGGACAATGTAGCCGCCCGATTTCTCGTCCGGCTCCAGTTTCAACAGCCCGCGCTTCTCCGCCTCGCGCAGGAGATCGTTGAAACTGCGGAACCCGTGGGCCCGCTCGTTGAAGCCCGGGTTTCTCCGTTTGATGGCCTGCTTGATCATCGAGCCCCAGACCGGTTCGTCCTCCTCCCGCTCCTCGAGCACGGCGTCGAACGTCGTCATCAGATGCTTGAACGCGTCGTCGGGCGGAGGGCCTCCGCCGGCGTCGGGAGTCCGCGCGGTCTTGGCGGGCGCCGACGGCACGCGGCTTCGCTGACGGGCTTTGGCCGACTCGGCGCGGACGAGATCGTCGTAATAAAGGAACTCGTCGCAGTTGTTGATGAAGAGGTCCGAGCTCGAGCTCTTGACCCCCATCCCGATCACGGTCTTGGCGTTCTCGCGCAACTTGCTGACCAGCGGCGAGAAGTCCGAATCGCCGCTCAGGATCACGAACGTGTCGACGTGGCCTTTGGTGTAACAGAGGTCGAGCGCGTCCACCACCATCCGGATGTCGGCGGAATTCTTGCCGGACTGGCGCACGTGCGGAATCTCGATCAGCTCGAAGGCGGCCTCGTGCAAATCCCTCTTGAATTCCTTGTAACGGTCGAAGTCGCAGTACGCCTTCTTGACCACAATATGCCCCTTGAGAAGCAGGCGCTCGAGAACCTTGCGGATATCGAAGCGGGGATGGTGGGCGTCCCGCGCTCCCAACGCGATGTTTTCCAGATCCAAAAAGACCGCCATTGTGGCGTTCACATCTTGTGCGCTCATGTCGTATTGCCCAGCACCCTACCGCATTGCCTGCGATTGTGCACGCACGATTCACCGCAACGGCGGATCGAGCGTCAGAACGAACTGGTTTTGCGGGTCTGTCTTGTGCGCGCCCGAGAAGGGCGAGTAGGCCTTCACCCGAACGGTCCGTCCGTCAGGCAGGAACTCGATCAGCCGCAGCACCGCTTCGCCTCCCTGGGCCTGCATCTGATAATTGACAAGCATTTGATGGACGACCTCGCCGAAATCGTTGGTGGTCGAGAGCCGGCCCAGGCCGTCGTTCAACACGTGGCCGCTCAAGACCAGAACGAAGCCCGGATGGACCTTCACCAGCTTCCGCCAAAGCTTCTCGCCGTCGTTCGTGCCGTCCGGAGCACTGCCAGTCGGATACGCATGAGGATTCCAGCTCTGCGCGGTCCCCTTGCCCGCCCAATCGTAGCGGGTGTCATCGCTGTACATGTACGCGTGCGTGATCAGAATCTTCCTGCGCGCAGGGTGCTTGGCGGCGATCTGGCCGGCCCAGGCCACAACACTGTCGCGCGGCCCGAACTCGAGGGCGAGCACCAGCCAGTCGACGCCGCCCGCGCGGAACAGGTGATAGCTGTTGTCAAGCCGGCCCGGCTCCATCACCCCGCCAAACGTTGGCCAGGCGGCGCAATCGGCCACAGGAAAGAAAGTGTGCAATTGCGTGCTGCGATTCTCGGTTCCGCCGTTGGCGCCGTAATCGTGGTTGCCCGGAACCAGCGCATAGGGCACGACGCCATCGAGCAGCGAGAGAGCCGACTTGGCGTTCCGCCACTGGTTGCTGGTGTTGTTGTTTGTGATGTCGCCCAGATGTAAAACATACTCGATGTTGTAGCGATCCCGATTCGCCGCGATCCACCGGGTCTGATCCATGAAGAGATCGGGATAGCTCATCGCGTAGACCTGCGTGTCCGGCAGGATCGCCAAGGTCCACGAGCCGGGCACAAACGGCGGCACCTCCGGAGAACTGTCCGGCTGCTGCAGACGCCAGAAGGCCCGGGCCCCAACCGGCACCGGCGATGTGAAGCGCGCGGCGAACTGCGCCGTCGCAACGGTGGACCAATGGGCGAGGTCGGCGGCCACCTGCACGCCATAGCGCGTGCCGGTGTTGTTTGAAATCGAGAGGATGGCATGCCCGCCGTCCAACTCGAGCCCGGTGATCCGCAAGATGTCCGCCACCTTCGGGTGCGTCCCATTGACATACTCCTCGCGGTTGGTCCGGCCGTCGCTGTCTGCATCCTCCTCCGGCATCGCAAGGAGATCGCCGAAGAAGATCCGCTCCCAGTCGTCCGCCAGCCCGTCGCCATCGGTGTCGGGAGTGAACTCGGCGACAAGTTCCCGCGGCCGATCCATCGTCACATGCAGCGCGGGCGAGCTCGAGAGCGAATCGCCAGTCCACCCGGCAAAAAGGTAGCCGTCCTCCGGCTCAGCCAAAACGAAGACGCCCGCGCCTTGCGGAAACCACGCGCTGGGCGGATGGGACACGCTGCCTCCCGGGCGGGTGACGATCGAGAGCCGGCACTCGGTTCGCCAGATCCAGTGCAATCGCGACGGCCCATCGAGCGTGAATACGACGTTCGACCCGCTGCCCCGGGCGGGGACGGATCCCGCGCCGATCCAGCCGACGGGCAAGCGGCGCAGGCCCGGCGTCTCGATGGCAATCCCCGCCCGTGCATCGACCAGAGTGCCCGGAGGCGAGCTGTTAAGACCTCGGGGCGGGCTTGGCGCCCCGTAAGGGGAGGAGACATACAGCGTGGCCCCATCCTGAACAGTCACCCAATCGAACTCGGTTCGGGACATCGCCCAACTGAGCAGGCCGATCCTTCCATTGCTGACTCCGCTCAGAGTCATCGGCCCGTACGAGTAGACGTCAGCCGCACCCTCCGGATCGGCAATAACCGCAACGTCGAGCGCGTCCCCGTCGATGGTCGCCACAAGGTCGTAGGTCTGGCCCGCCACGGGGTTGTACCGGACCGGATTGTCGCGGTAGACCTCGGCGTAAGCCCGGTCCACGCACTTCTGCACCGAGAGACCGGGAGGAATGCCGATGGTCGAGACCTGCGAGCGCAACGCGATCCGATAGAAGTTCGTCTCGTCCCGGTAACGCACAAGCAGGCCATGTCCGTCGTCGTCCCGCGGCGTGACTCGGACAGCGACGCTGGAGTTCGTCCAGCCCGCATCGCCGGCGACGAGAACCGGGCCGGTGAAGTCCACCTGGCCGGCGGCATCGTTGCCGCCAAACGCATCGCCGCTTTCCATCAACACTCCATACGATCCGGCCTCTCCCGCCGCCAGCGACCAGACTGCCTGCCCGCTCCCGCCCGTCAGCGCCGCGCTGCCGTTGGCTCGCGGCGGAACCACCGGAGTCCACTCGGACAAGGCGTTCGGGTCGCCGGCCAGGCTGGCGGGCGCAAGGTGGAGATCTTCGATGCGGAATCCGTTGGGGGTGCCGCCGCTCATGCCCCAGGTGAACAGGCCCACCTTGCCGTTGGCCGGCGCCGGCAACGGTTGATCGGCCACCAGGGGATGGACCCGCGGCACACCGGTTGGATTGTCCACAACGGTCAGGGTCAGGCGATTCGCCGTGCTGACTGAGACCGTGACGTCGAACGGCTGCCCCGCGGTGTTGACGAAAGTCGACGTGTGGCCGGGTGTGCCCGCGCCGAACAGGTTGAGCGTGGCGCCGTTCACCTTTCGATCCACACTCCAGCCCGTCCAGGGGAAACCCGCGTTCCGCGCCTGTCGGGCGAAGGTGACGCGATAGAAGTTCTGGTCGTCCTGGTAACCGAACACGAGGCCGAACCCATCATCATCTCCGGCGGTCAGGCGGGCGGTGTAGGTGAAATTCACGGCGGTGACGGCATCGTTGATGAGCATCGGCGCCGTGGCGGTCGGGGAATGGGACGAACTGTCGGTGTAGATGTTGCTCTGCTCGAAAAACGCCCCGCTCACAATGTCGTACTGCCAGCGAAGCGGCCCATCCAGATAAGCCCCGGCGGGCCGCACCGCGGTCCAACCCGGGAAGCTGCGATCGAAATCGTCTTCAAACAGGACGCCTGCGGCCAGCGGCCATGCGCTCGCCAGCGCCAGAACGAACCATCTCCCCCAAGCGGCCATCCCGCGCGCTTCGCGAAGTCGAGTGTCCGAGTGAAGTGGCGAAACCGCGTGTCGATGACGGCTGCTTAAAAAAGCGATCGAGTGCATTATGATGTTCGGCTGCAGTGCAATTCCTCCATGACGATTGCGCGTCTGCCGACAAAAGGCAATGCGCGGCGCTTCCCAGTGCATCTGGAGGTTGTCGATGGGAATCGAGTGTGCGCCGCGTGGAGGCACGCGGCCTACAACATGGGTGTCTGTCCCTTGCAAGCCGGGTCCCCTGACCCGGCGCCTGCACCGATGTCTGTCCCTGCGCCGCGTGGGGGCACGCGGCCTGCTACAGCAGGAGTCTCCATCCGCTGTAGGCCCGGTGCCCTCACCGGGCGACGGAACACCGACAACGACCAGATGCAACCGCGCGCTTCGCGGGTTGACCTTTCGGAGGCGAGGCGCTAACAAGCAGCCCGAGTTTATGAAGAACAATCTCTGTCGTCCGAAATCGAGTCGGTTCCTGTCCTTTGCGGTTGTGCTTGGCGCGCTCGCGGCGGGCGCCTCGGCGCTGGCTGCGCCCCCTCCCGGTTTTACAGCCCTGTTCAACGGCCGCGACCTGTCGGGGTGGCGGGGCGGGGACACATTCGATCACCGCAAGCTGCTGGCGATGCCTGCCGACCAGCGGACGGCCCAGATCAGCAAGTGGACTGAGACGATGAAAGCCCACTGGCGGGCCGAGAACGGGGAGTTGATCAATGACGGACACGGAGCGTACGCCACCACCGAGAAGGACTACGGCGATTTTGAACTGCTCGTCGATTACAAGACCGTGCCCAAGGCCGATTCGGGCGTCTATCTGCGCGGCGTGCCCCAGGTCCAGATTTGGGACTCGACCGAAGAGGCGAAGTTCAGCATCGGCGCCAACAAGGGATCGGGCGGGCTCTGGAATAACAGTCCGGGCGCCCCGGGCAAAGACCCGCTGGTTCTGGCGGACAAACCGTTCGGCGAATGGAATTCGCTGCGGATCATGATGGTGGGTTCGCGGGTCAGCGTCTGGCTGAACGACAAACTCGTGGTCGATCACGCCGTGATGGAGAATTACTACGATCGCAAGGTCTCCGTGCCGGCCCGAGGTCCCATCCAGCTCCAGACCCACGGAGGGGAAATCCGATGGCGGAACATCTACCTGCGCGAGATCGACGCCGCCGAGGCCAACCAGATCCTGGCGCGCAAGGGCAACGACGGTTTCGAGACAGTCTTCAACGGGCGCGACTTCAGCGGCTGGGCCGGTGCTGTCGCGAATTACGAGGTCAAGGACGGCGCCATGGTCTGCAAACCGGGCAAGGGCGGAACGGTCTACACTGAGCAGCAGTACGGGGACTTCGCGGTGCGCCTCGAGTTCAAGCTCCCCAAGGGCGGCAACAACGGCCTCGCCATCCGGTACCCGGCCGACGGGGACGCCGCGTACGCCGGCATGACCGAGATCCAGGTGCTCGACGACAATTACGAGCAGGCGACCGGCAGCACGATCGACGCGCGCCAGGCGCACGGATCGGTGTATGGGATGATCGCCGCCCAGCGCGGTTACCAGCGGCCGATCGGCGAATGGAATTTCCAGGAAGTCACGGTCCGGGGCTCGCGCGTGCGGGTCGAGCTCAATGGCTTCGTGATCCTGGACGGCGACGTGGCGACGGTGAAGGAGTTCATGGGCAACACGCCGCATCCGGGCAAGGATCGCACCAAGGGGCACTTCGGCTTCGCCGGCCACAACGACCCCGTCTGCTTCCGCAACGTGCAGTTGAAACGGCTCGACTGAGGCGCGATTCGCCTCGACACGATTCATTCCGGCCACTGTGTGCCCGCGGGGTGCGGGCCATCCAAGAGGCGCAGCTCCTCCTGCAAACGCTCGAGGGGCAGCCCCACGACGTTCGAATAGGATCCAACAATCCCGGCCACCAGGTCGCTCCCGCGTTCCTGGATGGCATAGCCGCCCGCCTTGTCGAGCGGATTCACCGCGGCCAGGTAGGCCTCGATCTGAACCGCCGTCAACGGCAGAAACGTGACGTCCGTCGCCTCCGCGAAGAGGCGCTGCCCGCGCCCCCGCCCGTGCAGCAGGCAGACGCCCGTGACCACCTGGTGCGTCCGGCCCGCCAACTCCCGCAGCATCCGAGCCGCCTCCCCAAGGTCCTTCGGCTTGCCATACAGACGCGGCCCAAGACTCACCAGCGTGTCCGCCCCCAGCACCCGCCGCTCGGGGAATTGTCGGGCGACGGCGCGCGCCTTGCGAAATGCATTCAGCATGCTGAGTTCACGCGCCGTCAACTCCTCCCGGTGCACCTCCGCGACGCGGGCGGGGCATACCGCGAAAGCGATCCGCAGCCCGCGCAGCAACTCCTCGCGGCGCGGCGACGCCGAGGCCAGGATCAGCGGGTCATGGTCCATGTGAAGCGTTGACCCTCAACGGTGGAATGCGCACGGAGACCATGAACCGGTCTGTAGCCGCCGACGTGAGTCGGCGCTGATTCCTGTCTTCGGCGGAGCGAGATGGCGCGGACTCACGTCCGCGGCTACGGTCCATGGGAGAGGTGCCTTCAACGGTGGAATGCGCACGGAGACCATGAACCGGAGTCCCTCGCTCCCATCGTAATCGTAATCCTCTGTCGCCGATTGGATTCTGAATGGTCCCAGCATACGCGACAAAGACCCGTCACCCCGCCCCTCTGCCAATCCGATGGGATGGGGGCGGCCCGCTTTGCGGGACGGATGAGGGTGACGGTGCATCTAAAGTCCGGAAGACTACGCAACTCTCCCGGCATCGGGTGTTCGGGATAGGTAATGGCATTCGGACATTTCCTGCAGTCGTTTGGCGGCCTGCTCGGGGGTGATGTCACGCTGGGCTTCGGCCAGCATCTCGTAGCCAACCATGAACTTCTTGATGTGGGCCGATCGCAACAGCGGAGGATAGAAATGGGCGTGAAGCTGCCAAGGGGTCGCGTCGTCGTCGCCCCCGGGCGCGCCGTGCCATCCCATCGAGTAGGGAAACGATGTCTCGAAGAGATTGTCGTAGCGCGTCAGGAGACGCTTGAGAACACCCGCCAGATCCGCCCGCTCGCTCGCATCCAGTTCAGGCAGGCGCCGCACGTGGCGCCGCGGCACAAGAAGGGTCTCGTAGGGCCACAACGCCCAGAAAGGCACCACAGCCAGCCAATGGTCGGTCGAAACAACAACGCGCTCGCCCCGCTGGCGTTCGCGCTCGGCATAATCGATGAGCAGCGGCGCACCCTGCGTCTGGTAATAGGCGCGCTGGGAAACGTCTTCGAGCCGCGCCTCGTTCGGCAGGCTCGACCCGGCCCAGACCTGGCCGTGGGGGTGCGGATTCGAGCAGCCCATCATGGCCCCCTTGTTCTCGAAGACCTGGACCCAACGGTAATCCCTCAGGAGCTCCGATGTCTGATCCGCCCACACATCCACCACCCGCTCGATGTCGGCCTGCTCCATCTCGGGCAGCGTCAAATCGTGGCGCGGAGAGAAGCAGATCACACGGCACGTCCCCCGGACGGATTCGACGCGCATCAGGGGATCATCGCCCGGCGTCTCCCCCGCCGGGGTCTCCGGGAGCAACGCCGCAAAGTCGTTGGTGAACACGTATGTGTGGGTGTACTGAGGGTTGTGCGCGCCATTGGCCCGGGCGTTGCCGGGACAAAGGTGGCACTTGGACTCGAACCGCGGGCGCCGCTCGTCCGCCGTGTGCTCGCGATGCCCGTGCCAGGGACGCAGCGTTCGGTGCGGCGACACGAGCACCCATTGGCCGGTCAGCGGGTTGAGTCGTCGATGCGGATGGTGTTCCGATTGAAAAGTCACAGCGGCGACTCTCCTAGAAGCTCCGCCGCAACAAGTAAAGTTTGAATTCTAGCCTGGCGCGATCAACACCACGAACTCACCGCGCAAGGAGCGCGCCTTGGCTTGCTCGATCAACTCGCCCGGCGTGCCACGCAGGAATTCCTCGAATTTCTTGGTCAGTTCCCGCGCCAATACAACCTGGCGCGCGGGGAAGACCTGGGCCAACTCGCCCAGCAACCGCGCGACGCGATAGGGCGATTCGTAGAGCACCAGCGTGCCGGGCACGCCGCTCAGACGCTCGAGTTCCTTCCGCCGCTGCCCGGACTTGTGCGGCAGAAAGCCGACGAAATGGAACTCGTCCGTCGGCAGTCCGCTGGCCGTCAGCGCCGCCACAAGGGCGCATGGGCCGGGCACAGGCTCGGCACGAAAACCCGCGTCCAGCACCGCCCGCACCACCCGCTCGCCGGGATCGCTGATGCCCGGACTCCCCGCGTCGGTGATCAGCGCCACCGTCCCGCCCTCACGCAGACGCCCGAGGATCTGTCCGCTGCGCCGCGCCTCATTGAACTGGAAACAGCTCAGCAGAGGTTTGCGAATCTGGAAGTGATGCAGCAATTGTCCCGAATGTCGCGTGTCCTCCGCCACCACGACGTCGCACTCGCGCAACACGCGCAAGGCGCGGCAGGTGATATCTTCGAGGTTGCCGATGGGCGTTGCGACCAAATAGAGCGTGCCAGGACGGAGGGAAGGCAGGGCAGTCGGTTCCATGCGCCCATTCACTCACGAAACAGACGCCTTGGGGAGAATATTCCCCGCGCATATGGTATGGGAATACACAGAGGACGGTCCTCGGAAAGCGGCGGTAAACCGCCGCACTCCACACGCTCCGCGACCCCGACGCCGACCAGAGCATGGGCGACTGCCACAACGAACGCCGGCCCAATGAGTTGGACACCCTCGACAGCACTGCTCCGAGAAACCACTCAGAAACTTTGAATAGGTTGCAGCGTATGCGCGGCCGCGGGACTTGGCGTCTTCGGCACCCGCGTCCGGCGCGCCGAACCCTATGGTGTCCTCCCGCCCATCCGTGGAATCCGTGGTCCAGAAACAAGCCGAGAATCAGCCCCGGATCACACGGATGAGACGGATCAAGCCGTATCCGGTGATCGGTCCTGCTGGCTTCGCCTGCGGTGGGGTGTGAACTTCTTCTGCTCATCAGTGGTGCGGCGGTGAATGTGGAATCCTTGAACCATTTGACCCGGCAGACAACTGGACCTGTCCTCGACCAGTCTCACGATTCAAGGATTCCACGGCCGTGCCTCCCCGGCATTCACGGTGTGGTGCCCGTGACGAAGTAGTTGTCCAGGATGACCTCGTCGTGGGTTGCAGGATCGTTGTTGGGACCAGCGACCCAGAGGCCGACGAAACCCTCAGTAAAAGCAGAAGCTATGGACGTGTGCTCCGCAATGATCTCTTTGGTGATCAGACTCCGCACCCGGAGACGCAGACTCTGACCGACGCAGGAGAACTCGATGCGGTAAGGGGGTGGGTTCGCCTCAATCCTGAAGGCGGGGCCCCGTCGCTCAGTGCCCCCATCAAATATAGAAGTTCCAACGTTGCCCTGAATGGCCTCGCGGTTGAGAATGAACCCCCCAAAGTATCCAGTATTGGGGTCGAAACGGCCTCGTGCGAACACGTAGACTGTAATCGTCCTCCTGGTGCTGCTTGTCATGCTGAGCACGTCCACCGAGGTGTAGAAGTCGCCGACGACAACATCCTCCGGGGGTAGAATGGCGACGCCCCCGATCGTGGCGCCGGTTCGGGATACCTGAATCACGCCGTTGCTGAACGTGACGTTCTCCCCGGGATCCTGAAAGAAGATCCTATACTCTTGCCTCGTCGCGAACGGCTGTTTTGCCTCGCTCAAGTCATCGATGAAGTGCGTGCCATACACCAGCTTGAAGATTTGTTGGCTTTGGGTCGTGGGCACCGTGATGCAGAGCTGTCCAAACTGCTTCGCAATCGGCGCGGGGTAGGGAGTCCACACAGAAGGGTCAACTGAATCGGCGCCGACCACGATCATCTCATCGACGGTGTCGTGGGGCCACGAGAGGGTAACCGTTTTTTCGATAGTCAGAGTGGTCGCCACGCCGGTCCGCGACTCAAGATTGTCGAAAAGCACCCATGCCGGTCCCTGCTGTCCGTCCGTGTCGTGGGCCATCCCCAAACCGACAACCTCTAAGTCCCCCCGGTAGGGCGGACCGACGTCCGGTCCGAAGATGTCCCAGCCGTGCGGCAAGGGGTCCGGAACGCCCCAGTCGCTGGCGGGAGTGTCCCGCACCGTACGCTGGAATAGCGTTTCACCGGTCGAGAGATTGAAGATCGTGGTCTCGATCAACAAGTCATCACGGCCGGGCCTAAGCGCGAGCATTAAGACCCCGCCCAGGTAGTCCTGCGACTGTGTCTCCCAGAATGCCACGCTGAAGCCGTCGGTAGGCGACCACTTGAGCAGGGCGATCTCGTTTGCGTCTCGCATCAGTATATACTCACCCCCCTTGGTGTCCATGGTGATCAGACAGGCGAACACGTTATCGCGGCTCAGACCCGCCAAATCCGCCCGCAATTTGAGGGTCTGCTCCTGGTGCAGGGGGAGGCTCCGCGAGTAATAGACGTTGCACACGTGGGGGAACAGGTTGGCCGGGTCGGTCGGCGTCGTGAAGTGCGCCGAGATGCGCAAGCATTTGCTGACCAGCTCGGCCAAGGCCGGCGGTTCGCTGGGAGCCGTGGGAGGATTCCATCCATCCCATAGAGGCTGATCGCCGTCGAAGTCGTCGATCACCGCGGCGACAGTAACTGGGGGTGACAGAGCCACGGCTGCGAGGACGAAACCCGCGACCAGCGTGGCCCATCTTCCGCCACCGCGGTGGCGGACGTAACCGAAGGGTTTGTTGGCATTCATTGTTGGGTCCTTTCCGTTTGTTTGTTTTGTTACGACGAGAGCCCAGCCGACAAAACGCGCGACACAAAACAGGCGAGTCTGGCCCGCACACGGACCGGCTCGGCCATCGCCGGTTGTGCCGGGTTCTCCGGATTCAATCCCGCGTTGCGGTTGGCGGTTGCAGTCGTTGTTCATGTCCTGGCCACCGGCTGACCGACCTCAGGGCTGGTGGCCATGAGCGGTTAAACGGGGGGAATCCGGGAATCTTTCAGAAATACTCGAAGTCGCCGAAGCAGCACGCCCAGAGGTGCCGCTTCCCTCTTGGCAAGTCATTGATAACCGACAGAAAATCCGAACCGAACTTCCAACGCTCAACGTTCAACGCCCAAGTTTCAACGAACCGTTTCGTTGGACGTTGAGCGTCGGGAGTTGAGCGTTACACGTTTCCTGGTTCACTCTGGAATACCTGTGCTGTCACTGTTTTCCTCTTCGATGATTGTCTTCGATCACGTCCCGCGCAAAGCGGTGCTGAAGCACACGCACTCTCCCGCAATGCGGGACTCCGGGTGCTCGGTCGCGGGCGTCGAGGTTGCGAAGCGTCTGAAGTGCGTGCGGTTCACCGCCGCTTTTCGATGACAGTGATCGGTGACATTCGACGGAAAGCGGTCTTGAAGCAGCCGCACTTCATCTCCATCTCCACCGTCCCCCCTTCCGGGCGGTTCGACTGAGCTCGCCGAAGCTGGCTCGGCTGAGCTCGCCGAAGCCATTGGTCAGGGAATCCTTGAGCCAGTCACAGAGCGGAATGAACCTCGGTCTGTCCACCACGGATGTCGCGGCTCAAGGATTCTCGTGATGTCCGTTTAGCCTATTTCGTCGCGTTGACCGTGGTGATCGTGCCCTCGATGTCGGCTCCGCCAGGGAAGGGGCGGATGCTGTCGATGACTCCTGTCGCGCCGGCGAAGCGGCCAGTGCCCTGCTCGGGAAGGAACTTGATGTCGGTGACGTAGCTCCCGTCCGATTGCGGGATGGCTGTGCCCGCCCAGACCAACCTGTCGCCGTTGGCGGTCGTTTCATACGCCATCAGATAGAGGATCTTGCCGCTCGGATTCTGGTCGTTGGGGTAACGGTGCACGTTTTCGAAGCCAACCGCATTGCCTTTCCCGCCGACATTGCTGTGCGTGTACAAATGGACCACGCCCGACCAAACTTCGGCGCCGTGGGCGGTCCGTCCGTCAACGAAGAACGGCTGCGGGAGGGCTCCGAGGTTCAGAGGTGTCACAAGGAACTCCGTGAACGTCCCCTTGTACGGTTTGGTGTCACCGGCCTGGGCGGTGCCCACGGACAGCCCCCACGCCACCGCGGCGGCGGCCACCAGGCCGCCCCAACGAATGATACGATTCCTGCTTTTCATGGTTTTGTTTTGACTCCTTGCCGCGCACCGATCCGAGTCAGCGGAAGTGACCGTTGGCACGGGTGACCCCGGCTCTCGGTTGTGTGTCCGCCCTGGCCGATGCGTAACTGGGTCAGCCAGGGCGCAATGTGAATTGTTAGCGAGGCTCTGCCTCAGACCGAAGGAGCATGTCACCAATTCGTTTACGCAGGGTTTTGGCCATGGTAACCGACAGTCGACGCCTCGCTAAGGGGTGCCGCTGCGCGGCGCAAAAACGTGACTCATTCATTGGAGATTTTGAAAAGGAAGTCACTCCAGCCCGCATGGATCCGCATTCTGGAGTCTTCAGCTTCGCGATGACCACAAGCGATTCCGACGAGTCTTGTGATGTTCATGACCGGTTGAACGGGGGAACCCGGGGCATCTTTCAGAAAAAGCCGAGAATTCGCATAGGGGCGCAGCCAGCGGCATGCCACAGGGCCAACGGCCCGGCCCGAAGCCAGCCCAGGGCAAGCGACGGTTCTGGCCTGCGTGCCTGCTTCTCCCGAAGGCTCCGAGCCCCTGGCGATCGAGCATGGTCAGAGACGCAGGCCGGAACCGGGCGCGTTTCTCCGGCTTGCGCCCCGTCCGGGATTTCGGTAAGGATATGCCTGTTCCCTGGAAAACAGGAGGGCGCCCATTCGAGGGCGTCATCGGAGCCTATGGCAACGCCGACCCCAGAGCCGCCCGCGGAGCGTCAGGGAAATGGGACAACCGCGCAGGGCGCGTCGCCGTCTCGAGCCACGGCTGAGGCGCCGACGCCGCGGTCTGCTTCAGCTCCCCCTTCGATTCCCGATCACGAGGTCCTCCGGCGCATCGGGCGCGGCGCTTACGGCGCGGTCTGGCTCGCCCGCAACGTGATGGGGACCTACCGCGCGGTGAAGATCATCGATCGGGGCGACTTCAGCCGGGACCGACCCTTTACGCGCGAGTACGAAGGTTTGCTCAAGTATGAGCCCGTTTCCCGTTCGCACCCGAACCTGATGCAGATTCTCCACGTCGGGCGGCGCGGGGAGTACTTCTACTACGTGACGGAACTTGCCGACGACGCCGGGGCAGCGCCAAGAGCGAAGGGGGAAGGGCAGGAGACAGGCGACAAGGGGCAGGAGGCAGCGCTCGGGGGCACATCGGCGATGGCGTCTCACGAGGAGCCCCTCACCCCCGCCCTCTCCCCATCCGATGGGGAGAGGGTGGCGAAGCCGGGTGAGGGGAATCGGCCCAGGTTCACCGCCCCTGCCCCGTTGCGCGGCGACGAGGTTGCGTCCTACGTGCCCCGCACGTTGCAGGAGGACCTGGAACAGCGCGGGCGGTTGCCGGTGAGGGAATGCGTGGTGTTGGCGACGGCGCTGGCGGCGGCGCTGAAACACTTGCACGATCACGGCCTCGTTCACCGGGACGTGAAGCCCTCGAACGTCATCTTCGTCCATGGCGTGCCGAAGCTGGCCGACATCGGGCTCGTGGCGACGGTCGGCGATTCGGGGTCGATTGTCGGCACGGAGGGTTACCTGCCGCCGGAAGGACCGGGGAGTCCACCGGCGGATCTCTACGCCCTGGGCAAGCTTCTGTACGAAGCGTGCACGGGGATGAATCGCGGGGATTACCCGCGCCTGCCGCCGAACCTGAGTGAACTGCCGGATGCGGCGGACCTGCTCGAGTTCAACGAGATTCTGTTGCGCGCGTGCGCGAAAGACACCGGCCGCCGGTACCACCGGGCGGACGATCTGCTGGCCGATCTCGCCCTGCTCGAACGGGGCGCGTCCGTGAAGCGGCTGCGCCGGTTGGAACGACACCATGCGCTGCTGCGTCGAGTCGGGGTGGCGGTGCTGGCGATCGGGCTCTTGGTTTCAGCGGCGTGGTGGCAGAGCTGGCGGGCCGGGCGAATCGCCCAGCGTCACCTCGCTCGATTGCACCTGAGCGAAGGCACGCAGCGCATGGTCGGGGGCGACTACACGGACGCGCTGCCCTCGCTGGTGGCGGCGCTCGATTTGGACGCCGGCGATCCAGTCCGCGAGGCTGCCCATCGGGTCTGCATCGCGAGTGTTCTCGCACGTTGCCCGTTGCCGGTGGGACATTTCTCGGTGCCCGAGTCCAAGGTTTTGGCGGCCGACCTGAACCCGGACGGCACTCTGTTGGCGACGGCTCACGAGGACGGCTGGGTGCGGCTGTGGAACACACGCTCGGGCGAACGGATTCGAGATCGAGAGTTCCGGGATAATTTCCCGGTCACGCTCTGCCAATTTGTGCCGCCGGGAGACCGGCTGCTAACGATCACTCTGGGACAGAAAGCCCGTTTGTGGAACCTGACACATCCAGAAGACGCTCCGATTGTCTTTGACCAGATGGTGGGTGCCATGTCGGACGGATACATGTTGGGCCTGATGGATGATATCTCCGAGACCGCCATCGAGGCGTACCTCTCGAAAGGGCGTCATCGCTGGGTGCAGACCAACCTTTTCACTGGGCCGTTAGAGAATGTGACGCTGGGCCTGAGGCTGGTCGGTCACGGTGACACCTTGGCCGTCCATTACACCGTGCGGCGCGGCCCGCCAGACGGCGGAATCGTGTGCGCCGGCGAGTTCTTCGATTCGCCCAAGCCAGACCCCTTCGCCCGTGGCCGCGATGATCCGCCAGGCCCCATCTGGGGGCGACACTTCCTCGGGCTCGAGCACGGTTCCACCGGCGACCGGCCCGGCGATGCGGGTCAAGTGGTGTGGGACAATGTGAAGGTGCGTCGGTATCCTTCCGATCAACCGCCCGCCTCGACGCCGTGGCGCGTGTTGGACGATTTCTCGGCGGGCGTGTCGAGCAATTGGTTTGTCATCACGCCACCCGGCTCGAACAGCACCTGCCAGGGGATTAGCGGGCAAATGCGGTTGTTGTGGGCGGACCTGCCGCGCGGGCGCATCGCGGGACCAGGCGTTTTCTGGATGGATTTGTTTGAGGTCAACCCCGGGCACACGCTCGAGGTCGAGGTGGACTTGATTTCGGCTTCGGCCCCGCACCGCATGGTGGCGCTGGCGATCTTCCGCCCTCGGCTGCCAGCGCTGATCGCCCGGTCTCAGCCGTTCATACGCCATGGCCGCTGGATGGTCTCAACCTGGTGGGACAAGTCGGTTCGGTTTCGGGACCTGGCGACGGTACGGTCTGGTATCGCCCAGGACCCGGTGCGCACGCCTCCGTTGGACCTGCGCTTCGGTAATACGGACTTCGACCACGATGTGAGTCCCCATGGGAAGTATTACGCGCGGGTCGAGCGCGGGGACCGGGACTCGATGTACCGGAAGCGAGCTTCGGTATGGGACCTCGGGACTCGTCGTGACGTCACCTCGCCGCACTGGGCACGAAAGAACGCCAGCGGCACACGGTTCAGTCCGGACGGTCGCTTTCTGGCTCTGACCCACGCCGACGGTATCGACCTGATCCGCACGCCCGAGTGGGAGTCGGCGCAATCGCTCGCGACGGGCGTGTCCTATGCCATGCCGCGGTTCAGTTCGAGAGAAACACGGCTGGCGGCGGTGCGCAACGGGGACGAGGTGGTGGTTTGGGACCTGGGGGACACCGGAGAGCCACCGGTGTCGTTCATGCACCACTTCGAGGTCAAGCGTATCGCCTTCAGTCCCGATGGTTGTTTCCTAGTGACGAGTTCGGCTGACGGGCTTCTCTGGGTGTGGGACGCCATCCGGCAGGAGCAGTTGGGCCCGCCGTTGCCGGGCCACGAGGCCCAGTTCAGCCCCGACGGGACTCGGTTGCTGGTTGTGGGGGCCGAAGGCGGCGTCTGGTTATGGGACCTGAGCCGCGTGATCGATGACAGTCTGGCGGTTCCGCCCCTGCGCGCCGAGCAGAGGTCGGCAATGTCTGCCGATGGCGCCATGACAGCGACGATCGTCGGGCAACGAATCGAGATCGACACCGCTACCGGTCCCCACTCGGTGGCCCCCCCGGCCCAAGCGCCCTTGCGCCGTGTGGCCTTCAGCCCCGACAACCGGCACCTAATCGCCGAGGATGTGAACCTGTACGCGTGGGTCTGGGACACCCGCACCTGGACGCTCACCGGGCCACCGCGGCGGGTACGATACGATGCGACCCTGACCCACCATTGCGTGCCAAACCTCTCCACGGAGGGCCGGGATTGGCAGACCCTATCGGGCGTGGCGGCCCTCCTGGGCGGACAGCGGCCCGATGGCGAGGGGGGAATGGTGCCGGTGGACGAAACGGAAAAGTCGCGGCTTCTCAGCGCCGTGAAGCGCGCCTTTCCCGCCGAGTTCGGAACCGACGAACAGCACCACGCCCGCTGGCACGGACACCAGGCCGCAGCGGCCGAACACGCGATGGACTGGGACGCCGCCGTCTTCCACTGGCAGTTCGTGCTCGACAGCACATCCGAAGGCCCAGTTTCCGACTCGCCAAATCCCAATCACCAATCGGAAACGTCCGATCTCCCATTTCCCATCTCCGATCTCCCATCTCCGATCTCCCATCTCCGATCTCCGATTTCCCCAGCCCTCCGTCTTGCCTACGCCCGCCAGGCGGCCGAGGCCGTGCGTCAGGCCATCGTTGCCGGGAAGTCCCGTTGGTCGGCGAAGCTACCTCGACAACCGTGGGCCACCGCCGAGATGCTCGATTTGGGCGGCTACTACACCTCGCCGTTGGGCGAGCGGCTCGGGACCAGCCAGTTGGGCGTCCGCTTCCGCGAGTTGCCGCGTGGGGTGCATGTCCTGGGCGGAACGGCCTTTGACGTGCGCGGCTTCCTCGAGCTTGACCAGACGAATCCGGTCACCATTCCCGTCGGCCGTGCCTGTCAGCGCCTCCATTTCCTCCACGCGACCAGAGGCAAGGCTTTTCAGAGCCACCGCGTGCCCGCCGCCCGGTATCAAGTGACCTATGCCAGTGGCGCTCAAGTCTCGGTGGACCTGCAGGACCCTGAGGATGTGCCGTCGTATCGAGCGGACACTTTTTGGGCGGTGTCCGAGTTGGCGTGGCCAGGTATGTCGCCCGAACTGAATTGCGCCTTGGTTTGGTCGGGGTGTGCCCCCGGTCCGGGGCGACACAAGCAACCGCTGTTTCTCACGCGGATGACCTGGACACTGCCGGCGAGCCACCACGCGGAGATGGTCCAGTCGATTGAGTTGCAGGCCAGTTCGCCCGTCTCCGCACCCCTGGTGTTCGCGATCACCGCGGAATAGAAAATCTCTGAAAGAAATGCGGAATTCGTCCGTTGAACTGGCCTAGCCCGGTTATTTCGCACGCTTCGCCAGGAACCGTAACCGGGCTAGTTGCCTGAGCCCGGATGGGCATTGACCATGGACTTCCGGCGGACAGATTCGCTGGCGACCAATGCCAGTTTGTTGGAACGACTGAAGGACCTGGAAGACCAGGCCAGTTGGCAGGAGTTCTGCGCCACGTATCGCAACTTGATCTTCTCCTTCGCGCTCCGGCACGGCTTGTCCCCCACCGAGTCCGAGGAAGTGGTCCAGGAAACGGTCATCACCGTAGCGCGAAACCTGCCTCAATTCCGGTACGATCCGAAGCGGTGTTCGTTTAAGACCTGGCTGTTCAACCTCACCTTGTGGCGCATCCGCGACCAACTGCGCCGGCGTCGCCCCCAAGCCGCCTCGATGCAGCACAAGCCGGGCGAAACCGACCGAACTAGCACCGTCGAACGGATCCCGGGACCCGAGGGAGCGCAACCGTCTGTCCTGTGGGAGGAAGAGTGGAGGAAGGACCTTTTCGAACGGGCGTTGGACAAGGTGAAGGCGCACGTGGAAGAGAAGCGATTTCAGATCTACGACCTCTATGCGCTGCAGGGTTGGGGCGCCCGGGACGTGGCGCGCAGCCTCGGGGTGAGCCTGGCACAGGTCTATTTGACCAAGCATCGCATCTCAGCCCTCCTGAAGAGGGAGATCCAACGGCTGAGGAACGAGTAAGCGGTTGCGCGCCAATTGATGGCGAGCGTTGGCGGCTGTCTTTCACCTCAACGGACTTCACTCTTCGAATTCTCCTCGACGTGGACGGCTTGCTTTGGCGACAGACGGCCTAACGAAGAGGGCGGGTGCCTCACGGACGCCGGACCAGCCGGTAGAAGACGGCGATCGCCGGCAACCGGTCATCGTCGAACTGGATCTCGTCCGCACCCGCGGTGAAGGTCTTGATATCGACCCAATCACCGCTCAGCAGGCTGGTCGTGGACTGGACCGTGCAGGCTACCCCTGGAAGGCTGGACCACCTCAACCGCACTCCCGACGCTCCCCGCTCGGCTTGCAGCGACAACTCGAAGAGGTGAAAGGCCTCGCGAAACGTGAGTCCGCTGATCACGTCGATAGTGTGGCCGATCACGGCAAGGTCGGCTCGGCACTGGGGCGAGGCTTTCCCCTCGATTCGACTCAGGAGTGTCAGAGCCTCGGCGTAACGATACGCAATCTCCTGCACCATGTACCCAGTCGACAGAAACGCGTCGTCTCGAGTCAGCCACATCGGCGCCGAACCGGCAACGACCGTGGCCGCGTACTTGCGCAACATGGCCTCGGCCATGTTTGGTGTGTAGGCGCCCACATGCGAGATCTCGCCGTTGTAGCAGGAGCCCATGTATCCGAAGAACCGGCGGTTCTTCGCCGGATAGGCCGTGTCGCTCACATCATCCCGGTGAATAAAACGTTGAGAACTCACAGAGTTCCTGAATCGCGTCGAAATTCATCAACATCTTCTGCGCCGTGAGGTCGCGCGACCGGTCCCTCCGCAAGTGCCCGGGCGGCTCGCCGGTCCGAACGATCTCGATCCGTGCTGAGCCGTGTCCGCGTGCGCGCGGCCCGGCCTACATCCGTCCCCGCTGGCGATTGGCCTCGAACAGAAAAGCGGCGGCGGCGCTGGCCACATTGAGGGAGTCGACGCCAGGCGGCATGGGGATGGCGACGCATTCGTCGCACGCCGCGCGCACCGCGGGGGCGATTCCGTCGCCTTCGTTGCCGAAGATCAGGCAGCAGTCCCGGGCAAGATCGGCCTGGGCGATGGTGCGCCGGTCGGTGTGCGGATGCGCGGCGACGCAGCGCATGCCCCGGCCACGCAACTGAACGAGCGCGGCGCACAGGTCGTTTGTTTCGACCACGGGGAGGTCGAAGACAGTGCCCATCGAGCTGCGAACGGCGCGCCGCAAATAGGGGCTGCTCGAAGTCTCGCCCACAATCAGCGCGTGCGTGCCAAAAGCGACGGCGTTCCGGACCACCGCGCCCAGATTCTCGGCATTGGCCAGTCCATCCACGGCCACAAAGAGCCTGGGGCGCCCGCTGCGTTGCCAGGCCGTCTCGACCGCCAGCGGTTCGGGCATCCGCCCGACCGCAAGCACGCCCTGATACATCGAGTAGCCGGCCAACCGCTCGAGCAGAGGGCGCTCGGCGGTATAGACGCGAATGGCGGGCGCGCGCGCTTCGAGCAGAGGCCGCATCGCCTCGGCGTGATGCGCGGGCATCAGGGCCGAAAGCACATCAAGTTCGCTCTCGAGAAGCCGCCGCACCACCTTTTCTCCTTCGGCGACAAAGATGCGCTCGACGAAATGCTCGTGCGGCAGGCGCATGGTGCGATAGGCCGCCAGCTCCGGCAGATCGAACGATTCAATGGGTTGGAAGCGGAGCATGATGGCCTCAAGATTCCTCGAGGCACTCGCGCACGTAGCGGGCCAGGGCGTCGGGAGAGAACGGCTTCGGTAACAGGCGCGCGGCGGCCAGCGCCTGCCATCTCCCGTCGTCGAAATCCATCCCGTAACCGGTGCTCAGGATCACCCGCAGGTCGGGGCGCTCCGCCTGGAGACGCTGGGCCAGCTCGCCGCCGTCCAAACCGCCTGGCAGAACCAGATCGGCAATGAGCAAACGAATGGCGGCGCCGTGTCTGCGCCAGAGCCGGGTGGCTGACGTCCCGTTCTCGGCCGCCAGCACCCGGTAACCGGCTCGTTCCAGGACCTGCCGGGCCAGATCGCGAACGGCAGATTCGTCCTCGACAAGCAGGATCGTCTGGCGGGCGCCCTCGGGCGCCGGGGCAAGTTTCGATTTGGACACCGCGGGCTCCGATTTGACCACGGCAGGCAGGAACACGCGAAACGTCGTTCCGCGCCCCTCGGCGGAATCGACCTCGATCCAGCCCTGATGTTGCTCGACGATGTGACGCACGGTGGCCAGACCCAGCCCCGTCCCTTTGGCGACACTCTTGGTGGTGAAGAACGGCTCGAACACCCGCCCGAGATTCTCCCGAGGAATCCCCCGTCCGGTGTCGCGGACGGTCAGACACAGGTAATCGCCGCCCGCGGCCGCGGGCTGCAGGCTTGCCGGCGGCTTGCGCACATAGCGCAGTTCGGTCGTCAACGTCAACCGCCCGCCCTGGGGCATCGCGTCGCGCGCGTTCGCGCCGAGGTTGAGGATCACCTGTTCAATCATGCCGGGGTCGGCCCAGACCAACCCCAGCCCCGGCGCGCATTCAAGTTCGAGCTGGATCTGTTTGCCAAGCATGGGGCGCAGAAGCCGGGCGACGCCCCCGATCAACTCGTTGAGATCCACACGCCGGGCCTCGAATTGGCGCTTGCGACTGAAGGTGAGCAACTGGCGCGTCAGTTCCGAGGCCTGCGCCACGGCCTCGCTGATCCCGGCCAGGGAGGTTTGAGCCTGCGGCGACAGCCGGCTGCCCAGCGGGATGAGGCTCTGGTGGCCTTGGATGACGGTGAGGATATTGTTGAGGTCGTGCGCAACACCGCGGGCCAGAAGGCCCATCGCTTCAAGCTTCTGCGACTCGCGCAGATCGGACTCGAGACGCTTCCGCTCGGTGACGTCCATCATGATCAGCAGGCGGCTCGGCTGATCGCCAAAGTCAAAGTCGTCCACCGAGATCAGCATGTGCCGGAGATCGCCGGCGCGCGTCCGGAGCGGGACCTCGAAGCTGGGCATTCTGCGCGCCGGTCGACGCGCGGCGGGCGGCATGAGGGCCGGCTGATCTTCATCCCAGATTTCGAGCTCGGCCAGAGTCCGTCCCAGCAGTTCCTTGCGCTCATACCCGATGAGCCGCCAGAAGGCGGGGTTGGCCTCGATCAGACGGTGATCGGGGAGCGAACAGATGAGGATCGCAGCCGGGCTGGATTCGAAGATGCGGGCGAGCTTTTCGCGCGCCGCTTCGAGTTCCGCCTGGATCCGGTTGGTGAGTGTGCGGTCGCGGATCAGCCACTGTTCGGCCGGCTGGTTCTCCCAATGAAGCGCGAGGCAGGCGACCTCGGCGTCCACCACACCGCCATCGAGGCGCACCAATTCGAGTTCCACGGGGCGGCGCGAACCGTCGCGAGACAGATCCTCGAGTCGCTCCTGGGCGTCCGGATGCACCAGGCTCGCCAGGGGGCGCCAGCACAATTCGTCGGGTTGGTTTGCCCCGAGCAATTCGAGCGCCGCCGCGTTGGCAAACCGGACCATGCCATCCTGATGCACCAGGACAGCCAGCGGTGCTGCGTCCACCAGATTGCGGTAGAGCGTCTCGCTGTCCCGCAGCGCCTTCTCGGCCCGGCGGCGCCCGGTGACATCCACCTCCATGCAGAACATGTCCACCACCCGGTCCTCCTCGCGAATCGGAATCAGACTCGCGCACATGCACCGGCGGCTGCCGTCCGCGCACGCCACTCTCCAATCCGCCGGCGCCGCGCCGTGCCCGGTGTCCCAGGCCGACTGCAAGAGCCGTTCGAAGGCCGCTGCTTCCTCCCCTTCCAGCAGCAGGTCGGACAACCTGTGGTTGAGGGCGCGCTCCGGAGCGAACCCGTACAGGCCGGTCGAGGCCGCATTCCAATAGCGCACCAGGCCGGCACGATCCACACGCTGAATCGCGACCAGCGGCGTCGCCTGCAACGAGGCGTGAAACCGACGCAGGGTGTCGATGATTGCGTTCTTGGCCTGGCGATGCTGCCAGCCTGCGCGCAGCCGGGCGATGCGGAGCGCCACGTTCCCCGCCAGGCCTTCGAGCGCATGCAGTTCCTCGGGGCCGGCCGTCGCTTTGCTCCGCAACTTGATGTGCAGCATCCCCAACACCTCCCGCCCCTCCCGCAAATGCAGACTCACCAAACCGGAGGCGTCGCGCGCCCCCGATCCTCCTGCGGCCCCAATCGGACAGCGCGTCCGCGGCTCCGCGCCGCACGCAACGCATGCGGACGCGGCGGATACATTGCCCGCGCCGCACGAGGCGGACAGACGGAATTCGCCTGGCGAACCTTCGGGCTTGAGGCAGATCCAGACGGCGCGATAACCGCCGCGTCGCGCCAGCAGCCGGCACACATCACGAGCCAGCGTGGATTCGTCGCGGCCGTTGATGAGGGTGCGCGCGCATTCCATCAGGAGCGGCGCCAGTCGCGCCCACGGGCCGGTGTCGGCCTCCGGGGCAGACCGGGAGACTGCCGTGGCGCTTGGATTGGCGCGCGCCTTTCCCCTCATGGCCGATGTGCCCGCGCGTATTCGCTGAGTGCCCTCAGGTTGGCCTCCGGCGTGCCTCGGGGGATCTCGCATCCGGCGCCCACGATGAAGCGGGGGCCCGCCTGCCGATGACAGAGGCCAATGGCCGTCGTGACGGCCTGCGCCGTGCCGTCGCGCATCAATGCAACGGGGTTGAGATTGCCCAGGAGCACCTGATGCGGACCCATGTGCGCGCGGCCTTCGTCGATGGGCGCGGGATAGTCGAGGTCGACGATCTCGCATCCGAGGCGTCCCATGCCGTCGAGAATGCGGCGTGTGTTGCCGCAGATGTGCAGGCGGACGCGTGTCCCCATGGCGTGCAAGCCATCGACGAGCCGCTTCTCGCTCGGCCAGACGAATTCCTCGTAGATCTGCGGGCCGACAAGCGACGCCGCGGCATCGCCCACACCCATCAGGTCGATGCCCGCGTCGACCTGGGCGCGGGCGAACCGCAGTTCCATGTCGATCACGAAATCGAACAGGTCCCGGACGAACGGGGGATCGTCGAAGAAATCCGTCATGAGCGTGTTGATCCCCCGCAGGTCCGCCGCCTCCGCGCAGGGCCCCTCGATCCAGCCTTCGATCAGCTTGTCGTTTCCGACCTTGCGTTTGAACAGAGCCGCCGCCCGCACGCGGTCGGTCATGCGTCCGCCGCCCAGCGGATCAGGCGGCTTGAGGCGCCTCAAGACCGATTTGTCGGCCAGGAGCGCCTCGGTCTCGACCAGTGCCGGCGGCTGATCGTCGAAATACTGGACCGTGGCGCCGCAGTCGGCGGCTTCGCGCGCCGGATCCGAAATGCAGGAGACGTAGTCGAAGCCGAAACGCTCGGCGATGTGCAATTGGCTCTCGACCAACACACGATGGTCCCTGGCATACTCGCCGTAGCGCACTCCGGCTTCGGTGGCGGCGAAAAGCATCGTGATCGGCATCAGCGGCAAGTGGTCCACCGCCTTGCCCTCCAAATGATTCAACACGCGTGCTCGTCCGGTCATCATCTCCATGCCTGTTCCTTTCCCCGCATCTGCCCACCGCGATCCGGCCTGAGCCCTCGCTCCCAAGAGCCCCCGCCCCCGTCAACGCAGCTCACAAACCTGACTCGTCGACAACACATTTCACCGCTCAAGGACTCCAGGCACACTCGACGCTTGGGTTCGGGTTGTTCGTGTCGACGATTAGCATGACCGGACCGTCGATTCACGCAAAATCCGCGGCACACCGGAACCCGACGGTCGCGCATCGGTCGAGCCCCGGCCAGGCGAGGAGAAGCTTCGCGGCAAAGGCATTGGGCTGCGGTCCGCCGTCGAAATACCAGGCCGACCCCTCGGCTCGATAGTGCGAGCCGCCTTTCAGGAGACAAAACCGGGTGCGCCCGTCCGAGTGTTCACTCTCAGTCAATTCCCACACGTTTCCGCACAGATCGTAACACCCGAATGGCGATCGTCCGTTGGGGTAGGCCCTGACGCTCGTCGTGCACCTGGCCGGGCCGGCGTTGCAGCGGTTCGCATCGAACGCGTTGCCCCACGGATAACGCAAGGCCTCCGGTCCTTGAGCTGCATGCTGCCATTCCGCCTCCGTGGGCAGCCGCTTCCGCGCCCACCGGGCATAGGCCCGCGCATCCGACAAGTCCACATAAACGACGGGATGATCTTCCTGGCCCGCGGGCGGCGCTCCGCCGCGCCAGTGATCGAGGAAGCGCTCGGGATGCGCCGGTCGATATCCTGACTGCCTCAGGAACTCCCCGAATTGCCCGTTGGTCACCGGCGTCAGGTCGATGCCGTAGGACGCCAACGTCACCTCGCGCTCGAAGGTGATCGGCTCGTGCAGTCCCGGACCGCCTCCGCCCGAGAAGTGCGAGTGCACCGACCCGTGACATCCGCACTCGCGCAACCGAAAGACCGAACGCAAGATGAACCGCCCGCCAGGAATTCCCGCCATCTGCGGCGGCAGCGCCGCATGGAGCATGGCCCGCTTTGGCGTCGCGAGCAGGGTCGATCGCACCGGGAACGTCGTGTCGGCAGTCGCACGGGTGTTGATTCGGCCCTGGCGGCGCAGGAAACGCCCGAAGTCGGCTCCCACATGGCGATCGTCGGCCGCGAGAAACGCGCCAATCCCGCGGGCGGGAATCAGGCCGGTGACCGCGACCGAAGCGGCGCTGGCCGGGGCATCCGGCCCACCGCTGATTCGCGTCCTGCGTGTGCTCCCCTGCTCCATCGTCACGCACGCCAGAGATCCCCGAGTCAAATCATACACGCGCTCGTCCTCGCGCCGAGCCAGGCGGAGTAGCGGGCCCTCGACCGGTTGAGTCGTCCGATTCACAAGAGTCCACAAACGCCGCCCGGGCGATTCCCAGAGGCTCGCATAAACGCCAGGGCGTCCGGTGGGGACCAGCGGCGTCCATTGTTCGCCGCAAAACAGATCGGCGTAGCGGCGTTGGATGGGCAACATGGCGCGCAGGATTGCCTTGTCCCGTTCGCACCAGCCCACCCACGAGCCGAAAACGTTCTCCCAAACCATCATGCCGCTGCCGTTCATCCACGCGCACTGGAGCTCGTCCGTGTGATCCCGGTCCCACCGTTTGATCTGGTGCTGCATGTGGCGCCGCTCGAACCATTTGTTCCGCAGCACACCCGGCGCTTCGCTGTCTCTGAACCACTGCGCCCACGAAAGATGATGGTCATGGATGTGTTCGAGCGGCAGAGCCAACTCGCCTTCGAGTGCGACGCCCGGCCGCACGGAATCGAGTCTGGATCGGAACTCAGCCGCGCCCTGGCTCATGGTATCGAGAAAGATGCCGTCGGCTTCGATGGCGCCGACGATCTCCGCAAGCGCCTCGAGATCGCTTCTCCCTTCCCGACGCGTGCCCGTGTCCCAGGGGTTGTAGTCGACGAACACCGCAACGCCGTGCCGCCGCAAGCGCCGGCTCAGCCCCCGCAATCCCGCCAGCCCGCCGGGCTGATCGCGATAGCAATCGAACTGGTTGCGATCGTCCACGCCGATTCGCGGGTAGGCGTGCCACAACACCACAGCGTCAAATCCGCCGAACTCACGCTCCGATTCCTCGAGAAAGGCCTCGACGCGGTACTGTCCGCGGCGCGGATTGTAAAACCGCTCGTCGCAAAGCATCAGGAAACAACAGGAAAAGCAACAGGACACCCACGCGAAATCCGGACGCCGATACAATGCGTCCGAATAGCCGATCTCGATGCGCTGGGCCGTGCGCCAGGCTTCGAGTTGCTCGCGAAACCTCGCCCATTGCGCCGGATCGCGCGGAGCCGGAACCAGGTTCTGCGTCGGATCGAATGCGAACGAGCGGTCGGGATGCGAGTCGCCCGCTCTGGATTCCGCTGCCGCGGGCAGCACGATCCCGGCAATGGCGGCCGTCTGAAAAAACTCGCGTCGGTTCATCTGTTTTAGCCTGGACATCTCATGCTGGGACCAGAACGACGACTTGCGCGCTTGTGCTCCGTGAAACTTGCCGCAAGCAAGTCAAGTGTGTGTGCTGCGTTGAAGGGGGTCAAGGTTTGACAGACGGCGCAATCCCGTCACAGTCTGGCGCATGAAGCTGCCCTTGAACCCCGCCAGGTATTGCATCCTTCCGCTGGCGCTCGGTCTCCTCTTGTCGGCTTTCCCAGGCCTGCGTGCGGACGGCGCCATTCGCGATCCCGCCGCGGCCGTGCACGGGCTGATCCAACGCCTGCTGCCCGCGGAATCGGGTTCGTTCGCTCTCGAGGTGATTCCCGCCGACGCTGGCCGCGACGTGTTCGAAATCGAGACGCGGGATGGCAAGGTGATCCTCCGCGGCAACGACGGCGTGTCGCTCGCCTCGGCTCTGAACTGGTATCTCAAGTACCATTGTCAGTGCCATCACTCGTTCACCGGCGGAAGCCAACTGCAACTGCCCAAGCCGTTGCCGGACCTCAAAGCCAAACAGAGGCAGGTGAGCACCGCGCGTCATCGCTACTTCCTCAACTACTGCTGCTTCGGCTATTCCCTGCCGTGGCTGGACTGGGCTCAGTGGGAGCGACTGATCGATTGGATGGCGCTCAATGGCATCAACCTGCCCTTGTCTGTCACCGGCCAGGAAGCAGTCTGGCAAGCCGTGGGCCGCCGCCTCGGCCTCGAGCCAAAGGACCTCGAAGAGTTCCTGGCCGGCCCGCCTTATCTGCCCTTCGGCTGGATGGGATGCCTGGACGGACACGGCGGCCCGCTGCCGCAGTCGTGGATTGATGCCCACATCGAGCTCGCGCGGCGAATCCTCGAACGTCAGCGCGCGCTGGGCATGCGCCCGGTGCTGCAAGGGTTCACGGGACATGCCCCCGCCGCCCTCGCCCGCAAACACCCTGGTGCCCGTTTCCAGAAAATCAAGTGGTGCGAGTGGGAGACGCTCGTCCTGGACCCGTCCGACCCGCTCTTCCCAAAGGTCGCCGCCGCATTTCTCGAGGAACAGACCCGGCTGCTGGGCACCGACCATTACTATGCCGCCGACACGTTCATCGAGATGATCCCGCCCAGCGGCGACGTCGAGTATCTGAAAGCCATCGGCCAATCGATCTACAAGGGGCTCGCCCAGACCGATCCGCGGGCGGTTTGGGTCCTGCAAGGATGGCCCTTCTTCTTCGCCCGCCAGTTCTGGACCCAGCCGCGCATCGAAGCCGTGCTCGATCCGGTGCCCAACGATCGCATTCTCCTGCTCGATCTCTATTGCGAAAAGACACCCGTCTGGAGCCTGACCGAGGCGTTCTGCGGCAAACCCTGGCTCTGGTGCAATATCCAGAACTTCGGCAATCGCGTCTGGCTCGGCGGCGCCCTCGACCGCATTCATCACGACCTCTTTGCCGCGCGAAACGATCCGAAAGCCGGCCGGCTCTGCGGGCTGGGCTTCGTCAATGAAGGCCTCGATTTCAACCCCGTCGTCTACGATTTCCTGTTCGAACTCGCCTGGCGCGATCAACCGGTCGATCTCCCCGCCTGGCTGCGCGATTTCGCGCGCCGCTCTTACGGGCGCGCGAACGCCGACGCCGACAAGGCTTGGGAGATTCTCCACCAGACGGTCTACCAGGCCGCCTTCGACAACCCGGTGGCCTATACCGCCGTGCCGTCCCTGGGCGGTCCGCCGGGCACGCCCTACAGCAACGATCGCCTGGCCGCCGCAGGCCGGCTCCTGCTCAACGCCGCCGACGCATTGGGCGGCTCGGATGCGTTCCGATTCGACCTTGTGAACGTCACCCGCCAAGCCCTCGGCAACAACTCAGCCGAGTTCCATCACCAGATCATCGACGCCTATGAACGCAAGGACCGGGATGGACTCCGCTCCGCGATGGACAACTTTCGCGAGTTCCTGCAAGGCATGGACGCACTGCTCGGGACCCGTCCGGAATTCCTGCTCGGCGGCTGGCTCGAAGACGCCAGGCGCTGGGGCCGGACCGAGCCCGAACGCCGGCGGCTCGAATGGAATGCGCGCCGCGTGATCACCCTCTGGGGCGACACCACCGCCTTGCGCGATTACGCATCCCGCCAATGGTCCGGCATGCTCACCGGGTTCTACCTCGAACGCTGGGAGTTGTTCGCCAAACACCTCGATCAGGCGCTCGCGTCGAATCAGCCGTTCAATCCCGAGGCCTTTCACAAGGAAATGTTCGCGTTTGAACAACAGTGGGCCGAGGCCCCAGACCGCTATCCGCCCAACGCCCGCGGCGACAGCATCAGTCTGGCGCGGCGACTCTGGGCCAAGTATGGCGCACTCTCGACACCCGAATCGCCCAGCCTCACGACCGGCAAGCCGGCCGCCTGCTCGTCCGCGCTCGATCCGCATCCGGCGTTCCTGGCCAACGACGGACGCGCCCGTTCGACGGAGGCGTTCTGGGCGACGGATGTCGAGCGGCACCCCGGCGATGCCTGGTGGCAAGTGGACTTCGAGCAGCCGACCACGGTCGGACGCGTGATCGTCGTCGGCTACTATGGCGACGACCGGTTCTACGGGTTCAAGATCGAGACCTCGATGGATGGCGCCGAGTGGACCCTGGCCGCCGACTGCCGGGATAACCACGCCCGCTCGACCCGAAGCGGCTACACCTGCCGGTTCGAGCCGCGCCAGGCCCGCTATCTCCGCATCACCCAAACGCACAATTCCGCCAACACCGGACGCCACCTCGTCGAGGTCATGGCATTCGCCGAGTGAAAGCCGCAACAACAACCGAGCGGGGCCAGCCCTTAGGAGTTAAATTTCCCCATGCCATCTTGGACAACCACGGCGAAAGTTGTTTCTTAAGGGCTGACCCTGCTGGGCGCACCCGTGTTGGGCGAAGGGAGCTGAGCTCCAACGGCGCGACGCCACGTCTCGAGTCGGGCATGGAGAGTGCGCGCCCGATCGGGCAAACGCGCCGCCAGATTCGTCGTCTCGCCGGGATCGTCATCGAGATTGTAGAGCTCGAGTCGGCCATCCTCGAAGAACTCGATGAGTTTCCATTCGCCGGATCGCATGGCGCTCACCGGCGTCGTCGTTGCGTAGTAATGCGGGTAATGGAAATGGACCGCCTCGCGATCGAGCGTGCCCTGCGGGTCGCGCAGCAACGGCACCAGACTGACACCGTCCAAACCGGTGTCGAAACTCACACCCGCAACCTCGGCGAATGTCCGCGGCAGATCCGTGCAGGTCACCGGCTCAACGCACACGGCGCCCGGCACTGTCACGCCCGGGAGCCGCGCGATCAGCGGCACCCGGATTCCCCCCTCGTAGAGCGAGCCTTTGCCCGAGCGAAGCGGGGCATTGTCGGTCACACGCCGGCCTTTGTACTCGCCCAGGAAACCGCCGTTGTCCGAGGCGAACACAACCAGCGTGCGTTCGGTCAATCCCCGCGCCTCGATGCGGTCCAGCAGGCGCCCGACATTCGCGTCGAGTGTCTCGAGCATGGCGGCGTAATCGGGGTTCTGATGGTGCATCCCGGGCTCTATTTTTGCCTGGAAACGAGCGCTGACCTCCGGTTTCGCGTCGATCGGCGTATGCGGATTGTGAAACCACAGATTCAGAAAGAAGGGACGATCGCCTGCCGAGTCGATCAGCCGCAGCGCCTCGTCCGTGAGACGATCCGTCAGGTAATCGCCCGGCTTTCCGACCCCGAGACCGGGCACGTAGCGATACTCCCGAAAACGGTTCGTGCCCCGGAACGGCCAGAAAAAGGACTCCGGCGCACCCCATTGCGTGCCGCCAATGTTGACATCGAAGCCGTGCGCCTCGGGGTAATGGCTTGCGTCGCCCAGGTGCCACTTGCCGACATGGAACGTCAGGTACCCGGCCGCCTTGAGTTGCTCGGCGATCGTGATCTCGCCATGCGGCAGATCCGTAATCGTCGCCGGCGGCAAAAGCGGCCACCGCGACTCCGCCGCGCGCTCGGTCCGCTCCACCGACCCTTCACGCCAAATTGTGAAATGGAGCCGGGCCGCGTGCTTGCCAGTTAACAAGGCGGCGCGCGTCGGGGAACACACCGACATGGCATAGGCCTGCGTGAAACGCACGCCCTCCTGCGCCAACCGGTCAAGCCGCGGCGTCTCGTGAAGATCGCTCCCGTAACACCCAAGACCCGACCAGCCGAGATCGTCGGCGAGAATGAACACGATATTGGGCGGCGCGGACGTCCGGCCATCGAGCCGGGTGCGAGTGCGTTCGGGTCCGGTCGGCAGCGTGTGTCCGTCTTCGGACGACCAGGCCAGCGCACAGGCGATCCCGAGCGTCAGGAGCGGCACAACGATCGTCAGATCAGCGGTCGTCTTCATAGTCTTCGCCCGGGTATAACTTCTCTGTGGGGCGATGGCGAGCACTCCCCAACCCAGTTTCTCGCTGGGGCACAGGCTCGCCCCCATCTCCAAACGAAGCCGCTCGTGTGTCACAGCCCCTCTGAGATGATGCGTCACGAGAATGCCCGGAGAAGCAAGAAATGGCTTCACGAATTGACTTCATCGCACGCAGTCGAACTATCATGTCACAGATGACATTGAAGACCATCACATTGCGTCTGACACCCGAAACCTTTGCGCGGGCTGCAGCGTTGGCCCAGCTTCGCGGGCGCAGCCTGAACCGGTTGTTCCAGGATGGTTTCAAGTTGCTTGATGAGCGGGAACGTGACAAGCAACTGCTCGATGATTTTACCGCCATCGCCGCCAGCGGCGCGGGTGAGACCGACGTCGAGTTCGCGCTCGGGGCACAGTGCCAAGCGACTGCTGGATCGTGTCGCGGTGGAGTCCGGCACGTGCGAACGAAAGCCGCGCAGCGCGAGCAAGGCCGGGAGATCCGCTCTGCCCCGATCATGCCTCGCGCTGGCACTGGTGCTGGCATTCGACATCCGGCCGGCAGCCGCGGATCCCGAACCGGCGTGGCCTCTGCCTGAATGGCCGCGCGCCACGCCACAGGACGTTGGGCTCGATGAGACACAACTCGATGCGGCGCGCGACTACGCCCTGCGGGGCGGCGGCGCCGGTTGCGTGATCCGTCACGGCAGGCTCGTTCTTGCGTGGGGCGACACCAAGCAGAGGTATGATCTGAAATCGACCACCAAATCGTTCGGCGCGGCTGCTCTCGGTCTGGCCGTGTTGGATGGCAAAGTTCAGCTCTCGGACCGGGCCCGAATGCATCACCCGACCCTGGGCACGCCGCCAGACGCTCAAACGAACAGCGCATGGCTGGACGAAATCACCATGCTGCACCTGGCGTCCCAGACGGCAGGCTTCGACAAACCGGGCGGTTACGCTCCGCTGCTGTTTCGGCCGGGGACAATCTGGGCCTACAGCGACAGCGGCCCCAACTGGTTGGCGGAATGCCTGACACTCGCTTACCGCCGCGACTTGGACAGTCTGATGTTCGAGCGCCTCTTCACACCGCTCGGCATCCAGCGCACCGACCTGGTTTGGCGCAAGAACCAGTATCGCCCCGACCTGCTCGACGGACTCAAACGGCGGGAGTTTGGCGCGGGCATCAGCGCGAACGTGGATGCGATGGCCCGATTCGGCCTGCTCTGGCTGCGGGGCGGACATTGGCACAACGCCCAACTCCTCCCGCGTCGTTTCGTTCAACAGGCGGGCGGCACTGTTCCCCGTGTGCCGGGTCTGGCAGTGCACAAACCGGAAGAGTACGGACGCGCCGCTGATCACTATGGCCTGCTTTGGTGGAACAACGCCGACGGAACACTTGATCGAGTGCCGCGGAGCACCTTTTGGGCGTGGGGCCTCTACGACAGCCTCATCGTCGTGATGCCCGAGCTGGACATCGTTGTCGCCCGCGCCGGACAATCGTGGAAACGCGCCGCGGGCGGCGGCCACTTCGACGTCTTGAAGCCGTTCTTCGAGCCGATCGTGGCCGCCGCCAGCCCAACGTCAGCCTCAAACGGCGATTCTGGCGGCTCCCGCCCTCCCTGTCCCCCGAGTCCCGTTATCTCGGGCGACGATTGTCTATCAGTGCGCAAGGCCACAGTGATCGCGCAATAACGTCAGCCTCCGCTGCCTGGCGTCGACAGGGCTCGATTCCTTGCGCTGAATTCCGTCCTTCGCCCTTGACGTGAGGGCCGGTCTCCTTCGGAATCGCCGGCGGTTCCTATGAAGACTTGTCGCTCCGTGTCAAACCCACGTCACCAGGATGGTGTCGCGATCCCGCGGACGCGACGCGTCGGAGCCGGCATTGGCACGCCCCTTCGGTGTTTTCTGCTGCCGCTGCTGCTTGCGCTCGGCCTCGATCGAGGCCCGGTGTGCCGGCCAAGTCCGCCCGTGGACGGCTCCGGATCGGCCTCACGCGAGGCGGCGCTCAGATTCGGATCGGAGATCGACATGCCCAACCCGCTGGAACGGGCGCGCATCGAGCAGCGGCTCGAAGCGCAGAGGGCCCGGCGCGCCGCCCGCATGATGAGCGATTCGGCGCCATCACTCGGCGAGGGAATTGAGTTGTTCGGCAAAAGCGGCGAAGACCGTGTCCTGGTGATTCTGGTCGAGTTTGCGGGCACCAACACCTACACGTGGACGCCCGGCGTTTCGACCTGGGATCCGCTCGGCCTTTGCGACAACAGCGAGTTCGACGGAGTCAACGTGGCCAACAGCGCCGCGTCCCGGTTTTTCGCGGATAAGCATGGCCTCGTCGGCCCGACGGACTTCACCTATCAGGGCCCGTTGCACAATCAGATTCCCAGGCCGGCAGGCACGAACGATCCGTCCGCGACGATGATTTGGATGCCGGACTTTTCGACCAGCTACTACAGCAACGTCATTTTCGGCGATGGCGTCGTGCTCGATTTCGTCCGGCAGGACGGAACGGTCGTGGATGAGGATTTCACCGGGATGTCGGTTCGCGATTATTACGAGGACCTCTCGGGCGGCGCCTACACAATCTCCGGCACCGCCCTGGGGTGGGTGCAAGTGCCACACTCGATTTGGCATTACGGGGCCGATGGGCTGCCCGGGGCGAGGTCGTGCACCCAACGCCCGGAGCACCATGGAGCGATTCCGGGCGCGGGCGATGCGCGCTCCCTTGTGGTGGACGCACTCGAGAGCGCGAAAACCGCTTATCCCGGCTTTGATTGGGCGTCGTTCGACCAGAACGGCGACGGCATCCTCGACCGTCTCTGGATCATCCACGCCGGCATGGGCGAGGAGGATCATCCTCGTCTGCTCAACCGGACCGGTTATGGCGAAGGCGGCATCTGGTCGCATTCCTGGACGCTGGCCTTGGCGCATCCGATCGTGCCGGGCGTGTCGGCGCTTTCCTACATCATGATGCCGGAAAACGCCGGCATCGCCGTCCTTGCGCACGAGTTCGGCCACAATCTGGGCGCGATCGATCTCTACACCTACGGCGAAGGCCAGACCTCGGCTGGCTTCTGGACGCTGATGGCCGACAGTTGGACGGGCTTCCCGCTGGGGTTCAGGCCCGGCGCGCTGGATCCGATGCACCTCGATCAATGGGGCTGGCTGCGTCCGCTCCTGGTAACCGACCCGAGGCAGGTGTACACAGCCAGGATCGGCCAGGCCAGCCGCTTCCCATCCGCGCCCGACCTCGTGCGTGGCGTGAAGATCGAACTGCCGGATATCCCCCTGTCGCCGCCGGTCCAGCCGCACAGCCCACAGCGATACGGCTTCACGCACAACTATTACCTCCAGT
This sequence comes from Verrucomicrobiota bacterium, assembly GCA_022710935.1. Lineage (GTDB taxonomy): Bacteria > Verrucomicrobiota > Verrucomicrobiia > Limisphaerales > J093 > MWFF01. The sequence goes on from JAKLFY010000023.1 coordinate 57,878, forward strand.
GGCGCAATACCGGCGCCTCCGGCGGCTACGACGCCGCGCTTGGCGACACGCGTTTCCGCTTTGGCCCGGCGAACACAGGCCTGCTCGTCTGGTACCAGAACAACCGGTACTGGGACAACAGCATTGCAGATTACCTCCACGATCCGCCTTCCTTCGGCCCGAAGGGCAAGTTGCTCGTTGTCGATGCCCATCCGGAACCCGATTTCGATCCCTATTGGCTCGAACGCGGCGTCTCCACCGAACGCGGCATTGTGTTCAGCCGGGGTTCGATGCGCGACGCGCCGTTCAGCCGCTGGCCGACGACAGCCTACACACTCGAGCCGCCGTTCAGCTTCGAGTCCGCCGCATTCGCGGGTCGGCCCGCGGTGCCGCAGTTCTCCGATGGGCCCGGATACTATCCGGGCATCGAACAGCTTGACGCCAATCTCTGGGGCACACGGCACTGGGATGCGAGCGCGGTTCTGCCGTCGACCGAACCTTACGGCGTGCTCGGGCCAGGCTGCCCAGCGGGCACACCCCTCCAAACCGTCATCGCAACGCGCTCGTTCGTCGGCACCAACGAACTGATCGCCTATCGCACGAACCTGTTTGCATCCGGGCTGAGCCTGGCAGGCGGGGACGGCACGCCGGGCAGCGTCGGTGGCGACTACGGCTGGAACGTCCGCATCGTCCATCAAACTGACTCATGGGCCGAGGTTGTGATCTGGAACGTCCGGCACGGGCCGAGCGATGACGACGGCGACGGCATGCCAAATTGGGCGGAAGCTGTCGCCGGCACGGATCCGGGAAATGCGGATTCCCTTCTCCGTATGAGCCGTGTGAGCTGCGCCGCGTCGGATCGCAGTCTCGAACTCGAATGGCCCAGCGCAACCAACCGCACGTATCGCGTCCTTCGCAGCGTTTCCCTGCAAGCCGCCTTCACCACAGTGGCCGCCAGCCTCCCCGCCACGCCGCCGCTCAACACCTTTCACGACCTCACCCCGGGCTCGTGGCCGGAGGTGTTCTACCGAATCGAAGTCGAGTAGCAGCGCTCAGCGAGAGAAACGACCATGCAAGGCGGCGCTGGAAGTCCCGCTGCGTGCGGGCAGGTGCCCTGCAAGCCCGCAGACGAAGTCATCCCGCCGCCAGTGTCGCGAAAATGCCGGTCAGAGTCAGAATGTCCTCGATCTCGACCCATTCGTCCGGCGCATGAAGATTGTCCCCGCGCGGGCCAAGCAGGATTGCCGGCATCCGCCCCACCGCGCCGTAAATCCCGAGGTCGCACGAAAAGGCTGCGCCGCCGATGGCCGGCTTGCGGTTCGAGTAGCGCTCGAACGCCTCGACGACAGCCTGGACGGCGTCACTTGATACGGGCGTCTCCCAGGGCGCCACGAAATGATAGGTCCGTTCCAGCTCGACCTTGAACGGGTGCAGAGCAGGATCCCGAGCGGCCTCCTCTTTCCAGAAGGCACGGAACTGCCGCCAGAACTCCTTCTCGGTCATGCCGGGGTGGCACCAGACAATCCAGGCGATCCTGGCCAGCAGCGGCGTGCCCATCTGGGTGAACTCGCCCGGTTTCTCGGTCGTGATGTGCCACGGCAGGACGTTGAGTTGCTTGCCGGGAGCCCTGAAGAGAGGATGCCGGTTCCCGGCCCGCCACCGGGTCTGCCACTTCTGAAACAGCGCGATCGCCCGGGCAGCGCCGTTGAGAGGATTGGCGATCGCCTTGCCCATGTAGGCCATGCCGCCGCGGCCCGCAAGCGTCAGGTCACCCAGAAACGCCCCCAGACACGCCGGGCAAATCTCCATCCGCGTCGGCTCGCTCACCAGCGCAAGATCGGCATTGTATCCGCGCAGGCGCGCCGCCAGCGTCCCGTTGCCGCCGGCGAATTCCTCGTCGACCACGCTCTCGAACAGGATATCGCCTTTGGGCCGGCACTCGAGCTCGTGCAGAATGCGCATGGCCCAGAACATGGCCGCCAAACCGCCCTTCATGTCCGCCGCCCCGCGCCCGTAAAGCCGCCCGTTCCTCACCTCGGGCTTGTACGGACGACAGGCCTTCCATTGGGCGGGTTCGGACGGCGCCACGTCGGCGTGGCCGCTGAGAAGAATGGATCGGCCCCGGCCTGAGCCGCGCCAGCGGGCGACGACGTTGTCGCGGCCCCGTGGGTAACGGCGCCCATCGAGCCACGACGGGTGCTTGCGGATCCCGCGCACCGCCAGAGGCGAGAACACATCCACATCCCATCCCCGCGCGCGGCATTCGGCGGCGATCCACTTCTGCGCCGCGGTTTCGAGGCCCTGAGGCGGCCGGTTCTCGCTCGGGAAACTGAGGAATCTCTTCGTCCATGCGAGGATGTCGTCCGCACGCCGGCTGACGGCCGCACGGATGGCCGACACAGACGGGGGGTGCCCAGGACGCGCGTTCACGGCAGGATAATGACTTCGCGCCGGTGGCTGTTGAGCTGGCGCAGGCCGGTCCTGGTGACTAGCACGCCATCCTCGTAGCGCAGGCCGTATCTGCCATCGGAGAGCCAAATATCCACATTGAACAGCATATTCGGCTCGATAACGAAATCGGCGCTCTTCGACAGCCAGAGCCCCTCGACCTCCGAGCTGCCGGTTCCGTGGGCGGGGCCGTACAAGGTGAACTCCTCGCAGCCGTGCCGGGCAAGAATTCTGTGGTACCCGTCAAACATGTCGCATCCGCGCACGCCCGGACGGATGTTGTCCAGGGCGTAGTTCATGGCTTCGAGCGCCACCTCGGCCAGCCGCCGCGCCCCCTTGGGCATGGTCCCGATGGCGAACGGGCGGCACATGTTGCCGCAATAACCCATGTATTTCGCTCCGAATGTCAATTGCACCAGCTCACCCGCCCGGATCGCGCGGTCGGTCGAGCGGCACAGGCTCAGCGGCGTGTTCGGTCCGGAACAGACCCAGGCGGGATAGGACATCCCCTCGGCGCCGCTCAGCACCATCTTCGAACGCGCGATGGCTTCGAGTTCCCACTCGCGCACGCCCGGTTTCGCGGCACGCAGCGCGGCTTTCATCGCCGCTTCCGTGATGCGATACGCCTCGAGGATGTAGGGAATCTCCGCGTCGCTCTTGATCATTTGCGCCCGCAGCAGAAGATCGTCCGCCGGCACAAACTCCGCCTTCGGCGCCGCCGACTTGAGATCCTCGAAAACGACCCGCGGGAAGATGTTCCAGTTGGCCAGGCCGACCCGCTTGGGCACGCCTCCGCACGCGGCCGGCAGAAGCGTCTTGAAGCTCTCGCCGTGCACCTTCGGCACCCACTCCGGGGCGGAGGTCTCGACCAACAGCGGATTGATCCCGATCCTGGCCGACTTCGAGAATCGCCGGGCAAACTCGAACGACTCCGGGCCGCCCGTGACGAGCAATGCCTGTCCCTGCGCCGGCACAACGATCGCCGCGAAATCGAAGAAGGGCCAGAAGCCCGCCAGATACCGCGTCGCCCCCGGTTCGCTCTCGCTGCTGTAGCCGACCAGACAATCGAGGCCGGCTCGTTTCAATTCGATCTGCAGCTTGCCGACGCGTTTGGCGTATTCTGCGGACGGGAGTGGTTTCAGTCTCATGGTCATAAATGTGCTCGATTCTCTGCAATGCATCGGCCCGGAATCAGCCCAGCCAGCAGCCAATCCCGGAGGGCCGCGCAGGGCCGCGCGTCCGTGCGGCGTCACGCGGCGCGGCTTCTTTCACTTGCCCCACTCCGCGGCGCCGGGTCCGGCGGCGAATTCCATGAACTCGAACACGGCGCCGTCCTTTTCCACAAAAACGACTCTCAATCCGGGCATGGCTTCAAACGGGCCGAGCGCCACCTTCTCGCCCGCGATGGCCGCTTCGAGGCTGTCGACGCGAAAGGCGATGTGCGGCAAATCCCGCACAACGCCTGTGACGGGCGAGTCCGGCTCGTAGCGCAGGAACTCGACCCTGTACTTGTGCTTGAGCGGGTCGGTGACCCAGACCTTGCTTGCCGGCACGTAGGTTTCGCCTGCCTGGGGTTCGTCCGTAGGCAGTCCGATGTGATGGAATTGGCGCATGGGAGTGATGAGTGATGAGTGGTGAGTAAAACGTGGGAAGCGGCAAGCGGAAGGTGGAAGGTGTGGACCAGTCTGTTCCCTCTTGAAGTGCGAGGTGAAGATGAATCCATGTCGGAGGAGTTATCCCGCGGGCGCGCATACGCATCAACCTTTGGCCAAGCCTCCCAATCACTTCAACTTGACAATCCTGCCCGTGGCCGCGGAGGCCTCCGCCGCCAGACAGGCGCGCACCGCGGCCGCCGATTCCTCCGGGGTGATCACGGTCGGCTTGCGGTCCTCGAGCACGCATTGGAGGAAATAACTCAACTCATCGCGCAGCGCGCCGGCCCGCACTCCGTGGAGAGACGGCCAGTAGGTTGTGTCGGGCGAATGCCACCCTGTCGCGTCACAGATTGACAAGTTCGGATGCGTCTCGTGGATGTGGATCGAGCCTTCCGTGCCGATGATTTCCATTCGTTCGTCGATCTGGAAGGCTGTCGTGTCTGGCAGGAACCAGGTGTCTTCGAGTACGCCGATCGCTCCCGTGTCGAAACGATACATCGTCCAGCCGAGATCGGGGTTCTTGAGCTTGCGGACATTGACGGTCTGCGCATACGCCGACACGACTTTCGCCCCCGAGTACCACAGCATCAGGTCGGTGTCATGCACGCCGTCGCCGATGATCGGCCCGATCTTCGGCAGCACGGATTGCCCCACGCAGGCCGGGATGTTCCGCCGCGCGTACATCGACACGATTCTGCCAATCTTGCCTGCGGCGATGGCCTCCTTCGCGGCCGCATACCGCGGGTTGAACCGGCAGATGTGGCCGACCATGAAATGCTTCGAGGCGGCTTTGGCGGCCCTTACGATCCGCTCGCAGTCGGCGTTGGTCGAGGCCATCGGCTTCTCGAGGAAGACGTGCTTGCCCGCATCGAGGGCCGCCAGGGTCGGCGCCGCGTGCTGATCCCACATCGTCACCACACTCACCGCGTCCACGTCGGGATCCGCGAGCAACGCCCGGTAGTCGGTGTAGGTCTTGCGCACGCCGAACGTCCTCGCCAGCGCCTTGAGCCGCGACTCGGTCCGCGTGCAGAGCGCATGCAGCTCGACGTGCGGAATGCCCGACAGCGCCTCGCAATGCTTCTCGCCGAACCAGCCCAATCCGATCACTGCCATTCGAACTCTGTTCATGGTGTGCCTATGGAATCGAGATGGACCGCGCCTGTTCAGATGCCCCACGGGGCGCGCGGCTCGCGCCAGAGCATCCGATTGGCTTCCTCGTTGTCGAACCGTTCCCGGACAGGATCCCAGTGCAGGGTCCGTCCTAGGCGCAGGCCGATGTTGATGGCCTGGCAGATGGTCTGGGCGCGATGAGCCGCCTCGGGATGACAGATCGTTGGACGCCGGCTGCGAATGCACGCGAGCAGGTTGCGGACGTGATCGCCCGCATCGACCCAGTCGCTGCCGCCCGCGGCGCGCAGGTTGAGGATAGACTCGGGTTTGGCTGTGACGGCGTCGGTTTCATCGTCCACCTGGATCCAGCCCTCGTCGCCAATGTACCGGATGTAACGCTCAGTAAACGATCTCCGCGAATACATCACGCCAACAACGCCGTCGGCGTAGCGGCAGCGGACCTCCGCGGTCACCGGCGTTTCGCTCATGAACTGCGCCGGGTCGGGCCAGGTGCACTGCCCCTCGAATGCCACCGGACCGGTGTGATCGCGATCGAGCGCCCATTGCATCTGGTCGGTGTAATGACAGCCCATCCCGATCACCGGTCCCTCACCCGTGTCCCAGAAGTAGTTCCAGTTCGCCCCTTCGACGCGTCCCGGCACGTACGGACGCCACTGCACCGGGCCGAGCCAACGGTCGTAGTCCCAGCCTTGCGGCACCGGCGCCGGCTTGTCGTGCGGCACGGTCGGACCTGTCCAAACCTGCATTTCGACGGTGTGGACGCGCCCGATCCGCCCCTGGCGGACCATCTCTACCGCGAACCGGTACGAACCGGTCGAGCGCCGTTGCGTCCCGGCCTGATAAATCGTGCCGTAGCGACGGCAGGCGTCGACCAGTGCGCGTCCCTCGCGCACCGTCATCGAGATCGGCTTTTCGCAGTAAATGTCTTTGCCGGCGCGTGCCGCGTAAACGGAGGCGGCCGTGTGCCAGCGATCCCCCATCGCAATGAACACCGCGTCAAGGTCCTTCCGCTCGAGCAATGCGAGGAAGTCCGGGTACATGCGACAGTTCTGATTGCCGTAGTGCGCGTCCATGATCGCCTTGGCCGACTGGAGACGGTCGTCGCGGCAATCGCTGACCGCGGCGAAGACGATGTCCTTTTGCGCGAGGAAACTCGGCATCACGTGCCGTGCCCGCGAGCCGACACCGATGCATCCGAAGACAATCCGATTGCTCGGGGCGACGGCGCCATTGAGACCGAGCACGGATGCCGGGAGGATCAGCGGCGCCGCCATCACCGTCGTGGCGCGTCGGCAGAACTGGCGGCGTGTGAGTTTGCTTCCGGCACCTGAAAGCGGCTTGGGCTCGAAGTCGGAGCTGGGCATAGGCGTGTTGTCAAAGCGCAGGTTACAGAAGTGGGACTTACTCGCAAGCAAAGGTTGCCCACAGCAAATCAAATCGACATCCGGCGTTCGTCGATCTAGGGTCGCGTTTTCCGATGAAGGTCTTATTCTTGAACGGTCCGAACCTGAACCTGTTGGGGCAACGGGAGCCGGAGGTCTACGGGAAAACAACTCTGGCGGACATTGAATCCACGGTGAAGCGGAAAGGGGCGGACCAGGGGATTGATGTCGAGTTCCGCCAGTCCAACTCGGAGGGTGATCTGGTGGACATCATCCAGTCGGCGAAGGGGAGGATCGATGTGATTGTGTTCAATCCCGCGGGGTACACTCACACGAGTGTGGCTTTGCGGGACTGCATTGTGGCGACGGGGGTACCGACCATTGAGATTCACATTTCTAACGTTCACGCGAGGGAGGGATTCCGTCGGCGTTCGCTCCTGGCGCCGGTTTGTCGGGGTCAGATCTCGGGATTTGGTATGGGATCGTACTTATTGGGTCTGGAGGCGGCCAGTATCGTTAACGCAACCAAATGAGACCCTCTTTTCAGTGTAAACATGCGGTTTGTCCAGGCCGCAGACCGTCTGAACTCGACTGAGAGTTTGCTTGACGTGCCGCGTGCCGCTGCTTAATCTCGCGGCCCACATAAGAAACCGGTGAGGCAGGGTCGAGTTTCGACTGCTGCTTTTTTACTTGATAGGTTTTCCAACCGCGAGGCTGCTGTGGATCTAAAAGACATCAAGGCCGTCATCGAGATCATGCGGAAGAACTCCATCTCGGAGTTTGAGATGGAGAATCAGGGCTTCAAGATCAGGTTGAAGCGAGGCGCCAACGTTATCGGCCTGCCGCCCACCTGCGATGAGTCGGCTCCTGCGCCCGTGTTCGCCGCGATTCCCAGTGCCGTGCCGACCGCTCTTCCCGCCGCTGCTCCCGTCCTCAACGCAGACGCGGAAATCAAGTCGCCCATGATCGGGACATTCTACCGGGCGCCATCGCCCGAGTCAGCGCCTTATGTCGAGGTGGGGACTGAGGTTGGGCCGGATACGGTGGTGTGCATCATCGAGGCGATGAAGGTGATGAACGAGATCAAGGCTGAGGTCAAGGGTGTGATCAGCAAGGTCCTGGTCGACAACGCCAAGCCGGTTGAATACGGCCAGCCCATGTTCAAGGTGCGGCCGTCCTAGCCCGGCTACGGTTCCCCACGAAGCGTGAAATCACCGGCCTAGCCCGCATGTTGAATGCTCAATGAGCCAAGTCTTCTGGCAGCGCTCTTCGAACTCCGGACTGCGCCGGCGAATTGGCTCGATGGCCAGCATCTTCCCGGAAGGCTGGCGTCCGGAGAACTCTGAATGTTCGAGAAAATCCTAGTCGCAAACCGCGGTGAGATAGCGGTTCGTATCATCCGAACCTGCAAGGAGTTGGGCATTCGCACCGTGGCGGTCTATTCCGAGGTGGATGTCAACTCGATGCATGTCCAGATGGCGGACGAGGCCATCTGTATCGGCCCGGCGCCAAGCTCCGAGAGCTATATGCGCATCGATCGTCTGATCAGCGCCGCCGAGGTCACGGATGTGGATGCCATTCATCCGGGCTACGGGTTTCTCTCCGAGGACGCCCATTTCGCGGATGTGTGCGAAAGCTGCAACATTCGGTTCATCGGCCCGAATTCCCGCGCGATGAACGCCTTGCAGGACAAGGCCATAAGCCGGGAGCTGGCGAAGAAGGCCGGGGTTCCGGTGCCGCCCGGCTCGGACGGTGTGGTCGAGACGGAGGCTGACGCCCTGGCGACCGCCAAGAAGATCGGGTACCCGGTCCTCTTGAAGGCTGTTGCGGGCGGAGGCGGGCGAGGCATGAGGATTGCCCACAACGATATCTCGCTCATGAAGGGATATCATACGGCTCGGAGTGAGGCCGAGAAGGCATTCGGCAACTCGGGTGTCTACATCGAGAAGTATTTCGAGAACCCGCATCACATCGAGTTTCAGATCCTGGGCGACGGGCGGGGCAACATCATCCATTTGGGCGAGCGCGACTGCTCGATTCAGCGGCGCCACCAGAAGCTCGTCGAGGAGACGCCTTCGCCTCTCATCGACCAGAAGCACAAAGACTTGCGCAAGAAGATGGGGAAGGCCGCCTACCGCATCGCCGAACTGGCGCAGTACAACAACGCCGGCACTGTCGAGTTCATTGTCGACGATCAGGGCGCATTCTACTTCCTCGAGGTCAACAAGCGCATCCAGGTCGAGCATCCGATCACCGAAGAAGTTACCGGCGTGGACCTGGTCCGCATGCAGATCCTGATTGCCATGGGAGAACCGCTCAAGATGTCGCAGAGCGACGTCCATCCGCGAGGCCATGCGATCCAGTGCCGAATCAACGCCGAGAATCCCTACGACGATTTCCGACCGAGCCCCGGCCGCATCGAGATGTACTACGCGCCGGGCGGACATGGCGTTCGAGTCGACAGCCACGTTTATGCCGGCTACGTCATCCCGCCGACCTACGACTCGATGATCGGCAAGTTGATCACGTACGGAAAAGACCGGCGCGAAGCGATCGACCGGATGAGCCGCGCCCTGAATGAGTTTCTGATCACCGGCGTCAAGACGACCATCCCGCTCGATCAGAACATCCTGCTCGATCCGGATTTTCGGAGAGGCGTCTACTCGACAGGGTTCATCGAGCAACTCCTTCGCCGCGGGAATCAGTGACGCGGCGACGCCCCCGCTCCGCGGCTCAAGGTCTGGCCTGTTCGCTGACCATCCGAGACGGGGTCTCGCCCGGATCGGCTGTGGCGAAGAAATCCCGGAACTTTCGGCGCTTGAGGAGGCGGCGTGTCCGGCGCCCGATCCACTTGAGCAACGCCCGTGCGTCGCGACCGGCGTAGATGCGCACGAAGCGGAGCCGCTCCCGGGATGTCGCGAAACGCAGCGGCGCGGTGACGTGCAGGGCGGCAAGGTCGCGCGCCCTTTGCCGCGGCGAGAGAGAACGGCGCGCATCGAGACGCGCCATGTCGATCAGACAGAACCGCGGTGGAATGGCATCGTCGTCCACGAACAGATGGCGCGTGAACAGGTCCGGCGAGGCCAGGCCGGCCTCGTGCATCTTCCCGATTTCGAGCGCCAAGGCGTCCAGGACCCTGCGGCGTCGCGCCGCGTCGTGACAGTCGCGCAGGAAGTCGCGGACGGTCTGCCGGCCATAGGCGGCCTCGGTGAGAATGAACGAGAAGTTCTCCCAGACCGGGCCGCACTCCTCGCCATAGGCCACGAGCGGCGCAGTTCTGAGGCCTGCCTGCTCGAGCGCAAGGCCGTTGGCCCACTCCTGGCGGGAAACCGACCAGACAGACCGATGGCGCAGCAGCGAGATCAGACCGTCTTTTTTGTACGGTTTCCAGTTACGCTTGAGGAAGAGGGTCAATGGCTTTCCATCGTCATCGGTCGTGCCAATGCGGAGGATGTCGCGATGTCCCCGATGGTTCTTCACCAATGGGCCCGAGAACGCCTTGACCTCAGCCACCGTGCCCAGATGAAGGCGTTCGAGAACCGCGCGATGCCTGCCGATGACCACCATCCGCAACAGGGTGCCCGATGGCCGCGCAGTTGACAGCAAAGAAATGTTCCATCCAAAGTCGGGTTGTGATCCGCGTCACCCTGCACGGCGTCCATTGGGACGTGCGCCCCGACCTGGCCCCGCATCTCGAGGCGGTGCTGGCGTCCGAAGGATCCGGCATCAAGGAGTCTCCTGTGAAGCTGGTGACGCGCCATGAGGCCGCGGGCAGGACATGGTTCATCAAGCGCTACCGTCATTGCCGCGTGCCGGCGCGACCGCTCAAGTACTACTTCAAGCCCTCCCAGGCCCGGCAGGAATGGGATCTGGCCCTGCGACTCGAACGCCTCGGCATCCCGATTGTCCGCCACGCCGCCTTGGGCGAGCGCTGGGGCTTCGGATTGCGCGAGAGCATCCTCGTGACCGAGGGATTCGACGGACAACCTCTCGACGAGACGCCGGATGCCGACATGCAGGCCGTCATGGCGTTTGTCCAGACCCTGCACGATCGCGGCGTGCTCCAAAGGGATTTGCATCCGGGCAACATTCTGCGCCACGCCGCGACGGGCGAACTGCGGCTCGTCGACTTGCACGGCACAGTCATCAGACCGACCCTGCGCCCCGAGGAGCGCGAGGCCAACCTGGCCACCCTGCGCATCTCCCTGCCCATCCCGGTTGCGCCGGCCATCCTCGAACTCAGCAGGCGGATGCGCCGGAAATGCCTGGTCCGCCGCGCCCGGCGTTGCCTGCGGCACAATCGCGACTTCGAGCCGCGGCGAATCGGACCGCTGCGCTGGCAGGTTCGAAGGGTCTGGATGAACGCAGCCACCGAGGCCATCCTCGGCGATCCGGACGGCTTCCTGGCCAGCCGGGCGGAGATTCTCAAAGCAGGCCGAAGCAGCACCGTGGGCCGCGCGGACGAACGAGTGCTCAAGCGGTTCAACCTCCGCAAACCGCTGAATGTCCTCAAGGATCTGTTTCGCTGGTCGAAGGCGCGCCGGGCGTTTTTCAAGGCGTATCACCTCGAGATCGCAGGAGTGCCGACCGCCCGTCCGATCGCCGTTGCCGATCGCCGGGTGGCGGGTTTTCTGTGGCGGAGCTATTTTCTCATGGAGGAAATTGCCGACGCCAGGCACCTCGGCCTGTGGGTGGGCGACGCGCGGCAGGCGGTGACCGCGGTGGCTGAGGTCATTGCCAGGCTGCATGAGGAGGGCTTCACCCATCGGGATCTCAAGGAAACCAACCTGGTCTTCGATGTCACAGGCAAGCTCCACCTGATCGATCTCGAAGGTCTCGAATTCCTCGAGGTGGTTCCCCGCGAGCGCGCCCTTCGCGATCTCGCACGGCTGGAAGACGGAGCACGCGCTCTGCCTGGATTCACACCGGCTCTGCGCCGCCAGTTCGTCCGGCGCTACACCCAAGCCAGAGGTTTGCGGCCTCGCGCCTTCTTCCGCCCGGTTGCGCAGTCCGCGGGAGCGATCACCCCCGCATTACCCGGCTCAGCCCCGATGCGCGCAAACCGGGGCGTCAGAGTGCCCACCCGTCGCGGTAGCGGTGGTGGACCAGCGCCTCCGCGGCCGGATCGTTGATGGCGACCAACCTCCGGGCATCCCACTCGATCTTGCGCCCGACGCGATAGGCCACGTTGCCCAGGAGAGCAGTCTCGGTCAAGGCGCCGGAGTAATCGAAGTTGCAGGTTGTGGGGCCGCCGGAACGAATCGCCTCGATCCATTCCTTGTGATGGCCGATCGAGTCCGGGATCGACGGTGCGGGCGGCTTGAAATCGGCGAAATCCTTCTCGGGCAGCAACTGGCGCCGCGTGTAGTCCGCCAGCAGGTTGCCGCGCTCCCCGATAAACATGACGCCGCTGCGGAAGTACTGGGCCTGCTCCGCGGTCAGGAAGGAAGGCTGCTTGCTGCCGTGATACCACGTGAGGGTGACCGGGGGCAGAGTCTCGCCCGCGGAGCTCTGCCGCGCCGGGTGCTGGTAGCGAACGATCGCCCAAGGCGGCGTGGACTCGGCGTGCACAGGCGGGCCATCCACCGGTTCGGCGGACAGTGGATGCCGGAGGTCGAGCGCCCAATGGGGCAGATCCATGAAGTGACAGCCAAAATCCGCAAGCGAGCCGCCCCCAAAAGCCCACCAGTTCCGCCACTTGAACGGGGCATAGTCGGGATGGTACGGACGGAACTCGACCGGGCCGAGCCAGAGATCCCAGTCGAAGCCCGCCGGGATTGGAGGCGTGTCGGTGGGCCGCTCCATGCCACCGTAGCTGGCGGCCACCCAGACATGAACCTCGCGCACCAGACCGATCGCCTTGGACTGGATCAGTTCGACCACCCTTCGGTAATTCGCCGTGGCGTGGATTTGAGTGCCGAGCTGCGTCACGCGCCGGTGCTGCCGCGCAAGATTCGCAACGACGCGCGCCTCGGAAACCGTGCGAGTCAACGGCTTCTCGCAATAGACGTGCCGACCGGTGCGCAGCGCGGCCGCGCATGCAACAGCATGGATGTGATCGGGGGTACCCACCACCACGGCATCGATCCCCTTCTGATCAATCAAACGCCGGAAATCCGCGTAGGTTTGCGCCCCCGGATGCTTCTCCTTCGCGGCCGCCAGGTAGTTGGCGTCCACATCGCACAGCGCAACCACATTGACCGAATTCGTCAGCCCAGCGACTTCGTTCAGGTTGTCACCGGCGCGATTGGCAACCCCGACAAAGCCGACATTGACTTTGTTGTTGGGAGAACCTTGGGCAAACGTCAGCCGCGGAAGAGCGAGCGTGGCGCCCGCGGCTAGGGAACCGCGAGCGAGAAACGCGCGGCGAGTCAGAGTGGTATGCAATTGCATGGGGAAATCCTCTAACAACAAATCGGCCAGGGATAAAGAGCAAATCACGACTGCCAATGCACCCGCCCTTCGCCCCCCCTTGCTTGACTGTCAAGCCCGCGTGATGGACGCGCCCCTGGGCTTCCTGGCTCCGGGTCGATACCCCATCGACACCTGGATGGACGTGCTGGGTGTCCAAGACCCGGACAGTCTCACACACGAGAAAAGGACCGCCGAACCGAAAGACAAGCGGGTGCGTCACACGGAGGCATCGGTCGAACCCGGCGCTGTCGCTGCACGGCCTCCGTTCTGGTCCAGCGAAACGATCAGCAGCGGCTCAATGACAGACCACGAATCGTCCTCGGCAACGACCACGATCCGACGAGGCCCCAGCGCAACGAAATCAGGGTGCGGCACCGGGAGCGAACCCCCGTCTGCGAGTCGGATCGAGAGTGGCTCGAACGGCTCCCGGTGCAGCGCCTCACGAATCCCCTGAATATCCGTAGATTGGGACCAGTACCACTCCACCACCAGTGGCTCAACCGGACTTTCAGGCCGAACGCCACAGGTGAGCGACCGCCGCCGGCAGATCGGGTTGGGCGGAGAAGGGCGATCCGAACTGGCTGCTGGAAATCCACTTGAAGGACGAAATCAGCGAGTTCGTGCATACGATGCCTGCCTGCTGAACAGCGCCGTCCCTGCCCACAATTCGAAGAGTCGTGAGCAAGCGATACGCCACGTGGGCGGAGTCGGGAGCCCAGGCGACATCCAGCGCGAAGGGCAACGACCGGTAGACCCCGACATCCTGATCGCCAGTATCGTGAACGATCTTCCCTTTCACCTCGACCGAGAATCTGGCCCGCTTCGCCAGCGTCTTTGGCGGTTCCGGTCCGGGCAGTGACATCCCGCGCTTCTCCTTGGTCGCAACGATAATGCATGCCTCGCCATCGGGAGAACGAACACGAGCCAACTCGGAAGCAGAACTGCAACCGGTGAGAATGGCTGCCACTACAAGGAAGGGGATAATCTGTTTCACAACGCGATTTGCCACAACGCGATTTGCCTGGGGAACTGGCGACAGCCGTCCCGCCGTGCGTGATAACGCCCGTGACGCTCGACCACCAGGGCGCGTCGCCGAAGCCGGCGACTCTCGAACTGCGAAGCGGGGTGGCTGGTCGCTCCAGCGATTCTGTTCGGCGTTCTGGTCATGTCAGCACTTCCGCAACTCGCCAGAAACCGAAACGCTCAGGTTCGTCCCGACGGTCGCCGTGATACGATAGCCTCCGCCAGCCTCGAAATACCCTTGCGCTCCAGAATCCACATGCTGTGTGCCCGCATCAAACACCAACCGGACTCCAGACTCGCCTTGAGGTCGAACGCGCAGCCGGTGCTTGCCACCTGCAGGAATATTGGAAATGCGCTCCGAGAAACCTGTGCCTGACACCACGACGTTGCTGAGCGTGAGCGACGACTGATTCTTGATGGTGAGGACTGGAGCGCGCGAGCAGCCCGCAGCCGCCAACAATACCGAAACAGCGACGATGAGAATCGAGATACGCATGAGAATTACGCCGAACGGTGAGGTGAGGCACGGCGACCACAAGCATTCTGGAGGTCACCGGGTTCAGCCATCAGAGCCAGTGATCTGGTCGCCTTTTGCCTCCACCGACTGGTTCGCCGAATTCCCATCACCCGTCTGCCAGGATCCGCCTCGGCCATTCGTGTGGTTCGTGTGATTCGTGGTTCTCCTCTCCCCGCCGAGTCTTGACCACGAATGACACGAATCAAGGACAACGCGCAGGCCGGTCATTGTGCTCGACTCACCGTTCTGCCGTGGTCGTGTCCTCATCACTGGCGTCGTGGCGACCAACCCCGGCGAACGCAGGTCAGCGACAGGAGCCAGCCGCCGATGACGTTCGATTTGTCTCTGAGCGAATCGGCTGGCTCCCGTTCGCTGCACCGTCTGGTAAGGTGTGTGCGGGATCATCGCTCATCCGGACTCAGGAGAATATCATGAAGGACGAAGGGACCATGGAGGTTCGTGGAGGATCGTGACTCGTCGCTGTCCCAGAAGATCGACGCAGAACAGTCATGGTAGCCGGGCATCGTCACCATGACAGACCAGAAGACGGGGCCAACGGGTGGACAGTAGCCCATCACACCGCCTGGCTCAATGAACTCCATTCGGTACCTCTTCCGGACTTCGCTGATGTGGAAAGTGCCATCGGCCTGCGTGAAGACTCGGGTCTCTAGACGGGAATCAACCGTGACCTCGGCTCGCCACAGTGGCTGTCCTGTCAATGAATCAAGGACGCGGCCGCGAACGTCCGGCGCCACCACCACCTCACCCGACCGTGGCCAAGGGATCACGCAGCCCGTGCAGACACCGGCGGTAAACACCAGAATGTTGACCAAGAAAGGCAAGCGCACGACACACCTAACAGTGTTAATAAACGTCAAACTTGTCGGTTTATCAGGAACGCGGTGTGAACGTTCACTTTGTCGGGATTCACGGGTGTAATAGAGCATTCTGCACTTGACGAGTCAAGGATGCAGTTGCTTATTAGGCAACGGTTAAGGAGGCAAGGCCGGGTCCGCGCAGCCAGAGCTGCGGTTCGGATAAAGCGACAGTTTTGCCGGTTTATCAGGTGATTATTGAGCCGGCAAAACCGACAACATCGAGGAGGTTCATTTCTCCGACTGGGCGCAGTGGCTGGAACGGGCCGAGTTGTCCGACCGGCAGCGGCAGAGTTGGGCGATCACGGTGCGGTGGTACTTGAGTTTCTGCCGGCGCGGGCGCGGCGGTGTCAATCACCAGACGGCACGGGATTTCAACGCCTGGGCGGAACAGGCCAAGCAGCCAGAGCCGTGGCAGTCGGAGAGCTGGCGCGAGGCCCTGCGGTGGTTCTTCCGCGCCGCCAAAGCGGCTCAGGCCAGCGGCGCAGGAGAATCGGGTCGCCCAAGCGAAACAGAGCCTGACCTGACTGTGGCTGAGCCGAACGCATCCGGCGGGCTCGACCCCGCGATGCCAGCCTGGAAGCGGGCTTTTCTGACCACCGTGCGCCGACGCCACTATTCCTACCGGACCGCCCAAGGGGTCAAACCATGACATTGTCCCGATGGTCTCACGTTCGCATCGACCTCTGACATTTGAATGCCTGGAGCCGTGTCGTCATGGTCTGACCACTGCTTCGATTCTCCACCGCGCCTGGCGCAAGACAGCCAGCGGGCGCCCCTTGACCACCTCATACCAGGCGGTCAGAAGCGATCCGTCTTCGAGTTCGACCGTGCTCGGGTAACCGAGGTCGCCGGAGGTGCCGTCGGCAGACACAGTCAGCGGCTCGGACCATGTGCGTCCCTCATCCGTACTGAGCCGCGCCTGGTTGCCATAAGGAGCGCGGCGGTAGCCATACGTCATCACCAAATGCCCGGAACGAAGCCGCAGAAGATGCGATGGCAAGCCCCACACGCCGATGGGGTGCGGAACCGTCCAAGTGCGACCGCCATCGGACGATTCGGTCTGCAGAGTCTCGCCCGGATTGGCCTGATTGTGGTTCCGGATCTGGACGACCAGCCGTCCGCTTCCGCACTCGACGGCATGAAGTTCATGGTAGTCCTCGCCACGATCGCCTTCGCGCGCGGGGATCTCGGCGAGCCAGCGCCACGACTGTCCGTCGTCGGTCGACTCGCAGACTCCGACGCGTTTCCGACCGGTCCAGAGTTCCTTGCCGGCATAGAGCAGCCGGCCATCGGAGAGTTGAATGGGGCCGTGCGGGCTGTTCACGAGGCTGGCCTGCCGCGGCGACCAGGTCCGACCGCCGTCAACGGATCGGATGATCCACTCCCCCAACTCGGCTTTGCGGTCGTCATCGTTCAGTCTTTGATGCGCGGCTTCCCAGCGGGCCAGGCGTTCCGCATCCCAGGCGCCGCTCTTCCGCGCGCTCGCGAGTGCCGGCTCGTACGCGAGCGAGGTAAACGTCGTGACCAGGAGGCTGCCACGCGCCGTCTCGAGCACCCCGGCATCCCGATCGTCAATGTTCGAATCCAGCACGGTCCGCGGCCAGCCCCACGTCCGACCCTCGTCGCCAGACACCATCAAGTCGACTCTGCCGAACGGACACACGTGTCCCTCGCGTCCGCCGGAAAACGCCAGCAGCAACTGGCCGTTTCTCTTTCGGGCCAGTGTGGGCCAGCCGTGGTAATTGGCGTGATCCAGACTGATGATCCGGGTCTCCAAAATCGTCAGTCGGGGTTCGGCCCTCAAGACGCGGGGGGCAAGCAGACCGAGGCCGGCGCCGCCCAGAATCGAGAGCCGCAGGAAACGGCGGCGGGAGTGGGATGGAATTGATGTGTTCACAATGATCATGTCAGGAGGCCATGACAAACCGGCAATCTGCCCAATTCAAGACGTTGTCGCGGGGGGTGTTGTTGCGGGTGAAGGCGCATCAGCGGCGTAGCCATGGACCTGGGCGGGCCACACTAACGCAAAGAAGAGAGTGCCCAAACCGACCATGCCCGTCAGACCCGCCAATGTGACGTCCCACCCGTGATGTTGAACCAGAGCGCCCAAGCCCCAACCCGAGACCAGGGTGCTGGCGTAGGAGAAGATGCTGGTGAACCCGATCGCGGTCGCGGCGAGCCGTTTCGTGGCGAGGTTGGCGACCACGATGCCCACCAGGGCCTGGGGCCCATAGATGAAGAAGCCCGCCAGGCTAAGCAGCAGCGTGTTGAGCCACACCGCCTGGCTTGCCAGTTGCCAGAACAGGAGGATTGACACTCCCGCCAGGACCATCGAGATCACGCAGAGCCGCGCGCCTCGCCCGCCGAAGACCCGGTCGGTCAGCCATCCGCTAATCAGCATGCCTGCCACCCCAGCCACCTCGAACGCGGCGACCATCCACCCCGAGTGTTCGAGTTTGACGTGTTTCATTTCCGTGAGAAAGGTGGGCCCCCAGTCGAGCACGGCATATCGGATGCTGTAGACACAAAAGCTCGCCATCCCCAGCAGCCAGATGTACTTGTGGCCGAACACCTGCCTGAGAAGCGCCGATGAAAAACCAGCGTCGGTTGCCTTCTGCCTGGTGCCTTCCACCTCCGGCAAACCCAGGGAAGGCGGCGTGTCCCGCAGCGAGACGAGCAGGAAAAGCGCGCCGAGGATGGCCAGCCCGGCGGGAACAAAGAAGCAGAGCCGCCAGTGATAGGCAGCCAGGTACCCGCAGAGCACGACAACCAGGCCGGCACCGATCGAGTGGGACGTGTTCCAGATAGAAAAATGCGTCGCCAGCACTCTGGGAGGAAACCAATGGGTCATGAGCCGGGCGCACGGGGGGAATCCCATGCCCTGGATCCACCCGTTGAGCATCCACAACACCCCGAGCGTGATGAGGGTCGATGAAAACCCAAAGAACACGTTGACGATCGCGGACAGCAGCAATCCTGCGGCCATGAACGTGCGCGCGTTGGTCCGATCCCCAAGGATGCCGTTGGCGAACTTCGAGACGCCGTAGAGCAGCCCGTGCAGGGTCAGGAACAGGCCCAGATCGGCCTTGCTAATGCCCAACTCCTTCCCCATGCCGGGCATTGCGATGCTGAAATTCTTGCGGACGAAATAGTACAAGGCGTACCCGACGATCGTGGAGATCAGGATCCGGCGCTGCCAATAGGCATACTGCGCCTTGATCTCGATCGGATCTTCGAGCGCGACCGCCGCCGGCGGCGCGGGCGCGAAGAGACTCAGAACACCCCGCAGGGGAGAGCCTGGTCTGACGAACATCGAAGCCGGGGCAGGCATCAGCGGAGATCGTCTGTGAATAGACGGTCGAACTCGACCTCCACCGGGTCCCGACCCGCGATGACACGGCACAGGCATCGCGTCAGCGGGAGTTCGTCGCGCCCCAGCAGACCGCGCGCCTCGAGGGCGGGCAGCGCCTTGGCGATTTGCGCCACCACAAATGCGCTCTCGAGTGTCTCCTCTGCCAGTTCCGCGCGGGCTTGCTCGTAGGTGAGGCCCTTCCCCAGTAAACGGCCCAGACGCACCGTGCGTCCGCCCATGCACGTCACATATTCATCGGCCACGCCGGGCAGCGACGCCACCATGTCCGGATTGCCTCCCAGAATTCCGACCAGCCGGGCCATCTCCTTCGCGCTGGCGCCGAAGAGAGCCGCGGCCGGATTGTGGTTTCGCGCCCCCGCCTCGTCCGGCCCGCCGAACCGATCGAGCATGCCTTCGGCCAGGCCGACCGCCAGCGTGTAGGCGTTCTTGAGCGCCACGCAGACCTCGACACCGACGATGTCCGTCGAAAGGAAGATGTGGTAATACGATGTCTTGAACATCTGACGCAGGACGGGAAGAACCGCCCGATCGCGCGACGTGAAATAGACACACGTGTGGCGCCGCCCGGCCAGTTCGCCGGCAATGCATGGCCCGCCGATCGCCGCCACGCTCACCTTCTCGCGCAGCCCCGCCGGCAACTCATCGGCCAGCACGTCGGGCAGGATGCGCAAATCCCCACCCGCGGTTGCCTCGAGCCCCTTGGTGACGGCGATAATCCTCATGCCCGGTTCGAGGTGGGGCCCCAGGGCGCGGCCAATCCAGTGCACGCCGGGCGAACTGACTCCGCTGACGATGACGTCGGCGCCCCGCACCGCCTGTTCGAGTTGGTCGACGTGAAACGGCTGCACGGCGTCAGGCAACCGCCGCCGCAGGCGGGGGTGAAAGCGCTGGGCCAGACAGGAGTCGATGAGCTCCCGGTCGAGGTGAGTGCCCACCAGCCGGACCTGATGACCGTTATCACTAAGCGGCCAGGCCATGGCCGTGCCCATCATTCCAGCGCCCACGATCGTGACTCGAGACATGCTAGATCCCGTGCGGTGTCGGCAGACCGTCGCCAGCCTGCCTTGAGATGATCCGGCTCACCGCGCCAACAGAAGATGGCGCGGGTATGACCACGGGCCGGCTCGCCGCACGATCCCGGACGATCCGGGCGGCGAGCCTGCGTCTTGCAAGGGGAAAGAGAACTTACTTGCTCGTGGGCGCATTCGCCGCCGGGAGCGGCACCAGGGCCGAGAGCATCCCCAGTTTGGCGCAGATCCAATACACAACGGCGCCGACAACGAACGCTGCGACGGGCGGGCACGGAATACTAAGTTTCAAAAAGGGTGCAATACCCACGATGAAGCCCAACGCCCAGGCGATCCACCCGGCCGGGTTGAAGCCCGCACGCGGGCCGCTCCATTTCTTGCCCGCCAGCAGGTAGTCCACGAGCATGGCGCCGCAGATCGGGCCAAACGAAGCGCCGATGATAGGGAACACCTTGGCCGCCGCGTCGCCGGCGTAGCCGCTCAATGCCAGCACGATGCTGACTGCGGCGCCGATGCCGACTGAAATGAACGGGTTCACCTTGGGCAGCGTGGTCTTAAAACTGTTCGCCGCGATGAAGGCCGAGAAACAGGCCGGAGGGAAGGCCGCCACCGCAAGCAGGAACATCAGCCACTTGCCGGCGCCGGCACCCAGCACGACCGGGATCAGGTTGAACGCATCCAGGATGAAGGTCGCACCGCCCTTCGAGCTCTTGCCCGCCTCGATCGCTTTGGCTTGGAGTTCCGTCGAGCCGTAGACCCCGGCGATCACCAACAACGCCGCCCCAGCGATCACAATGGTGGCCAGGGCAATGCCCACCAGGCCGCCCATCGAGACAT
>JAKLFY010000230.1 GCA_022710935.1 Verrucomicrobiota bacterium
GGAGCCCGCAATGCCCCAGTACTCGGCGTAGCCGAGCTGCGCGGAATACGGCTCCTCGTGCGCCTTCACCCAGACCGTTCCCTCGCGGCGGAGAATGGAGCCCTGGGCGGCCGCAAACACGTTGTCCTTGTCCGCCCCCCAGAGGCTCCGGATCTGCGCCGAGGCTTCCTTGGACCAGACCTTTCCGTCATAGTGCAGCAGCACTCCATCGCCCGCGGCGTAGACGTCGATCGGACTCGTGCCCCAGACCGCTCGCAGCCGTTCGTGGGTGCCCGAGTCGAGCACCTCCCACTGATTGCCATCCCCGCGCAGGATCGAGCCGTTTTCCCCAACCACGAAGACCTCGCTCGGCGAGCTTGCCCACACGCCGTTGAGCCACCCTGGCGCGACGGGCAGCGAGAGCTTCGTCCATCCGGAGCCGTCATAGTGAAGCACGGTGGAGTCTGCTCCGACGGCGAACACGTCACCAGGGCTCGAGCACCAGACGCCATGCAAGCTCCCGGTCGAGGGGATCTGCATGGGATTCCAATCGGTGCCTTCGCGGCGGACGATCAGGCCTTGGGAACCGGTGCCGGACACCGGACCGATCCCGACCGCGAAGACGTCGGTGGGAGCACACCCTCCGAGGGCTTCTATCGACCAGTTGATGGGCCACCGGACCGCGAACGAGAGCTGGTCGCCCTCGAGCTCCAGGATGCCCGAGTCCGCGGCGAGCCATGTCTTGTCGCCGGAGCCGGAGAGGTTCCTGATGACCTGGGACTCGGGCAACGCTCCGAGCTCGCTCCACGCCACACCGTCATAGTGAAGCACTCGACCGAACAACCCTGCAGCGTACACGTCATTTCCGGAGCGCCCCCAGATCGCACTGAGCCCCCCGCCCATGTCGGAGAACACTGTCGACCATGCCGCTCCGTCGAAGTGCAGGATCACGCTCTCGCTATTGAATCCACCCACCACGTAGATGTCGTCGGGCCCGGCCGCCCAGATCTGTTCCAGGCGCGGACCGGCATCCTCCAACATGATGGTCCACGCTACTCCGTCGTAGTGGGCGATCTTGCCTCGAGGGTAAGGCTCTCCGTTTGCGATCAGGTACAGGTTGGAGTCGGAGGTCCCCCACACCCCCTTCATGGACCAGGCGTCGGGGCTTCCGGGCTCGGGGCCGGGGGTTGGGAATCGGCTCCACGACGTTCCGTCGAAGTGGTGTACGGAGCCGGCCTCACCGCTGCCGAAGACGCTGCACTCGGAGAGTCCCGATATCCAGCTCAGGCCATGTCCGTCGATCTGCTGCCGTCGCCAGGTGTTTCCATCGAAGCGATAGACCCAGTTCCGGCCCGCAATGAACACGTTGGAGGCCGAGGTCCCCCAGACCCCGAACAGGCTCTCGTAGGTTCCCAGGTCGAGGGGAGTCCAACAGGAGCCGTCGTAGTGCATGGCGACGCCGTTGCGCCCGACGGCGTAGAAGTCCGTGGGCGAGGCGCCCCAGACGTCGTGCATCGGGCCTCTCTCACCGACCCAGGCGCAGGAAGTCTCCAGGGGGGACAGGCCCTCGAACTTGTTCTCGCACACGGCGGCGTCGGGAGCGTCGGGCCCCCCCTCCGTGTCGGATGCGTTGGACGCATCGGGTCCGGTGTCGATCCACGCCGCGTCGGCCTGCACCTCGGTGCTGGAGTCGGCCTCGCTGCAAGCGACGAGCGCGAATGCGGCGAGGATCACGGAACCGGCAAGGAATCTCGATGGCATGATGCGTCTTCTCCTCTACTCACGTTACCAGGTGTCGGGGGTGAGCGCGTGACCCCGGTGCCGGCGGGGAGCGACAGGGGCGCAGGCACCGTCGAGCCTGCGTGCCAGTGGACCTTCACGGCGCGCAGCAGCGGAATCCGAAACCGATATGCGCAAACAGCCGCCAACGGCTGAGAGCCGTCGGCGGGGCATGCAGAAGCCCTGGCGGGCTTGGGGGATCTTGCGAGACCGGCAGAGGGTACGCGCGCCGGACGGCGGTGCGGCATCCATGTCCAGCGGATCGGGGGACACCCTCGACGCATGAGCTTCGACCGGTCCGCCCGACACCCGCGGCTCGCACACCCTTCCGTTGCTCACGAAGCCCGCCCGGCAACACGCCGTCACGGACAATAGTGCAGGACCTTGGCTGGTGTGGGCACACCGCCATCTGTGGAAGTCGTCCCGTTGCCGAGCTCGCCGTAGTAGTTGTCTCCCCAACACCACACCGCTTCGTGGGTTGATGCGCACGTTGCGCCGCCACAAGCGACGCTCTCAACCCCGCTCAGCCCAAGGACCTGGGTAGGACTGGTCGTGCCATAGGGCATGGTATTCAGGACTGTACCGTTTCCGAGCTGGCCCTGGGAGTTGTTGCCCCAACACGAAATGGTTCCGTCCTCCAGGAGCACACACGTGGTGCCTGCGCTGGCTGCAACATGGACCGGTTTCCCATAAGGGATGGTGACCTGTGCCGGAACCGGCACCCTGTCCGGCTTGGAAGGACTGCCAACGCCGCATTCCCCGCTGACGTTCTTCCCCCAGCACCACACTCTGGAACTGGCATCCAGCGCGCATCTGTGGCTGCCGCCGTTTGCCACCTCGACCACGTTATCGAGGCCTACCACTTCGACCGGAAGACGGACATCGGAGGTCGTCCCGTCACCGGCCTGCCCGTACACGTTATACCCCCAACACCAGACTTTTCCGTTGGCCTTCAGAGCACACGCGCTTAGCGCACTCACGCTGACCGCGATCACATCGGAGCCCAGCGCGTCAACACGCGTGGGCGATGGAACGGGACTGCCCTCGAGCTGTCCGTCTCCCAACTGGCCGCGTGAATTGGCCCCCCAGCACCACAGTGTGCCGTCAGCCTTGACCGCACACGCCAGACTGACCCTCGTCTCGGGCTCCTCGGAGTTATCCATCGGATCGTAGCCGCTCTCGATGTCAATACTGACAACCTGGCCGTCCAACCCCGTGATCTGGCTAGGCACTGGTTCAACACCCGTGATTGTGCCGATCCCGAGTTGGCCTGAGCTGTTGTCGCCCCAGCACCACACGCTCTCATCCGCGAGCACCGCGCAGGTGTTGGCGCCACCCACCGCCACGTACCTGGCCGGAGCTCTGAGCCCGGACACAGCGCGCGGGATAGGAACACTCTCGGCCAGATCGCTCCCGGT
>JAKLFY010000231.1 GCA_022710935.1 Verrucomicrobiota bacterium
GCTCCCCGTCCCAATACCGTAGTACCTCTAACCCGGGGTTAGAGGTACTACGGTATTGGGACGGGGGCCGGACGGCGGGCCTGCCCAGCCTTGGCGGGGGGGTGGGCGTGCTTGGAAAATGTGTTCGGGAGGGGTCAATGCCACACCGTGGTTGCTCAGCCGCTGCGCTGGTGCCTTTGCCAGGAAAACACCGCTCAAAAACTGAGATGCGGTGCGCCAAGAAGGACGTCACCTCTGAGGGTGAAAGACCCTCAAGTTTGGCATGAAACGAACATGACAAAGTACAGAACGAAAGAAATGAATGGAAAGGCCTAACCAGCCACCCAGTACCGAGTGTTGCCGGAGGGAAGGACAGGCGGGCATTGCTGCAGGCGAAGCCAGCCGAACGACCCTTTGGAAGCATACACAGGGAACTTCGCAGGCCGTAAGCGGGAGTCGCACCCCGCTAAAGCCATCCAGCCTCGAAACAGTCAATGCGGGTGGGGACGCTGTCGCATCTGCGGAACCCAACACGAAGGCGGTCGCTATCGGTGAGACCGTTGGAGACCTGCCGGGGTCGAAGCGCATGGCACGCGAAGAGAGAGGTGACGGAAACTTGGGACGCCCGGAGGAGCCCCGACGCACCAACTACGGGAGCCAATCGGGAAGGGGCTTTCAACGACAAGGAGAAGGCCCCCAGGCAAATCCGGGAATCAGATCGGTCCATAGTAGTCGGCCCCAAGCCGGCGAAGGGGCCGACACCCCCACGCAGCCTGCACAGGAAACCAGCGCCGTAAGAACGACGGCATCCAACTGGTCAACCTCCCTGCGGGCCATAGCCCAGAAAGCAGTTCAGAACAAAACGCACCGCTTTGGCGGGCTCTACCGGCTGCTTAACCCAGCCAATCTGAGGGAATGCTTCTACCAATTGCGGAAGGAAGCGGCCCCCGGAGTGGACGGAGTGACCTTCGAGGAATACGAGAAGAACCTGGAGGAAAACCTTCGTTCCCTGGTGCAGCGGCTCATCAACAAGAGTTACCGTGCCCGGCTGGTGCGGCGCAAATACATCCCCAAGGGTAACGGGAAACTACGGCCCTTGGGCATTCCCACGCTGGAGGACAAGCTGGTACAGCTGGCGATAGCGCAAATCCTCCTGGCGATATTCGAGGCGGACTTTCTGCCGTGCAGCTACGGTTATCGGCCGGGGCGCTCGCCGCACCAAGCGGTGGCGGAACTGACCGACACGCTGTATCGCGGGCAATTCCAATTCGTCTATGAAGCCGACATCAAAGGGTTCTTCGACCATATCCGGCACGATTGGCTGGTCCGGATGCTGGAGCAACGAATCAACGATGGAGCGATTATCCGGCTCGTTCGCAAGTGGCTGCGGGCGGGCATCCTCGAAGAAGACGGACGCATTGAGCACCCGGAGAGTGGCACCCCGCAAGGGGGTATAGTCTCCCCGGTGCTGGCCAACGTATATCTGCACTATGTGCTGGACCTCTGGTTTGAGCGCAAGGTTCGCAGGGTTAATCGCGGGCAGAGCCGGTTGTTCCGCTATGCGGACGACTTTGTCTGCTGCTTCGATTACCGGCACGAGGCCGAAGCGTTCGCCCAGGCCGTTAAAGAACGGCTGGCCAAATTCGGATTGGAACTGGCGCTGGACAAAACGCAGACGCTGCGTTTTGGTCGGAACGGCGGCGGGCATAACGGGCGGTTTGACTTCCTGGGCTTTGAGTTTCGCTGGGAAGCCTGCCGCAAGGGCTTCGCCATCGTCAAACGCCGCACCAGCCGCAAGAAGCTGCGGGGTGCGGTGGAGCGGTTCACCGAATGGATACGGGAGCAGCGACACCAGAAGCTCGGAGAGCTGATGAAAACTGTGGCCCGAAAGCATCAGGGACATTGGAATTACTATGGCCTCATAGGCAACTCCAAGAGCCTGAGCGACTACCGGACCCTGACGCTGCGCGAGCTATTCAAATGGCTCAATCGGCGCAGTCAGAGACGGAGTTACACGTGGCGCAGGTTCAATAAGTTGCTCCGGCGCTTTGCCGTGCCGCTGCCCAGGATAGTGGAGCGTGCCACCAACCCTGGACTGCCGAGCAAGCCTGGGTGGGAACCCCAACAGGCGGAGAGAGTGTGTCTGTTTGGGGACCACTATCGGGCCTGCCGTGCGTGAGCGAGTGGGGGTGAAGAGCCCGGTGCGGGAAAACCGCTCGCCGGGATCTGTGCGGGGGGCGCCGGGCAACCGGCGTCCCTACCGCAATCACCTGGCGCCGCCTTGCCGGATATTTTGCTTTTGCTTCGCATTGCCGCAACTATGCTGGACCACCATGAATCCGGTTGCCCTGATTACCGGCGCGTCGCGCGGTATTGGGCGTGGCATCGCGCTGGAGTTGGCAAAGGTCGGCTACGACATGGTCGTCAACTTTGCCGGCAACACCGCGGCTGCGCGCCAGACGGCGGCGGATTGCCTCGCCGCAGCCCGGGAGGGCAACAAGAGCGTCCGGGTCGAGATTTGTCAGGCGGACATAGCAAAGGGCGCGGACCGGCACCAGCTCATCGAGTTTGCCAAGGCGGTCTTGGGCCGGTTGGACCTGCTGGTTAACAATGCCGGCGTGGCGCCGGATGTTCGCGCCGATATTCTCGAAGCAAGCGAGGCGAGCTTTGACCGCCTTATAGATATCAACCTTAAGGGGCCGTATTTCCTCACACAGCTTGCCGCCGGATGGATGATCGAGCAGCGCCGGGCGAGCGTGCCGCCCGCCGCTTTCCGACCCAGCATCATTACTATCTCTTCGATCAGCGCCTACACCGCCTCGGTCAATCGAGGCGATTACTGTATGTCCAAGGCGGCCCTTTCCATGCTCACCTCCCTCTACGCCGCGCGCCTGGCCGAGCATGGCATTAACGTTTATGAGATCCGGCCGGGTGTGATCAGCACGGACATGACCGGACCGGTGAAGGAGAAGTATGACAAAATGATCGAGGGCGGCTTGACGCCCATCAAGCGCTGGGGCACGCCCGAGGATGTCGGCAAAGCCGTCGCCGCCATTGCCCAGGGCCTGCTGCCTTTCAGCACCGGGGAAGTCATCAACGTGGACGGCGGTTTTCATCTCAGGAGACTC
>JAKLFY010000232.1 GCA_022710935.1 Verrucomicrobiota bacterium
CCCAGCCGGAAACGTCAACCGGTAGGACGTCAGAGCGGCCGCACACAGCGCGGGTCCAGACCCACCTCACCAATCATCTGGCAGAAGTCCGGCTGTCTGCGGCGAAAGGTGACGGACAGCCGCTCGACGAGCGGGCGGCCCTCACCGCAGCGTCTTGACCTTCAAGTTGCGGAACTCGATGCGGTAGCCCTCGCCCTCGACGCCGAGGTGGCCCTGCTCGCGGCCACAATCCTGAAACTGACAGGTGACCGCGCCGTTGACCCAAAGGGTCAGCGTCTTGCCTTGCGCAGTGATTTCGACCGTGTTCCATTCGCCCGCCGGTTTGACCCGCGGACTCATGATCTGTTTGTCCAGGCTGAAGAACTTCTTCTGGCCAAGCGCTGCCGACGTTTCGCCGAAGAGGTAGCCGCCGCTGGCATCGCCGATTTGCGCCTGATGCCAGATGGCACCGTCCTTGGAATTGCGCACATAGATGCCGCTGTTGTACCCGGCTTTGCCCGCGACTTTCGTGTAGCGGAACTCGACGTGGAAGATCGCGTCGCCGAATTCCTGGTCGGAAAGCAGCATGTCGTGTCCGCCGTCGCCATCGCAGATCAGCAGCTTCTGATCGCGCTCCACGTGCCATTGGTCGCGACCCAGGCGCCCGGTCGGCGGCACGGGCGTACGATGCCAGCCTTTGAGGTCCGCGGGCGGCAGTACGTCTACCCAGCCGTCGGGCTCGCTTTCCAGTTTGCTGGGAGATTCCGCCGCTCGGCCTTCGAGGATTGACACAAGGGTGGCCACGAAAACACCGGTGGCGGTGACCGAGGGCAGGAACCGGCCCAATAGCTTAAGCATGCCGAAAATTACTCAGACACCAGCCCAAAGGCAAGGCCGATCCAATGCCTGCATTGGCACTCCCTATGTGGAGCTTGTCCCCAAACCCCATGATTTCCGAACAAGCCGGTTCGGCAGGCGGTAATTGGAGCACAGAACGACGGGAGTTGTGACTGACCATCGTACGTGCCACCTTCCTCGAGGGTGCGACTGTTGCCCACGCTCGCTCATCCGCGAGACATTCACTGCTCGCACTTTGCTGTCGCGATGCTGGCGCCCCTCTTTGCCGGGCATGGACAGCCACTTCCGGTGGATATTGCTGATATTCGTGCTCATATCAGCGGATGGAATGATGTAGTACATGAAAGGTCGCTCCGAATTCAGCATAGGTATACCTCCAAGCACCCAGAAGAAGTTCGGACCACAATCCTGTTCCGCCTTGATCCCGACGTTGCAGGTCCTGTTGCCCGGCACAAAGGTCTTCACTTGGGTGTGCACGAACTTGGTGCCAGCGAGGTTGCTGCACAGAACATCGGTGTTCGGCGTGTTGCCCATCGTCACGACCGCCGCATAGCCCCGGCGACACAATTCTCCAGCGACAAAGAACTGGCTGGCATTGCCTCGGGTGGATTTGTCGTGGCTCATGCGGCGAGGAGGCGGTCGAGGGTGGCGTCGAGGAGGTGCGCGCCGAGGGTGCGGGCCTGACGCATGGGGAGACCAGAAGTCAGTAGTCAGTGGTCAGACGTCAGCAGTCAGACGGTGGCGTAGAGTTCCTGTTCGAGCTCGCGGACGGCACGGAGGTAGCGGTCGCGCCCCCCGAAGGCGCGGACCAGTTCAATCGGCGTGCCGAGGCGATTGAACGGTCGGACCCGAAGCACGTCGATTGATTCCACCGGTTCCAGCCCTTCGTCGGCGTACTTTTCGAGCAGAGCATTGAGAACGGCGCGAGCCTGCTCGCCGTATTTGGTGAAGTAGTTGCGCTTGCGGACGTTTGCGGCACGCTCCCTGCGCGTAAGCGGCGGCTGGTCATATGCGACATGGCAAATGAGGTCGAAAGGATCATAGGCCCGGCCCACTTCTTCAGCCAGGGCGTCGAGAAAGATGCCGTGCTGGGCCAGTTCCTCGATAAGCAGCCTCTTTTGGGCCGCACCCGTCCAGAGAAGCATGAAGGCATCGAGCGAGGCATACTGCCGGCGGACGGCCTTGCGCGTGTAATCTTTGAGCGATTCGGTGAGCCGAATGAAGCCTGGGCAATGCAAAACGGGGTGCGCAGCGGAAAGGCGAAAAGGGATTCGCACCGGATACACCCCCGCACAGCCCGCGGTCCGGCGAACCCGGAACCGCGCCTCGCCGTCAGTGACCCGGCGCAGTCAGCCCGTCGTCGGCGATTCCAGCCGGCCATTGGCGAAAGGGAGCGCATGCGCCAACCGCCACCCTGGCCGGTGTTTGAGCAGAGCTGGATGGCCTGCCTCAGCCCGACGTTCCGCGTGGCGTATTGAGCTCGGCGGGACCCCAGGACGACTCGCGAGTAGATGACCTGTCCGCCTTGGCAGGTTGCGTCGCACCGGAATGGCCTTTCGTGTCAGATCCACGCCTCCGCCACCAGACCCTTCGGCGGTGCGTTCAGCAGCGCTCCCACCTCACAGGGACATGGTTCCATACCCAAGCAGGGTTTCGCAGTACGGGCACATGACGATCTGTTTCTGCTCAACGATCCCGGTGCCCTTCGTCTTGATCCAGATCTTGTCGAGCCGCTTGTCGCATTTCGGGCACTTGGGCAGCACGTTCTTTGGCGCGTCCTCGATCTTGATTCCCTCAAACCTAAATGTCGGCATGGTCGGTCCCTTCAGTTTGCACCGTAATCCCTGGCGCGGTGCGTGATTCCGGGATCATGACAGAGGCCGAGGCCCAGGCAAGTTCGTGCGCAATGCCAATTCCATCGCCGTGCCTGCGCGTTGAAATGCGCCTCTGGCTCTGCCAGACTGACCAATATGCCGAAGGAAAGCCGCGGCCGATCTGGCGGCGGCGCTGGGGCGGTGGGAAGTGCTCGAAGGGCTTGCCCGGAGTGATCGGGACAGGGGAGTGCGGCAGCGGGCCGAGAAATTGCTAACCAGCAGGAAGGGCTCAGGGTGGCCTGGCGGTCAAGGCCACCTCTTCGGATGAGAAGCGCGAATTGGTCCCAGCCGGAAACGTCAACCGGTAGGACGTCAGAGCGGCCGCACACAGCGCGGGTCCAGACCCACCTCACCAATCATCTGGCAGAAGTCCGGC
>JAKLFY010000233.1 GCA_022710935.1 Verrucomicrobiota bacterium
ACCCCGACCGCCCAGTCCTACGCCGACAACGAGCCGTTCTCCACCTACGGCCACCTCGTCGAGTCGCTCGACTTGGCCGAAGACTACCTGTCCATGGTCTGCCGGCTGCGCCCACAGGCCCGCTTCTCCGACGGCAGGCCGGTGACCGCCGACGACTTCGTCTTCTCCTTCGAGATCATGGCGCACCCCGAGTACAGCCCCCTCTACCGCCAGTACTTCGCCGACATCGCGAGGATTGAAAAGCTCGACGAGCACACCGTCCGCTACCACTTCAAGTCGCGCAACCAGGAGCTGCCCCTGATCGCCGGCCAGATGCCCATCCTGCCCCGCCACATCTACGGCGCGCCGGGCAAGGACTTCGGCAAGGACTTCGACGCCGTGGCAGTCGGCTCGGGGCCCTACGTCATCGAGGCGTACGAGTTCGGCAAGTACATCACCGTGCGCCGCAACCCCGAGTGGTGGGGGCGCGATCTGCCGCGCACCCGCGGAATGTACAATTTCGACCGCATCACCGCCCGCGTCTACCTTGACGACACCTCGGCCAAGGAGGCCCTCAAGGGCGGCGAGTTCGACGTCTTCTACGTCTCCGTCGCCAAGGACTGGGCGCTCGATTTCAAGGGTCCTTTTATACAGCGCAACTACATCCTGCGCCGCGAGATCCGCCACTCGCGCCCGGTCTCGATGCAGGGCTTCGTCTTCAACCTGCGCCGCCCGATCTTCCAGTCGTTGAAGACGCGTTATGCCCTCGCCATGGTCTACGATTTCCCGTGGGCCAACGCCAACCTGTTCTACAATCAGTACACCCGCACCCGCTGCTTCTTCGAGAACAGCCCGGACATGACCAACACCGACCCGCCGGCCGGCCGCATGCTCGAATTCCTCGGCGACCTCCGCACCCGGCACGGTGCCGCCGCGGTCCCCAAGATGGCCCTCGAAAAAACCCTCCGCGCCCCCGGCCAGGATGAGCCCCCCGAGAAGAACCTCAAGGATGCCGAAATCCTACTTGAATCGGTCGGTTGGCGCCGCGGCCCCGACGGCATCCGCGTCCGCGACGGCCAGCGCCTGGCCTTCTCCCTGCTGCTGGGCGAGCCGACCTGGGAGCGCATCGCCGAGCCTTACCAGAGCCGCCTCCGCAGCCTGGGCGTGGAGATGACGGTCGAGACCCTCCAACCCGCCGAGTTCCAGAACCGGCTCCAGCGCTTTGACTTCGACATGATGGTCACGGTCTTCAGCCACAGCAACTCGATCGGCAACGAACAGCTGTATCTCTTCGGCAGCGAGGCCGCCGACACCGAGGGGAGCCGCAACTTCAACGGTCTGAAGAACCCGGCGGTCGATGAGGTGCTCCAGTCGCTCGTGCAGGCGCGGACGCGTGCCGACCTGGTGTTCTACGGCCAGGCTCTCGACCGCCTGCTGATGGCCAACTGCCTGGTCGTCCCCCACTGGCACATCACCCGCGACCGCCTGCTGGTCTGGAACAAGTTCGGCCAGCCCGCCGTGCACTGCGCGCAGTTGCTGCCTGACTCGGTCGTGCGTGATTTCTGGTGGTACGACCCCGAGCGGGTCGCGGCACTCGAGAAGGCGCGCGCCGCCTCCGCCCCCCTGCCGGCGCCGTAACCGCAGACTCCCCTCCCACGCTTCCCCACAGCGCCCCTGCCGACGTAGCCCGTGCGACGACGACGTCCGCCAACGGTGCCCGGGTCACCTTCCGGCCCCGCGGCACCGCCCCGCGCGCCCGTCCAGAACGCAGAAAACCCGTGCCTGCGCCGGTTCGAGGCCGGCCGCAGCCGCGGGTCTTCTGGGAAAAGAAAAGGCTGGCAACGTGCTACTTTCCCGTGCGAACGCACAGTATCATCGCCGCGGAGGTCCTTCACGTCCGTGTTCGGGATGGGAACGGGTGTTGCGCCCTCGCCATGGTCACCAGCCAAAAAGGGAGGCACAGGGGGAACGCGGGGCAACGGGCCAGGGTGTGCGAGGCGTCCAGCCGTCTCTACCGGCGGGACCGGCGTCGTCAAGTCCTGTGGGCCCCTTCCGCGGCGCGCCGGCCCCCTCGGGGGGGCTTGTCGCGTCGTGGAAAAAGGTGGTCAAGCCGCACGGCTGATTAGTACCGGTCGGCTGAAGCCCTTGCGGGCCTTGCACCTCCGGCCTATCGACCCGGTCGTCTTCCGGGAGCCTTCAGACACCTTGCGGTGTGGGAGACCTGGTCTTCGGGATGGCTTGGCGCTTAGATGCCTTCAGCGCTTATCCTGTCGCGGCATAGCTACCCGGCAATGCCCCGTGGCGGGACAACCGGAACACCAGGGGCCGCTCATTCCCGGTCCTCTCGTACTGAGGAATGCCCCCGTCAAGTCTCCTGCGCCTGCAGTGGATAAGGACCGAACTGTCTCACGACGTTCTGAACCCAGCTCGCGTACCGCTTTAATTGGCGAACAGCCAAACCCTTGGGACCTTCTTCAGCCCCAGGATGCGATGAGCCGACATCGAGGTGCCAAACCGCGCCGTCGCTATGGACGCTTGGGCGCGATCAGCCTGTTATCCCCAGAGTACCTTTTATCCGATGAGCAACGGCGATTCCACATTCCACCGCTGGATCACTAGGTCCCGCTTTCGCGACTGCCCGACCTGTCGGTCTCGCAGTAAGGCCAGCTTCTACCCTTGCGCTCTGCGCACGATTGCCAACCGTGCTGAGCTGACCTTCGAACTCCTCCGTTACGCTTTGGGAGGAAACCGCCCCAGTCAAACTGACCCTCTGACACGGTCCCCGGCCCGGCTAGACGGGTTCGGGTTAGACCGCCGACCGTCCAAGGGTGGTATTTCACCGGTGTCTCCACCCCCCCTGACGAGGGGGCTTCGCCGACTCCCACCTATGCTACACATCGAGGATCAGCGGCCAATGTCAGATTACAGTAAAGGTTCACGGGGTCTTTCCGTCCTACTGCAGGTATCCGGCATTTTCACCGGAACTCCAACTTCACCGAGAGCCACGTTGAGACAGTGCCCAGATCGTTACGCGATTCGTGCGGGTCGGAACTTACCCGACAAGGAATTTCGCT
>JAKLFY010000234.1 GCA_022710935.1 Verrucomicrobiota bacterium
AGAACAATGGAGAATGGGCTTTTTCTTGGCATAGCTATCGCACTTATCGTGCGGAGAAACTATGCCGCAAAGAATCTGATCACGCAAGGACAAATACGTTAGTGTATTTATGAAAACCAGTACTTAGGTTGACGCGTACGCGCGGCTGCGGGAGAGGCCCTGTTTGGGAGACAAGCTCGATCACCCTCCCGGTCCTCGATCAGGGCCTCGCGGAGCTCGGCCCTCCGACCTTTGGCTGCGGCTAGCCCGCATGTTTCACACCCCGACGGTGCACAGGGCGGTCCGACTTCGCAAGAGGACTGCTATGCGGGCTGGAAAAGCAGGGGAGATCACTTCTTCGGCTTGGGCTTCTTCTTCGTATTCTCTTTGGCGTTCGAATCAGGCTTCTTCTCGACAGGCGCGGGTGGCGTCGCGCTCGGTGGCGTCGCGCTCGGTTCGACCGATTCCTTTGCTGGCGGCGGGACATCCGAGGCTGCGATGTAGCGGATGCCGCCTCGGACGGTCACACTGCCGTCTTCCGTTGCGCGCAAGGCCGGACGGCTGTTCGTGTAGCGGTGGGCCTGCCGGAGGGTCAGTTCGCCGTTGGGCGAGATGACGCAATAGGTGAACTGGCGCGCGCTGGTTTGAGAGAGGATGTGGAGCAGGCCGGAGTGGTCCACTTGGGCCTCGGGACGGCTGAAGGCGAGGACCGGGCCGATCGGAATGACGTTGAAAACCCGCGCTTCCTGCTGGTCGCAGACGCGGACATAGAGCGTGACCTTCTTCTGGTTCATGGCCTGGATCAGGGCGTAGCGGCGCACCTCGAATGCGCCATCGCCCGAGTCGAGGCGGACCCCGAAGTCCTGCTCCCAGATCCGGGCTCCGCCGGTGACCTGGACGCTGGCCGGCTTGCCGGTCACGGTCTGGCCCAGTTCCGCGAGACGCACGGTCGGAGTGACTCTGTACTGGCCGACGTGTCCCACCTCGTAGTGGGGAATGAGATCCACCCAGCGCGTCGCTCTGGACGAGGACGGCACCTCGAACGGCTCGACGATCGGCGGGGCTGAGCGCTGCGAGACCAGCCCGCCGTTCTCGGTTTCCACCAGCAGATCGAGCCAGTCCGGACTCGCCCCTAGCCGGAGCGTCTGGCCGGAGAAATTGGTGATGCGCACCCCGACCCGCATTCGTTCGTTAGCGAGGTACTGCTCGTGTTCGAAGACGGTCTCGACGGTCACCTGGCCCAGCAGCGTTCCGGCCGCCAGCAGGAAGACCATGCCACATCGCACCCGACTGTTCATGCGAGCAATCTAAGGGTCGCGCGCGGAGTGACAAGCGGCAAATGCGCAGCCCACTGGCCCGCATGTTTCATGGAGTTGAGACCACCGCGAGGCCGAGAACTCCAGAATGTGGACTCATGCGGGCCAGACAGCAAAGAGGGCTTGCCAGGCCCGACCGGGGACGGAAGATGCCGGCGCCATGTCGGCGCGGTTGAACTGGTGCGGTCATGGCGGGGCGCGTGGGGCGTCCTGGTGCTGGTCGTGATCACCTCGTATGCGTTCGATTCTGATTGTTGGCGGCGGCCTGGTCGGCCTGGCAACGGCTCATCGTCTTCTCGATCGCGATCATCGGCGAACCGTGACGGTCCTCGAGAAGGAGTCGTGGGTCGGGCTCCACCAGAGCACGCACAACAGCGGCGTGCTGCACGCCGGGCTTTCCTACCTGCCCGGGTCGGTCAAGGCGGGCCTGGCCGTCGAGGGCATTCGTCAGATGGTGGCCTTCTGCCGCGCCGAGCAGATCCCGCACGAGATTTGCGGCAAACTGGTTGTTGCCGTTGAAGAGGAGGAGTTGCCGCGTCTGGATGAACTCTTGCGGCGGGGCGCGGCCAACGGCCTCGAGGGGCTGCAACGGTTGGATGCCGGCGAACTGCGCCGGATCGAGCCGCACGCGAACGGCATCGCCGCGGCCCGCGTGCCGGAGGAGGGGATTGTGGACTACCGGGCCGTCTGCGACCGGCTGGCCATGCGGATCCAGGAACGCGGCGGGCGCATTGCCACGAACGCGCGTGTGCTGCGTCTCGAGTCGCGGGCGCGTGGTTGGGGGGCGATCACGACCGCGGGCGAGTACAGCGGGGACTTTCTGATCAATTGCGGGGGTCTGCACTGCGATCGTGTTGCCCGGCTGGCCGGCGAGCGCCGCGAGGTGCGGATCATTCCGTTTCGAGGCGAGTATCACAGACTCAAGACGGAGCGCCAACACCTGGTGCGGCATCTGATCTACCCTGTGCCGGATCCGAAGTTCCCCTTTCTCGGGGTGCACTTCACGCGGCTCATTCATGGAGGGATCGAGGCGGGTCCGAACGCGGTGCTGGCGTGCGCGCGCGAGGGCTATCGGCTGACCACGTTCAACGCGGCGGATGTCCTCGACGCGCTGAGTTTTCCGGGACTGTGGCGATTCCTGCGGCAGTATCCGGCGATGGCATGGACTGAGCTGGCGCAATCGCTGAGCAGGAGGCGGTTTTGTCAATCGCTCCAGAGACTGGTGCCGGAGATCCGTGTGAGCGACCTGGCCCCCGGCGGCGCGGGTGTGCGGGCGCAGGCGATGACAGCCGGCGGGAGTCTGGTTCAGGATTTCCACATCGTGGCGCGGCCCAATGCCCTGCATGTGCTCAACGCCCCGAGCCCGGCCGCGACGGCCTGCCTGGCGATCGGCGAACACATTGTGGCGCAACTCCCTGCGTAGAATCGAAGCCGCCCACGAAGGCGCGCGAGCGCATGGAGTGCGTGTGCTTGAGCACCGCTCTGCTATGGGAAAGAACCCAAGACCGTCTCGAAAAGCGGCGTTCAACCGCCGCACCCCTGCCTGCGTCAACTTTCACGCCGGAAGGGCGACGTCCTCGTCGCCTGCGAACACATTCTGCGCCCCCAGTGATCGGGGATGAGGACATCCCCACTCGTGCGCCTGTGGAGGCGTACACACAGCAGGGTGAAAGTCCCTGTCAGGCGGAACGTTCACCCGCCTGTAACCGAAGGCTACTGCGTCGTGGTAACACGAGGTGGGGA
>JAKLFY010000235.1 GCA_022710935.1 Verrucomicrobiota bacterium
ATGAGTCGGTGGCCTGCGTGTGGGGCGGAGATCCTTAGTCCCGGGGCCGTAAGCCGGATTTTGTCGCACGCCTTGCGGCGTGGTGGTCGTCATTTCTCTCAGGCCCGAAGGCCTGCCGGTGCGCTGCGCGTCGATCTTGCGACCGCCGTCGCGCGCTCCGATGCGATATACCCGCAGCTGATGGGCGGGCCGCCCAGCTGCCTATTTTACCTTGCACCGGAAGGGGTTTTTCGTGCCGCCGCCGTTGCCGGAGGCGCGGTGGGCTCTTACCCCACCTTTTCACCCTTACCGGACGGTTGCCCGTCCGGCGGTTTGTTTTCTGTGACACTGTCCGTCGCGTCGGGATTGACCCGACGCGCCCGTGCTTGGCGTGAGCCTCGCACGGCATCCTGCCCTGTGGTGTCCGGACTTTCCTCTCCGAACTTCTGACGGGCGCGGCGTTACCCGCACCTTGGGATCAAAGAACTCGGAGCGACGATCTGGCCCCAAAGCCAAGCCAGGCAACGATGCATCATCCGTTCGCCACCGCAAGCGCCACCTTGTTCGTCGCTGGGCGGCGGGTGTGAGACCGGAAAGTAACCTTTGGATTCAAGCGGCGGTTTTCTCGCGCAGGTAGCCGGATTGCAAAACGCGATCCCAGCACAGGTCCCAGTGCTGGCTCATGAGGATACACCGCAGGTCGAGGACGCTCTGCGCCCCGGTTTCCGACCAGAACATGCCTGATTGCTTCAGGCGCTGGCCGATGACGGCCTTACAGCCCGCCTCAATGACACCGGAGCCATAGAAGAGACCCTGTTTGTGGTAGGACAGATATAACATGCGATGGTGATGGTTTTCGAAGTAAGCGATCTGTTTGTCCAAGGAATCGGGTCCGTCCGGTTGCTCCCCCAAGTCTTTGAGCCGGGAGCGGGCAGCGGCAATGACCGCAAGCACCTTGTCCTCTTTGAACCACTGCTCCCACTGGTTCTCCATGCGCTTGGCGACAGCGCTGCCGACGCCGTAGAGGCCGTCACACAAAGTGTGCAATCGCTCCAAGGCGTGGAACAGGTCCAGGATCTGCAAAGCGTCAGGAAAATTGATCCGGGCCAGTTCCCAGATCCAGGCGGCCCCGTCGCCGATGAAAACCACCCGCACTGCCCGGCCGAGCCCGCGCCGGAGCGCCTCGGCGCGGATCACGACCCCAAACTCGCTCGCCGTTTGAAAGCTGCC
The DNA here is from genome assembly GCA_022710935.1 of Verrucomicrobiota bacterium. Taxonomy (GTDB): domain Bacteria; phylum Verrucomicrobiota; class Verrucomicrobiia; order Limisphaerales; family J093; genus MWFF01. The sequence goes on from JAKLFY010000235.1 coordinate 1,210, forward strand.
GACATAGGTGGTCGACTCATAATCGCGCACCGCATTACCCTCTTCGTCCCTTTGGGTCTGCGTGAAGACGCAGCCCAATTTGGCTTCCCGGGTCTTCGCCGAGCCGTCCGGTTGTTTGCCCTCGCGGCCGATGAGAGCGGCGGGGTCCATCGGCACCCCGGTGCCATCGACCTCGACATAGAGGACGGGGATCGGATCGGCACTCAAGTCCTTGGGGCGCCTGACCTGGGCGCGATGCGCCGCGACGAGGGGGGCGGCGAGATTGACCAACCGCTGGATTTGCCGGCCATCCAGTTGCACATTGGCCATGGCGGCCAGGTCGGATGCGGCGGCGGCGAAGCCCGTTCTGGCGGCCGCCCGGTTGGCCAGCCGCACCAGGGTGGGCGAGAAGCCGTTCACCAAGCCCAACGCTTCATCGAGGGGCGCCCGGCCTTCGTCGGTCGACTCGCGGTAGAAGTAATTTCGTCGCAGGGTAATCGGCCCGAAAATCGTCTCGACGTCCTTCTTGCGTCCGCAGTGGCATTTCTCCCCGGGCCGGCCGGCGTGGTTGGGCATCGTGAGATCGGGGTCCTGGTAGAGTCCTTCCAAGAGGCGGCGCGCATCCTTGGTGATCGCGGCCCGCAACCCCATTTCCACCGTCTCCAGATTGCGCACGCCTTTTTGCGCGAGATCCTCGCGCACCACTTTCAGGAAACTCTCCGTCTCCCGGAAGCGTTCGTCGACGACCTCCTGCGGCTGGAGTTTTTTTTACTGTCCGGGGCTTCGGTGCGTTCGGTGATCTGCTCGCTCAAGGTGATAAATCGCTCGGCCAAGGCCTGAAAACGCTGGTAGTTGGCGACGTCCCCGGCGACTTGGTCCGCCTGCTCGGCGGGAATGTGACGGGAGAATTTTTGGCCCCGCAAGTAGCCCTGCAAAACGAAGTAGGGGCCGTGGGTGATCGTCTTGCCGTTGTGGTGACGCCGCAGGAAATGCTGGCTGAGGGTGCCGCGGCGCAGTCGGTCAATCGCGCGCATTTCTTCGACTACCTGTTCACGTTCCTGTTGCAGAGCAGAGAGGGAGGTTTCCATGGCCTAGTTATATCCTTGCAGATATAACTTACAAGCCCCGAAACCTCATTTCGCGCTCGTTGATCAAAAACCGGTTACTTTCCGGTCACACACCCGACGCGTTGATGGAGGTTGGCGCCGTCTTCATCTTTTCCATAACAGGAGTACCATCCGGTACCTTCCACACGCGCCATTCTCCTCGCCAGGTCCACGTAAGCACGCGGCTGCTGTCGGGATTGAAGTTCACGACCGCCACCGTGTACTCATGAGGCAACGTAGCCTTCAACTCCCCTGTTGCGGAGTCCCAGATCTTCGCGGTGCTGTCGTAGCTGCCCGTTCCGAGCCAGTGGCCGTCCGGCGAGAACCTTACGGTCGCAATGCGCTGTTCGTGGCGCATGGGTCCAACCACCGGGCGGGCGGTCTCTGTATCCCAGACCCGAACTGTGCCGTCAGTACTTCCACCGGCAAGACGTCGACGATCCGGGCTCCACGCTCTCGCACTAATGGTGATTCCGAGGTTTTCGTAATCAACTCTCCGCAACAACTTCTCGCTGCCCAAGTCCCAGCGGTACGAGCTGTACCCGGCATAGGTATCGCACTGTTGTCCATCTTTGGAATATTCCGCGTGAAAGATCCCGGTTGCATGCTTCAGCGGCTCGCCCACGGGCAGCGCGAAGTTGCGGAAGGCGAGTTCCGACATCAGCCGCGTGGCGACGACATGGTTGGTGGGATCGGCGCGGCCGGCGCGGACGAGGTAGGCGAGGCCTTCGGAGG
>JAKLFY010000236.1 GCA_022710935.1 Verrucomicrobiota bacterium
CGAGAAAAAGGCGGTCGAGTTCCAGAAGCCGGCCGGGGGCGTCGATGTCCCCAAGAGCCCCCGATTCGATCACCACGAGGACTGGTTCGAGGGCATCAAGACCGGACGCAAGACCATCATGAACATCGAGGGGGGCGTCGCGACGGCCTTCCTGTGCGTGCTCGGCAACTTGTCCCTCATCGTCGGACGGAAACTCGCCTGGGACCCGATGCGACAGGAGATCGTCGGAGACGAAGCCGCCCGTCGCCTGATGAGCCGTCCGCAACGTTACCCCTATGCGCTCTGACTGCCTGTTTCCCGCTCTCTGAATCAATGACTCACACCATGAAGAAAGAAACTACTCTCACCGCTGCCGCGGTTGTTCTCGCTGGCGCCGCCTCCGCCGTGGCCGCCGATGCCGCGGCCGTCAACGACCTGATCGCAAAGATCAAGAGCACCGATGATGCCGTCCGCGGCCCCGCATGGCAGGGCGCCGGACCGGCGGGCGCGCCCGCCGTCGCGCCCCTGGCCGATGTCATGTCCGATCCCCACTTCGAGATCGCCCGATCGGCCAAGCGCGCCATCGAGAAGATCGCGCGCCACGCCGGACGTCCCGGGGCGAGTCCGGAGCGTGAGGCCGTCGAGGCCGAGTTGATCAAGCTGCTGAGCCATTCCAACGCCAACGTGCGCCGGCACGCGGTCTGGATGCTGTCCGAAATCGGCGATGCTGCCGCTGTCGGTCCCATGTCCGCGCTCCTGGCCGACGCCGAGGTGCGCGAGGACGCGCGGTGCGCGTTGACGCGCGTCCCGGGCAGCCAGGCTACCGGTGCTTTGCGGGAGGCGATGGACGGCGCGCCGGAGGAGTTCAAGTATGCCTTGGCGGAGTCGTTGCGCGCGCGCGGCGAGACGGTTGCAGGTTACCCCAGCAAGAAGCTCGTGCCCGTCAAACAGACTAGTGTCAAAGCGGAGGGTTGATCGGTCTTGACGCAGTCTTTGACAGGCGATTTCGAAGAGGAAGGTGGGCTTGTCGTGTTCCAGGGGACGTTCGGTCACCAGCGCTGAAGTGCCTGGAGGTCTTTGGCCGTTGGTTTCCGAAAGCCATGATAGCCGAGGAATGTTTGCAGGTTGTCGGTTGGGATCTGCGCGCCGTCCGCACGCCGCGAGTTCCTCCCCACCGATCCCCAACTGGTCAGCGCCATACGCGACGACCGCCGAGGGAGTCACGTAGCGTTGGGCGCCGGTCACCGGCAGCACGAGCCAGCAGACTACCAATAATAATAACTCATGGCGACGAACATCACAATTTCATCGTCGGTCCCATCGATGTTCAGGAAGTCGTCGCGGTCCGGATCGCTCAACTCGACCACCACATTCTCGAGGCCCGCAGCGTCGTTGCATTGTTGAGCGTCGTGAGAGTATCGGATCCACGGTTTGCCAGCCGTCATTCCATAGCCTGTGACCCTGACCGCGTGGCCGCCGCCGCCGCCGTAGGCGATGAGTGCTTCGACCGTATAACGGTTGTTGAACCAATCCCTGACCCATTCCCAGGTCGGCGCGTCGCCGACACATGCGGAGATGACGTCCCCCCAGTAATCGTGGTAGCTGCCGTACGGCAGCACACCGCAAACGGCGCCCACGCCCTGGTGCATCGTATAGACGTAATCACTCAGATAGTCCTCAACGTAACTACATCTATTCAAGCCGCCAATCCTCCCATCGAAAGCTTGCTTGACGCACACGCCGTCCCCAGAACATCGGCTTCTCACCACCCGGTCGAAGGCGGTGTCGAGTTGCCCGACCAGCGAATGGTCGCCTTTCAACCCAGGCTCGTGGGCTGGACACAGGAAGCGTAACGTCCCCGTGTGCCACCAGTACGCAATGCAATTCGCCATCGCCATGGGCCAAGACTGGTTCTTTGCCGTTTGCTCGTTGGTCACCAGTTGGTAGCGCGCAAAGGTCTCCTTTCCCACCAAATCAATGTCTTCCATGCCATAGGTGGTCGGCGGAGTTCCCGGGACGAGGTCCACGGGCGGCCCCAACCCGGTCGCATTCCACACCCAGGCCGCCGCTGGAAAGGGCGTGAAATCGAGGTTGTCGACCACCTCGCGAGGCTGGGCAATCAGGGAATTCGAGTAGATGATCTTGAGCTCAGCGATCGTGATCGGCCCACGGAAACCCGGGGATCCGAGATCGAAGTACTTGGCCGACGAGGGCTGGTCGGTCAGGGGAACCGGCATGTTCTGGATGGCCCAACCTTTCGCCGTGAACACATTGAGGAACCCGCCAATAATCGCGGTGCTCCGTGTGAGCACCCTCGGATTCGCCACCACGCGACCCCATTGCGGGCCTGAAACCTGGTCGCCAAAGCTGACTTGCATTACCTCGACACCCTGTCCGGGTTGAATGACATGATCGCGTCTTTCCCCGCGCAGCCGGTAGAATGCGGCGGCCTCCCTCGGCGGCGTTGTGTAGGAACCGAGCGCACCGCTCACATCGGTCCACGGACCGAGTGCCGTGGGCGCGGATTGCAGTATGTCATCGCCAACCCACTCGACCACCACGGCTGAAGCCGGCATCCGGATACGCAAGCCGGCGGCCTGGTCGGGATAGCAATCCGCGGTTGGGATAGCGGCGCCGTTGCAGGTGAACTGGAGACTGGCGCCCCCGTGCCCCCCGACATCGTCGATCCAGTCGCTGTTGAACCAGGCGATCTCGATGGGATACAAACCCGGCTCAGAGAAGAAAGCCGTCCCTTCGGCCCCGTCGCCCGGGGTGGCATGGACTCCGTCGTTGTCGATCACCAATCGATTGCCAATCCATACCATCGCCCCGTCGTCCGAAGCGCAGGTGAAGGTCTTGCGTCCGGCCTCGCGGATGGCGAGAAAACCGGTCAGCCCGATCAAGCCATCGTCCAGGTTGCCCGCATCGAGCGGGGCCAGCGACGGGCCGTCAATAGGTGTCAAGCTAAGCCGTAGTGATTCAATAGGGACAAAACGCAAAGACGCCAAGGCGCA
>JAKLFY010000237.1 GCA_022710935.1 Verrucomicrobiota bacterium
GGGGCTCGCCGACGGTGCCGTTTGCGATCCGCGCGACGTCCAGCGGGAGCCGCCCATCGCTCACGAAGACGACCCACCCCTTCTCCGCATCCCGGGGGAGGTCGTCTCGGACGACCATCGTGGCGCACGAGGCGAGCAGGAACGCGAGCGCGGCTGCACAGAGGGCGGGAGCTGCGGCGCGCGCGGCGCGCAGAAGGGCGTGCATGGGAGCCTCCACGTCGGTCCGCCGATCCTACCGGAATCGGGGAGGGAGCGGCAAGGAGCAGGTTGGGTGCGATTTCAATAACCGGCAAGCCTAGTTGACAACTCAGGCTGCGAGGGACTTGGAAAGCCATTTCTGGGGCCGCGGGGCGAAGTGTCGCTGTAAGGTGCCGTTGATTTTCGCAAGACGTGCTTTCAGCACACGGGTGTTGTCCGCCCTTTTCCAGCGCATGCCGTTGCCCTTGAAGCGTTTGCCCACAAGGAACTTGCAGCTGCCCTCAACCAGCCCACTGCCAAGCGGCAGCCCCTCGTCGCGATAGCGATCGTAGTCCATGCGCGGCAGGTTGGATTTGAAGTACTCGATCTCTTTGATCGCCTCGCTGCGATCCGAGGTGCGCTCAGCCCATCGTCGTAGCTCCGCGATCATCTGAATGGCCTGCCCTTCAAGTAGCATCCCCCGCCAGCGCTGGTAGCGCCTCGCGGACTCCTTGCCCTCAGGCAGCAGCTCACAGAAGGCTGCCAGATGTTCACTGGCGTGGTAGAAGTCAAGGATCTGAGTCGCGGCGGGGAAGTTCGTCTTCTGCAGCTCCCAGTTCTTCTGTGCCCCATCCGCGATGAAGGCGATACGCTTCGCGTGGTGCTGCCCCATGGCCATCCCGGCTCGTCCCACGTAAGGATCAAACTCGCAGAACTTACCGTAGCGGCCCCCTGTCCAGCGTTCCACCGGCCGCTCCCCGCTGAAGTGCTTCTCGATGACCGCCACATTACATTCTTTCCACTCCGTCGGCGCTTTCAGGCTCTCTCGACCCGAAACCCCCTGTTTCTCCTCGATTTGCGCGCTGATCGTCCCGTCAACCTCCACCACCATCAACCGACAGCGCTCCTGCTGCCGATGAGACTCGATCTGCTGATACGGGTTCTCGCTCAACCCTTCTCCCACCGCCTCGGTGTTTCTCTGCACCGCCGTCGCGCTCACGGGGAAGCCCAGGGCTTCGGCAAGCAACTCCGCCCCACGCCCGTAGGGTTCGCTGGCTCCGAAGCTCGTCAGCAGGTAGCTCATCAGGGGGGAGTATCCCAGACACCGATCCAGCCCCAGCTTCTCCTCCAGCGGACTCCATCCCCCTGATCCATCGCGATACTTGTAGCAACGCCGAGGGATCACCGTCGTGCCCCCGAATCGATTGCGATACCTCAGGTTGCGTTTGCCCGCGTACACGGCAACCCTATCCCCCACCACCACGCTGTTCTCCCGAGTCGGCTCCTCCAGCCCCGCGATAACCTCCTGTTCCATCTGTGCGGCCAACTCGTAGACGAACCGCAGGATACGCTCTTCGACCTGCTGTAGATCGAGCCCCTCGTGGTTCATGCCCTCGGTGAGTTCCTTGACCAGAAGCCCGCCGCGCTTCAGAATGGCATCCTGTTCCATGGCCTGTCCCCCCTCCCTAATAAGGATGAAGCAAGGTGGGGATAGGCCTTTTTCTTCTCTTACTCAATGGCAGAAAACCAGTTCTTGAAATCGCACCCTCGGCCGCGGAGTCCTTGATCGTTGCTGCCGTTTCGCGTATCGTCCCCCTCATTCTCGACACCACGAAACGGAGGTGCTCATGAGGTTCGGCAGCGGGCGGTTCACTCTCTTCCTGCTCCTGGCAGCGGCATGTTTGCTCGCGGGGTCGTGCAGCCTTCCCCCGGGGACCATCGAGCTCACGGTGTACAGCGACCCAAGCTTGGACGCAGGCAGCTTGACGGGGACACTGCGCATCATGATCCGCGATTCGAAGAGCGGTGACCTCGCCTCGGCCAGCCAGGTGGCCGGGCACGTGCTCGACTCCACCGATCCTTATGAATATTCATATGGAGGGGCTTCGGAAGGCGAGTACACCGTCATCGCTTTTCTCGACATGGCCCCCCTCGACGGTGTGATGAACGCGGGGGACATCGTTCCCACTGGCGACTTTCCCGGTGCCGATGTGACTTCCGAACAGACGACCCCGGTTTCGATCACGCTCGATCACGTCCAGCCATAACAGGCGGTCATTCGACCGAATCCGACGTAAGGGGCCGCCTTTCGGCGGCCCCTTACAATTCCACGAGTCACGCGCCGCCCCGCTGGCTGCGCCTTACCCCTTCTTCGTCAGCGTGTCGGTCCAGTCCAGGCCCTTCTCGATGACGGCGACCATCTCGTCGATCTGGGGCTTCGTGATGATGAGCGGCGGCGCGATGAAGATGTAGTCCCAGTTGCAGTACAGGTACAGGCCGTTGTCGCTGAAGATCTTCGAGAGCTTGCCCGAGATGTTGCGGATCGAGTCGTTGAAGCCCGCGATCGGCGCCTTCGTCTTCTTGTCCGCCACCAGCTCGAGGCACGCCCACAATCCGACGCACCGAGCCTCGCCGACCGAGGGGTGCTTTTTCTCGAGGTCCTTCAGCTTCTTCGCGAGGTATTCGCCGTTCTCGGCCGAGGCCTGGATCAGGTTCAGCCGCTTGTACTCCTCGATGTTGGCGATGCCGCACGCGCAGGCAAGGGGGTGGCCGCAGTAGGTCAGGCCGCTCTTGAACTTGCGCTCCTGGAAGTGCTCCCAGATCTTCTTCGTCCAGATAGTGGCGCCGAGCTGCACGTAGCCCGACGTGATGCCCTTCGCCGTGGTCATGATGTCGGGCACGACGTCGAACAGCTCCGAGGCGAACCACCGGCCGGCGCGTCCC
>JAKLFY010000238.1 GCA_022710935.1 Verrucomicrobiota bacterium
GCAGATCATTCCGGCCACGGTCGAATTCGTAGACATCGCCGGGCTGGTGGCTGGCGCGTCCAAGGGCGAAGGCCTGGGCAACCAGTTTCTGGCGCACATCCGCGAGACCGACGCCATCGCCCACGTGGTGCGCTGCTTCGAGAACGACGACGTGATTCACGTCGCCGGGCGGGTGCGGCCTCGGGAGGACATCGAAACCATCGGCACCGAGCTGGCGCTGGCCGATCTGGCGACGATGGAGAAGGCTCTGCAACGCGCCGAGAAAGCAGCCAAAGCTGGCGGCCGGGAGCTGCTGGAACGCAAGGCGCTGCTGGAGCGGGTGCGGGCGCATCTCGATACCGGCGCTCCGCTGCGGACGCTGGAACTGGCTACCGAGGAACGCGAGGCGCTGCGGGAACTGTTTCTGTTGACCGCCAAGCCGGTGCTGTACATCGCCAACGTCGCCGAGGACGGTTTCCACGACAATCCGCTGCTGAATCAGGTGCGGGAAATCGCCGGCCAGGAAGGCGCCGAGGTCGTGCCGGTGTGCGCGGCCATTGAAGCAGAGCTGGTGGAGCTGGACCAAGCGGATCGGGCCGAATTTCTGGCCGATTACGGGCTGGCCGAGCCGGGCCTGGACCGGGTGATCCACGCCGCCTACAAGCTGCTCGGATTGCAAACCTACTTCACCGCCGGCCCCAAGGAAGTGCGGGCCTGGACGGTGCGGATCGGATCCACCGCACCGCAGGCGGCGGGGGTGATTCATACCGATTTCGAGCGGGGCTTCATCCGCGCTGAGGTGATCGCCTATGCCGACTATATCGCCCATGGCGGCGAGGCCGGCGCCCGTGAGGTCGGCAAGTGGCGGTTGGAAGGCAAGGACTACATCGTCCAGGAGGGCGATGTCATGCATTTCCGCTTCAATGTCTAGGCGAACGCGGCGACGCGGCCAGGGCAATCGCGCTACGTGGTAGCCGGACTGGGCTGGCCGAGGAGTAGGCGCAATCGGTAGTCATCGTTGAGGGCGGCCCGCAGTTTGCGGCGCCGGAGGCTATCCCGCACCGGCCCGTTGTGGTGCAACACGTTGAGGGCCATACGGCGGATCACGGCCAGGTTTTCCGCCGAGTGGTCTTTCCGGGTCCGGCAGGCATCTTCGCCAAATTGCACATCCAAGACCCAGTGCTGCTGGTTTTCGATCCCCCAATGGCCGCGGACGATGGCGGCAAACCGGTCGCGATCCGCCAGCGAGCATAGGAAGTAGCGGCATTCGGTGCTGGTTTTTTCCCCGATGATGCGGGTGGACTCGACCCGCCCGACGGCCTGGAGCCCGGCCCAATCCGGTTTGGCCTCCAGCCAGTCGATCGGGTGGCTCAGGGCATAGCGGCGGATTTCGATCCGGCCGTGGTCTTTCTCCACGATTTCCGTCACGGTCAGGCGCCCGCGCGCGACTTCGGTATCCAGCCAGAGTTGCACGTCCTCGCACAGGGTGGGATGGTTGTCTTTCAACGCCAACACGTAATCCGCACCCGCGTCGACGATGACCTGGGCGATGGCCTTCTGACAGCCCATGGCATCGATCGACACCACCGCCCCCCGCAGGTCCAACAGGGCCAGCAGGTCCGGGATCGCGGTGATCTCATTCGATTTGTCCGCCACCGCCTGCTGGGCCAACACCCAGCGCGCCCGCCCGGCGAACGCGCTGACCAGATGCACGGCCCGGTTCGCCCCGTCCCGACTCCCCCGCACCGCCTTGCCGTCCACACAGACCTGCTCGTCGGCCAACCCCGGCAAGGCCGCCGTCGCCCAGGCGGTGAAGGCCGCCTGGAACGCTACTGGATCGATCCGCCCCAGCACGTCGCTCAAGGTATCGTGCGAGGGAATTCCGTGGGGTAACTCCAAAAACCCCCGCAACCAGGCTTCCTTCTCCTCGGCAAAGTCCGCCATGCCTACCCAGTCCTCCACCCCGCTCAACACCGCACAGAGGACAATCATCAGAATATCATGGAGTTTGTGGAGCTTGTTCCGCGTCTCGCGGCGCGGATCGGGCAGGTTGGCAAAATACGGGCGCGGGTCGAGCAGTTGGGGCAGCATCAGTTCTCTCCATCCGATCAATCCCATCTCGTTACCTTGGCAATCCATCTCCTGTCAACCCTCCACATAGCGCGATTGCCCTGGAGCGTGGCTACCCAGAAGTTGACATCTCTGGCCCGTTCGGGCCGGTGAAAACCCATGCCTGGACTGATGGGATTCAACTGCAAGTCGAAGGCCGTGGTTTTGACGACTTTCTGTTCCTGACTTGTCGGACGCGCCAGAATTTCCCGCAATGCGAAATTCCGTGCGCTCAAACCCGGAAGATCTTCATCACTTCATCCCCCAAGTGATTGATCACCTTCACGGCAATCCGCCCGGATTTTGGCTTTTTGAACGGACGGGAGAGGTCGCTGTTCAGCGTCGCCCAGGCTTCGGGGTCAATTTCCGCCTTGAGGGTCGTCTTCAGGGCGCTGTAGGGATCGTTGGCTCCAAGAAAGTAGGCGTGCCGCACGAAGAAGCTTTCCTGGTTGTAGTCGGTGTCGATGAACCAGCAGGCGATGCCTTCGATGCTGTCACTGACGACCTCGCCGGTCTGCGGCTTGAACACATCGACGCCGTTGACCTTGACGCGCCAGTTCCCGTCATCCTGCGGCAGTAGATCAATGTCGGGTTCGCCGAAAATGACGAACAGGTTGCCCTTGCCGGTGTTCTTGAGGTCGTCGGCCATGTGCAGATCGGCGTTCATGCGGGCCTTGAGGACG
>JAKLFY010000239.1 GCA_022710935.1 Verrucomicrobiota bacterium
GGGCGAAAACGGCCGCCATCCGGCCGGCCAGGGATCTCCTCGCGTTCGCGCTCCCGGACTCCATCACGGCCGGCCAGCCGGTCGCGCTGCGCGTTCGCTACCATCTGCCCCCCGATGCGGGCCAGCAGGCGCTGACCGTCACAATGAAAGACGGCGCCACCAACACCAGGATGGAGCGCAAAGTGGTGCAAGGGGAAGAGGACGGCGTGGTCGTGGTGACCTTTGCCGTGCCCTCGAATATGGCCGGGAAGTCGGTCAAGTTCGCGGCCTTTGTGGGTGAGGATTTCACGTCGACACCTCAGCAGATCCAAAGCGCAGCCGTACCCGTGAAGTAGGCCAGCATCGGAGCTGCAATCCGACGGGTCGGACTTTTTTTCGGCTACCGGTTTGAGCCCGGGCCGCCCAGCCGAGGATGGCCGCGGTTGCACGCCCTCCGCGCCTCCGCGGCTCCGCGTGAGGCGCCCCTCCTTCCAGCCTGGGAAACAAAATCACGGCAACAGAATCATTCGTCCGCTCGGCATGATTCTGTCCTCATGATTCTTTTGGCCGCCTGGGCGCCTCGGCGCGATGACCTGTCTTTACTGGGAACGACGGAAAACCCACTCCGCCTTTTTCGGTCTCTGCCGTTTTTTCCGGCCACCGGCTTGGTGCCGCGCCGACCCGCCGGAGTCGATGCTTGGTGTCTCTGGTACGTCATGCAAAATCCAACCAACCCAGTAAGCTGCAAAGTGCTTACCCCGCGAAAGGGAAACCGAGCGGGCAGCAGCGCCGACGTGCGTGCGGGAGTAATCCCGTCCACGAAGTTCGGCGTCTGCGCAAGGGCGAGCCGCAGCGCTAAGCGAACCCGAATCGGCCTCGTTACACAAATGAGAGCGACCAAGCTGCCAGAGATGCGGAAGTCTGCATCCGCCGGGAAGTGGTTTCCAAGTGCACCGGCGGGGCTCTCCGGGGTGAAAGGGGGCGGCGCGTCCCGAAGGGGAAGTTGGGAACATGAGAGAGCCGTGGCGGCCGTCCGGGCCTTCCGCCTGGGCAAGCCCGACTCGGGAATCAATAACCGGGTGGGGTGCCGTGACCGGCAGTCGGAAAGGCCCGTAGTAGCGGCGAAGCGGGTAATGACCGTGGAGCGAAGGGGCCTTGGTGTGAGTGGTGCTGACTCAGAAGTGCGCGTGGTCTGATTGGTATGAAAATACCTATGACAGGAAACGCGGTCGTGGAGCCGGAGGAGCCGGAGATGTTTTCGGTTCGCGAGGCCCTGCTGCCGCCGTCCCTGCGTGCGCTGAGAGCGAAGCTGAGTGCGAAAGCCAAACAGGAACCGGGTTTTCGGTTCTACAGCCTGTATGGGCATCTCTGTCAGCCGTGGTTGCTGGCGGCGGCGTGGGCGCAGGTTTGCGCCAACGGCGGCGCGCCGGGGGTGGACGGGATGGCCATCGAGCAAATCAGACGCAGCGAGGAAAACGTCGGTCGTTTCCTCGCGGAGATTGAACAGCAGTTGCGGACGCGCACCTACCGGCCCCGTCCGGTGCGGCGCGTCTACATCCCCAAACCCAATGGCAAGCTGCGGCCGCTGGGCATCCCCACGGTGAGAGACCGGGTGGTGCAGGCGGCCGTCTTGCTGCTCCTGGAGCCCATCTTCGAGGTGGACTTCCTGGAGTGCAGCCATGGGTTCCGGCCTGGGCGCAGCGCGCAGGATGCGCTGCGTCAGATTCAGGCCAACCTGCACGCCGGTCGCTGTGCGGTGTATGATGCCGACCTGTCGAGTTACTTCGACACGATTCCCCACGACAAGCTCGTCGCCTGTGTGCGGATGCGGGTCGTGGACGGCGGCATCCTCGCCCTGCTGCGCGCTTGGTTGCAGGCGCCGGTGGTCGAGCCGAGCGAAGCAGGGCGACCGCCCAAGGTTAAGCGCAACGATCAGGGAACTCCGCAAGGCGGCGTCATCTCGCCGCTGCTGGCCAATGTGTATCTGCATTGGTTCGACAAGGCGTTTCATCGCCCGGATGGTCCGGCCCAGTTGGCCGGCGCCCGGTTGGTGCGCTATGCGGATGACTTCGTCGTGATGGCGTCGGAGGTGGGACCGCAGGTCGTCGGGTTCATCGAGGAACGGTTGGAACAGTGGTTGGGGTTGAAGATTAATCGGGAAAAGACCCGGATCTTCGATGCCCGCCAACCGCAGCAAACCCTCGATTTCCTCGGGTACAGTTTCCGCTGGGATCGCGACCTTTTGGGTCGCGGCACCCGTTGGTGGCGGCTGTTTCCGGCCCGCAAGACGATGCAGCGGCAGCGCCAGTGGGTCCGAGATAATGTCAATGCCCGGCACAGCTTCGAGCCGTTGCCGGATCTGGTGGAGCGCCTCAACCGGCACTTCCGGGGCTGGAAGAACTACTTCTCGCTGGGGCATCCCCGGCGGGAGTACCGCCAGATTAACTGGCACTTGCAGCAACGGTTGGGCCGGCATCTGCAACGGCGCAGCCAACGGGCCTATCGTATCCCCGAAGGAGTCAGCGTCTATGCTCATCTCCAACGGCTGGGATTACAGTTCCTGTGAATGCGGCGTGCGAATCCTCACACGTGAGCCGGATGCGGGAAATCTGCACGTCCGGTTCGACGAGGGGGAGGGCGATGCGTGGGAAATGGTATGCGGTTATTGAGACACGTCCGGGGAAACCCCGAAACAGATTAGGCCGAAACCTTCGTCTCCATGCATCCCCTCTCTACTCTACTGGTGAAAC
>JAKLFY010000024.1 GCA_022710935.1 Verrucomicrobiota bacterium
GGCCCGGGACGACGCCGGCGCCGGACGACCCGGCGTGCGACTCGCACCGGGCGCCGGGCTGAAGGATCTCGATGAGCGCAGGTCGGCGCCGGACTGGAGCCATTCGTGGAGGACGCCCTGGCTGCGGTTGGTGCGGATCTCGCCCAGAGTCACCGGCAACAAGCCGCGCAGCCACTTCAGGCTTTCGATGTCCTGGGCCTGCTCGGGAGCGACGACGAGGTGTCCGCCCCCATGCACCCACGCGAGCAGGGCGTTGACCTGGTTCACCTTCAGTTCCAGCGCCTTCTCGGAATTGAGGTAGAGCGTGCCCAGTCCCTCGAGCGCCAGCGACTGGTCGGGAAACTGCTCGGGCGTCATCCGCGCCACCTGCGGCTGAATCTCGGGACGCCCCCCGCGCACCTCGGGCAGCGTCGGCAGCCCGCCGAACGTGCGGGCCAAGCCGCCCACCATGAACGTCTCCCATCCGATATCCTTGGCCCGCAGATCGAGCCGTTCCCCGCGCAGCTTGCGCTTGGCATCGTAGAGGCGCGCATCCCAACTGGCGTAGCGGCTCGCCCCCGCAAACACCGGCAGGGAAAACCGCTTCCGCGTGTTTGTCGGCAGCTCGATACGCATGCGTCGCGCCTGGCCGGCCCCGACCTGCCGCGACGAAAGCTCGAACACGGCGTCGAATGCCGGACCGTCGTTGTAGATCTCGCACGCCACCGGGAACCACGCCGCCTCCCGGATGATCCCGTCGTTGCCACCGCCGCTCCCGTAGCCAAGAAAGACGTCGAATTGCAGTTCCGCGCGCGCACGTGCGCCGGACAGAACCAACCCGACGGCCAGCGTCAACCAAGCCAACGCCCGGCGGCGCTGTCCGCTCTGCCGCAAGCTCATCATGACGTTGTCGGTTCGCTTCACGTCGCCCTAAATCCAGCCACCAGCGTTATAGTCCACCCCATCCCGGACGCAACGCCCGAATTCCGTCTTTCCGCTCCTGCGTCGCGGAAAGATGCGGCCCCGCTGCGCGGAGCTCCGTCGGGACCGACAACATGTTGGATCTGTTCCGACAAGCCCGGTTTTCTCTATCATCTTCCCGGTTGTGAGAAATCCCCATAGAATCCACGCATGCGCCTGCCCCTGCTACTCATGCTGACGCCGCTGGTGGTTCGAACGGTGATTGGATCGACCGCGGCCTCCGAACCCCCGCCAACCCCGCGCGCCGCCGTCTGGCAAGGCGACGCGACTTCCGAAAACAGAGGGTTTGCCCGCGAGATTGGGCGGCTGGTGCAGAGTGCCGGCTGGGAGATCGAATTCCTCGACAGCGCGGCCCTGACCAATGTCACGCAGTTGACGGCGGATCGCTACGGACTCCTGGTTCTCCCCGGCGCCCGCCGCCTGCCGATGGAGAGCATCGCCTCGATTCAGTCCTACCTCGGGGCCGGCGGCGACATGATCGCCCTCGGTCTGCCGGCCTGGGACACGCCCGTGTTCAGCCTGGGCGACCGTTGGATGACCCGAGGCGAATACGAGGGCGCACTCGCCGATCAGAAGCCCCGGCGGTACTTGCTCCGGTTCGCGCCCGAACCCCAGACCCAAAACCAGCCGCCCGACACATCCCGGATCGAGCCGGCACCGGTGCCGACCGATTCCGCCGCGCTCGAACTCTGGAGCCGGCACACAAACCTCCCGGACGCGCGCGCTGTGCGCACGGTGGATAAGGGTCAAAACGGCGGCGCGCTGCACGTCACCCTGGATCGCCTCGAGGGCTGGGAGACTCTCGAGCCGCCGTCCCAGGCCTGGCCCTTTGCTCCCGATCATACCCTCACTTGTTTCGAGGCCAAAGGCAGCGCCAACACCCGTCAACTGGCGGTCGAGTGGATCGAGCAGGACGGCTCGCGTTGGATTGCCACCGTCGACCTCGCCCCGGAATGGCGCCGCTACGCCCTGCCCCCCGAGTCGTTCCGACCCTGGCAGCCTCCAGCGGGCCGAGGAGGCGCGGGCGATCGGGTCAACCTCGGCCGGTTGGCCCGCTTCACGCTGGGCCTGGCGCTGACCCACACGAGCGTCGAACCCGGAAAGCAGGAGTACTGGTTCGCCAATCTGGGCACCGCGCCAAATCCCTTCGGCGCCGCATCCGCCCCCGCAACCCTCCCCGTGCCCCGAATCGAATCCTTCGCGCCGGACTCCGTGGTCTATCCAGTCGGCACCGCGGTGACAATCCGCCCGCCGCACTGGCAGGCACTGCTCGGCTCGAACAGCCCGGATGCCGCCCAAACCGGCGCGGCGGCGGTCGATGGCGTCGCCATCCCTGCCGGCCAATCGCTCGTGGCGATGCATCCGCGCCCCCGCGGTATCGGCTTTGACCAGGATCGCCCCTATCGCTGGCAGCCCATTCTCGAAGCGCTGGACCTCGAGACATCGGACTTCCGGGGAACCATGGCGGCGCTGATTGCGCACCTCAAACCGCCGTATCGCGACAGTGTCTGGGCACTCTTCACCCCGGGCGATCCCGCGTTCTATCGCCAACCGGCGGTCGCCGGCTGGATCGAGCAGATGGCACGCCGGCTGCGCACACCCGTCTACCTGGCCGAGGGCGGCAGTCAGTTCTTCACCCTGTTTCCAGATCAGACGGCGCCGATCGGCGCGCGCGTGGCGAATGTGGGAGGGCGCGCCGCAGCGAACCTGCAAGTCGTCCTGACCGTGAGCGACAGAGGCCTCGGGACCCCGATCCACCTTCACCAGCAGGCGCTGAACGTCGAGGCTCATGGGACGGCGATCGTGACAAATGCATGGACTCCGGGTCCGTGGCCCGAGCAAGGCTGCGTCGTCGCGGCCCAACTGCTGGCGGACAACCGGGTCATCGACGAACTGCGCCACGATTTGAACCGCTGGCAACCGAAGGCCGAGCCCGAGTTCCTCGAAGCGCGCGACGGCGCCTTCTGGATCGCGGGGCGGCGGTGGAAGGCCCATGGCGTGAATTACATGCCCTCCTCGGGCATCGGGGTCGTCAGCGCGTTTTTCGAGTACTGGCTGGGCCGCGGAGCATACGATCCCGAGGTGATCGGACGCGATCTGCGGCGCATCAAGGCGATGGGCCTCAATTCCATCAGCGCGTTCGTCTACCATCGCGACCTGCGCGCCCAGCACCTGCTCGATCTGCTCTTCCAATGCGAACAACTCGATCTCAAGGTCAATCTCTCGCTCCGGCCCGGCACGCCCATGGACTTTCGATGGGACGAAATGCGCGCCCTCATCGAGCATTACCGCATCGCGCGCAACGACACGGTCATCGCCTACGACCTCGCCTGGGAACCGAGCCACTACGATCAGCGCCATCAGCAACGCCACTACACGCAAGCCTGGGCGGATTGGGTGCGCCGCCGCCACGGTTCCCCCGCCCAGGCTCTCGAAGCCTGGGGCGAACAAAGCACAGACTCCCGCCCCTCGACGCCGAGCACCGACAACACCGCGGACGTGCCCGTGCCCGCGATGTCCGAACTGACCCGGGACGGCCCGTGGCGCAGGCGCGTCGCCGATTACCGCGCCTTCCTCGACGAACTGCTGGCCGGCAAATACGCCGAGGCGGGCCGCCTGGTCCGATCGATCGACCCGAATCACCCCGTCAGTTTTCGAATGCAGCACGCGGGCGACCCCACCTACAATGCCGAGGGGATGCTGCCCTATGATTTCTACGGCCTGCGCGACGCCGTGGACATTTGGGAACCCGAGGCGTACGGACGCATTGGCGACTGGGAGCGCGTCAAGCCGGGCCACTTCACCGCCGCCTACGCCCGCCTCTGCGATCCGGCCAAACCGGTCCTCTGGTCCGAGATGGGCTACAGCGTCTGGGATCCCCAACGCCGCGCGCCCGATCGAGGCAGGCTCGAGTTCGCCGCGCGCTATTACCGGGACTTCTACCGCATGCTGCGCGAGTCGGGCGCGGACGGCGTCTTCTTCTGGTGGTACCCCGGGGGCTACCGGGCGAATGAAAACAGCGACTTCGGCATTCTCCATCCCGACGGCACCGACCGCCCCGTCACCCGCGCGATCCGTGACGCGGGGCCGGCGTTTCTCGCCGCGCCAAAGCCGCCGCCGCCCACCCATTGGATCACGGTGGACCGCGACCGCGATGCGCGCGGCCTGCACGGAATCTACGAGTCGGTCAAAACCGAGTACTGGAGCATCGTCGAGGCCAGTGGCCAGGCCGGCCTCAGATGGAAACGAACACCCGGCACGCGCTAACCCGCATAGCAGTCATCTTGCGAAGTCCGACCGCCCTGTGCCCTATCGGGGTGTAAATATGCGGGTTAAAGCCGCTCGATTTTAATTAAACAGTACTTGACAGTGTCGTCCTTCGCAGGCAGTGTGGTCCGCGATGGATGCCCCGCGCATTTGACCGGACGTTGTTATGGGATCAGGAACGGAGACGATGACGCTGGTGGAGTTGGCCGAACGGTCCGGTGTGCCGGGGCGAACCATTCGGTTCTATGTCAGTCGCGGGCTCCTGCCCGGCCCGGTCAAGGCCGGTCGCGGGGCGACTTACGGAGAGGAGCATCTGCGGCGGTTGCGGGAGATTGCGAGCCTTCAAGCGGCGGGGCTGACGCTGGGGGAGATCGCGGGGCGCCTGGGCGGCGGGCGGGACGGGATCGAGCGTCTGGAGGCGGCGGCCTGGTGGGAATACCGGGTTGCGGCGGACGTCTCGGTGCATGTTCGGGCGGGGATCAGCCCGTGGCGCCTGCGGCAGATCAGGAAGCATGTGGCGGACATGGTCTCGGGCCTCCGGAAACAAGAAAGCGAGGAACGATCATGAATGACGAAGCGAGCGGATTCACGGTGTTGGATGTCAAGACCGGCCAGGCGGCGCCGCTGGCCATGGAAGGGCTCTGGCTGGCCGGGCGGGTGCTGCCGGTTGGAGCGCGTCTCCTGGTGGTTCACACCTTTCGTTCAGCGGAGGCGCGACCACTCGAAGTCGTGTACGCGTTCGGGTTGCCCCGGGATGCGGCCTTGAGGCGATTCAGGATTGTGGGCGATGGCTTTCAGGTGCGATCCGATCTCCGACGACTCGGGGAGGCGCAGGCGGAGTACGAGCGGGGGATCAGCCAAGGCCACCTGGCGGCGCTGATGCGGACATACCGGGACGGGCGCGTCAACCTGAGCGTGGGGAACATCCGCCCGGGCGAATTGGTGAAAGTCTATCTGGAACTGGTGGCGGGGGTGGATCTGAGCGATGACGGGTTGCGTTTCCGTTTTCCATTCACTCTGGCGCCCTGCTACCACCGCGGCGCCCGCGCAGTCGAGATCGAGCCCGGGGCGGGTGAGATGGAGCTGCCGGAGGCGGAGTTTGGGGACTTGCTCCTGCCGCGGTATCTGACCGACACGGGCGCCCTGCACAGCGTCGGTTTCGATTTGTCTGTCGGAGGGGGCGGCGCGATTGGCGCCGTGGGTTCGCCCTCTCACGCCCTGCGCATCGCGAATCTCGGGACGGACGATGTGCGCGTCGGTTTGAGCCGGGAGAAGGACGTGCCCGACCGCGACCTGGTGCTGGACATTCGCATGAGGCAGGCGGCGACCCGGTTTTCCGGGGGGCGCTGCCGCGACGGCAAGGCCCGGTTCACGGCGGTGGTCCCATCGACACTCCTGGGCAAGGCCCCGCGGACATCGAAGTCCGTGGTGTTTGTCCTCGATCGCTCGGGGTCGATGGCGGGGCCGGCCATCGAGCAGGCGAAGAAGGCGGTCGAGGCGTGCCTTGGAACGCTCGGGGAGTCGGATCGTTTTGGGTTTGTGGCTTTCGACGACCAGGCGGATCTGTTCGCGCCCAGCCTGGCACACGCAAGCATCGAGAACCGTCAACTCTTGCGCCAATTCCTGCTCGGGATCGACGCGCGCGGCGGGACGGAACTGGGTCAGGGCCTTCGGGAGGCGGTTCGATTGGCCGGTGCGGACCGCGTCGAGCTGATTCTGATCACGGACGGACAGGTGGCTGGGACCGAGGATCTGCTGGGACAGGTCCAGGCTGCCGGCGCGCGGCTGCATTGCCTGGGCATCGGCGCGGCCAGTCAGGACCGTTTCCTCACGCTGTTGGCCCGCACCTCCGGGGGCGTCAGCCGCTTTCCGACCCCGCGCGAGCGTGTGGACACGGCGGCATTGGATCTGTTTGCGGCGATTGGCGCGCCGGTGGCGTCGGACGTTCAGGTGGATTTCGGCGAACTTCCGGGCGGGCGCGGCATCCTGAAGACCGTGTCGAGTGTTTACGCGGGGCATCCTCTCGTCGTGATGGGCGAAACCTCTGGCGAGGCAAGAGGGAGCCTGCGCGTCACCTGGAACAGCGGAGGCAGTGCCGGTGAACTTCGGGTGGATCTGCAACCCAGCCGAGATTGCGAGGCGGAGACTGTGCGATTGCTGCAAGGGGCGCGCTTGATCACCGAACTCGAATCGGGCGTGAGAGGAGAATGGCCGGCCAACCCGCAGCGCGCGGAGGCCAAACGTGAGGATCGCCGGCTAATCGAAAAGTTGGAGGCGACGAGCCTCGAGTATGGCCTGGCCAGCCGAGCCATGGCTTTGGTGGCGATCGTCGAGCGTCAGGGTGACGACGCCTCCCAGGTGCCAACGACGCGCGTGGTGCCGCTCGGCATGCCCCAGGATGTGGCGTTCAAGAGCTACTTCATGGCGGCCTCGGGCCCTCCGGGCGCGGCGGGACGGATGGCGCAGGACTTCGCGCTGAGATGCGCACCCCCAAGTCATTTCGCGGACATCCGATGCGCATTTCTCAGGTTCCCACGCCCCGGCATGCCGACGGAGAGTTTAAACACAGTCGACGATCGGCTTGTGGACTTCGCCGTGCGTTTACAGCCCGACGGAGGCATGCCGGGACAAACCGATGGCGAGCGCGTGGTGCGAACGCTGATCCTGTTGGTCGCGTTCCTGGCATTTGGGCACACCAGCCGGAGCGGCCCGTTCCGCCTGCATGTGCAAAAGATGGTCTCGTTCCTCAAACAGCAACTGCCAAACGCGGTTCCGACCGAGCGCCGGGAACCGATCGCGCGGATGCTGGCCAACGTCGAAGCCGGCGGGTCCTGCACCCTGCGGAAGCCGGAGGCGGCCTTGGACCTGCTCGGATCGTCCCGTGCGATCGACTGGCCGGCGTGGGAAGCAATCGAAAAGGGGATCGCCGCGCCGACTCCGTGAGGTGAAGTTCCGTTTCGGCCTCATGCCTTGGCGCTGCCTGCGCACGGCTTGCCTCGGGGTTGTCTGTCGCCGGGCTGTCTTGCCTCTGCGCCATCGAGAAGGCACGATCCCGCGGATGAATCTCCGCGTGTTGTGGCTCGGAATGATGATTGTCCTGCCGGCGCTCTCAGGAGCCCCGGCGCCCGCGCAGGTCAAGACCTTCGACGCGCGCTCCTATCGGCGCATTGATGTCCGGGACCCGGCGCAGGCCCGTCGCGCGTGGGATGCCCTTCATCTGCTCGCCGCCCTGCAGGGCCTGGCCAATCGCGACGCGCCGCGTTTCTACGTCTTGTTCGCGCAGGACTTTCAGGTTGATACAGATCAATTCTGGCTTGACTGGCTGCGCGGGGAGGACGGCTGGCTCAAGGACACGCTGCCGCAACCGGTTGCCGACATCGATGCCGCGCTGGCCGCCTTGAGACCGCACTACACCGGGCTCGTGGTCTACGATCCGAATGTGCCAGCCACCGCATGCGTCGCGTCGACCGCGGCCGGGTGTGAGCGGCTCCTGCCGGTGCGCTACGATCCGTCTCCCGACTCGCTCTTCACCCGCTGCGCGCGCACACTCGACCTGCCGGTCGGCCTCTGGCTGGTCCATCCCGACGGCTCGAGCAAGTTCACCGGCTCGGGTCAGATTCCGGACTCGGCCAAGCCGTCGTCGGGAAGCGCGAAAATCGACGCGTACCGCTGGGCTGCCGCGCGCTACCTCGCAACGGGCCGATGCGATCCGCGTTTTGCGGCGTATTACATGGATGCCGACTGGCTGCGGCGCCCGGGCAATGCGCCGGCGGACAACCACACCCTGCCCAACCACGACTATTTCATTGCCCGTCGCGCCTTCTTCTTCGATCTCTCGCCGTGGGGGGACGAGGCCCCCGTGGACGATCCCGGACAATCGGTGGGGCTCGATCGCCGAATGCTTCTTGACCTCCTGCGCGCATTCCACGACGGGACCCGGGGCGGCATCACCAAGATCGGCGGCTTTCCCCCCTGGCCTTTCAAGTACACAACCCACGGCGGGGCTGGGCGACACCAACCCGTCCCCACCGAATGGGAATTCACCCGGCTCATTTCCCAGTTCAATGCCTACCACGAGGCCGACGCCGCCAGCCACGGCGCGATGGCGAACGCCTCCTTCTTTCAGCACTACCCGCTGGCCACTCCCTACCGCCAGCCCAATCCAATCCCGTCACGCGCCCAGTGGCAGGCCCGGGGCTATGTGACCCCCGACGGACGGGTCGCGTCGAAGTTGTTCGTCGGGCACTACGTCGGCGACTACGATGCGCCCTCGTGGCTCTACAAAGCCGTGCCCGCCTTCTTCCGAGATCCCGCTCGGGGACAGGTGCCCCTGGGCTGGGCCTTCGATCCCAACCTGGCCGATCGCGCCCCGCAGGCGCTGGTCTATGCCTATCGCCATGCCACAACCAATGACTTCTTCATCGCAGGCGACTCCGGCGCCGGGTATCTGAACCCACGCGCCCTCACGGCGCGTCCCGACTCCGGTTTACCCTCGGGCCTGGCCGCCTGGGAAGCGCACTGCCGGCGCGCCTACGGAGACTGGGGAATGACGATTACCGGTTTCGCCCTCGATGGATCGGCCGGCGCGTCCACCGCCACCGAGTTCATGGCTTACAAATCCTTCAGTCCCGATGGCATCGGCACTCACTTCGAGCCTCAGCCGCGCCTGATCGCCGGAATCCCGACCTGTCCGGAGAAGGACCTTCCCAACGGCGCGGCCGAAGCCGCCGCCCTGATCGCCCGACGCGCGGAAGCTCGCGGTGCGGGCCCGGGATTCCTCTGGGCGCGGAGCATCCTGAAGCCGCCCCGGTGGTATGCCGAGGTGTCGGCGCTGCTGCGGGAGCGGCATTCGCACCTGGCAATCGAGGTCGTCGATCCCTATACGTTCTTCGGGCTGATCCGACTGGCCTTGGACCCCGGCGGCGCGGGAGGCAGCCCGGGCTACTGAGGAAGGGTTTTGATGAAGTTGTCGGCCTCGGCGATGCTGGCATTCATCCGGGCGATCAGCTCCTCGATCTGCCCCTGGATGGCGGACGCTTCGCCCTTGAGCGATCCGATCGCAGCCGCATTGAGGTTGTGCTTGAGATAGAGCACGTGGTCCTTGAGTTGGGTCAGAACAGGCTTCATCGACTCCTCCGAGGCGTGCACGGATCGGGAGAGCTGGCCGAAGCGGTCCTTGGTCTCCTGCAACTGCCGCCGGCTGTTCTCCGCAAAGGCCGGGTTGCTGAACTGCCCGAGTTCCTTCTCCCATTCGCTGAACATGGACTTGGCGATGCCCTCCATGTTCTCGATGCGTTTGCGGACCTCCTTGGCTTGGGCATCGCAGGCCTCGTGCGACGATTTCAGCTTGTCGTACACCTTCTCGAGTTCGCCCCCGTCGAAGGCGTACAACTCCTTCAGCCGGGTCATGGCGTCCTTGAATTCCTCCTGGGTCTGCTGCTGCTCCTCCTGCAAGGCGGCAACCGATTTCTTCAGCAATTCCCGCTTCTCGTAGCCAAACACGTTTTCGAGTGTCTTGTTGTAGACGGTCTGACAACCGCTCCCCAAAACGGCCAGCGCCGCCATCACACACCAGACAGCCGACCCGGCAGACGAACGATGTCTCATAATCAGTCCTTCAGTTTGGCCGCGATTCCGGCGACATGAGCGCCCTGGAAGCGCGCCTGAGCCAGTTCCTTGGCGCTGGGCTGACGCGTCCCGTCCGATCCGGCGATTGTGCCAGCGCCCCAGGGCGAGCCGCCTTTCACCTCGCCAAGATCGATCAGGTCGGGACACGAATACGGCAGTCCCACATAGATCATGCCGTGATGGATCAGGGTCGGAACAAAGCTCAGGATCGTGCTCTCGTTGCCCCCGCCAGTGCCTGTGCTGACAAAGACGCTGCCGACCTTTCCGATGAGCGCCCCCTTGAGCCACAACTTGCCCGTCTGGTCCAGAAAGTTGCGCATCTGCGCGGCCATGTTGCCGAAGCGGGTCGGCGTGCCGAAGAGGATGGCGTCGTAGTCGCCCAGTTCGCCCGGATCGGCCACCGGCGCAGGCTGGTCGAGCTTGGCTCCGTGCTGTCGCGCCACATCGAGCGGCATGGTTTCCGGCACGCGCTTGAGGGCCACCTCGACACCCTTCACCGAACGCGCCCCTTCTGCGACCGCATTCGCCAACGTTTCGACGTGCCCGTAGGTCGAGTAGTAGAGAACAAGGACTTTGGTCATAAGACTTCTCTCGGTTTTCAAGTTCGATTCGATTGAGGAGACGATGGAGTCAGACCGTCACAACCGCAAGCGCGAGTTGTTCCCAGCGACCGTGGGGTGATCCCACCGACGACAGAGCATTACGATGACGATTGGAGCGGGGACGTCCTCGTCCCCGACCGATGGAGTCGCGGAATGTGTTCGCGGGCGACGAGGACGTCGCCCCTCCGGCGCGGCGGTTGAGCGCCACTTTCCGAGGGCGGTTCTCCGCGCATTCCCGATGCCAATTCCCGTCACTCTTGCATCGGCTTGCGCGGGAGCTTCTCATCGAGCATGGCCGTCTGGTAGACGAACGTCGCCATGACAATCGCAGCCTGCTGAAGGTCCGGCACGGACGCCCGTTCGCGGACGTCGATGCTGGTGTGATACGAGCGCCAGTATTCGAGCGCGTCCTGAATGAACTGGAAGCCGGGCAGCCCAATCTCGTCGAACGGGATATGATCCGTCCCGCCCGTGTTCGCGGCAGTGATCGTGTGCGCGCCCAGGTCGCGCAGTGCGTCCAGCCACGGACGGAAGATCGGACGGAGCGCTTCGTTTCCCTGAAGATAGATTCCGCGGATCCGCCCTGCCCCATTGTCCAGGTTGTAATAGGCGGAGAAGTGCCGATAGTCCGGGCGTTTGACCAGGGCGCGCCGCGTCGTCGAGCGTGAGGCCTCCTCGGGATGCTGAGCGGCGTCCCTGGGCGAACGCACGGTCTCGGGCCGGGTCCGTTCGGTATAATGGCCCAGGTGCTGCGCGACGTAGGCTCGCGATCCGAGATAACCCTGTTCCTCACCGGTCCACAGGCCGATGCGAATGGTGCGCCGCGGATTCACATCGAGGCTTTGAATCAATCGAACCGCCTCGAGACAAACCGCCACACCGGCCGCGTTATCCGTCGCCCCCGTGCCGCTCGCCATCGAGTCGAGGTGCGCCCCCAGCATCACGATCTCCTTGCGCCGATCCGTGCCGGGGATCTCGGCCACTGTGTTGTAGCACATCAGATCGTGATCGTGGAATTGGGTCTGGACCTCGACGGCCAGGCGCACCTTCTCGCCCGCTTCGAGCATGTGGACGAGCCGATTGTACTGCTCGGCCGCCACCACGACCTGGGGCGGCCCCGCGGGCGCATTGGTGGCCCAGGCGCGCATCGAACGCCACCCTCCCTCCGCGCCCGATTCGGGCAGCACCACCTGTGTCTCGCCCACCAACAAGGCCATCCCGTCCCGCGAACCGCTGATCGACACCGTCATCGCCGCGCCTTCACGCACGGCGAACCGCAGACGCGCCGACGGGTCCATCGAGCGGGGCGGGCGGCGGGGCGGCGCATTGGTGCTCACGCTCGGCGGCGCATTGGAGACCGCGGGGGCCGCCGCGCCCTCGATCGCGGGGGGCCGAGAAGGGGCCGCCCGACCGCCCGGCGGCGCCATATTCGCGGCGGGCGGACGCCGACGCGGGCTCGATCGCGTGCCTGGCGGGGCGTTGGCCAATCGCAGCAGATTCGTCTCGTCCTGCCGGGTCGCGAGCGGCCCAAACTGAAGCGGCAGGTCGCGCGGTGTGCTGACCAGGACAATGGCGCCCTTGAGTTTGCCTTTGTAGTTCTCGAGTTCGGCCTCGCTCTTGTCCCCGATGTACACCGCCTCGCCGACAATCGGCCAGTCGCAGCCGTGCGACCACGCCTTGGGCCAGGCCACCAGCGGGATGCCCTGAGGCTCGATCACCTGCGCCGAGAAACGCCGGACCGACCAGCCGCGTCCAAAGGGCCCCCAGGCCTCGACATGCGCATTGGTCAATCCCCACGCACTCAGTGTGTCGCGGGTCCAGTCGTTCGCGCGCCGGCAATTGGGCGATCCTGTGAGCCGGGCCCCGATCACGTCGGTCAGGTGCCCGAAGATCTCGGCGACCTGGGATCGGTTGGTGCCTTCGTCGCAAAGCCGCGCCACGGTCTCCGAGAGCGATGGGAGATCCGCCTGAGCCGGATTGTTCGTCGCCGATCGGTCAGTTGGACCGGGCTGCGCCTGGATCGTCGCCAACGCGGCGAGCAATGCCCCCCAAAAAACTCCAGTCCTTAGCCCGGATTTCTCACCACCGGGAAGATGACAACGAAATCTGGGATGTGGCAAAACCGCGCCCAGACAGGGGAAAACGAGGCTCGGAGGATTTCCCAAGCCACGCTGGTCTGGCGACATTCTGTTGCCCCGGTGGTCCCCGCCACTCGGGCGCGGTTTTGCTTTTCTAGCGCGCATGGCTGTCTCTCTGGATGACATCGGCTTCGCGTGGTACAAAACCTGGTGAGAAATGCGCGTTAGCCCGGACACTTCACGGCGCGGCCGAGTGATGGAGAGTGGTTTCATTGTGGGATTCACTGTGGGGAACCGGCATCGAGGATCTGCCCGTCTCCGAGCAACCGCTCGCGCAGTTTGGGATAGGGCACATCCTGAACGGCCACGGCGCCGTCCAGGGCCAATGCCGCGGCCGTCGCGGCGCTCTGACCCAGGATCATGAAGACAGGTTCCATCCGGATCGACCCGAACGCGATGTGCGAGCTCGAGACGCACACGGGCACCAGGAGGTTCTCGGCCTGTCCGCGCTTGGGCACGAGCGCGCCATACGCAATTGCGTAGGGCCCTTTGGTCGGCACGCCAATGTCGCCCTCGTTCTGCACCTGCCCCTCGGGCGTGATGTAGCGCTGCACGTTATGGGAATCGATCGTGTACGAACCCATGCCGACGGAGTCGGGCGTGGGGCGCTTCTTGAGCAGTTCGTTCTCGGTCATGACAGAGTGCCCAATCATGCGCCGCGCCTCGCGGACGTAGATCTGATGAGGCCAGCCGCCGTTGTCCTTGAACTCGTCCGCGGCCAGCCCCCAGCGCCGCATCCTCTCGCGGACCTCCGCGGGCACGCGCGCATCGTTGGCGATGAAATAGAACCAGCCCTTCTGGTAGTTTTCGTGCTCTTCGAGAATCTCGCGGCGCCGCTCGTAACTCGCCTCGGGATAATCGTAGTTCTGACCAATGTTGTCGGTGCTCATCGGCCCGTGATTGTTCGTGTCCGTCTTGCGGTTCGGGATCGGGTCGAACTTGTCGAAGGTCTCGCGCCAGCCGGCGTCAAAGATCCGCGCCAGCAGTTCGTACTGCCCGGGATCGTAGCCCGCGGGCCTGGGAAAAGGGATGCGATTGTCCGGATGATCGCTCAGGCACACGCGGTAGCAATACGCTTGGACTCGACGGTCGCCCTGGCCGTACTCGCCCGGCGGCGCACTGCTGATGCGGGGCAGCACCCCGCTCCGAGGGTCGCCCGGCACGACGTAGGGACTGATCGGCTGGCTGAGCACGCCGAAATGATGCCGGTGATGCAGGACGCCGGTCTGCACTCCGTTCCACTGTTCGTCATAGACGCTGCGCGCCTCTCGCCCGACGTGGTAGGAAACCCCCGCCGCCGCCATCAGGTCGCCTTCATAGGTCGCATCGATGAACATGCGGCCTGCAAACGTCCTGCCACTGAGCGTGGTGATCGAGGCGACGCGCGCCCCCTGCTTCGCGACCCCTCGGGTGCGGTCGAGCCACTCGCCGCGGTGCACGGGAATCTCATGCTCGCGCACAAAATCCTCGAAAATGCGCTCGGCCACATGCGGTTCGAAAATCCACATCGTGCGCTGAGCGCCGTCGATGGCCGGAGTGCCCTGTCCTTTGTTGCCATACGCCTCCTTCTTCTGCCAGATCCAGGCGTCCGGTTTGTCGTAGTGCCGCCACACACGATGATAAAACTCGCGGGCGAGCCCGCCGATCACCGCTTTGTTGCCCGTGTCCGTAAAACCAAGACCGCCGCTGGAAAGGCCGCCCAGATGCCGGTCCGGACACACGATGACGACGGACTTGCCCATCCGCCTGGCCTGCACCGCGGCCATGACCCCGGCCGCAGTGCCGCCATAAACGACAAGGTCCGTCCCGGCGCCCATGGCCCCGACCTCGAAAAGCAGGCCGCAGAGAAAGCCCCGCCACACCGCGGCGGCCCGGACGCCGCCTCTGGGCGAGCGCATGCGTTCACGTCTTCGCGTTTCCGGCTTCGTGATGATCATGATCCGCTCAAACATGCGGGCTAGTCCCCGGCCACCATCGTCCACATGCCTCTCGGCGCGTTGGTGGTCCCGCGACCGACGGTTTCGGTGACTTTATGAATCGACACATGGCCGTCGTGAAAGAGGTAGTTGAAGCGCCGTGCGTGCAATCCGTAAGCAGCCAGGCCGTAACCGATGGCATTGAATGACGTGGCGCGCCCGAGTTGGACGCAATCGGGGGTCAGATTCCCGGGCACTCCATAGCCCGGGCCAGCGCAAAACGACGGCCAGTCGTTGCCGGCCGCGTTGCGGCCGTTGGGCAACTCCGCCAGCAGGATCGTTCCGGCGGGATCTTCGACCGCACTCTCCTTGTAGCCCCGCGGTTCCCAGTCGGGCAGTGCGCCCGGCGCGCTCCCGCGCAGGTTATAATACAGGCCCACCCCGTATTGAGCCGGAGGCAGCCCGGACGTCCCGGACGTCAGAATGAAGGACGGCCCGGCCCAGTTCAGGGCGTAGGTGCGGCGACGGCTGAATGAAGCGTACTCGATGCTGATCTCGATGCGGTCGGCGGGGCACTTGAGAATCTTGGGGATGGTGCCGGGATCGGCGACGGCGCCCGAAATGCCGAGGATCAGATCCGCCTCCGGGGCGGTTCCGCCGATGTACCTGTGGATGTAATCGTCCCACGACAACTGGTACTGGAAATCGCCCGTCGAGTAGGCGGCGGGCGGGTACTGATCGTCGCGCTCGGCCGAGAACAGGGCGAACCCGAGTCCGAGCTGCTTCATCTGGGCGGTGCATTTGAGCCGTTGCGCGCGGGACTTGGCGCCCGAGAGCGCCGGCAGCAAAAGGCTGGCCAGGATGGCGATGATCGCGATGACGACCAGAAGCTCGATCAACGTGAACGCGAGCATCCCCCGGGCGGGCGTCGCCAACGCGCCTTCCTCGCGCCTCATCCTGGCCGCGGCTCCAGTCGCCCCAAGAAGATCAGGCACAGCGGCACAGCCAAATGGCGAGGGAGAGTGCATAATCGCAGTTCACGATTCGAGGGCGCTCGAGCCGCGCCATTCGCTCTCAGGGATCGCCGGGCGGACGCCCGACGGTCTTTTCGAGTTCGAAATAAATGCCGTCGTACATATTCCACAGGAAGTAACGCAGCGCGTTCCGGAACGGCAACAGATTCCTGAACCGATGGCGCCAGGTCGTGCTGTCGGCGTAGAGTCTCGCCTCGCGGAGCGCGAAGCGGATGCTCGAGTAAAAGTTGTAGGGGTGGTCTTCGACGAAGTAATTCAGGCTGTGTTCGGTGAAGAAGTGCTTGTGCGTCGGATCCTGCAGGGCCCAGTCCGTCTTGGCGTACGGGACATAGATCCGCAGCCGCCCCCCCGGACGCAGGATGCGATGGAATTCGGCCATCACCCGCGGGATATCGTCCAGATGCTCGAGGACATTATCGAGCAGGATCTCATCCGCGACGTCCGCATCGAACGGGTACGGAACCACGTCGAGATCGAAGCGACGGTCCGCCCGGACGTGAGGCGAGATGTCGCAGTTCACGTAGTCCGGCAGGTACTTGCGTCCGCAACCCAGGTTGATCTTCAAGCCAGGGGGGACTCTAGGGACGCCCATGCCGTCCATCAAGGCGAATCAGGTTCGAATCAGGTGCGCGCCACACGGTCGCCACGACATTCCAGACGACCAGGAGCGTCAGGATCAGCGCCCCGGCCGCGATGCCGGCCGCGAGAACACCGGCTGCAATCGCCCCGCCAGAATCGCCAACGACGGGCAGAACAACGGCCGCCGCGCCCAGCCCGATCACGTAGCACCCGGCCCCGGCCCGACCGCGAATCCGCAGGCGAGAGAGGCCCGGCGCGCCCGCTCCACCGGACCTCGGGGGCGACTCGACCCGCTCCGAGCCGGTCCCGATGCCAAAGACGGTCATCGGCCAAAGCGTGAGAAAGAGAACCACGGCGGCCCCGAACACCAGGCCGCTGATCGTCCGGGCTTCCGGTCCGTTCCCGATCCAGTGCAGGCCGCACGGCGCCATGGCCACCAGGAACACTCCATGCAGCCAGAGAAACCATCCTTCGAGTCGTGGACGAAACCAGACCAGGAGCGCCGCGGCCAGGACCGCACCGATGTACAAACCTGTGCACCGCTGACAGACCGGCAGGGGCAGGCCGCCTGGGAGCCACGTGTGGTCGATTTGCTGGCCGCAGAGGTGGCTGAAGACATGAAACAAGGTGTCCATGGCGGTCTCGGAGTCAATCCAGCGCGTCCGGCGGCCAGGGAACAGGCACGCGCGTGACCTTCCGCTCCGGATCGGAGAGGTCGACAAGGAACAACGCGCAATCGCTCTTGGCAACCTGAGCATCCCCGGCGACGAGGTAGGTGCTGGCGATGGCCAGGGTCTTGCCATCGTGCGACACGCTCGGTTGAAAACACCAGGCCCCCGCCCCCTCGCCCGACTTTATCCGTCCGATCAGAGGCACACGACGCGGTTGGCCATCCGGAAACGGGAGTTCGAGAATCCCGGCCTCGATGTCCGTGTCGCCTTTCGTCTTTTTCCAGTAGGGTGCATAGGCCGTCTGATTTTGCGTGGAGATGGCAAAGACACTGACGTTGACCTCCTCGCCTTCTCCACCAAGCGCCACCCGCCGCTTCACTTCGCCCCCCTCGAGAAACAGCACCTGCGGGGGGTCTTCCTGATGGCCGATGGCCCATTTGCCGTCGGGCGAAACCGCGGCCAACTCGACATCCTTCAGCGACTCGTCCAACTCGAACCGGGCGGTCGGCTTCAGCTCCCATGTGTCAGCATCGATAAGCCCGAACTCCCACTTCGAATCGTCCTCGTCGATCTGGGACAAATAGAACGCCCGATCGCCGCCGGGCGAGGCATGGGGCACAATGTCCTTGGACACGGCGCGCTGGCTGACTTCGCCTGTGAGCAGATTGACGCGCACGAGCGTGTTGGATTCGCCGCGCAGGAACAGATGGCCGCCGGCGGTTGCCAGCGGCATCCGCATCTGGCTGACACCCTCATCCAGGCCTTCCAAGTGAATGAACCGTGTCGGCCCGACATGCCCGTACGGCAGAACCGCCAGGTCCAAATCATCGTCCTCGACGTCGCGTCCCCAGCTCACGAGGATATGGCGCCCATCCGCCAGCCATTGGGCGCGAATCAACGCCGGCTCTCCTCGAGACGAGTCGGACTGGTGCTCTTGGGGAACGAACAGCGTGGTGGTTGCGCGCGTGCTCCGATCATAGAGACCGACGCCGTACGCTTGCGCCTCCGGATCGTACGTGGAAAACAGCACCTTCGAGTCGTCGGGACTGAACGAGGTGCAGGCAATGATAAAGACGACCAACGCGGCCAGGGCGGTCAGGCTCAGAATGCCGCTCGATAATGGCTGGACTTTCATAGGTCAGAGTTGTTGCAGACCGCGGCCCGCCTCGCTCCACCAGGCGCGGTCCGCGCCTGTGCCGAAAGACGCTCCTGGGTCCGATCCGGACGATCTCTACCACAAACGCCTCGGCATGGGTAATTGGTTTTTTTGTCATCCGGATTGCCGACGTCGATGGACGATCGATCGACTGCTGCTCCCCAGGGCCGGCACTCGCCGAGCAACCCGGCGTAAACCGGTCTGAGCCGCGCTTCATGGACAACATTGACAGTTAACGGTTGAATGGGCACGGGGACCATGAACCGGTCTGTAGCCGCCGACGTGAGTCGGCGCTAATCCCTGCCTTTGACGGAGCGAGATGGCGCGGACTTACGTCCGCGGCTACGCGCGCCAAATCCAGTTGCCAGCGCACCGCAGCGCGGCGTACGGTGCTGCCCGCATGTTCCATCGAGTCAGGACCACAGCGGAGCCGAAAACTCCAAAACGTGGACTCACGCGGGCTGGAAAAGCAAAACCGCGCCCGAGCCGAGAGATCGAGGAATGAAACGCACCACTCAGATGGCAGAACGCATCGAGAACTGTCAGGGAACTCCCAGTTCCACTTCTGGGCGCGGTTTTGCCACAGCCCGGAAATCTGTGTCCTCGTCCCGGCATCCGATTTGCGGGCTCGCCATGCGGTTTCCTGCTGTCTTCCTGCTGACTCTGGCCGTCGGCGCCGGCGTCGCCCGGGCCGCCGCGCCCATCGCGCTGCATCCGGAGAACCCCCACTACTTCCTCTGGCGCGGCCAGCCAACCGTTCTCCTCACATCCGGCGAGCACTACGGCGCGCTCTTGAACCGGGACTTCGATTTCCGGACGTACTTTGACACGCTGGCGAAGGACGGTCTCAACAACACGCGCACCTTCGCCGGCGCGTACTGCGAGCCCCCGGGCGCATTCAACATCGCCCGCAACACTCTCGCGCCGGGGGCAGGCGCCCTGCTTTGTCCCTGGGCGCGCAGCGGCGAGCCAGGCTACGCCAACGGCGGCAACAAATTCGACCTGACGCGTTCGGACGACGCCTATTTCGCGCGGCTCGATCAGTTCCTCGAATACGCATCGAGCCGGGGCGTTGTGGTGGAACTGAACCTGTTCTGTCCGTTCTACGAGGAAACGATGTGGGCGCTCAGCCCGATGAACGCCCGCAACAACGTCAATGGCGTCGGGGCGGTCGCGCGCACCAATGTCTACACCCTCGACCGCCACGGCGGGCTCCTGGGCATTCAGGAAGCCATGGTCCGAAGGATTGTCCAAGCCGTTCAAAAACACGACAACCTCTATTTCGAAATCTGCAACGAGCCGTACTTCGGCGGCGTGACCATGGCCTGGCAACACCACATCGCCGACGTCATCCACGCGGCCGAGCGGGGCCTGAAGTCCCGCCACCTGATCTCAATGAACATCGCCAACGGCCAGGCCAAGGTGGAACAACCGCACCCCGCCGTCTCGATCTTCAACTTCCATTACGCCTATCCGCCCGACGCCGTCGCCCTCAACTTCGGCCTCAATCGAGTCATCGGGGACAACGAAACAGGTTTCCGCGGCACGAACGACCTTCCCTATCGGGTCGAGGCCTGGAGTTTCCTCATGGCGGGTGGCGGGCTCTTCAACCACCTGGATTACTCGTTCGTGGTCGGGCACGAGGACGGGACGTTCGTCTACGGAGAGAAGCAGCCGGGCGGTGGCAACCCGATCTTTCGCAGGCAGATGAAGATTCTCGGCGATTTCCTGCGCAGCTTCGATTTCATCCGGATGAAACCGGACACGGCAGTCATCGCCGGAGGCGTGCCGGCTCGTCACCGCGCATATGCCCTGAGCCAGCCGAACGAAGCCTGGGCGGTCTACCTCGCGCGCGACACCAAGGACAAACAGGCGCCAACCGGCCCGCAGACCGCGACGCTCGAGCTCAAACTGCCGCCCGGCGCCTATTCAGTCGAGTGGCTCGATCCAAAAACGAACAGACGCGACTCAAAGAGAATCGAGGTCAGAGCCGACGCCTGCACGGCCCGTCTGCCAACCCCAACCTTCGAGGAGGATATCGCGCTGGCTGTCCGCAAGCTGAGGCCTTGACCGTCGGTTTTCGCTTTGATCCTCGAGCGTTGAACGTTGAGCGTTGAGCGTTGAGCGTTGAACGCTGGGCGTTTTCATGTTTGCGGGTCCAATGCGTTCTGAAGAAAGTCATCATCCAGACGGCCCAACGCGCAACGCCTGGGCCTGGGTCCTTAAGGCCAATTCCGCGGCGAGGAACGTGTGGCGCTGCGTCATGGCCGTCTGGGTGCGATCCAGGCAGTCGCGAATCAACCGGCCGAAGTAGGGGAACCCGACCTTGCCATGGACAGCCAGGTGGTGTTCGCCCCGCTGATCCACCAGGTAGACATGATCCCCTTCGGAATCGCGCGCGATATCGAGGTACTTCCGCAACTCGATGTAGCCGTCGGTGCCGACGATGATGGTCCGGCCGTCGCCCCACGAACCGAGACCGGCGGGCGTAAACCAATCCACCCGGAAATAGAAAGTGGCGCCTGTGTCGGCCAGCAGCGTGGCGTCGCCGAAATCCTCGAACGCGGGGTGCTCCGGGCAGTTGTAGTTGCCGACCTTGCTGTGGAGTACACTCGCCTCGTGCGCGGAGGCGTAGTGGAGGAATTGCTCGATCTGATGGCTGCCCAGATCAACCAGGATCCCGCCGTATTGCTCCGGATCCCAGAACCACGGCGGGCGGCTCGGGGCGTTGAGGCGATGCGGCCCCAGGCCAAGCACCTGCACCACATGCCCAATGGCCCCATCCTCGATGAGCCGTCCGGCATGCACCGCCGCCTCGACGTGGAGACGCTCGGCATAGTACACCGCGAAGATCCGCCCCGTCTCGGCGCTCTTGCGGCGGGCCGCTTCGAGCGCCTCGATCGACGTGAACGGCGGCTTGTCCGTGAAGCAGTCCTTGCCGTGATCCATCACGCGCACCCCCAACGGACCCCGCGCGCAGGGAACGCACGCGCTGCAAACAAGCTGGACCCCGGCATCCTCGAGGATCTCCTGCTCGGCTCTCGCGGCTCTCACCCCCGGATACGTCCGACAAAACTGCTCGACCTTCTTCGGATCGGGATCGAAGACCCAGGTCAATTCGCCGCCGGCCTCGATCAAGCCGTTGCACTCGCCATAGATGTGCCCGTGGTCGAGCCCGATGGCGGCAAACCGAAACTCGCCGGGCGCGCACACGGCTTTGGCCTGCCCTTTCGGGGCGTAGTTCATGCCGTCGGATTTCTGATGCATAAAAGATCGCTTAGACACAGCGTTAGAAGTTCCGCCGCGTGAGGGCACGCGGCCTACAGGCTTGTAGGCCGGGTCCCCTGACCCGGCGCGGCGCTGCGTCATATATGTCGCTCTCTCGAGTCGCTTCACGTCCGCTCGCCCTCCTAGCCCGCATGGGTCCACATCTTGGAGTTTCCCGCTTCGCGGTGGTCACAAGTCCATCAAACATGCGGGCTAGTTGCCAAAGTCGCGCCCGAACGTGATGTCGTTTGTGGCGAAGTTGGCGACACTCTTCGTCTTCTCGTGAAACCGCCGGGCGCGTTCGAGAATGCCGGCGCGCGTGTAGAACGGGGCGTCCGCGGACAGGGGCAGGACGACCCGCTGCTCGAGGTGGCTCGACTGATAGATCGCGCTGATCAACTCGATTGTCCGCCGCCCTTGGGCGCCATCGACCAGCAGCGCCCCACGCCCCTCGATCGCCTCGAGAAAGTTCCCAATCTGGCCGTCGTGCCCCTCGTGGCACACCGCGGGCAGCGCGTCATAGAACGCCTGGATTTGAGCCGCCGCCTCCGCATTCTCATCCGGAAACCCGTTTTCCCTGGGCCGCATCGCCTTGACCTGCCACGGGACCGCGACTTTGGCGCGCGCGCCCTGAAACGCCAATTGCTGTTCCTCGCCATGATGAACCAGCGACGCCGTGACCTGCCCGACGCTCCCGTTGGGATAGCCGAGGATGCTGGTCGAGAAATCCTCGGTCTCCGAGTTGTCGTGCGCCAGATTCAACGACACCGATTGCACCCAGATCGGGGCACCCATCATCCAGAGGAAGAGATCGATGTGATGAACGGCGTGGTTCATGGTGCAACCGCCGCCCTCCTTCTTCCACGTGCCGCGCCACCACAGGTCGTAATAGTTGCCCCCGCGCCACCAAAAGGAATCGACCTGGCCGTGCAGGACGCTGCCGAGAAGCCCCGATTCGAGGATGCGCTTGAGCTTCATCATCGGAGTCCTGAAGCGATTCTGAGCCACTACGGACAAAACCCGGCCGCTCGATTCAGCGGCCTGGAGCATCGCATCGCATTCTTCGAGACAGGTGGCCATCGGTTTCTCGACCAGCACGTGCTTGCCGGCCCGCAGCAGACCGATAGTCGCCTGGGCATGCTCGAACGGCGGCAGACAGACGGACGCAGCGTCGAAGTCCGCCTGGCCAATCGCAGCCGGGAGATCTTTGAATACCGCCGCCCGCAGGCTGTGTTTCGCGACTTTCTCCGCCGCTTTCTCCGGATACAAATCCACGACAGCCACCACGTCGCAGCGGTCCTTGAACTTCCGATACGACTGGATGTGCGCGTCGGCGATCGCGCCGGCGCCGAGAATGGCAATCTTGATCATACGAGGCGGTTTGAAGTGCGTGCGCTTCAGCGCCGCTTTCCTTGTCGAGGTTTGTTGGAAGTCCTGACATTGAACGGCTCACTGCGCATCGGGACCGCGCACCGCTCCGCCGCTCTCCGCGCGCGCCGCGGCAATCAACGCCGCGACATTCTCGCCCGGTGTGCCCGGCGACACCCCGCCTCCGGCGGACAGCAGCAAACCACGCCGCCCGCCGTGGGCGGCCATGCACTCGAGTGCCTTCGATCGCACCGTGTCGGGCGCGCCCTGGGCCAGGACCTCGAGCGGCGGCACATTCCCCATCAGACAGAGGTCGGGGCCGGTCAAAGCGCGCACCTCCGCCAGAGGCTGCTCGTGCGTGAAATTGAAGATGTCCGCGCCCAGGGCGCGGATGTGGCGATAGGACACGGGATTATTCGTGTCGTTGTGAAAGAGCTTGAGCGCCCCTGGGAACGCGTCGAACACCTCCTTGAGATATGGATGGGCGAACGCCAGGTAGTCCTTTTCCGAGATGAATCCCGCGATGTCATCGAGCATCAGCACGCCTTCCACGTCGTGGAGCGCGTCCGCCTGCGCTTGAAGCCAGTTGCGGGCCGTCGTTGCGGTGACCCGCAGCAGACGATGCGCGGCGCCGGGATCCAAACGCAACGCCAGGAGAAAGGCGCTCACCCCGACCAGGTGTGTCGCCAGAGTCAATGGGCCCCGCGCGGCAACGATCTTGATCAGGTGCCCGGCCTCCCTGACCCGCGGTTCGGCCCGGCGATAGTAATTGAGCACCAAAGGCATCAAACCGTCCGTCAGCGGGTTGGGCGGCGCCACGCCCTCGAGAGCATCGAGCGAGTCGCAGATCGGGTGCGCCGCGGGCGGGCGGTCCGGATAAAAACTCACCTTGCACCCAAACGCGCTCGGCTCCGTCGCCATCCCCATCTCGACCCAGAAGCCCGGGATGAAAATCGCCTCGGTGAAACGCCGCTCGACCTCGAGATTCGCCTCGAACCACACCTCGGGCACCGTGAGGTAATCGAGTGTCGAAAGACCCAGGTAACCCGGTATCCACGGGCTGTCGATAATCAGCGCCACCTGTGTGTGGCCGACGTCTTCGCCGCGGGCGCAACGGCGAAGAATCTCCCATTGGGCCTGGTTCACACCGGCTCGGGCAACACCCACGGTTTGCGACGCTCGCGATCGAGATACTGGTTCGCGTCCATGTCGTCCGGAAAGATCTCCTTGGCCGGATCCCACCGCAACCGGCGCCCTGCCCAGCGTGCGATGTTGCCCAGGTGACACACGGTGGCCGAGCGATGGCCGGTCTCGACATCGGCCACCGGCCTGGCGCGGCTCTTGATGCAATCGAGCCAGTTCTTCATGTGGCTCTGGTTGCCGCCACCCGGCTGGCTGCGCAGCGCCTCGACCATCAGTTCCTCGGGATCCGACTCGAACACGCCGCGATCGATCTTCACTTCGCCTTTCTCACCCTGGAACAGCGCGCCGCCATCGGGCCCGTTGCCCAACTCCATCACAATGTCCCCGGCATAGCGGAAGAAGACCTTGGGCACACTGCAGATCTTGTCCCCTCGAGCCTTCGGCTCGGCCTCGGTGTACGTGGGCGGATCGAACTTCGAGCCCTCGACCCAGACCTCGATCGGGCCGCTCTCGTCCATCCCCAGCGCCCATTGCACCTGGTCAAATCCATGCGCTCCCCATCCGGTCATCTCGCCGCCCGAAAACGGACGGAACGAGAGCCAGCCGGGATTGGCCCGCGGCAGAAACAGATCCTTGTTGTACGGCACGACCGGCGCAGGTCCGCACCACATGTCCCAATCGAGTTCGGCGGGCACCGGTTGAGCCGGCAGCCTCCCTTCCCAGGGCGTGGGATAGTTGTGGGCGATGACGCGCTTGATCTTTCCAAGCTTGCCGGTCCGTATGAACTCGCACCCGATGCGGTTGCGGCTCATCGACCGCTGCTGGCTGCCCACCTGGAAGACGCGATTGTACTTGCGCGCCGCCTGCACGATCAGCCGCCCCTCGCGAATGGTGAGCGACATCGGCTTCTCGGCATACACATCCTTGCCCGCCTGGCAGGAGTGGATGCAGATCGGGCCGCGCCACTGCTCCGGCGTCGCCGTAATCACCGCGTCCACCTCCTTGAGTTCGAGCAACCGCCGGTAGTCCTGAAACGCCTGACCGCCGTGCTTGGACGTGACGGCTTGAGCGCGGCCCAGATGGACATCGGCCACGGCGACCAGCCGCGCCGCCGGCAGACGCAGCATCTCCTGGAGCAGGCCGCCGGCCTGCCTGCCCATGCCGATGAACCCGATGCCGATGCGATCGTTGGCGCCGGATTGGCCTTCCGCCGCCAGCAAACCCGAACGGAGCAGCAACGGAAACGCAGCCGCGCCTGAAGCAAGCGTGCCGCCGCGTGCCAGAAAGCAACGACGGGATAAAGGGGAGTAGGATCCAGGACTTGATTTCATACGCGTATTATGGCGGTTGATCGTGCCGACGAACAGCGGAAAAACGGTTGGACGTCGAGCGTTGAGCGTTGAGCGTTGAACGTCGAGCGTTGAACGTTGAGCGTTGAACGGTTCTGGTTCATGGGCCCGATGCGGATTGAACCTTGGAATGTCAAAGCTCTCTGTACTGCAATCGGTGACAGTCTTGCATTTCTGGCAAGATTCCCGCACTCCTATTCTCCAGCGCTGCGCAGCAGCGCCGGTTCATGTTCCCCGAGCAGTTCCGCAAGGGACAAGCCGCTTTGCCAGAGCCTCGTTCGCGCGAGCGATGGCGCTCTGGCCCGTGCGGCCGGGGGAGGGTGCCGGCCATGGTCATCGTCCTCAAATGGACCACGGCGCACGCAACGGACGTTCGAGCAGACTGTTGGCAGCGTCGTTGTCGTCGAACCGTTCGCGCACCGGATCCCACTTGAGCTTGCGTCCCAGCTTGATCGCGATCAATCCCAGGTGGCACATCGTGTTGGTCCGATGACCGACTTCGGCGGGAATCAGCGTCGGCGTCCGCCGCTTCACCGACTGAATAAAATCGATCTTCTCGCTGACCAACGGCAGGCGCAGGTCGTTCGGCCCAAAGGGCTCTTCGAGAATTGCCTTCGGATGCGCCTCGACGCCCTTGTTCCAGACCGCCTCGATCCAGCCGTCATCGCCTTCGAACCGAACGGCGGGGCGCCCGGTCATCTGGTACTCGAGTTCGACGCCGTCCGCGTACCGATAGAGCACGGTAAAGTCACGCAACACATCCGACAAACCGCCGGCCGGATGGAACTCGCCGCACCCCTCGACCTCGACCGGCCCCGTCAATTCGCTGTTGTGGCCCCATTGAACAATATCGAGGAGATGCGTGCCCCAGTTGCCAATGATCCCGTCGCAGTAGTCCTGAATGATCATCCACCCGGGACGCGCCGACAGGTTGTCGCGGGTGTGGACCCGCTTCTCCGTATACGGCGCTTCAGGCGCCGGGCCAAGCCACAGCCTGTAATCCAGATCGGCCGGCACGGGCATCGTCGGTTGAGCGGGGACAGGGTCGGCCTCGTTGGGAACCTCGGCGCGAATGCGCCGCACGCGCCCGATCCGGCCATTCCGGACACACTCGCACAACCGGCGAAAGTCGCCCGAGAACCGGACCTCGGTGTCCGTCCGAAAAACCCGATTGTGTTTCACCATCGCGTTGCTGATAGCGCGCCCCTGCGCAATCGACAGTGACATCGGTTTCTCGAGGGCTACGTCCTTGCCGGCGCGGGCGGCCTCGAC
The DNA here is from genome assembly GCA_022710935.1 of Verrucomicrobiota bacterium. Classification (GTDB taxonomy): domain Bacteria; phylum Verrucomicrobiota; class Verrucomicrobiia; order Limisphaerales; family J093; genus MWFF01. The sequence goes on from JAKLFY010000024.1 coordinate 26,351, forward strand.
CGCCATGATCGCGTGCCAATGGTCGGGCGTGGAAATCATGACCGCATCGATGTCGGTGCGACCCAAAACACTGCGAAAAAATCGGGTGGCCATGCATCCCTTGAACGAACCGCTCGACGTCTGCGCCGCGTAGTACTCCTCGATTCGCTTGCGACCCTGCTCGAGCCGCCAGGCATCCACATCGCACACCGCAACCACCTGTGTGTCCGGCGACGCGAGGAACGGCAGCAGATTGGCGTGATAGGCCTGCCGCCCCATGCCGATCATCCCAATCGCAATTCGATCGTTGGGCGCCGCGCGATCGGTCGCGCCCAAGGCGGCCCGGGGAAGAAACCTCAGGCCGGCCCACGCGGCAGCGCCGGTTCGGACCGTTGCACCGAGGAAGTTGCGCCGGGTGAACTTCCCCATGAACCTCGACACGGAAAGCGGCGCTGAAGCGCACGCACTCCAAGCGCTCCGCGTCTTCGAAGGCGGGCCGCAAGATCGCGAAGCCTCTGGAGTGCCTGCCTGCCGCGCTGCGCTTGGCCCAGGCAGGCGCCGGTTGACCGCCGCATCAGAATCCTTGACCGGTGAAACTTGTTGCAGGCAAGTCCGGTTTTTGGGCTGCGTTAAAGGGGTCAAGGACTCTACAGAGCGAGGCGCGGGAGAGGGGGGATCGGCGGCATGGGGACTGTTCATAAGGCTGAGAATCGCAAATGGTCCGAGGCGCGCCTCGCCAAATAATCTCGAATCAGGCGCACGTTCCCGGACGGGGTCTCGAAGGGCAAGGCGCCCGTGCCAATCAGGCAGTTGGATCGCTCACCGATGATCTCGAGAACGCGATCCACACCCGCGTGCATCCGTTCGAGTTCGGACGAAGCGACCACGGCCGGATCAAGGTTCACCCGCAGGCGCACATGCGGGTGCGTCCGGGCCACCGACTCGACGAAGGCTTTTTGGTCCGTTTCCACATTGCAGGCCAGGTAGGTTGTCCCCGTCGAGAGCAGGTCGGCCAGAATCGGATACGTGTTGCCCCCCATGATGCACGGGACGGGGTGTCCCAGACACTCGGACGCCAGGGCAAGGATGCGTCGCAACGCCGGCAACTCGAGCTCATGAAACTGGCGCGGCGAAAGGAGTGGAGGCGCGGCGGCCGATTCGAAGAACGCAATGTCGAGCCCGGCTTTTGCGACCGCGCGGCAGAACTCGGCCTGGTTCTCCGCCAACCGAAACAGCAGGCGCGCGGTGGCCTCGGGCCGCAGGATCGCATCCTCACAAAGTCGGGTGATGCCGCGCAGGTTAAAGGCGATGCTGAAAGGGCCGGCCACCGGAATGCGGACATCGGCCTCCGGGAATTCCCGCTTCAAGCGCTGCCCGACGGCGAGGACCATCGGGATGCGTCCCGCGCGAGCCGGATCAAAGGGCGGCAGGTCATGGCCATCCTCCGGGCAGTCGAGCAACGGTTCATGGATTGCGGGGATGGCATCGCCTTCCGCAATCTCGACGCGGGCGCCGTACGCCTCGGCTTCGAGGTTATAGATGTCGATGCCGACCGCGATCACATCGTGGCGGTACTCGAGAAAAGCCGCGCGATGCGCCTCGAAGAGCAGTTCCGCATCCCGCGACACCTCCCACGGCGTGCGTCCCACGAATCGAGCGGCGTGCTCGTAAACGACCGGAGTAAACGGAATGCGCGCCCGCATCACGGTTTGGATCGGAGCCGGGCGATATTCTTCTCGATGTCGGGCCCCAGATCCTCCTGATAGAAGTACGCATCCCGATCCCCGCCGGCGCTCCAACTGTGAATGAAGAGCATCTTCTCGAAGCGAATCCACCGCGCCGAGCCGTCCATGGTCAGCACGTTGCCGCCATCCGGAATCCCGCCACGTCCGCGATGCGGCGGCATGTCCTTGAACGCGCTGTCGCGACCGCCGCCCCACTTGCCGTCGATCTTCATGACGGCGTCCGCCGCCAAAGCCCAGGTGGGCTGGGCGGTCGAGGCCCTGATCGGGCTGCGGGAGTTGAACGTGCCCGCGGGGTTGATCCATTTCGGGATGCCACCGTAGTACTGATACCCGATGACCCACTGGGGATACTCCGCTTCGTATGTCGGGAAGGTCGGACGATTGGGACAGGTCCAAATCTGACTGACGGTGCTGTTCGTCGTGATCGTCAAACCGATCGTGGCGGCCGCGCTGCGCTCGGGCGGATTGAGGCAGATCTGCACCTCGCCATTGCGAGCCTCGATCACCAGGTCATTGTTGTCCCCGGCGTAGACTGTCATGCCAATGCCAATCTGGCGCAGGTTGTTGAGGCATTTGGCGCGCTTGCCATTCTCCTTCGCTCGAGACAGGGCCGGCAACAGAAGACCGGCAAGGATCGCGATGATCGCAATCACCACCAGCAACTCGATCAGGGTGAAGGCTGTCTTAACTGGTTTCATAGCGCTGAGCTGTTTCCCTCATGAGCCGCTGCGGCACGTCGCGCGCGTCAAGCCGGCTGCAAGCCGGCGCTCCGGACCGCTTCGCGACCTCGCCGCTCGATTGCGAAGACGCGCAACCTCCGCGCTGCGGGAGAATGCGTGCGCTTCAGCGCCGCTTTCCATGTCGAGGTTCATGGATAGCCTTGATATACAAAGGTTTAATGCGCATTGGACCCACGAACCAGAACCGTTCAAGGTCCAACTCTCAACTTTCAACTCTTAGCCCTTAACTCGTCTTGATTCTCCGCCGGCGCCCGGGGCGGATGGCCTCCGGGCGCCGAGGATCTTCGGTCTCTACCTCTTAGCCCGATAGAACTTCTGGGCGCCGCTCGCCGGAATGGTCAGCGGGCTGGTCCCGGCCACGTCGGTCCACGGTCCCGTCAACTGGTCAGCCGCCGTCAGGGTGCCCGTAAAGGTGACAACCACGTTGGCGCCTTGGATGGCGATGCCCACTTCGGGCGTGCCGCCTTCGTTGAAGGGGGCGGGTTCGGTGGCGTTATAGCCCGACTTGCTGATGAAAAAGTCGTCGAACCAGAGGCTGGCGTTGGCGTTGTTGCACGTGACGAACAACTTGTCGAGATTGGGCATCATCGGCCCCAAAACGACATCCGGAGTCAGGGCATCCCGGTCGCTGATGTAATCCTTGAACAACTCGGTGCGCTCCGTCGCGCCGTCCTTCTTGATGTACACCGAGAAGATGTCGTAGGGCGAAATCGCATCGTTCATCGGCTCGTTCTTGATGTCGATCCAGACGGAGTAGAGTGCCCCCGTCTCGAGCGGGTCGACGGCGTACTCGATCGTTCCGCCCACGCCATAAATGACCCCCAGGAACCAGGGAGGGGCGGCCGTGTCGAAGTTCGCGTGAAGCACCGGGCCGATGTTGCTGGTGCTGTCGCCGTGATTGCGGATGTTCTTGTCGGTCAGCCCAATCACGTGTCGGAGGGCGGCCGTCGGTTCGCCCTGGATTAGCATGCGGAAGAACAGGGTGCGTTGCTCTCCTTCGGCCACCTTGAGCGCGCCGATCGGCAGGACGGCCGCGCTGCTGCCGCTGCGCACGCTCAGCATGCGGTTGCCGTTCAGATCTTCAATCCGGGCAAAATTGCCGGCGGTATCGCTCCACCACGGCGTCTGGGACAGGAAGCCGACGCTGTATTCGTCGAAGTTGTCGAGCGCGGCCCAATCGGCCTCGACGCCCTTGAGAACGGTCACGGTCGCCTGGGCGGTCAGTTGGTCCGTGCCCCTCTTGATCGTCAGCGTATAGGTGGTGGTCGATGTCGGGCTGACGCTCAACGTCCCCGCCCCGGCCACGGTCTGTGACGTCACATCCCCCACCCCGTTGTCGATCATGATCTCGGTGGCCGTCTTGCTCACATCCCAGCGCAGAAGAACCGAATCGCCCTCGACCACTTGAGGCATGTCCGACCTGAACGCGCTGATGGCCAGGGGTTGCACATTGGGCGGCGGGTCGGGCATGGCCGTCGTCGCCAGCAGTTGCGCCTCGGCCCCCGTCAACCCGCGGTTCCACACGATCACGTCGTCGATCTGTCCCGTGAACCAGGCCGAAGCTGCATTGCGCAGGATGCCGCCGATAGTTGTCGTGTCGAGCGTGAGAGGCCGCACCGGATCGGGCCTCATCGTGTCGAGCACGCCGTCCACGTACAGGTGCGCGGCCATCGTGCCGCCCAGATCGCGCTGCGTATAGAGGATGTGATGCCAGGTGCCGTCAAAGGCAATCCCGACCGAGTGATGATGATCGCCAATTACTGCGCCGCTGTCCGTTCGAATGTAGATGTCCACAGTCTCATCCGGCGCGGTGGCACTGTTGTGGGTGCCGATGTTGAAAAGCGGGTTGGTGGTCTTGGTCGATCCCTCCGAGAAGACGCGCCGGTCGGTCTGGAGAATGGTGATGCCATCCTCGGCCAAAACCCGCCCCTTGACCCAAAGCGACACCGAGAAGTCGGGGTGCTGATAGATGGGCAGGTTCTCGCCGGCAATGTTGTTGCGCTTGAGCATTGTCTGGCGCGCCGCATCGAACTGGAAGCACTGGCCCCATTTGCCCGGAACCACGTCGGCGGCCGTCAGGTTGACCAGGTCCATGTCGTACCCGCTGACGATGTCGGGCGTCTTCGTGCCCTGCACCTCGTCCAACCGCCACAACGCGACGACCTGGCTGATCAGGTTCGGCTCGGGAGGCGGGCTGACGACCAGCGTGGCGGCGGCGGATTCGGCGGTCCCCTCGCTGTTGGTCACCCGGAGTTTGTACTCGCCCGAGTCCGCAACCTGCAAATCGGTCAGCGCCAAGGTGGGCGATGTGGCATCCGGAATCGCAGTCTCCCCCTTGAACCACTGGTAGGTCAGCGGACGCACGCCGCCGGCTGCAGCGGTCAGCGTGAACGTATCGCCGACGCGGAGCTTGGTCGAGCCGGCCGGATCCCTTGTGATGAAAGGACCGAAAGCGGGGACCGGCGTCTGGATGCCGTTGTTCATCACGTCCTGGATTTCCTCCATGCTCAGGGCCCGTTCCCAGACCGCGACGTCGTCGATCGTCCCCGTGAAGCGGGCTCCAATGTTCGAGCCATTGCCGCGGACGATGGCGCCGATCGAGAGGGTGTCCTGGATCGGAGTCGCCTCGCGTGTATACGTCGCCGTCATGGTGTTGGTGCCGTCCAGGTAGAGGGTCACCGCACCCGAGACATCGACCAAAGCCACGTGATGCCACGTGTTGTCATAGGCGGTGCCGGGCGAATGCAGGTGATTCAACTGCACGCCGCCCGTGCTGTTCCGGAAAAAGAGGTCAATCGTTCCGTCCGTGCCCGCGTTGTGCGTGCCGATGTTCACCAGCGGATCGTTGTCGCTGAGGAGGCTGTTGCTCTCGGAAAAGACGCGCCGGTCGCTCTGATTGGGCGCTGCCTTAACCCAGAACATGACGGTGAAACTCGCCGCCTTCGAGATGGGCAGCCGGTCTGTCTCCAGGCCCTCCATGGTGCGATAGGCGTACTGCGAGGTTCCATCGAACTGAAAGGCGTTCCCGCGCTTGCCCGGCACGACGCCGGATGTGTCAAACCAGTTGACGGTGTTCAGGTCATAACCGGAAACCAAGTCCGTTGTGGTGGTGAAATCTTCGGACATGGCGTCCAGCGGCCAGTACGACACCAGGCCTTGACGCACGTCGGCGGCCAGGAGAACGGCGCCGCCGAGCCAGGCGGCCATGCACCCGGCGATGAGTTGAGAGGTTTTCATGAGTTGGCTTTTTATGGAGGTACAATGGTGTTGTGTCACATGACTTGAGCTATGGCTGATTTCGCAAAGAGTTTGCTGCATGGCCAACGAGGCCGCAAGCGTTTATTGTCAGCGTTTATTTCGAGCGGTTCTTCAGTCTCAGAAGACCAAGCTCCCGCCTTCGCCCGTGTCGCTTCGGTGTGCAGCGTGTGACCGACCACGACCTCGGCCGGCAGGCCGCGAGTCCCTGGCCCAAGACAACCATCGTCACCCATCAGTGCCTCGTGTAACTCGGCCCTCCGAATGAACGCTGACATTCGACCGCTGGATGCGCTCTCGTCAGTAGCCGGCTCCACATTGACGCCCAGGTGCCGTTCCGTCACAGTCACCCCACACATGGCATACATCCATGATTCACCCCGGACACCCGTCCGGTCCGGCTCCGCCCGTGCGTGTCCGCGGCCGTTGGGCTGCGGCGCCGATCCTCGGATGCGCCCGCATCGCGAGCCTCGATCAGGCCGCACCCCGACGCTTGCGTCCTGAGTCCTTCAGTCTGACGCTCTCCGCCCCGCCCTGACCACGCTTCCGCATGTTCTCGCCCCGCGTCAAAATCGGCGCCTTGGTGCTCGAAGGCTTGAACGCCCTCGCCACGACGATCTACTTCAGCTACCTGTATTTTTACATGCGGGACCGGTTCGGCTTCACGAACCTCGAGAACCTCTCTCTCGCCGCGCTCAACGGCCTGGTTTACTCGATCGCGGTCTGGTTCGCCGGCAAGTTTGCCCAGAATCGCGGATACTTCTTTGCCCTGCGGCTCGGGTTCGGAACGATGGCGGTCGCCACGGGCATTGCCGGCCTTGCCCAGAGTGTGCCTGGGCATGTCGGCGCCGCTCTGCTGTGCAGTCTGGGCATGAGCCTGACGTGGCCGACCCTCGAAGCCATCGTCAGCGAACACGAGTCGCCCGCACGGCTCAAGCATCTGCTGGGCGTTTACAACGTGGTCTGGGCCGTGTGCGGCGCCGCTGCCTATTTCATGGGCGGCGCAATGATCGAGCAATGGGGCCACTCGAGCATCTTCCTCGTCCCCTCGACAATCCACTTCGCCCAAGTCCTCCTCACGATCCGGATTGCGCCCGCAGTCAATCCGTCCCGCCCGATTCCCGTCATCCCTGCGCCGCCTCCGCCCCACGGCGAGGGCCTGGCCAGCGAGGCCGAACGGCACCGGTCGCTCCTGCCGCCGCGGCGGTTTCTTCTGATGGCATGGGTGGCCAACCCGTTTTGCTACATCGCCATCAACGCCATGTTGCCGGTCATCCCCAAGATCGCCGAGCGCTTTTCGCTGGGGCCGATGCTGGCCGGGTTCTTCTGCTCGACCTGGTTCTTCGCGCGCACCCTGGGTTTCGTCGGGCTCTGGCGCTGGGACGGTTGGCACTATCGCTTTCGCTGGCTGCTGAGCGCCTACGTCCTGATGGTTCTGGGCTTCCTGGGGGTGCTGATCGGACGCCAACTCTGGCTGCTTCTCGCCGCGCAGGTTGTGTTTGGCCTGGCTGTCGCCCTGGCCTACTACTCATCCCTGTTCTACTCGATGGATGTCGGCGAAACCAAGGGCGAGCACGGCGGATTCCACGAAGCCGCCCTGGGCGCGGGCATCTGCACCGGGCCGGCCGTCGGCGCGCTCTCGCTCCGCTTCTTTCCCCAGCACACGGACATGCACGCCTGGGCCGTGGCCGGCCTCCTCGTGGCCGGGATGATCTGGCTGCTGGCCCTGCGCTATGCGCGTGCGCCAAGATCTGCTTGAACACCACGGCGTTCTCACGCATTTTCACACGCGGAAGACCCCAGAACGCATGAAACAGAACACTTTCCCGGGGCGGACCAGGCTGGTCTGATCCTGCGCCAGATTATGACAACACAGTCCTCGAACCTCAATCGCCGCCGGTTCCTCGCGCGCGCCGCCGCGCTGGCCACCGTGCCGTTTCTCCCCCAATCGCTGCCCGCCGCTGAGAACGCGCCGGCCTCAAAGAAACGCGTCCTCCTGGTCACCGGCGTCGATTACCCGGGCCATCCGTGGCGCGAAACCGCGCCCGCCCTGGTCGCAATGCTGCATCAGGACCCGCGCCTGGCCGTCACGGTCATCGAGGATCCGCATCTGCTCGATTCGCCGTCCGTGCACACCTACGACACCGTGCTGCTGCACTTCATGAATTGGGAGGTGCCCGGTCCAGGCCAGGCGGCCCGGACCAACCTCCGGAACTTCGTCGAGGCCGGCAAAGGACTCATGCTCGTCCACTTCGCGTGCGGCGCCTGGCTGGATTGGCCCGAGTTCAGGAATCTGGCGGGGCGGGCCTGGGATCCGAAGCTCCGCGCCCACGACCCGCGCGGCCCATTCACCGTCCGCATCCAGGACACCGAACACCCGATCACGGCCGGACTCGAAGACTTCGAGATCGACGACGAGCTCTATACCTGCCTGGCCGGCGACGCGCCGATCCGGATCCTGGCGACCGCCAAATCCAAGGTGGACGCCATCGACTACCCAATGGCATTCGTCCTGAACTACGGAAAGGGACGCGTCTTCCACAGCGTGCTCGGACACGACGCCAAAGCCCTCGCCGCCCCGGGCGTCGGCGGTCTCTTCCGCCGCGGATGCGCGTGGACGGCGGGTCTCAACCCTTAGACAGAACAACCCGGAATCCGAAGTTGCTGTACCCCGACTCCGGGAAGTACGAGTTGCGATAGGCCGATCGGCAGTGCGCCGCGCCATTGCCCCAGTAGACCCAGTCGCCCCCGCGATGCACTCGAGTCTCACCCGTGGCCGGTCCCTGCGGATCGACTGAAATCCCCCCCGGCAGACTCGCGGCATACCAATCCTGGCACCACTCCGACACGTTCCCGTGCATGTCGCACAAACCCCAGGCGTTGGGCAGTTTCTGCCCGACCGGATGCGTCTGCTCGCCGCTGTTGATCTCATACCACCCGAAGTTCAACAGCTCGAAATAGCCCGGATCGTCTCCGTAACTGAACCGCGTCGCCGTCCCCGCCCGCGCCGCGTACTCCCATTCCGCCTCGGTCGGGAGCCGGTACAGCCAGGTGGGAGGAATCCGCCCGGCCGCCCTTTCCCGCTGCGTGAGCTTGAGACAATAGAAGATCGCGTCGTTCCAGCTCACACTGTCCACCGGACGGCTCGAGTCGCCCCTGAACTCGCTCGGGTTGTTGCCCATCAGCGCCTCATACTCGGCCTGTGTCACCTCGCATCGGCCCATCCAAAACCATCGGCTCATGACGACAGCCGTCCGCGGACCTTCATCGCCCTGACGATCGGTCTCGTCGGCCGGACTCCCCATCGTGAATGTCCCGGATGGGATGAACACCATGCCCGCGGGCGCCTGCACTTGAACCGCGCGGTAATACCGCGTCTCGGTCGCCGGGGCCGATGTATCGGTCCACAGGCAAGGGCTGGATGCCAATCGCACGTAATCCAGGCACTGCCAGGCGCCCGGTGTGTTCGCCTGGGCCAGGTCGGTGACATACTCGATCGAATAGACGGTGCCCACCGTCCCCGTGATCGTCAGCCCGGCGTAGAGTTGAATCTCGAGGTCCGCGGGCGTCTGGGCCGCAGCCCGCGGGCCCGCCGCCCAACAAGCCAAAGCCCCAACCAATGCCAATCCGGCGCGCTTCAAGGATCGTGTTTTCATAAAGGCATAAAGAGACGTGTCAGGATGATTGTCTGCTGCTTGAACCCATGAACGCCGCCTCGGAGCCCCCCGGTTCAGAGAAGACGGCAAATCACGGGCTCAACCAAAGCTGTTGTTGCATAGGGCAGCCGATTCAGCAAGGCCATCGTGCCCGAATCGTGAATTCTGCCCGTGAACCTCAAAAGCGCCATCGTCGATTGTCAACACGTCGCGCATCTCGAGATTCATGGGCAGAATGACTGGTTTTCGGGTTGAAGCGCCGCGACTGCCCCGCATACTCACCGCATGGACAAAGACCAAGTCGCAGCCGTGCTGTCGGAGATCGGCGTCTGGCTCGAACTCAAGGGCGAGAATCCATTCAAGACGCGCGCCTACGCCAATGCGGCCCGGATTGTCGAGTCGCTCACCGAACCGCTCGAGACGCTGGTGGCCGAGCAACGTCTGAGCGAAATCAAGGGCATCGGCCAGGCCCTCCAGGAGAAGATCACGACACTCGTCACCACCGGACGCCTGCCTTACTACGAGGAGCTGAAGGCGTCGTTGCCCGCGGGTTTGACCGATCTCCTCCACATCCCCGGACTCGGCCCGAAAAAGGTCAAGGCGCTCCACGAACAACTGAAGATCGCTTCTGTCGAGGCCTTGGAAGCGGCCTGCCATGCCGGGCAGGTTGCGGGCCTGCCGGGCTTTGGCGAGAAATCGCAGGCCAAGATCCTCGAAGGCATTCAGTACCGCCGCCAATACGCCTCGCGCCACCGCCTGGACGACGCGCTCGAACTGGCCGAGCCCATCCTCGAATCCCTGCGCGGCCATCCCGATGTCCTCCGCTGCAGCACGGCCGGGAGCGTCCGGCGCTTCAAGGAAGTCATCGGCGACATCGATTTCCTGGTTTCGTCCAGGAATCCGGCGTCCGTGATCGAGTTCTTCACCACACAGCCGGGCGTCCTGAGCGTCAGCGCCAAAGGCGACACCAAGGCCAGCGTCATTCTCGAAGGCGGTATCCAGGCCGATTTGCGCGTTGTCAGCGATGCCGAGTACCCGTTCGCCCTGGCCTATTTCACCGGCAGCAAGGAACATAACATCGTCATGCGCCAGCGCGCCATCCAGCGCGGCCTCCGCCTCAACGAATACGGCCTGTTCCGCTCGACCGAGGAAACACGCGACCCCGCGTTGCGCCTGTCCTGCCAGACCGAGGACGACATCTTCGCCGCGCTCGACCTCGCTCCCATACCGCCCGAACTGCGCGAGGATCAGGGGGAATTCGCCGCCGCCGAGCAGAACGCACTGCCGCGCCTGCTCGAATGGACCGATCTGCGCGGCTCGCTGCACAACCACTCGAATTGGAGTGACGGACGCAACGCGCTCGAAGACATCGCCAGCCATATGCAGGAGCTCGGATGCGCCTATTGGGCGATCACAGATCACTCGCAGGCGTCGTTCCAGGCGAATGGGCTCGACCCGGCGCGCCTGCGCCAGCAGATCAAGGCCATCGAGGCGGTCAATGCCGCCCTGGCCGACGCGGGAAGCGCGTTCCGCCTCCTCGCAGGCACCGAGGTCGACATCCTGCGCGACCGGCTCGATTTCAAGGATGACCTGCTGTCCGAGCTCGATGTCGTGGTCGCCAGCCTCCATGTCCCCGCCAGCGACGAGGCCGAAAACACCAAGCGCCTCATCCGCGCCGCCCAGAACCCGTGCGTCCATATGCTGGGCCACCTGACCGGACGCCTCCTGCTCGAACGCGAGCCCTGCAAGGTCAATGTCCAGGCCGTCATCGACGCCTGCGCCGAGACGGGCACGTGGATCGAACTCAACTCGAATCCCTACCGTTTCGATCTCGACTGGCGCCTCTGGCCTTACGCGCGCAGCAAAGGCGTCAAATGCGCCATCAACGTCGACGGCCATCGGCACGAACACGCCCGCTTCCTCCGCCTTGGCGCCGGCGTGGCGCGCAAGGGATGGCTCACCAAAGCCGACGTGGTCAATACGCTGCCGCTGGCGAAACTGCGCCAGGCACTGGCCGCCAAACGACAAAAACTTTAACGAGGCTTCCCCTCAGACTGGCGAGGCTGGAACCAACGCTCAGAGAGCTACGGACTCACGCGCCTAGTCGGTCTGGCGAAGCCTCGTTAGCCCGCATTTCTCACCAACTTTTGATGTCATCTGACCAGTCAGCCTCACATTTCACCTGAAATGCGGGCTAAATCATGTTTGAGCGGTCAAGGATTCTGATGACCCGATTCTTCGAACCCAAAGTCCGCGTCACGGGCTTGCTGCACGCGACGGGCGCCTTGGCCGGCCTGTGCACGGTTGCGGGCTTCTTCGCATCCTCCTCGTGGCTGCTCGAGTTGGCATGCCATTTCCGGCTCCAATACGCCCTCGCCCTCGCCGCCGTGGCTGTGCTGACTCGAGTCTCGCCCGGCCCGAACCGGGCGAGCGCCGGTGCGGCAACCCCGCCCGCCCATCAGCCGCGCTGGCCTTCACTGGTCTACGCCGCCCTGGCCCTCTCGAATCTCGCAGTCCTGCTCCCATCCTTCGTCCCGCCCGCCACGCGCCCGCCGGCCGGCGACTCGACACGGCGGCGCGTCGTCACGGTCAACGTGCACACCGCCAATCCGCGGCATGACCTGGTCGAGGCCTTCCTGCGCCGTGAAGATCCGGATGTGATTCTCCTGATCGAGGTCGATGCGCGCTGGCTGACGCAACTCGAGGCACTGACCAACGTTTGGCCCCACACAATCCAGGCGCCGCGCGACGACAATTGCGGCATTGCGCTGTTCAGCCGCCACCCGTTCTCCGAAGCCCGTATGATTGGATTGGGCGAGGCCGGCCTGCCGTCGATCGAGGCCGAAGTCCAAATCGGCGGGCAGCCGGTCTGGATCTTCGGAACCCATCCCCTTCCCCCGAGCGGGGCCGAAAACGCCCGGCTGCGCGATGCGCAACTCGAACATGCCGCCGATCACGCCGCCGCTCGGACGGGCTCGAGACTCCTCCTGGGCGACCTCAACACAACGCCCTGGTCGCCGGTCTACCGTCGACTCCTGGCCCGCAGCGGACTCATCGACACCCTGCGCGGACGCGGCTACCAGCCGACCTGGCCAAGCCATTTCGTCCCGCTCTGGATCCCGCTCGATCATTGCCTCGCATCGCCCGACCTAACGGTTCTCGATCGCCGCGTTGGCCCGCACGTCGGCTCCGATCATCGCCCGGTCATCGTGGATTTGGCCTTTCCATTTGGCGATTCGCCATTGTCCATGAGCCATTGTCCATCAACTGTGGCTTTGAGCCTTGGCCATTGAGCCTTGGCCATTGAACGTTGAACGTTGAACGTTGAGCGTTGAGCGTTGAATACTCCCTCCCTTCCTCCACCCCGCAGCCGCCTGCCACGCAGAGCCGCTGACGCCGCCGTTCCTGGATCTGCACCACCCGGGCTTGGTGCGCGCGAGAGGACTCGAACCTCCACTCCTTTCGGAACCAGATCCTAAGTCTGGCGCGTCTGCCATTCCGCCACGCGCGCAACGTTTCGAAAACAACAACTTACAGACACGTTCCAGGCAGGAACTTCTATGCCAGGGTCAAGCGGCATGGCAAGGTCATTCGCCAAAGCCTGGCAACGTCGTTGTGGACGACGGCCAGGCTGAGGCTGCTCGATTCTCTCAAGGAGCAGCAGGCGGGGGCGACGAACGAAATCGAGTGCATCGGCTTCGACGAAGCGGTCGAATTGTACAAGCGGGCAAGAGGTCAACGAACCCGAACAACACGCCAACCAATCATTCACGCCACTACGCCGGCAGGCTTCTGCCGCTGCTGCTCCTGTTGGTGCTGTCGGCTGCGGTGCAGGCGCAGTTCAACTACACCACGAACAATGGCACGATCACCATCACCGGATACACCGGCCAAGGTGGTGCGGTGACAATCCCCGACACGATCGAGGGCCTTCCGGTCACCAGCATCGGGTACAGGACATTCCTCGTTTGCACCCGCCTGACCAGCGTCATGATCCCGGACAGCGTCACCAGCATCGGTGGCTCGGCATTCCAGGGTTGCACCAGCCTGATCAGCGTCACGATCGGCAACGCTTTCACCGACATCAATGCTCTTGGGATGCTCGATTATCCACGTCTCGCCTTGATAACGGTCGGTGAGAGCAACGCCTCCTATAGCAGTATGGATGGAGTCCTTTTCAACAAGAACCGCACCATGCTCATCCGATGTCCGAAGGGCAAAGGCGGTAGCTAGACCATCCCCTTGCCATTCTGTCGGTTACACCTCGCTGTCGCCCTTCTCCTCCATGAACCGTAAACAGCACGACCCGCTGGAAATGAACGTGGCGGCCCGCGGCTCGCGGTGGGGCCCAGCGCGTCTTTCGGGCCCGCCTGTCAAGCGATTAACTTGGACCGCCCGCGCTTTTCTGGATTGGCAGATTCCCGGAACCGCCGTAAATCGCGAGCGCATGAACGAATCGTCGCGCAAGGAACTGCCATGAGCGCCGCTCTCGAGATGCCCGCGGCTGAGAGCGCGGCGCGGCTGGTATCGACTGTCGCCGCAGAACTCAAACTCCCGCCCTCGGGCGTTGCGGCCACCGCGCGCCTGCTCGCCGAGGGGGCGACCGTGCCGTTCATCGCCCGTTACCGGAAAGAGGCCACCGGGTCGCTGGACGAAGTCGCGATCACATCGATCCGCGACCGGCTCGCCCAACGGGTCGAGCTCGAGACGCGGCGCGCCAGCATTCTGAAATCGCTCGAGGAACGTAAGCTGCTCACGCCCGAACTGGCCCGGCGGATCGGTGCTGCCGAGACGATGAGCGCGCTCGAGGACGCGTTCGCGCCATTTCGGCCCAAGCGCCGGACACGGGCCATGATCGCCAAGGAGAAGGGCCTGGAACCGCTTGCAGACTGGCTGCTGGCCAACCAGTCCGCTCCCGCCGATCCCCAGGCCGAGGCGGCCAGGTATGTCGTGGCCAGCGCGGACAAGGATAAGGCGGTTCCGACGGCCGAAGACGCCCTGGCCGGAGCGCGCGACATTCTGGCCGAGCGATTCAGCGAGGATGCCGAGGCGCGGCGGTCGGTCCGGGCGCTGTTCGAGCGCGGCGCGCTCTTGACAACCAAGCTGATCACCGGCGCCGATGCGAAACCGGAGGCGCAGAAATTCCGCGACTACTTTGCGTGGTCCGAACCGCTCGCCCGCGTTCCCTCGCACCGCCTGCTCGCGATGCGCCGGGGCGAGGCCGAGGGGTATCTGCTCCTGCGCGTGACGGTGGACGAAGGTCCGGCGATCGGGCTGCTCGAACAGCGTTTTGTCACGGGCGGCGGCGGTCCGGCCGAGCACGTGCGGCGCGCCTGCGCCGACGGCTACCAACGCCTGCTCGCCTCCCAGATGGAGACGGAGGCCAGGATCGCCTCGAAGAAGCTCGCCGACACCGAGGCCATCCGCGTCTTTGCGGAGAACATCCGCGAACTGCTCATGGCGCCCCCTTTGGGCCAGCGCAAGGTGCTTGCGATCGATCCCGGTTTCCGCACGGGCTGCAAGCTGGCCGTGCTCGATGCCCAGGGCAAGCTGCTCTTCGACGACGTGGTGCAGATGGCCGGGGCCTCGGACTTACAGCTCCGCCAGGCCCGCGAACGGGTGCAGAAGATCGTCGCCCATTTCGGCATCGAGGCCGTGGCGATCGGCAACGGCACGGCCAGCCGCGAGACCGAGGCATTCATCGCCGCGTGCGCCCTGCCCAAATCGGTGCTGGTGGTGATGGTCAACGAGAGCGGCGCATCCGTCTACTCCGCGAGCGATGTGGCGCGCGACGAATTCCCGGACAAGGACATCACCGTGCGGGGCGCGGTCTCGATCGGCCGGCGGCTGATGGATCCCCTGGCCGAACTGGTGAAGATCGAACCCAAGAGCATCGGCGTCGGGCAGTACCAGCACGATGTCGACCAGGGGGCGCTCAAGCGGGCGCTGGACGACACGGTGATGTCCTGCGTCAACCGCGTCGGCGTCGAGGTCAACACCGCGAGCAAGCAACTCCTCAGCTACGTCTCGGGCCTGAACGCCACCGTCGCCGAGAATATCGTCAGGTTCCGCAACGAGCACGGCCCGTTCGCCTCGCGCGCGGCACTGAAAAAAGTGCCCCGGCTCGGCGACAAGACCTTCGAGCAGGCGGCCGGGTTCCTCCGCATCCGGGGCGCCGCCAACCCGCTCGATGCCAGCGCGGTGCACCCGGAAAGCTACCCGGTGGTCGAACGGATGGCCCGCGACGCCGGCTGCGAGGTGGGCGACCTGGTGAAGGACGCCACCCGGCGGACGCGCATCCAGCCCGAACGCTACGTCACCGACACCATCGGTCTGCCCACCTTGCACGACATCATGGCGGAACTGGCCAAGCCCGGACGCGACCCGCGCCAGCAGTTCGAGACCGTCCGGTTCGCCGAGGGCGTCGCGAAGCCCGAGGACCTCAAGCCCGGCATGAGGCTGCCGGGGATCGTGACCAACGTGACTGCCTTTGGCGCGTTCGTGGATGTGGGGGTGCACCAGGACGGCCTGGTCCACATCAGCCAGTTGGGGGACACGTTCGTGAAGGACCCGGGCTCGGTCGTCAAGGCCGGCCAGCGCGTGCAGGTTACCGTGCTCGAAGTCGATCTCGAACGTAAACGCATCGCCCTCTCGCTCAAATCCCGCCCGGACCTGACGCCGAAGCCGGCGCACGCCAGCGACCGGACGGCGCCCCGTCCGCCGGCGGGCGCAAAAACGAACAGCGGGAGCGGATTCAACTCGGGTTTGTTCGCGGCCGCCTTCGACAAGCTCGGCCCGAAACCGCGCTGACCCCGGAGCTGCAGGGACTCCTGCTCAATGACCTGGGTGGGCGGGCGAATCGAGCCACCGGGGCTTCGGTCCGCGCCAGGACCATGTCAAGGCCCGCCTGCGCGAGGGCTGAAACGACCTCCTCCTCAAGACCGTCAACCGCGGCGGCGGCTGGGGCTTTGCCTGCCGCATCCGCCAACCCGACGCCGGCGCCCTCGATGCCCTCAAGACCGATGCCCGGCGAGGCGGGCGACCTCGGACCAGGTTCGCGGTCTGGTTCAGGGATTCTCCGGGCGCGACGCGGAGGCCGGAGGGCGGCTCGACGCGGTCTTTTCGAGGTAAGCCCGTCGCCCTTCGACCATGTAATCCCAAACGCCGGTTCTCCAGAGCGACACGCGCTGCTTCTCCTCCGGCGACACCGCCAGCTTCTCCGCTTCGCGCATCAGGACGGCCAGACGCGCCATGAGGGCTTCGGTCCCGAGCGTCTCCCACGCAACCTGTTCGGTCTGGTGATGACCGCCGTTCTGGTCCCAATGGGCCGGATTCGAGTACGTCTCTTCGATCAGGGCATAAAACGACCGCATGGGTCCCGACGCCGCACCGAAGTAGAGGCGGAAGAACTCCTCGAGCAGCGTCTCGAGGTCTTGCGCGGCGTCGTCATAGAGCTTCGCCGTGACGTAGAAGTCGACCTGCTCGCCAATGCCGCAGAAGAACGTGCCCGACACCCCGTCTCGGGCAAAACGACGCGCGAGCTTGGCGAGTTCGTGGACGGCGAATCCGGGAAAGCAGTGCCAGCGGTTGATCACGGCAGGTTCCTCCGGGAAGCAGTAGTAGTTCCAGAGAAAGACCGGACGCCCGTCGGTAACCCACTTCGAGTAGTGCCCGAGTTCGTTGGCGTAACTGGGCATGTGCCAGTAGTTGCGCGTCTGCATGCACGGAGCGATCGCCACGTTCGACTCGAGCCGGAAGCCGGTGGGATACCAGTAGTAGGTCTCGTAGGCCAGCGTGCACAGATACTTGTCCGGGTGCGTCCGACGCAGATCCCGCGCCACCTGGTTCACGAAGGAAAACCAGAGGTGCGAGCTGCGTCCGTCGTTGAACAGCGCCCGCCCGGAAGGCGTCCGCGGCACGTCGTTCACATGCGGATCGAGCCAGCGCCGGCACTCCGCACAGCGACAGAACCGCGCGGCGTCCTCCGGCACAACCGGATAGTAAACGCTCCCCGGCGGGAGGGTCAGATCGGGCACGGTCTTCCCGTCGAAATAGTCGCGCGCGTCCTGCGCCACCTGTCGGGCCAGGGCTGCCGATGAGTAGCAGAGCTTGCCGCCGCCATCGTCCGCGTAGAACTCAGGGTGCTGATCCCGAGGAAACCGCTTCGGATAGTGATGCAGGGTGTGATTCGTGTACCACGGAATGCCGCCCAGCCGCAGCCGGCGTTCGTACAGCCGCAGCGCGTCCTCGGAGGGATTGCCGTATTGGCCGTTCATCAGCGGCCATCGCCAGGTGAGGCTCCCGGAAATGTGCGGGATCGAAGGCTCCCGCCGAAGGTCCTCTCCGCTCACCGTCAGCGTCCGTCGCTGCGGACACACCACCGAAAAGGCAGCCGGGCCGTAGAAGCGGACACCGCAAAACCGTTCCAGGAAATCGTAGACCGCGCGCAGCGTCCCCTGGTCATCGAACAGGCCCGGCAGAAGGATCCGTTCCGGACCGAAGCCGCTCGAGGTCGCTGCGGCATAGTCGATCTCCGACCCCGTGCTGCCCGCCGCATCGTGACCGAGCAAAACCACGCTCTCCACACCCCAGAGAATCGCGTGCTCGTACCGCTTCAACCCGAGCCCCTCGGCGGTCATCGGCGATGCCTCCGCGGCCGAAGAAGCACGCGCCCCAACGACCCGAACTCCGGATAAGGCCGGTCGTCCGACAATCGGGAGACGGGCGCCGGTGATTCGTTCGATGAGGTGCTGAAGCTCCCGTGCCGCGAGCCGGGCTGCCGGAGCAGGTTGCTCTCCCAACTCGATCAGCGCCACCCCGACGCCGTCTTCGACCATCGTGAAGGCCTGGGCGCCGGATGCGGCAGTCAGGGCAGAAGCGGCCAGGACGAAACCGGCGGTAACCAGCCCTGTAATCTCATGCCGGAACGGGGAGACGGTCTTTCGGGCTCCCAGGGCCCTCTGAAGAATGGACGTGTGCATGGCCTCAGACTACGGGGCCAACGGCGTCCGCGGCAATGCTGTTCCCACCCGCCACGTCGTCCGCCGTTCGGGTCGGAGCTGGAAGGCGAGCGCCACCGGCGAGAACATCAGCCAAAAGGCACCCCACTGAAGCCGGTACACCCAGTCGAGCATCGGACTCCGAATCCGCCGCCCCGCCAACCGCCCGGGATAGCGGCGCTTGACAAAGTCCCGTGCGGCCCTGCGTGTCGACCGCAGCTCGACGAGCGATCCAAAGGGCGCCACCGCGTCTCCGTGCAACTCGCTCTTGCTCTCGGTTCGCCCCCGCCACCAGGACAGTCCCATCGAAACCACTCCCAAGGGGATGTTGAAGACCAACAGGTGGTTGCCCCACCCGGTCTTCCACACCGTCCATCCGGCCACCACAAGGCCAGCCGCGGCGATGGCCTGTCTGGCCGTCCACCTTGCCTTGCCCGTTTCGACCACCACGCTGGCATCCGACTTGAGCAATAACAGGAGGCGCTGGATCATGTCCCACTCGGTCTTGTCGCACACGACCTTGTGATCATCACAGTCGTCGTAAAAGCCCCAGAGTTGGGCCCGCACCCACTTGACCGTCTCGTCGTTGGTCCGCGCCTCGATCTCGGACAGTTTCTCATCGAACACGAACGCGCTGATCTCCTCGCGGAGGTACTGGTTGGCCACATCGATCAAGGCGTCGCGGTCCGCACGGTTCACCGGGGAGTTCATGGCAATCAGTCGCGAAGAGGTCGGCGAACAGACTAAACAAAGGCCAGCCAACGCGTGACAACATCCCGGGGGTGTCCTTCGGGCCGAAGTGTCGTCCGAGCAGATCCATGCGATTCAACTGCTGAACCCGGTGCATCCCGGCTGCCATCAGCGCACGGACACCGTGGTTTGGTTGTCGGCAGGCGGCGGGTCGTTCCAGATGCCCCACAGCAGGAGGCCGAAGGTGTGCGTCGGTTCCGGGCTCTGGATCATGCTGACCAGGATCGCCTGGGTTTCAGCGTCCGGCACTTCATCGCCGGCGTAGTTGGCCAGCAGGGCCTGTGTCGCCAACGGCGCGAGCAGTTGCGCATCCTCGAACGGAACTTGAAAGTCATTGACCAGGATGTAAACCACCATGGGCAGCAGGCGGGCGGCCTCGAAGTTCCATGCGTATTCCGGGAAGGGCACACCGCCGAGGTCCAGCGGAATCGTGGTCACGCGCGGACTGGTAATCGCCAAATCACCGTTGGCCGCCAGATCCGCGATCCGATAGGCGCAGGGGTACTGCGCCGCTGATCCGGTTTCGACGTCATACAGGTCGCCGCCGGGGAAGTTGCCTTGCACGCTATCCTGGGCGTGATAGTGGCCGGTGAAAACCAGGTTCAATCCCAGGCCGGCGAACTGGGCGGCGACGTTCTGCCAATCGGTCAGCAAGTACTCGCCGAAGAGGTATTCCTGGCCCTCGTAGTGTTGGACCAGGCCATGGTGCATCAGACCGATGACTGTCTTGCCCTGGGCGCGGGCGGCCACCAGTTGATGGATGATCCAGTCCAAACGCGCGGCGTCGAAGGAACCTCCGGTGTAAGGGGAGAGGGCGTTGCTGACGTCATCGTAGCGGCAGGCGTCCATCGACAGAATCCACAGACCCGGCACCGGCTCGGCAACGTACGACAACGAGTTGGGGTCGCGCGCCAGAGCCGCACCGTAACCGAAGTCGGCATAGAGCGTGGCAAAGTCTGCCGGCGTGATCGACGGCACGCGACTGGTCACCGCGTCGTCGAAGCTGACCGCGTGCGGGTTGTTGATGTCATGGTTGCCGGGGCAGACAAAGACGTGGGCCCCAGCCGCTTCGAGCCGTTGCAGGTAGGGGATGACGCCTTCATGCGACACGCGCTCGCCGTCCTTGGTCAGGTCGCCAGCGACCAGAACGATCTGTGGCTGTGCCTGGACCACTTCGGTGGCGATCTGTTCGCAGATGGCCGGGCTTTCCCTGAGCAGCTTGGGGTCTTGGGCCAGGTAGGTCTGGAAGGCAGGGCCGTCGCGCACGAGCAGGCTCGGCGCCATGTAGTGCAGGTCGCTGAGGACGGCGAATCGGAGTTGGGGAAACTGCGCTGCCACCGACGCCTTCACGCGGAAGAACATCGGCACGTCCACCTGGTAGGTGTCGTTGGTGGCGGGGAGGGTGGCGAACTCTCGCCAGACGGTGTCGGGACCGTCCAGGCGCGGCGCCCACTCCACCGTGTACGATTGGGCCTGCACGAAGGCGGTCGAGATGTCGTCCCAGGCCAACACGCCATTGCCGGTGAACGGCTGGAGGGTTAAGGATTGGCCCAAGGCGACCGCGCTGAGCCAGGCAACGCAACCAGTCACCCAGTGGAGAGTCTTTCGCGTCATAGAATGTCTTCTTTTGTCTTCAGGTTGAGGTTCGTCAAGTAACGCGCAGTTTGGGTGTCAAACGGATCAGAAAGGATACCGGGCAGGCCGCGGTGTCCGGACGCGGCGAACGGCCGATGCCCAGAGGGTTCTCATGACGAAAGATCTGGAAAAGACAGGCATGCTATTAAGTGCCATTCAGGGGCCGTCTCTGCTTTGTGGACTCAGACCGATGGGACATTGACCGATACTGGCACATCAGCCACAGCGATGCGGCGGGTGCTGAGGTTGCGGTGATTCCAATTCTTCATTCTCCAGAGCATGATGCCGTTCCAGAAGATCGTTGGCGAGTGCCAGGTCCGGGCGGTAGGAAGTCAAAGTCCAACCGTTGGTGGCCTTGCCCGCTTTGATGGACACAGTCGTCAGGGCTCGGCAGTCACTGCGATGAGGAAGGGCGCGCACATTGTCCGTGTCGAGACAAAGTCCAGCGACGCGATCTCGCGATCGGGAAACGGGTTCTCCCAGACCCGGTGATAGATGCAGACTCTCTCCCCACCAGGAGTCGCCCCAGCCCAGGCCACGACGGCGTTGGCAGGCGGTCTGGACAAGCCGTCCACCCACCAGTCTCGCAGGTCCCGGCCGCAAAGCAGCGGCAGGACCTCGGTTTTTCCGTCGGCGTAATGGATGACGTACCGGCCCACTTCCACGCCCTCGTCCACGGTCCAGCCGGTGCCGTGCAGGAAATGCAGTCGGCGGGCTTTCTGTCCCAAGGGAATGCCCTGCACCTGGTCGGGGAATTGCCGGCCCTGAGCCTGGGCGCTGGCTTCGCGGGCGAGCTGCACGATACCCCGCGCGTCGAACCGGATACGGTCGAACACCTGGAGGCCCGCCGGGAGGTTGCCGAGGTTGTTGCGGGCGTCGAATCCCAGGCAGGCCACACCCAAGCCGGCGTTGTAAAACTTGGTCAGGTCAATCTGCGCCGCGGTCGCCTCGGGATCGCGCGGCAAGGCCTCGCCTCGGAGGACCGCAGCTTTGTCGTAGGGCCGGACACGGAAGAAGGAAGCGGGCTGGAGCGTCGACGCTTCAGCGTAGGCACGCTCGGCGCCCGTGGCATCGCCGGCCGCCTCCAGCACGTACGCGCGCAGGAACCAGTCGGAGGCCTTGTTGGGGGCGGTCCGCACATGGGCCAGCGCCTGGACCGCGGCGTTGGTTTGCCGCAGGACGGCATGGCCCAGGGCACTGAGCTTCCAGGCCGCCTCTGAGTCGGGGACCAGCCGGAGAACGTGCTGCGCAAGGCGAAGACTGTCGTCGGCATGAATGTCAGTCATTTCCTGCCCTGCGATGCCATAGCGACGCAGTCGGGCGGCGTCGGCGGGCGGGTTCGCGGCGCGTGCGAGCGTCGCGGCGAGTGATTCACTGGCGATTTCGGCCCGGGCTTGCTGCAACACCGGGTCGAGAGGGGCAAACTCCAGTGCCCGGTTCAGGGCCGGGAACTCGACGGAATGGGCCACCCTCCGGACCACCTCGCCTCGAGTGACCTGCGTGCCGGGGTGAAGCGGACGATCGAGGCCGTCCGCCAAGTACCAGCGCAGCCAACAACCGTAGGCGTCGGTCCCTCCGATCGCGCGGAGCCTGTCAAACACCTGGCGCGATTCGGCGAACGAATAACTCACCGCCGCGCCTTGCTCAGTCAGGCGCTTTCCGACAATGGCCTCGGCGAGTTCGGCTAACCAGGCGGGCGCCGGACCTGGGACCTCCGGCAGGGCCAGAGCGGTCAGCCCCAGTCCGAGGAAACCGGCGATGACAACGCCGTTGCGGCTGACCACCACCGGCCCGTCGGATGCGTAGGATTCGATCGGGACTCGATCGCTCAAAGGCAGCCAAGTGGTCGGGTCGTAAACGCACGACTCACCACCTGCCACGAGCAGGAGCGTGCCGCCGGACGCACGACGGACTTCAGTCGCTCCGAAATAGCCTGTGCCGGGCTGCAACGCGCGCACAAAGGCGCCCGACCGCAGTCTCCACAGCTTCGCCGGTTGCTCCTCGCCCGCCGTGACGAGGTGGCTGGACTGATCGAGCACGATGATCCGGGTTACAGGACTGCCATGCCGCAGTGGAGTGCCGCGCGGGTCACCCGTGCGGAGGTCCCAAATCCGCGCGTTCCCGTCCTGCGCGCCGGTGACCAGCACTTCGCCCGCCTCCGCCCAGTCGAGGGCGTTCACCGCCGCGGGGTGCTTGAGAGGCACAGCCACCTCTTTGCCCGTGTCGAGGTCCCAGACCCGCACAGTCGCGTCGCCGCCGACGGTGGCCGCCCGCCGACTGTCCGGGCTGACACTGACCGAGACATCGCGGGCGCCATGGGGGCCGAAGGACCCGATAGCGGCCCACGGTTCCACCCGCCAGACCTGGCCACTGCCTGTCTCCGACCAGGTGAGCACGCGGCTGCCGTCGGGCGTGAATGCGCCATCCGCAACCCGCTCCGTTCCCGTAGCGCCGAAGGGTGCCGAGCGCGGGCGTCCGTCGGCTGCCGCGCAGAGTCGTGCTTGCCCGGCGCCGACCAGGAGCACCCACTCGCCGTCCGGGCTCAGATGCACCCGCTCGGTCTTGGTTGAAGCGAGGTCCCACGAGGACAACCGGGTGCCGTTGGCCAAGTCCCAGACGACCAGGTTGCTGCCCGCGGTGTTCGGCGCCGTGGACGAACGGCCTTCCTTGTCCCAAACCACCAGGTTCGTCGCGTAACTGCGCAGGACGCGGCGGCCAACCGCGTCGATCTCGGGTGCGGAACCCGGGGGCTGGGGGTCTCGCCAGGCGGGGTCGAGGACGTCCACCGGACGCATGGCGGTCGGGGTGACATCCCAAAGTCGGACCCGGCGATTGTCCGGGCCGAGCGTCGCCAGCCTTTGTCCGTCCGGGGCAAAGGCAGCCCTGGTCACTTCGCGAATCGCATTCGGGAGGGTGATGGTGCCGCCCGGAAGCCAGTCCGGCCGCCGCAACTCTTCCGTATCCCCAAGCTGCGGCTCATCGGCCACTCCGTCCGACACGGCCAACGGGGGCAGCCCCGGCGGCAGCTCAGTGACGTTGCCGCTTTCGACGTTCCAGAGGCGGCTCCGCTCTTGCATCACGAGTGCGGGAATCAGCACGCGATGTCCTCCCGCTACGAAGCGCACCCGTGCAGTCATGGTTATGCCGCCGCTGCCGTACTCGAGCGGCTTGCCAATCAACTGTCCGGCGCGGAAATCGTACACGTGCAGCGAGGGCGTGTAGCCCGCCGTTCCGCGCGCGATCACGCCAATCGCGACGCGTTGTTCCGTCGCTTCCGGCACCACTTGGTGGACCTGTCCGGGCAACGAGATGGGCGGGCCGACGGCTTTGCCGGTCGAACTGTCGCAAATCCACAACTCTTCCTGTGGCCCCCCTTGCGCCAACCGCGTCACCCAAAACAGTCGGCCTTCGGCGATGAACTTGAACTCGCGGAAACCACGCTCCTCACCGAGGGGACGCAGAACGACGTCGCCGGTCTCGAAGCTGACCAGGGCAACGGGGCGATGGATTGCCTCGGGGGTGCCGTCGCGCACGGCCACGACCAGGCCGTGGCCCGTCCACGCCAGGCCGACGACTTCGCGATCGAATACCCTCTCGGCCAGGGGCCGAGCAAAGTCGCGTTGCGAGAGCAGCGCCATCAGACGGTAGGTGGCGCGCACGTCTGTGGGGCTCTCGCGAATGGTCCGGGCCAGCAGGGCGGCCGCCTGCGCCACGTCGACGGTCGCGTCGAGTTGGCGTTCGAGGAGCTTCGTGACTTCTTCGAGGCGCCTCTGGCTGAGGGCCTCGTCAAGCTCGCTGGCGGTGGCCTGAGCCTGCGCGGTGGCTTGCTGGGCCAGTGCGGCTTGCTGGGCGGACGAGGCGCGCTCGGCCTGCAGTTCGGCCTGGTGACGACGGTCGCGGATCGCGCCGCGGATTATGACCCCGGCGGTCAGCAGGACCAGCACGCTGAACGCGGCGGCAACGAGTTTGTCAGCCGAGGGTTTTGGAGTCATGGGATTCAACGGTTAAGCCCGCATTTCTCACCAACTTTTGATGTCATCTGACCGGTCACCGTCACATTTCACCTGAAATGCGGGTTAAGGATCGGTGTGCAAGAGCCTGTCCAGCGTGGCGCGCAGATCCTGGCCCGCCTCAGGCGAGGCCCCCACATGAACATGCCGCACGATGTTCTCGCGATCCACCACGACCATCGTCGGAATGCCCTGGATGTGAAACGCCTGGGCCATGCGCCCCTGGGCGTCCAACGCCACGGTAAGCTCGAGTTGAGCGGAGGCGAGGTAGCGCCTGATGACCTCAGGCTCTTCGCGCAGGTTCACCGCCACGTAACGCACCCCGCGCGCGGCGTAATCCCGACCGATTTGCGCGAGCACGGGCATGACCTGCCGACAGGGCCCGCACCACGACGCCCAGAAATCGAGCAGCAGAATGTTCGTGGTCTGGGGATTGGGCAGCAACAACTCGCCAGCTTCGAGCAGGGGCAACTTGAACGGCCCCGGAACCGGCATATCCACCAGCGCCATCACAGGCGAGTCCCCCAGCCGCGGACCGGCGGGCACGCGGGTCGGAAGTTGGTTGGTCAAGACCGGCTCGCGCGGTAGAGATCGGGTATTGACGATCCAGACCTCGTTCGTTTGCCCGCGCAGATCGAACGCGAGGCGTTCACCATCGGGCGACCAGGCCGGCATGGTGCAGCCGGGGTTCTTTGCCACTTGAAAGGCCCCACCACGCTCGACGTCAAAGACCCACAATCCCGCCTGGCTTGCCGCGAATCCGCCGAAAGCGACCTGCCGCCCATCTGGCGACCACGCCGGCAGAAGACCGCCTTCACCCGGCGTCGCCAAACTCGCAACGATCCGACCTGTCTCCCGGTCAACCACCGTCAACGTGCCCGGTGTGCCGAAGGCGATGCGAGAGCCGTCGGGCGAAATGGCTGGATACCACGAGAGGGGGTGCGCGTAGAACTCCGTGGGCGGCTGCTGCGGCGCGTTCACCCGGGCTTCGAGAATCCGATTCAGACTGCGGCTATGGAAGCGGACCTGTGCGCTGTCGCTCGACCACGATGGGAAGCCGCCCTTTCCGATTCTCACCGGATCACCGCCCGCGGACGGCACGATCCAGACCTCCTCGGACTCATAGTCTTCGCCCTCTGCCGTGACATAGGCGATGGACTTCCCGTCTGGCGACCAGGCGGGGTCCTTACCTTCGGAGGCCAGGCGCGTCACCCGTTGGGACTGAAGGTCGAGCACGGCGATACCACCGCCCTGTTTGGCAAACGCAATCTGTTGGCCATCGGGCGACCAGGAGGCCTTCCAAGCCGCCGGCAACAGCAGTTCGGCGGAAGAGTCGCAGCCCAGCCTGACGCGAACCATCTCATCGAGCAACGGCCCCAATGCGCGGTAGAGCCGGTCGAGGCGCTTGGTCTGCTGATCGACCTGGTCCTGGAGGCGCTGGACTGCGGCGGGCGCGTCCGGCGTCGACGCTTCTGTGGCGGCCAGTGCGATGGGCGCAGACACGGTGAACATGACACCCACCAGAAGGAGGCGACTGAACTCAAAGGGGCAAGACAGAGTTTTCATGGCTTTGGAATTTCGGGAGGCATGCCAATACCCGCTGTTGATTGTGGTATTGGCCGCTGTCTCAGTTTCCACTTGGCAACGCGCATTCTGGTGTCGAAAGGGATCAGCCGTCTTGGCGAGGCTTCGCCTCAGACCGAGGCGGCACGCGAGCAACTCGTCTGCGCTGGGCGGCCACCCCCATCACCGGCGCCCGACGCCTCGCCAAGTGGCGCCGCTGCGCGGCGCAAAGACTTGACTCGTTGGGTACGGATTCTGGAAAGGAGGTCACTCGGGCCTACTGCCGCGGCCTGAAGTACCGCGCCTGATTCGTGGGAGACAACGTCACTGTCTGCTGATCGCCCTCCGGAACAACGGGCGCGCTCACCGGTTGCCATTGAAGGTGTGGTTGGAGACGGCCCCCACCGACTCGATGGTGAATTCGGAAAAGGGGACGATCATTGATCCGGTCGGCTGGGAAAGTGCGCGTTACGAGGTGGAACCTGCATCGCCAAGGGTGGTTCCTCGGCGAAGGGAGCCTGCCGATGTTAGCACAGAACTCAGTTGACTTGATTGAAAAACCGGTGTGCGACAACTTGCTCTCAACCATGAGTGTTTCTCCTGTTCGACTGACACTGTTGTTCCCGCTTATCGTTAGTCTCGCCGCGCTGGACCAGCCGACCGCGGCTCCGGGTTCATCAGAGGCGGCTCGGGACGCGATCGTCAACGTCCGCCCCGATGCCTCGGACGCCTCCACAACGCCTGCGGACCCACGCACGCCGTCGGGTCCGCCGCGCCTTGTGGTGGCCGTGCTGCCGTTCGAGAATCGGACTGGCGACTCAGCGCTGGACGATTGGCAACAGGCATTGGCGAGCTTGGTGCGACCGTGTCTGGAGCGGGCCGATTCGACGCGCACTCCTGGTCGGGACACGATCCAATCCGCTCTGAAACGGTCCGACTGGACCGCCGGCAATGGGGTGGACACCGCACAGGCTCTCGATCTGGCGCGCGAGGCCAAGGCGAACGTGATTGTGTGGGGGAGGTATCGACGCCAGGGCGATGATTGGACGGCCGACCTCCAAGTGCTGCGCGTGGGTGGCGAGACGCCGCAGGTCGAAATCCAGGCAACGGCTCCGCAGTGGGTTGACCTCGCGGAATCGATCGCCTTGCACGTAGCCGAGCAGTTGGACCGCCGCATCGCGGAGGACGAACGCCGGCTTTGGCGGATGACAGTGCCCAGCACGGAGGCGGGGGCGACTCGCTTCGCCCATGCCGTCAACCTCGAAATCCGTGAAGCACCGGCAGCGGAGCGGGAGTCGGCCTGGCGGGAGGTGCTCGCCGCCGATCCACAATGCGGCATGGCCCATGGTTCGTTGATCCGGCTGCTGAGCGAAGCTCAGCGGAAGTCCGAATGCAGGCAGGCGGCGGACGAGTTCATCCGCCAGCAGCCGAGTTTGTGCTACGCACACCTGACCCATGCCTGGATGCTGGGGATGGATGGCGAAGTGGCCGCCGCTGAAGCTGCTCTGCGCGAAGCCTTGCGGCTCCATCCCGACTGTCCGGAAGCCACCGAGGGCCTGTTCGATGTGCTGGCGACGACCGGGCGCTGGGCCGACTTGGTCTCTGCTCTCGAAGGGACGCTTGATCGACGTCCGGACGACGAGCCTGCCCGGGCCTTTCTTGCGGCGGCGCTGGCCCAGACTGGCAAGCTGGCGGAAGCCCGCGACCTGCTGAAACCGATCGCTGAGCCGCCTGAGGAGAGCGAACTGGTGGACCTCGCCCTGCTGCAAGCGGCCCTGGCGGTTGGTCACATCGAGTTGGCCGGCCTCGAGCTCCAACGGCTCGGGACAAAGACCGCCACGAACCCCCAAATCCGCAGCACGCTCGATTCGACCAAGCTCATCATCCGGCGTCCGCCTGGCGGTCAAGCCGACCCGCCGATCCTGCGGCCGCGCGCCTTCACCCCGGAGGAACTCAACACCGAGTTGGAACGTCGTCTCACGCCCGAGGAGCAGAAACTCGCGGTGAATCCCCTCGAGACCACGCCAGAACTCGTCGCCGAGGCGCGCCGCCTCACCACCGGGCTCACCAATGACGCCCTGCGTTCGTTCGCCCTGTTCGCCGAGGTGTGCCGTCGCGGTCGCGGTTCTGGCGACGGCGGACAGCGGACCGCCAGCGAGGCGTTGAAGGACTCGCGCGATCCGGAGACCCGTCTTTCCTGTCAGGAACACGCCAAGTTGTTCGTAGCGCTGGCTCGCGCCATCGGACTCGAAGCCTGGCTCGCTCACATCGAACGCGGCGCCGACGGTTTGTCGGCCTACCATGACTGCGCGGCGCTCTTTCTCGAGGGACAGGGTCTGCTGGTGGATCCGGCCTGGAGTGTGTTCGGTGTCCGGCACGAGGAATTCACCGTGCTGGACGACCTTCAGGCCATTTCTCATCAAGCGATGCAGTCCCATCCCAACCCCGATCCACGGTCCTTTCGCATGGGGCTGAAGCTAAACCCGGACGACCGCTGGACGCGTCTCCAGTTCGTGCGCGGCATGGCTCGGGCCGGTGAACTGGACGCGGCGGACAGAGTGCTCGAGCAAGTGCGGTCCGGCGGCACTGCGACCTGGGACGTTCATGATGCGGCAGCCGTCGTGGCGATCGGACGCGACCAATGGCGTCGTGCCCTCGCCGACTTGCAGCGCGCGCTCGAGTCGAGCCCGAGCAACGTGGTGGTCCACCTGCGACTGGCGGGGGTTTTCGCGGAACTGGGTGACCCGCTCAAGTCCGCGCACCACATGCAGAAGGCCCTGGAGCTGAATCGCGGCGGGATCTCGAAGGAGACATGGCGTGAGCATCAGTTCGGCATCGAGGTCATGAACGCGTTTACCCAGGCCCGCTCGGATTCGACGGGTTCCCTCGAGACACTCGAGCGTCGGGCGCAGGCTGGCGATCTGCCCGCGCAAATGGCGATGGCGAGGGCGTGCTTCGAGACCAGGCCTCCGCGGACCGATGAAGGCATGCGCTGGCTCAAGAAGGCGGTCGAACAGGGTGATCCCCAGGCGCAGTTCCATTATGCCCGCAACCTGCTCCTGGTGCGCGGCCAGTCAGCCATCGCGGAGTCGATGCAGTGGCTGACTCGATCCGCCGAGCAAGGGTATGACGACGCCCAGTACCAACTCGGCTTGGTCCTCTACGAAGGCGAGTTGGCACCGCGTGACAACGTCGCCGGCGCCCAATGGGTTTACCTGGCGGCGGACCAGGGCCACGTCGAGGCGCGGCGGCTGCTCAAGGAGCTACAGATCATCCTCAAGCCTCAGGAAATGACTGACGCGCGCCAGCGAGCCGATGCCTTCAAGCCGGTGAAACAGAGGGGTACTCCTCCATGACCATTTCTTTCTGACGGATGCCTTTTCAGAATCTGTCGGCCAACCCATAATCAAAGGATCGACCCCAATGAAGCTCGTGTTTGTCAACATCATGCAGGAGTTGCACCGATTCGATTCGACCTCGTACATCACGCAGCCGCCAGTGCCCCTGGCCGTGCTCAATGGCGTCACGCCCCCAGCCATCGAAACCAGCCTGCTCGACGAGCAGACGGACGACATTCGCTTCGAGGGGGACGTCTTCGCGTTCACCCTGTCAACCCAGTACGCCCGCAAGGTCTATCGGTACGCGGACGCTCTGCGCGCGGACGGGAAGAAGGTGATCCTGGGCGGCATTCATCCCACGGTGTGTCCCGAGGAGGCCATGCGCCACGCCGACGCCATTGTGACCGGCGAGGCCGAACTCCTCTGGCCGACCGTCTGCGCCGATCTTCTCGGAGGCAGACTGCAGCCCCGGTACGACGGCTCGCCCACGCCGCCCTCGCGGATGAGACCGATCGACTACCGGTTTTTCGGAAAGCGGCGGTATCTGACCCCCGCGTCGCTCTTTGCCACCCGCGGCTGCAATCGCCGGTGCTCCTTCTGTGTGAGTTCGCGCTACATGGGGCCGTTCCGGACGAAACCCCTGGACGTGCTCGAACGCGAGATTGATCAACTGGAGGAACTCTATCCGGCGGCGTTCCTGCAGTTCACCGACGACAACCTGTTGGCGGATCGGCAATACGCGACCGCTCTCCTGGGTCTGGTCCGACACAAGCGACGGCGCTTCGTCACCATGGTGACGGTCGATCAGTTCTGTGACACCACGCTTCTCGAAGAGATGGCGTCGTCCGGCTGCCTGGGTGTCGCGGTGGGACTCGAGTCCGTGGACGACGACAACTGCGTTGCCGTGCGGAAGTTCCAGAATGTGGGGCGGTCGTTTCCCGAGGCCGTCCGACGGGCGAACGATCTGGGCATCCAGGTGTGCGGTCTGATCATGCTGGGCCTGCCGCACGACACCCCGGACCGGCTCGCCGCCACCCTCCGCCACCTCGGGGAGATCCCGTGCAGTCTGTACGACCTGCGCACGTTGCGCCTTTACCCCAGCACGTCGCTCTACAAGGAGATGCTTCCTCGCGGAAAGGTGATCCCTGAGTGGTGGTTGAGCGAAGAGACCGAGCCGGGCAACCGGCTGCTCCCCGGCTGCCTTGGGGTGCACTACCAGCATGACCATTTCGCGCCGATGCAACTCCAGCATTGGGCGTTGCGGTACACCATCGAGTTGGGCCACATGCGACCGGCCGCGGTCGCCAACGTGGTGCGCATCGCGCGGCGGGGCCGGGGGCTGAAGTTCGCGGGTCTCCTGCTCGCGGCCCGCCAAAGGGGCGCCAAACAAGCGCGGATACTCCTGGCCCGACTCGAGGAGGCGATGGGGGCGAATGGTGAGCCGCCGCGGGAAGAAGAGACCGCCCGGCAAGCGGTCGCTGAGCCCCTCCTCAATTCTGTACCCGAATCGAGCCCGTCCACGCTGTCCTGCAATCGTTCAGATTGCTCGCCGCCTGTGACATGAGAGTCTCCCTCAACATCGCGTACCGTTTGGGCCGGTGGGTGTTGCGGGCCGCCCTGGGTTTCTACTTCGCGCGCATCGAGCGATTCCACGGGGAGCGGGTGCCGGCGACGGGCCCCGTTCTGTTCACGTCCAACCATCCGAACTCGGTCGCGGACGCCTTTGTGATTGGGACGTCCGTGCCGCGCAAGGTGAACTTCGTCGCCACCGTACGGCTTTTCCAGATCGCCCCGATCCGCTGGTTGCTGACCCAGTGCGGTGTGATCGCGATCAACCGGGTGAAGGACGACGCGCGCGCCATGCGCACGGTGCGGGACAGTTTCGAGGCGTGCTACCGCGTGCTGGAAAAGGGTGAGGCTGTGGGGATTTTCCCGGAAGGCATCACCCATGACGATCCCCAACTCAAATCGGTCAAGACAGGCGCGGCGCGCATGGCGCTGGAGTTGGAGCATCGCCACGGCGGCAAACTGGGTCTGCAACTGGTGCCCGTTGGTCTGACCTTTTCCGCTAAGGAACGCTATCGCAGCGAAGTCCTGGTGAACTTCGGCGAGCCGATCCGTGCCGCCGCGTTCCTCGATGGTTACCCCGAACGGAAGCATGATTGCATCCGCACACTCACGGGTGAGATGGAGCATCGGATTGAGACGCTGATACTCCATGTGCCCAAGCTGGAGCAGGCGCGTGTCATCGAAGCCGTCAAACGGCTGTATCTGGATCGGCTGTTCGTGGGCAACCGGGTCATCCACGAGCCGGTCCCGCCTCGCGTGGGCGAGCTGCTGCTCACGCAGGCCATCGCCCGAGCGGTCGAGTTCACCTGCGAACACCACCCGGAACGCGCCACCGACTTTGTCACGCGCCTCGACCAGTATGAGCGCAGGTTGAAGCGGCTGAACTTGTCCGACGCCGAGCTGGAGTCCTTGAAACTCCAGACTGATCGCGATCCAGTCCTGTTCAGCCACGCCTCGCCGGCCCTCTTCCCCACAACGGGTTCACTGATCGGGCGCAGCCTGGTTTGGGCGGTGCCGGGTGTCCTGCTGTTTCCCGTGGCCGCGTACGGCTGGGTGCATCGGCTCTTGCCCATCATGATCGTGGACTGGGCCATCCAACGCTTCGCCGAGACCTCGACCAACAGGACGCGCGTGACGACCACCGCTCTGCTCGCCGGGATACTCAGTTTCGGGCCGTGGTACGGCTTGTTGATCGCTCTTTGTCACGCCATTCTTGGATGGCCCGTGAGCCTCATCTACGGGCTGTCACTCCCCGTGGCAGGCCTGGTGGCCCATTACTACGCCCGCGGCGCCCATCGGTTCGCGGCCGCTGTCCGTTCCACTCTGGTGATGATTCGCGCGCCGATCGCCGCTCATCGCCTGCTCCGGATGCGCGAGGCGCTGATCGCGCAAATCCAAGCTGCCCGGTGGGAGGTTCCGGCCCAGGCACTCACGTCGGATCCCGTCAAATCCCAATGAAACCTCCTCTCTTGCGTTGTTTCCTCTGGCTATTCACCCGCCTGTTCTATCGGGTGACCGTCCTGCATCCGGACAATATCCCGCTGGCCGGCGGCGCGTTGCTGGTCAGCAACCACGTCTCCTTCGTGGACCTGCTGCTCGTGCTCGCCAGCACCCGCCGGATGATCCGCTTTCTCCTCCCCCAGGACATCTGCGACCGCCGATGGCTGAAGCCGTGCCTGCGTTACCTCCGCGCGATCCCGCTCCCGTCCGAGGCCCACCCGCGCGACCTGATCCGTGCCCTGAACCTGGCCCGCGAGGCGATCCAGCAGGGCGAGGTGGTCGGCGTTTTCGCCGAGAAGACCATCTCGCGCATCGGTGTGATGCTGCCGTTCGGGCGGGAGTTCGAGCGGATCATGGAGGGAGTCAACGCCCCGATCATCCCCGTCTGCCTGGACGGCGTCTGGGGCAGCATCTTCAGCTACCAGAGCGGCCGGTTCCTCTGGAAGCTCCCGCGCCGCATCCCGTATCCGGTGACGATCAACTTCGGTTCGGCGATGCCGGCGAGCGCCACGGCCGCCGAGGTCCGCACCGCCATTCAGGAACTCAACACCGACGCCTGGGCGCATCGGCGCGCCAGCATGAAGCCCCTGCACCGCGCCTTCGTCGACCGCGCCCGGAAGTGCCCCTCGAGATTCGCGATGGCCGATGCGCGCGTGCCGCGCCTGAGCTTCGGCGGCGCGCTCACCAAAACGGTGTTTCTCGCCCGCCGGCTCCGGGCGTCTTGGGCCGGCCAGGAAATGGTCGGGCTGTTTCTCCCGCCTTCCGTCGCTGGCGCGCTCGTCAACTTTGCCGCTTTGCTTTTGGGCAAGGTGCCCGTGAACCTCAACTACACGCTTTCCGAGACCCAGCTCGCCTCATGTGCGCGCCAATGCAACCTGCAGACCGTCCTGACCTCTCGAGCCTTTCTGGATCGGATCAAGGTGAAGCTCCCTGTCCGCGCGCTGCTGCTCGAGGACCTTGCTGCCAAACCGCGGCTCGGCGAGAAGCTCGCCGCGCTCGTGCTGGCCTGGCTGGCACCCGTGGGCGTTTTGGAGCGAGCGCTCGGTCGCGAACAGGCCTGCACACTGGATGACCTGGCCACCGTCATCTTTTCGAGCGGCAGCACGGGCGAGCCCAAGGGCGTCATGCTCACGCACTACAACATTGCCTCGAACGTCGCGCAGCTCGGTCAGACGTACGATTTTGGTCCGCAGGATCGCTTCCTGGGGATTCTGCCGTTCTTCCACTCGTTCGGCTTCACGGCGACGCTGATGGCGCCTGCACTCATCGGCATCGGCGTCGCCTTTCACCCCAGCCCGCTTGACGCCAAACCGATCGGCGAACTGGTCCGGCGCTATGGTCTGACCTATCTCATGGCCACGCCGACTTTCTTGCAGATCTATCTGCGCAGTTGCGAGCCCTCTGATTTCGGGAGCCTGCGCTGTGTGATGGTGGGGGCGGAGAAGCTGCCGGAGCGGCTCGCCTCCGCCTTCGAGGAGAAGTTCGGCCTCCGCCCCGTCGAGGGGTACGGCTGCACCGAGTGCTCGCCCGTGGTCACGGGCAACACCCACGATTTCCGCGCCGCGGGCGTCCGGCAAGCCGGCAGTCGGCGCGGCAGCATTGGGCGTCCGCTGCCCGGGGTCAGCCTGCGGATCATCGATCCCGAGACCGGCGCGCCGCGGCCGGTGGGACAGTCAGGGTTGCTGCTCGTGCGTGGACCGAACGTCATGCGGGGTTACCTGGGTCTCCCGGAGAAGACCGCCGAGGTTCTCCGCGACGGTTGGTATGTGACCGGTGACATCGCCCTGCTGGACGAAGACGGCTTTGTGCAGATCACCGATCGCTTGAGCCGGTTCAGCAAGATTGGCGGCGAGATGGTGCCGCACGGGAAAGTGGAGGAGAAACTGCACGAGGCGGCCGGAGTGACCGACGCGACCTTCGCGGTCACCGGTGTGCCCGATGCCAAGAAGGGCGAGTGCCTGGTTGTCCTGCACACCCTGCCAAAGGACCGTCTGCAAGAAGTGGTCAAGAAACTCCCGCAGCTCGGGCTGCCCAATCTCTGGCTGCCCCGGGCCAGCCAGTTCTTTCACGTGGACGAATTGCCCCGCCTGGCGAGCGGCAAGATGGATCTGCGCCAGATTCGCCAGACGGCCCTCGGGCTGGCGTCAGCCCAGGAGAACCAGGGCGAAGGAGGCGGACGGACGTGAACGCGGGGCAACCCAGGAAGCCCGAAGCCAGGAGACCGCGCGTGGTGCGCTGGCTGGCGTGGATGGTCACCCAGTGGCACCTGGTTGAACGAAGCCATGGTCACGGCTTTGGCGAGACTGGACGGTTGGTCTTGGCAAAGCGGAACCCAACTTGCCCGCTCTGTCCCCCCTTCAAATAAACCTCGATGTCGGGTGGGTTAGGCCGGTTGGCGTTGAGCGAACTCGGCTTGTCTGCGTTGAGGAATCTCGCCAATGACAAGCTCGCCCTTGGGCTTTCCTTCATCGAGATCCGGTAGCCGTAGGTCTGGCACCAATCGGCTCACGTCTAAAGCCGGCTTCCGCTCGACGGCCCCAGCCCGCATTTCTCACCATCGGATCTCATCGGATGGGGAGAGGGACGGGGTGAGGGGTCAGTGTCGCACATCCCGCGGACTGCAAAGTACGTCCCCCCGGGCTGTGCGAGCACTTCGCGGCGTGGCGGACGACTATTCGTGCCAGCTTGTGTTCCTCGTTGGCCATTACTTCGGAAGGCCTGTTTCGATCACCTCAGCGCCTTTGACCTTGCAGGGTCCTGAGATGTTCTCCGCAAAGCTGACGTGCTGTAACCGCAGCAGCCCGGTGCCTTCGTCGCCTTGGGTGAGATTCAGGCCGTATTTCTTGCTCTTGAGGATTGTGGAATTAACGATGCGCACGGCAACATCGCCCGGACCGATCTCCTCCACCTGCATCCCGTCATCCGTGTTGTTCTCCAGGTACGCATTGTGCAGTTCGACTTCCAGGTCCCCGCCATCGCTCTCGTCCAACTTGACGCCTTCCTTCTTGTTGCCGATGGCGATGATTTGGCTACACACCGCCTGGATATTGCCGTCCCCGGTTTCCTCGGCAGTTAGACCTTTGTCGACGTTGTCGTTGGCCGTGACCTGGCTGAACAAAGCGAAAAGGCTCCCCGTTCCGTCCTCATTCAAGTCCGTCGCCTCGTCGCCGTTGCCATCGAGCCGGCAGTCAACCATTAAGGCCACGATGTCACCGTCCCCCGCCTCGTCGACATCGATGCCATCTTCCAGGTCTTCGATGTCGAGGAAACCGTTCTCGATGAAATCCGAGTGCAGGACTTGGACGAGAACATCTCCCGAGTCTCCTTCGTCCAATTCAACCCCGTCAGCCCCGTTGGCCTCAAACAGGCACTGCTTGAACGAAGCCGAGATATTGCCCGGTCCCCGCTCATTGACACGCAGGCCGTCGTTGTCGATTGCCCCTGTGCCGTTCGCTGTCACGACACAGCGCTGCGCGTTCAACAGCACACCTGCCGGTGACCCCAGTGAGTCGTCGATCAGGAGACCAAACAGGCTGTTGCCAGTCAGGATCACCTCCCAAAGATCGACTCGCACCTCTCCCCCAGCCTCCGCGGGAATACTCACCACGATCCCGTTCGCGTGACTTCCAACCAGGATTAACCGGCTGATTTCCAACCAACCTCCTCCCGTGGCTGCAAACAGATCGAACGCTTCGCTGCCGGCGGCAGTAAGTGTCGCCTCGTGTCCGTCGATCCTCAGCGCCTGAGTGCCGTCAAAGGTGACGGTGCTTTGGAGTCCAATGGATCCAAGACCGCGAGCGAATGTGATCCAGTTGACTGAAGTATCTCCATTCGCAGCCGTGATCGCCTCGCGAAAAGAGCCCGGTCCGGAATCGCTGTTGTTTGATACCCAGATCCCTCGGGCCACGGCGTTGCTTGCCAAAACGGCAAGTGCGCAGGCCGTTCCGAGGGTGACGAACCGATGTCTGTGTTTCATACGTTTGACTGATTGTTCGACTCGGCGCACGATGTGGCCTGCCTCATCTCCTCGACGGGCCCCAAAGCGTTTGGTCGACTATCTCTTCGCACACCGATGTTCTACCGGCCTCCGCCCCCTGTCCCCGCCGGCCGGAGGGACACCCAAAAGGCTCTTCACGATCCCGGCGCTGCCGCGCGGCGAATCGCAGCGTCCGGATGCATGGGTTCAAGAGATCTCTCTCGCTCATTCTACCTAACCGCAGAGCTGTCCACTCCTA
Source organism: Verrucomicrobiota bacterium (assembly GCA_022710935.1). Lineage (GTDB taxonomy): Bacteria > Verrucomicrobiota > Verrucomicrobiia > Limisphaerales > J093 > MWFF01. The sequence goes on from JAKLFY010000024.1 coordinate 63,325, forward strand.
TTCTGAAGCAAAAGCGCGCAAAGGTAACGGGCTGCGACGCGTTTGGTGGACGCACGCGTCAGCACCAAGGCCCCGCGCGGCCGAACCGGCGGTTCCGAAGGGCGGAATTGCGCTTGAATTAGCGACGAGAAGGCCTAGAAGTGCTCCATGAGCGTGGGCAGCTCCACCGCCTGCAAGCACGATTCTGGGGGGACCGGTTTTGCGGCCACACAATGGTCGGTGGTTCTCAAGGCGGGTCGGTCTTCCTCATCGAGTGCTCAGGCGGCGCTGTCGGAGCTGTGCCGCGGTTACTGGTATCCCTTGTACGCTTATGTGCGCCGCCGAGGTTATGCGCATCACGAGGCCCAGGATTTGACCCAGGAGTTTTTCACCCGGTTTCTTCAGAAAGACTACGTGTGCCAGGCCGATCGGCAGCGGGGACGGTTTCGCACATTCCTGCTCACGGCGCTGGAGCATTTTGTGGCCAATGAGTGGGACAAGCGCAACACCGTGAAACGGGGCGGGCGTTATCTCTTTGTCTCCTGGGAAGAACTACGCGCGGAGGACTGCTACGGGGCCGAGCCGTTCCATGACTTGACACCCGAGAAGTTGTACGACCGGCGGTGGGCGCTCGCCCTCTTGGATCGTACGCTGAAGGCCTTGCGTCGTGAGCACGAAATCAGCGGCGACCTCGCAATGTTCGACGCGCTCGAGGCGCAGTTGGTGCATCACGCCGAAACGGGCCCCTGGAGGCAGTTGGCGGTGCGTTTAGGACTCAGCGAGGGGACGGTCAAGATGCGGGTTCACCGCCTGCGGCGTCGTTTCGGCGAACTGTTGCGTGTGGAAGTGGCCCAGACTGTCACCAGCCCGGCAGAACTTGAGGACGAGATGCGCTACCTGTTTGCGCTCTGGGACTAGGCTCCGGGGCAGAGCCTGTGCCACGGCGGACGCCCGATCGACAGAAGATTGAAATGGTGGCCCGTGAGCCCGTGACGTTTGATCGGAATTGCTTTAGAAAAGAGTGGGGACAGGAACCGACCCGTAAGGTGGGCGCTTGAACCGGAACGACGCCCGTTATGAACAAGCGAGATCCTGCAGATAGACGGTGCCGGACACTCCTCTGGCTGGCGCTGATCGCCTCAGGGCTGGCTTGGGCTTCGGCAGGCAGGGCACAGTTGGCCATCACCGAAGTGCTGACCTCGGCCTTGACCACGACCAACCTGGCCGACCAGTGGGTATGGAAAGGATCGGACTTCTGGGAGTTGACCAACTTCGGCACACACTCGGTGGACCTGGCGGGATACAGTTGGAGTGAACGCAAGGGAACCAGAAACTCAGCCCCCTTCGCCGGCGTAAGGATCAGTCCTGGGGAATCGATTCTCTTCTTTCGCCTGAGCACGAAAGACATAACCGATGCCGATGCGTTTCGTCACTGGTGGGGATTGGCTGACGGCGTGCAGGTCATTCCCTGGGGGCTGCAGCCCGGTCTGGCTTCCTCTCAAGAGGATGTGCAGCTCTGGAACGCGGAGGGGATCTTGGTGGACGGTGTAAGCGTTGGCCAGGCGCAGGAGGGCGTGTCCTTCACGTACGACACGCAGAGCGGGATGTTCGGTGTCTTGAGCGTCAAAGGAACCGGCGGCGCTTTCAAAGCCGCCACCGCCGACGATGTCGGTTCACCCGGCTCCACGGCAGGATCGGTGCCGCCTCAGGTCATCCAAGCACCCGCCGATATCGAGGTCGACGGGGGACAAGCGGCGACCTTCACCGTTCGTGCGACGGGAATCCCGCCACCACAGTACCGATGGGAGTTCAAGGGCAACGCCATTTCCTGGGCGACATCCGCCACACTCACCATCACCAACGTCGAACCTGCCCATGCTGGACTGTATCAGGTGCATGTATCCAACTGCGCCGGTCCGCCCACCAACCTGGTCGCGACGCTCACGGTCAACGCCAATCCGTGTCCTCCGACGATCATCCGAGGCCTTTGCGACACGTTCATCTATCCGGGGCAGACGGCCAGTTTCACGGTCCAGGCCCGGGGCTATCCGTCCCCGAGTTACCGATGGCGTTCCAACGACGCCGACTTGCCGGACGTGACCGATAGCACGCTGGTGGTCTCCGACGCCCAGGAGGCGCAGTCCGGTACGCGCTACACCGTGGAGGTGCACAACTCGCTCGGCCGCGCGGAGTCCTCAGCCCGACTCTGGGTGCATCCCAAACCCAAGCTGTTCATCACCGAGATGATGGCGTGGCCCTCAACCAGCTCGGTGGCGGACCACAGTGATTGGTGGGAGCTCACGAATCTCGACACCAATGCCGTGTCCTTGCTGGGCTGGAAGTTCTTTGACAATTCGAACGTGTTGGCACTGGGCACGCCCTGCACTGTGACGCAAGCCGTCACCATCCAACCGGGGGAATCCATCATTTTCGCCAAGCGGACGACGCCGGAGGCTTTCGTCGCCTGGTGGGGCGCAACGAACCTGCCGCCCAACCTCACCATTATCCCGTACGATGGATTCAGTCTCGCTTCTGAGGGAGACACGCTCTTCCTGTGGAATCCCGCCGCCACTGGCAAGTATGATGCCGTGGCGTGCGTCATGTTCGCCATGTCAACAAACGGCAAGAGTATCCACTTCCTGACGAATCAATCGGAGATACTGGAAAGCGAGGTGGGCGTGGACGGTGTCTTTCGTGCCGCCGAATCGGATGATGTCGGCTCCCCGGGTTATTCGTCTTTTGCGCCTCCGCGGTTTCTGCACATTGCGGTGGAGGGGGAGCACGTCACGCTGACCTGGCAGGCGATCGCCGGGAGACACTACATGCTGCAGCGCTGTGCCGCCCTCGGCGACCCAAACGGATGGGCCAGCGTGGGCACGCACTCCTCGCCCGGACGGTCAGTCACAGTCCGGGAGGCGATCAGCCCAGGCCAGGCTCAACGATTCTACCGCGTCGAAACCGTCCCGTGAAAGCGAGCAGTCTGAAATGAGGATGGGCTTGGCATCGTGTTGCCGTCCGGGTGTTGACCGGGCGTCCCAGGCTGCGCCAGCGCCCCGGTACGCGCAACGCCGCGCTTTTACCTTGATCGAGCTGTTGGTAGTGATTGCGATCATCGCGATTCTGGCTGCACTGCTGTTGCCCGGGCTGGCCAGAATCAAAGAGCTCGCCCGCCGCACGGAGTGCCAGAGCCGCATGAAGCAGTGGGCGATGGCCCTGACCATGTATAAAGACGATCATGAAGACGAAATCCCGCGCGAAGGCTATCATCCGTTTGGCAACACATACCTCAACAACTGGATGCAGGTTCGTGGCAACAAACAAGGGCCGTCGGAGGACATCTGGTACAACGCACTGTCCCGTTACATGAAGGTCCAAGCCGCATCGGGCTATTTCCTGGTCCGCCCCCGATTCTACGAGCGAGCTACAATGTTCCACTGCCCCTCCGCCCGGTTTCCCGCCGACATCCGCTATCCTGACTCCTTCTTCCCGTATTTTTCCATCGCCTTGAACTCACAACTCATCGCGCTGCCCTATATCCCGACGACCAGGTTCAGTCGGATTGGGTATGTCTCGCAGACGGTCCTCTTCGGTGAGAATCGACTCGAAGGGGAGCCGAAGGTGAATGTTTATCAGCCCAACGACCACCTCGGTCAACCCGCTGTCTGGGCTTATCGCTTTGTCCCCCGCCACGCGGGCGGTGGCAACCTGGCCTTCGCGGACAGCCATGTGGCCTGGCTCCAGGGGTACCGCGTGGTGGAGAGTCGAGGTTTGGGACAGGGCGGACCGGTAGTGCCGCCCACCGAGGTGCGGTGGGAACTCGAATGAGGGAGGTTATGGCAGCCCCCCAAGCCTCGGCGGAGACATGTCCTGTCTGCGGCACTCCGGTGCCTCCCGGAACTCCCTCGGGCCAGTGCCCAAAATGTCTTTTTGAACTCGGACTCGATGGGCCTCTCGGACGAGGCTCGACAGTTCTGACGCAGCCCGAATCCGACCGCCTTTTCGGCAACTATCGGCTCAAACATCAAATCGGGCGGGGCGGCATGGGGGTAGTCTACGAGGCCGAGGATGTTCACCTCCATCGCACGGTGGCTTTGAAAGTCATCCTGGACGCCGAAATGGCTTCGTCCGTCACGCGTCGTCGCTTCAAGATCGAGGCCGAGGCTGCAGCCAAGCTCGACCACCCGAACATCGTGCCCATTTACGAAGTAGGCGAGCACGGCGGACAACCGTTTATTAGCATGAAACTCGTCCCGGGCGAGAGCTTGCGGCGACGGATGGCGCGGGGAGAGTTCTGCCTGGACCGACAGGCGGGGAGCAAGTCGGCGGCACAGGATCGGCAGACGGCGATTGCGCAGTTGATCGCCACCCTGGCGCGGGCGGTTCACCATGCCCACCTCCGCGGTGTGCTCCATCGAGATCTCAAGCCGGGCAATATTCTGATCAATGGCGAAGGTCGTCCTTTGGTGACCGATTTCGGCTTGGCCAAGATCACCGAAGCCGCCCTCGACGAAGGCACCCCTCCCGCCCTGACGGTGAGCGGCGCAGTGATCGGCACACCCGATTACATGTCGCCCGAACAAGCCCGCGGCAGACAGGTCTCGGCTGCAACCGATATCTACAGCTTGGGCGCCATCCTGTACGAGCTTCTGACCGGCCAACCGCCCTTCCATGCCCCCTCGCCCGTGGAGACTCTCCGGTCGGTCGTCGAGCAGGCACCCCGGCAGCCGCGAACTGTCAATCGAAGCATCGCGCGTGATATCGAGACCATTTGCTTGAAGTGTCTCGAGAAACATCCGGCTGCGCGCTACGGCACTGCCGCCGCGCTCGCCGACGACCTGGATCGCTGGCTTGGTCGGGAGCCAATCAAAGCGCGCCCGGCGGGCCCGTTGCTCCGGACCGCCCGATGGATCAGACGCAATCCGATCGGCACGGCCCTGATCCTGAGCCTCTGCCTAGGCCTGGGTGTCGTGACAGGCCTCCTGCTGGATGCCCAGAAGAAGAAGGATCGCGATGTCATGACACAGCGCTTGTTGTTGCTGGGCTTATGGAGAGGAATCGAGACCGATCTCAACAGCACCAACACGACTCCGATCAGAATCAGCTCTGAGATTCTCTGCGTGGTCGGCGGGTACCCTTTACCGCTGGATCTGGGAGTCCCGTCACGCTTCACGATCAGCGTGAGCCCCGCCGAGGACCCCGTGCAACAGGCCAAAGGCTACGTCCCCTTCTTGAAGCGGCTGGAAAAAGAGGTGGCGGAACGGCTCGAACGGCCCGTGCGCATCGATCTGGTCTTCTGCCGGGAGTATGCCGCGACCTATGAGCATATCAGTCAGGGCAATACCGACTTCCATCGGATGGGTCTTATGCCCTACTTGCTGGCGAAGAGCCAGAATCCCGGCGTAGAACCTATCGCCCAGGAAGATGCAGGTAAGCGGGCTGTCATCTTCGCTCGCCGGGACATCTATGACCGCGGGGTGACCAACCTGGCTCAATTGGCCGGACATGCCTTCGCTTTCGGTGACACCGACTCGACCATCAATCTGATCGCCAAGATGCTGCTGGCGCATGCCGGAGTCCGAGGCACCAATCTGAGCAAATACCGGCATTTCACCGCTTATGACGCCCAGACCCAAGCCGCGATCGAAGGGGCCCAAGACCGAACTGGGCAGAGGGATGTGAGGCCGGACATGGATGTGAACCGGGAGATCGTGCGGGCGGTGCTGTATCGCGGTTATGAAGCCGGCGTGGTGCGTGCACGCTTTTTCCAGAGAAACGCCCACTCGGGCCTCATGCAACTTGAAGTGTTCGAGACTCCTCCCGACGTCTATGTCGCGCGGGCCGGCCTCGAGCCATGGGTGATCGACGCCTTCCGCACGAGTCTTCTCTCGCTGAAAGGCGCCCCGCGATTCGTTCCTCTGAATCCGGCCGACTGCGAGTCGTTCCGCCAGGCCCTCACCAATGAAGCCGCCTTTTTCCCATGAACCTATCCTGTCTCCTCCGCCATCACTGGAACGGCTGTCGCTGTGAACGCTGCGGCACGGTGCGGGACCAGGACCACGATTGGCACTATTGCCGCTGCGCCCGCTGCGGCCTGACCCGGTCTGAACATCACGACTGGCACGGTTGCGTCTGCTCGGTTTGTCGAACCGAACGGCACTGCTGGATTCACGGCGTCTGCGACCAGTGCGGCCTGGTGTGCGACCACGCGCCCCAACCGGGGGTGGACCCCGATTCCTACTCCGAACTCACCGCCCACGAATCCATGAGCTGGCGTTGTAGTCGCTGCGGCGTGAAGGTCCCCGTAGACCGTCAGGACCGAGGAAGCCACCGGGTCAAACCCACGAGTGAGGGGGAACAGCCCGTTCGCCCGCCTTCGTTGTACGACTGTACTGCAATGCCTGCAAAGAGCAGGGTGAACCGTCAAGCCCCGGATCGGCCGGGAGGCAGGAACGCGAAGTTGCCTTTCCCTGACACTTTCCGGCGACACGTTACGCGTTAGCGTGTACAGACGAGGCGACAATCACAAATGAACTCCTCATCGCGCGAAGAAGCCTTGTTCCATGCCGCCCTCGAACGAGTCGGCCAGGAACGGGCCGCCTACTTGGACCGCGCATGCGCCGGGGACCCGGGTTTGCGCAAGCGTCTCGAGGCCCTACTCGAGGCGCATGCACAACCCAACGACTTGCCGGGACTGCCGCCCGAATCCGCTCGCCCGACCATTCGAGTCGAGTTCGCCGAGACCCCGGACCCCGCCATTGGTGCGAGCATCGGCCGCTACAAGCTGCTCGAGAAGATCGGCGAAGGCGGCTGGGGTGTCGTCTACGTCGCCGAACAGACCGAGCCGATCCGCCGGCGGGTCGCGCTCAAGGTCATCAAGGCGGGCATGGACACCAAGCAGGTGGTGGCCCGGTTCGAGGCGGAGCGGCAAGCGCTGGCGCTGATGGAGCATCCCAACATTGCCAAGGTGCTCGATGCCGGCACGGTCGGCACCGAGGGCGCCGAATCTCGAATCTCAAATCTCAAATCTCAAATTCCCCTGGGCCGCCCGTATTTCGTGATGGAACTGGTGCGCGGGTTGCCGATCACGGAGTACTGCGATCAAGCCAAGCTCAGTACACGGGAACGCATCGAGCTGTTCATCCGGGTCTGCCATGCCATCCAGCACGCGCACCAGAAGGGCATCATCCATCGCGACGTCAAGCCGTCGAATATCCTGGTCACGCTGCACGACGGTGTGCCCGTGCCGAAGGTGATCGACTTCGGCATCGCCAAAGCCATCTCGCCAATGGCGGGACTGACCGACGCCACGGTGTACACGCAGTTGCATCAGTTCATCGGCACGCCGGCGTACATGAGCCCGGAACAGGCCGAGATGAGCGGCCTGGACATCGACACCCGCAGCGACATTTACAGCCTGGGTGTGGTGCTCTATGAGCTGCTGACGGGCAAGACCCCGTTCGATCCAAAGGAGCTCATGGCGGGCGGGATCGACGGGATGCGTCGGGCCGTGCGCGAACAGGAACCGGTGCGCCCGAGCACACGGCTGACGGCCCTGCAAGGCGAGGAATTGACCACGACCGCCCAGCGTCGTTCAGCGGACCCGCCGCGGCTGGTCACCCTGCTCAAGGGCGACCTGGATTGGATCGTGATGAAGTGTCTGGAGAAGGACCGCACACGGCGCTACGAGACCGCCGCCGGACTGGGGGCTGACCTCCAGCGGCACTTGAACCACGAGACCGTCAGCGCACGTCCGCCCAGCACGGTGTATCGATTGCAGAAGGCATGGCAGCGGCACCGACTGGCCTTCGCGGCTGGCAGCGTGGTCATCGCGGCTCTGGTGGTCGGCGTGGTGGCGCTGGCCTTCGCGCTGGCGCGGGAGCGGCAACTGCACCTCGCCCAGCAGGAGGAGGCCCAGGCCCGGCAGACCGCGCAGGCGGAAGCGGCGCGTGCCCAAGCGGTGGCCGCGTTTGTGGTTGGTTTGCTCGATCGCTCCGCCGGAACCATGAGCCAGCAAGGGAACATCCGCGGTTTGCGATCGCTCCTGGACGCCGCGGATGTCCTCACTTCCGCCCGGCTCACGAACTCGCCCGCGGCGGAATTGACGGTGCGAGCCACGATTTGGAGGTACCAGTCGCGCATCCTCAACGAGTTTCGCGCCGAAGTCCGGCAGGGTGACCGCATCCGCGCGCTGTTGCCCGCCGTCTCGGACCAGCAGCTCACTGTGCCTGGCTTGCTGCCCAACCTGACCCCGGACAGGCTGCTGTCGGTCCGGGATTACCTTCGGGTTCATACGATTGCGTCGCGTCTTTGGGCTGGGGACACGGAATGGGGGCGAGCGGAACTCGAGGGGCTCCGCACCGAGTTCCTGGGCCGCGCGCCGCCCGCCACCAACGCGATCGCGCTGGCGCTTTGCCTCGAGGGATTCGCCTTGCACGCGATGGACCGGGACGCGGAAGCCGAGCCGCTGCTCCGACGCGCCTTCGCGTTGGCGCCGAGGTTGACCGGATTCTTTCTCTCGGACCAGACCGGCTTAACCTACGCCCGCACCCTGATGCGCCTGGGAAAGCATCGGGAAGGGGAACTTGCGGTGCGCGAGAGCGTGCGCAGTGTATGGCCGAAGGCCGGCTTGAGCGCGTACAACTGCTACAGCGCCCTGGTGGAGAGTCTCTGCCGCCAGGGCCGCGTCACCGAGGCGGAAGCCGAACTGCGCGAGGCGTTGTCGAGCACGGGGGAGTATCCGTGGACCGCCGAGGAACTGCTGCGCTTGAACCTCCTGGGCGCGGCCATCCAGGCGCTGGACGGCCAGTGGCAAGGGGCGGCCCCGCGGTTTGTCGAACTGGCGGCGCAGGCCAACGCCACGCCCATTGCCTGGCGCATCGGCGCTGCCGCGGCCTTGTCACAGGGCGACGTGGCCGGTTATCAACGTCTGTGTCGCGAGGCCCGGTGGCGTTTCGGCGCGACGGCCGAGTCTGAGTCGGCGCTCTTCCTCACCGAAGGCCTGTTGCTCCAACCCGCCGATGACGACACGCTATTTGCCTTGCGCAGCCTGTTGGACCGGCTCGAGGCGATCCGGGAGGAGCACTGGTCCGGCGCCTTCCACCCCCTGCTCCGAGCCGCCTTCGCCTACCGGTCGGGCCGGCCCGGCGACGCGCTGCGCGAGATCGAGGCCTGGGAAGCCGCTCGGGACACGCGCATGGTCCGCGCCGTCCTGTTGCGAGACGAGCAGGCCAGTCCGGCGCCGCAGTTCTGGAAAGCCATGATCCTGGCCGAGCTGAATCGCCCTCGAGAGGCGGCGGCCGCCTTTGCCGGCGGCCAGCGCCGGCTCGGTTCGGGTCCACCGGTGGGCTGGGAGCTGATCCAGGTTACGACCAGCATTTACCTGGGCCAGGCGCTGCGCTCGGAGGCGGCCCAGGTCTTCCAGCGCAAAGGCATTCCAGTACCACAACCGTGAGCAAACCGCGCATTGACTCTTTCCGGGATCGGTGTTGAATTCGGCCAGTGATTCCCGAGGACGAGAGCGGCGAGGGAGGTGCTGCAACGACACAGCCTCCCGGTCCCCAAGCGGCTGAGGCCCTGCTTCCACAGGTGTACGACGAACTGCGGCGCCTGGCCGCGCACAAACTGGCCCAGGAAGCCCCCGGCCACACACTCCAACCGACGGCCCTGGTGCATGAGGCCTGGCTGCGGCTGGCCGCCCAGGACAAGCAGACCTACGCCAACCGCACCCATTTCTTCGCTGTGGCCGCCGAGGCGATGCGGCGGATTCTCATCGACCGTGCCCGGCGACGGCAAGCGATACGCCGGGGCGGACAGGCCCAGCGTGTGGATACGGACGCGCTCGAGATCGCCGGGCCCGCTGCGGACGATCAGTTGCTGGCGCTGCACGAGGCTCTCGATCGCTTCGCCGAACGTGAGCCGCAGAAAGCCGAGTTGGTCAAGCTCCGATACTTCGTCGGGTTGACTCTGGCTGAAGCGGCCGAGGTGCTGGGAATCTCGGAGCCGACGGCCAAACGCCACTGGGCCTATGCCCGGGCGTGGCTGCTTTGCGAGCTCGAGCACGATTTCGCCGCCTGAGCGCCCCGCTTCCCGGTGTGCCGCCGTCGGTGCCGTGCCTCCACGGTCGGGCGGTTCATCTCGGAGTGATCCGTTCCGCCGCCAAGCTGCGCGTTACAGAGCATCAGGAAGCTGCCATGAAGCCGTCGGGATCAACCGAGGAAATCTTTGCCGCCGCGTCGGCGCTGACTGATCCCGATGCGCGGCTGGCCTATCTGGACCGCGTCTGTGCGGGCGATCCCAGGCTCCGCGAGGAGGTCGAGCGGCTGTTGGCCGCCGCCGGGCGGGCCGGCACATTTCTTGATTCGCCGGCCGCCGGAGTGACGGAAGTCTTGCGGGAAGTCCACGAGGCGGCAGGAGTTCCGCTGGCGGAACAGGCCGGGAGCCGGATCGGGCGCTACAGACTTCTCGAGCCAATCGGCGAGGGCGGCTTTGGGGTGGTCTGGATGGCGGAGCAGGAGGAACCGGTACGCCGACGCGTGGCGCTCAAGATCATCAAGCAGGGCATGGACACCCGGGAGGTGGTGGCGCGGTTCGAGGCGGAACGCCAAGCCCTGGCGATGATGGATCACCCCAACATCGCCAGGGTCTACGATGGCGGCGTCATCGGCGCCCCTGGATCTGAAATCTCAAATCTCAGATCGCAAATCTCGCTGAACCGGCCCTATTTCGTCATGGAACTGGTGAAGGGAGTCCCGATCACCAGGTTCTGTGACGAGCGCAGGCTCTCGACGCGACAGCGGCTCGAGCTCTTCATGCAGGTCGGTCACGCCGTCCAGCACGCGCACCAAAAAGGCATTATCCATCGCGATCTGAAACCGTCGAATATCCTGGTCACGGTGCAGGACGATCGGCCGGTGCCCAAGGTGATTGATTTCGGCGTGGCGAAAGCGACCCAGGCGCGGCTGACGGACAAGACGCTGTTCACGCGCTTCCACCAGTTGATCGGCACACCCGCCTACATGAGTCCGGAGCAAGCGGGACTGGGGAGTCTTGATGTCGACACCCGCAGTGACGTGTACGCGTTGGGCGTTCTGCTCTACGAGTTGCTGACGGGGCGCACTCCGTTCGAAACGGAGAGACTGCTGGCAGCCGGGTACGAGGCGATGATGCGGACAATCCGCGAGGAAGAACCGCCCAAGCCCAGCACCCGGCTGAGCTCGCTCGATGACGCGGAACGGAACGCCGTGGCGGACCGACGCCAGGCCAAGCCGGACAACCTGGATCGCTCGATGCGCGGCGATCTCGACTGGATCGTGATGAAGGCGCTCGAGAAGGATCGGACCCGGCGCTATGGCACGGCCGCCTCACTGGTCCAGGATGTCGAGCGGCACTTGCGCGGCGAGCCCATCGCGGCTGCCGCGCCGTCGGGAGCCTACCGGCTCGCGAAGTTCGTCCGACGGAATCGCGTGGTTGTGGGGACAGTCCTGGTCATCGCCGTGACGCTGGTGCTGGCCACCGGCATGAGCCTGAGATCGGCGTGGGTGGCCCGCCGGGAGCGGGTGGCTGCCGACGCGGCGCGGGCGGACGCGGCTGACGCCCAGCGAGCCGAGGCGGTGCAACGGACGATTGCCGAGGCTACTGCCGAGGAGAGCCAGCAGCGGCTCGCGCGACTGAACACCGCCCAGGGCGTGCAACTGATGGATCGCGGCGATTGGCTGGGGGCTGCGCTCTGGTTCAGTGACGCCCTCCGCCTCACCGGCCCCAATGATGCCGCCGAGGCCGCCAACCGCCTGCGCCTCGGGGTCATCCTGGCGTACGCGCCCCGCTTGGCGCGGCTGTGGTCTCATGCCGGCCCCGTCAACCGGGCGAGTTTCAGCCCGGACGGCCAGTGGGTGTTGACCGCCGCCCAGGACGGCCTGGTGCGCCTCTGGGATTTGGCCAACGACCAGCCGGTGGGAGCCGCCCTGCGCCATGCCGCGCCGGTGCGGGACGCGGAGTTCAGCCGGGACGGACGTTATGTGGTGACGATCTGCGAGGACCGCACGGCGCGCGTCTGGGAGGCGGCGTCTGGGAAGGTGGTTTCACCGCCACTGGTCCATCCGTTGCCGCTGTGTCGCGCGTGGTTCAGCCGCGATGGCCGGCATGTGTTCACCGCGAGCAGTCGCGACGCATACTCCTTCTCCTGGTCAGACGCCGGTGATCTCGAATTCAAGACGCGCAGCGCGCAGAGCGAGATCCAAATCTGGGACACGCTCTCCGGTCGCGAATTGCCGTCGAACTACCGACGGAACAGCCCGCTCGTCCAGGTCCTTCCGAGTCCGTCCGGTCGTTGGGTGGCCGTCGCGTACGCCGATGGCGAGGCCTGTCTCCTCGACGAACGCCTGCATCTGGACAGGCGGTTGGGCGATTGGTCGGGCTTGCCTGGGCCAGCGATGAAGACTATAGGCCCGGTCATCCAGCTCGGCCCACCGCAGGACCCGCCGGAGGTCAAGATGCCCGGCGAAGAGAAGCCGGTGTGGCATCCCGCTCATGCCGGCCGCATCCATGCGCTCGCGTTCCGCCTCGACGAGAGGTATCTGGCGACGGCGGCGTCCGACGGCTCGGTGGTGCTGTGGGACCTGGAGCGTACCAGGCTGTTGCGGAGTTTGCGCGCCGCGGGCGAACTCGCTGCAGGGCCGGGGCGGGAAATTCTGCAAGTGGCCTTCAGTCCTGAGGGACAGCGTCTGCTGGTGTTGACCAAGGACGGGACGGCGGCGTTCTGGAGCGTGCCCGCCGGTGAAGCCGCCGGCCAACTCGCCGCCCCGATCACGGGGAGTTCCTCGGTTGTATTCAGCCCAGACGGCCGCCGCCTGGCTGTGCTGCGCGTCACCAGCGGCATCGGTGAGGCGCGCGTTTGGGACGTGGCCAGCGGACAACCGGTCAGCCCCACGCTGCCGCATGCGGGCGCCCTCACCAGTGCTTCGTTCGGACCGGACGGCAACCTGCTGCTCACCGCCAGCTTCGACGGCAGCGCCCGGGTGTGGAACCTGGCGAGCTGTGTGCCGTCCATTCCGCCGCTCCTGGACTTGCGTTCGCCGATCCCCGCCACGCAAGAGGGCGTCGGCTCGGAGGATTTCCTCGATGCCTTCTTCAATCGGGATGGGGATCGTCTGGTCACGTTGGAGCGCGGACGCGTCGCGCGCCTCTGGGATGCGGCTACCGGGCTGCCGGCTGCGCCCGGCATTACGCACGGCCTCGAAACGCCAACGGCCGCCTTCAGCCATGACGGGAAACGACTGGCCATTGCCGGATCCGGAGAGAATCACCAGGCGCGGATTTACGACACAACCACGGGCCAGGCGACGACTCCGGTGCTGGCGCATGCCAACTTGGTCCAGCGCGTGGCATTCAGTCCGGACGATCGTTGGCTGATCACGTCACACGAGAGCGGGGTCTGCCTGTGGGACGCCGCGTCGGGCGCCCCGGTGCCTTTCCCCTTGCAGGGAGTCGACGCGCTCCGCGATTTGGTGTTCAGTTCGGATGGCCAGTGGATCGCCACCTGCGCGGGCACATCGTCCGCACTTCATCTCCGAGGCACTTGGCAGGTGCAAATCTGGCGGGCCGCCACGGGCGAGGCGATTGCCCCTGCCAGGCCGCTTGCCGGCATGCAACCCCAGCTCGTCTTCAGTCCCGACGGACACTGGCTGGCGGTCGTCACTCAAGTCTCCGCGGCAATGACTTCAGACAGTCCGCCCCTTTTCCCCGTCCAAGTGCACATCCTCGATGTGCGCAACGGCAGCGCTCCGAGCCGGCCTGTCGAGTTGCCCGAACCAGGTTTCGGATTGCGCTTCAGCGCGGACTCGACGCGTTTGTTCCTGTTGGGGGGCAGCTCCGGCAAGCTGACGGTGTGGGACGT
>JAKLFY010000240.1 GCA_022710935.1 Verrucomicrobiota bacterium
CGAACTGAGCATTGGCGACTGCCACAACGAACGCCGGCCCAAAGACTTAGACAACCACGACAGCGCTGCTCCCAGGAGCAGCGCTGGAGATTTCATTAGGTTGACGCGCATGCGCCGTCGCGGGATCAGTCCGCGCCATCGCGCTCCGTCAAAAGCAGGGATCTGCGCCGACTCACGTCGGCGGCTACAAATCGGTTCATGGTCCCCCCGCGCGGGCAATTCCTCCCTCGACTTGACCGCGCCGCGCACGGCAAGCTCGAAGGCTGTGTCTGCGATCGACGTTCAAGGGCTGACAAAGACCTTCCGCACCTACAAGAAACAGCCCGGATTGAAAGGGGCGGTCAAGGGGCTGTTTCGACGGGTGAGCGAGACTGTCGTCGCGGTCAAGGATGTCAGCTTCCAGATCGACGAAGGGGAACTGGTCGGGTTCCTCGGGCCCAACGGCGCCGGCAAGACGACGACACTCAAGATGCTGGCCGGGCTGATGTATCCGGTCAGTGGCACGGCGCGGGTCCTGGGCTACATTCCGTGGGAACGCAAAGACGGTTATCGACGCCAATTCGCCCTGTTGTTGGGCCAGAAGAATCAGCTCTGGTGGGATCTGCCAGCCCGCGAATCGCTCGAACTCAACGCCCACATCTACGGCATCGACGCCGCCTCGTTCAGAAAGACCGTCGACGAACTGGTCGACATGCTCGATGTGAAGGACAAGCTCAATGTCATGGTCCGCGAGCTGTCGCTGGGTGAGCGGATGAAGTTCGAGCTGATCGCGTCGTTGCTGCACCAGCCCAAGGTGCTTTTTCTGGACGAGCCGACCATCGGGCTCGATGTCGTCTCGCAAAAAACGGTGCGTGAATTCCTCCGCCACCACAACGCCACGCGCCGCACCACCATCCTGTTGACCAGCCATTACATGGCGGACATCGAGGCGCTCTGCCGCCGCGTCATCATCATCGACCGCGGCACCATCTTCTTCGACGGCCAACTGAGCGCCGTGCTCGACCGCTTCGCCGACTTCAAACTCGTGACGATCCGACTTGCTGGGGACGCGACGCTGGCGGCGGACCTCAGCGCGTATGGCGATGTTGTTCAGCGCACGAGCGCGACGGTCCAGCTCAAGGTCAAACGCGACAGGGTCATTGCCGTCTGCAAGACCCTGCTCGACCAACTGCCCGTCGCCGACATCGATATTCAGGAAGTCCCGATCGAAGACGTCATCGGCCAGATCTTCGCCCGGTGCCCCGCGGCGGATCAGAACTTGTTCTTCCGGTAAGCGCCCAGCTCCGGAGCGTCCGGGTTCACTTCAGGCCCGAAATAGCGCAGGATGACAAGCGGCTCGGTCTCGCTGCAGTTCTCGTAGGTCACGCCGCCCTGGGCGCCGTCGGCCGTCACGAAATACTCGTCCTCGGTCAGTTCGGTGAACCGGATCAGTTTCGGACTGTTGAGCGGCTGGCCGTTGATCTTGCCGACGCCCTGGACGCAAATCAGGCTGTAGGCGCCGTTGTCCTTGACGACCGCCTTCACGCCCGCATCCACCGTCAGCTCCTTGGCCGAAAAACACTGCTTTCCGTGCACCTTGCCGTAGACGATCCAGCGGTCCACGTACCCCTCGCTCCGGGTGTCAGCAACGGGCACCGGTTCGAGGTAATGATTGTCCTTGAAGCTCGGGTCGACGTTCGCCTCCCAATCAAGCTGGTCAACGATCCAATCCAGATCCTTGTGGCGCTCCTTGGGCATGTCCTTGACCAGGAGGCTCCACGGAACATAACGGCCCTCGACCATGCTTTGGTACATCCCGAACACGTCGCTGCCCCATTGCGGCTCGTACGTGCAGAAGCTGCCGGGGGCGTGCAGGATGCACGGCCCGACCAGCCAGCCGGTGCCGGGCTTGAGCCGGTATGCCTTGGACAGATCCAGAATCCCGTTGTCGCCCTTGTTCCAATCCTCGAGGCACTTGCGAACCTGGTCCTTGGTCGTGCCCGGCTCGAGTCCGAAGAAGGTGTGCGGGAAGTTGTTGCCGACGTTGTTCTGCTGAGGCGGGAAGTAGTAGCTCTCGGGCTTGCCTTCCTGCCCGACCAGTTTCGCCTGCTTGTCGGACTGATGCATGTGGTGCGGAATCGGCCCCATGTTGTCGAAGAACTTCGAGTAGACCGGCCAGCGGCCGTACTTCTTCCAGATCTCCTTCCCCACAATCGCGGCCCCGCAGTCCTCGACCGCCTTGCGCAGGGTGAAGCGCTCCTTGCCCACCACGCAGTAGCTCAGCCCCTCGTCGGGAACGCGCCCCTCGTTCGCGGCCTCGGTCGTCGACCCGAACCAGCGTTCGTCGATCCCGCCGCGGTTCGCGCCGTAGGCGTACGTGTCGTCCGGATGCAGCTTGATCCGCAGTCCGGGTTGAAGAAAGGAGCGCGGCACCCAGTTGGGCGCCAGTCGCAGCACGCCGCCGGTCCGCGACAGCTCGGCTTCCGCTTTGGCTTTGGTGTTCCCCTTGACAATCTTAAGCGAGGTGATGGTGTTCATGTTCGAGTCTATGGACAATTCGTAAGTTCTCGCATCGCAATGTGCGCTTGATGCCGTGTCTTTTCGCCGATATCGCCCCGCGATTCAAGGGAAACCGCGCGGCGAATTGCGCCAGAAGTTTTGTTACCCGGGAGGGGGGGTAAAGACGGGGGAAATGATTCGTTGC
>JAKLFY010000241.1 GCA_022710935.1 Verrucomicrobiota bacterium
CGCAGATCATGTTCTTGACTTGACCAACGGAAAAGGCGAGAATCGCGCAGTTTGCATCTGGCGGGGCTTGCACGAGCCCGCGTTACGAATGGTGGGAAGAAGGAGGATGATCGCGTGAAGCTCAGATCCCTGCTGTATGTGCTTGCCGTCAGTCTCGTCCTGCTTGGGTGCTCCGCGTCGCCGAACGGCACAGTGGATGACTTCCACAAGGCGTTTGCCGAGGGCAACCAGCAGAAAATGCTGAGCCTCACAGCCGAGGAATCCATCAAGCGGTTCGGCAAGGAGGCTGTCCTGAAGTGCTACAAGGACATGAACTTCGGCTACGAAATCACGTTCGTAAGCGCAGCAGAGGAAGGGAGCTACACGATTGCCCGATACAAGGCGAAGGCTTGGGGTTCGGACATCATCGTGAAGATCCGTCTGAAGAAAGAGAAGGAAGGATTCCGCGTGGTCTTGAACAGCCTCGAAACGACTTGGGCGAGGGCTGTCGCTGAGGGGATCTAGACCGGGAGGAAGCACCCCTCCCTGCGTCACCACGCCCCTCCGAGATGTCCACCGGGCCAGATCACACGAGCCCCGCCCCTGCGCTCCTCGGGACTCCAACGAGTCCGGTTGGGGGCACTGCGAAGAAGAACCACCGGGCCAGATCACACGGACCCCGCCCCACTCCGTTCTGGGACTCCAATAGCCCCCGCCCCCCGTGCCCATTTCAAGGGCTTTGGAGAGAGACAGCCATACGCATACTGAACCGAGCTGCGTTTAGCTCGCGCAACCACCTGACCTCGCCGAACCACCCCGCCTCGAGCCCGCGCCCAGGCCCGATCAGCGGTCACACGGCCGGAATCCCGCCTCCCAAGCGCCCTTCAGACGCACCTCAGCGCGGCCGCGAACATCGCAGCCAGTCCCGGTCTCTGCGGCTCCGTGTTCACATCTCCGGAGCCGGAGGATCGACGATCTCCCAGTCCGTCGGTGGGCCGCGCTCGTCGGGGTCAGGGTCGACTCCCACGGCCCAAGAGGGGATCGGCTCGGGGCGGTGCACATCACGCGGCGGACCACGCGGTCGGGCGGGCGTGCGTATTACGCGAGTCGCCAACGGTTGAGAACCGTTGGCTGAGCGTGCAGAAGCCCTGGCGGGCTTCGGGGGAATCATCCGAGATCGAGGCCGGCGATCATCGACATCCCCCCGATCGCCGCCGGGGTCGGGCTCGAATCTCCCGCGGCTCAACGCCACCGTGCGACACCCGTCGAGCGCTGCCTCCGGCAGCCGGACCTCGTTGCTATCGTGGCTCGCCTCGCCCATCTGAGGCTCGCGCCTCTTGTACTCGAAGCGCTGCTCCTCGGTTCTCGCGGCTGCAGCGGCGGACACAACCGCCTGCCAAAGCGATTGGCGTGCCAGCAGCGATCAGCGGGAATCTGCCGAAACTGCGGCACGCGAGGGTGGCGGCCGCCACTTTCGACTGGCGGACCGACAGCTGTCCCCTCACCCCTGGCTCAGCAACGACACCCCGGCCAGGAACCTCCCCGGCAGCTCGATCACCAGGGAAACACCGTAAATCATCGCGGCGTAGGCCTCCCGCCCCGCGAGCAGCACCGGGACCAGCACCGCCAGGGGATGGGCACGCGGCCAGCGCCGCACCACCAGCGCGATCGCCCCGCACATCAGTGCGAGCTCCACCGCCATGCACGGCGCCACCGGTGGGAAGAACGGCGGCATGCCGGTCACCGCCCCCGACAGCAACGGCGTCACGAGCGAGGTCCCCGCCGCGGGCGCCGGACGCACGAGGAACCCCAATACCGACGTCCTTGACGCGTGCTGCGAGGACAGCGGCTCAACCAGGTCGCCGGCATTCCTGACTACGTGGATCAGAGTCACATCATCCACGTGCCCGCGAACGCGGGCGGGCAGACGGTGGACCATGGTGACCGAGATCGAGAAGAGCTGCTCGCCCGAGACGATCTTCGCCTCCAACACCTCCTCGATCCCGATCTCCAAGATCGCCTCGGTCGCCAAGCGTCCCGAGCTCGTGGTCGGCATGCACTACTTCAGCCCGGTGCAGAAGATGCCCCTGCTCGAGGTCATCCGGACCGACAAGACCGCGCCCTGGGTGGTGGCGACCGCGGTGGCGATCGGCAAGAAGCAGGGCAAGACGGTGATCGTGGTCAACGACGGGACCGGCTTCTACACCAGCCGCATCCTGGGGCCGCTGATGAACGAGGCCGCGTACATCCTCGCCGAGGGCATCGCAGTCGAGGACATCGACGGCGCGATGCGGGCGTGGGGCTGGCCGGTGGGGCCGATCACGCTGCTCGACGAGGTCGGTATCGACATCGCCGCGCACATCGGGCCCATCATGGTGGAGGCCTTCGGCGAGCGCATGACGCCGCCGCCGATGTTTGCGAAGCTGGTGGCCGACGATCGCAAGGGGCGCAAGAACGAGCGTGGCTTCTACGTCTACGGCGGCAAGCGCAAGAAGGAAGGCAAGAAGCTCGTCGACCAGAGCGTCTACAGAGTCCTCGGAATCGACCCCAAGTGAGGTGCAGTCGATGAGCTGGCAGGGGTTCCTGCTCGACGGACCGCCGGCGAGAAAGTAGGCGACTGCCGCCTGCGCAGCGCGCGCCTACTGCCCGTTCCACCCCGCGATTCGTGCCATCAGCCA
>JAKLFY010000242.1 GCA_022710935.1 Verrucomicrobiota bacterium
GCCCAGACGCCCTTGAATCGAGAACCTCCCATGATCGCCCACGCCCAGCTTGCCACCACCATCAACGCTGCCTTTGACGAGCGCATGAAGTTCACGCCCGGCAATACGCCGGCGGACGTAGTGGCGGCAGTGGACCACGCGCTTGGCCTGCTGGACTCAGGCGCCGAACGGGTCGCCGAGAAGCGCGACGGCGCGTGGGTGGTGAACGAGTGGCTCAAGAAGGCGGTGCTGCTGTCGTTCCGCATCAACGACAACCGCCCCGTCGAGGCCGGATACACGAACTTCTATGACAAGGTCGCGCTCAAGTACTCGTCCTACGACGCCGATCGCTTCCGTGCAGACGGAGTGCGCGTGGTACCGCCGGCGGTGGTGCGGCACGGCGCGTTCGTTGCAAGGAACGCCGTGCTGATGCCGAGCTACGTCAACATCGGTGCCTACGTGGGTGAGGGCACGATGGTCGATACCTGGGCCACGGTCGGCTCATGCGCCCAGATCGGCCGCAACGTCCATCTCTCGGGCGGCGTCGGCATCGGCGGCGTGCTCGAGCCGTTGCAGGCGAGTCCCACGATCATCGAGGACAACTGCTTCATCGGCGCCCGCTCGGAGGTGGTCGAGGGCGTGATCGTCGAGGAAGGCGCAGTGCTGTCGATGGGCGTGTACGTCGGCCAGAGCACGCGCATCTACGATCGCGAGCGCGACGAGGTGCTGTATGGCCGTATCCCCGCCGGCGCCGTCGTCGTGCCCGGCTCCCTGCCCGCGGCCAACGGCAAGTACAGCCTCTACTGCGCCGTGATCGTGAAGCGTGTGGATGCGCAGACGCGCGCAAAGGTGGGCATCAACGAGCTACTCCGCGCTGCGGAGTAGTGAAAGTAATTAGGGAAACTCTGATTTACTCGGATAGTCTGAGGCGTAGGCTTTTTGAACGCGAGCGCCTCGATGAAGCAGCAGACCCTGGCGGGGTTTGAGAAGTATGGGAAGACGACCCGCCGCGCGCAATTTCTGGCGGAGATGGACCGGGTGGTGCCCTGGGCGGAGCTGTGCGCGCTGATTGAACCGCACTATCCCAAGGGCAGCCCGGAGGGCGGCCGGCCACCGGTCCCGCTCGAGCGGATGCTGCGCATTTACTTCCTGCAACAGTGGTTCAACCTGTCCGACCCAGCGGTCGAGGACGCGCTCTACGACTCCAACGCGATGCGCGAGTTCGTCGGCATCGATCTGGGCCGTGAGGCGGCGCCTGATGAGACGACGGTGTGCAAGTTTCGCAAGCTCTTGGTGAAGCAGCGGCTCGGCAAGGTGCTGCTGAAGGGCGTGAACGAGCACCTGCGCCGCCAAGGCATCAAGTTGAGCAACGGCACGATCGTCGATGCGACGATCATCAGCGCACCGAGTTCGACCAAGAACGGCGACGGCGAGCGCGACCCGGAGATGGGACATACGGTCAAGGGCAAGGAGTACTTCTTCGGGATGAAGGCGCACGTGGGCGTCGACAGCCGCCACAAGCTCATCCACACGGTGCAGGTGTCGCCGGCGAACTGGGCTGACTGCGAGGCGTTGCCGCACCTGCTGCGAGGTACTGAGACCAAGGTCTGGGGGGATCAGGCCTACCACGGGCAGAGCGAGGCGATCCGTGCGGTGGCGCCAGGGGCGCAGGACTGCACCAACCGTCGCTCGCGCTACCGCGGCGGCGAGCGCATCGACCATGTGACCCGGGCGAAGAACCGCAACAAGTCGCGGGTGCGGGCCAAGGTCGAGCACACCATCGGCGTGATCAAGCGGATCTTCGGCTTCCGCAAGGTGCGCTACCGCGGGCTGGAGAAGAACCGCCATCGACTGGAGGTGACGGCGGCACTGGCCAACCTGTATCTGATGCGGCGAACGCTGCTAAGGGCTGCGCGATAGGTATGCCCGGCGGGGGCGCCCGCGCCCCGTCGCAGCGATCGAGGCCCGTCGCGGGCCACCAAGACGAGAAAAATACTGACGCCGGAGCCGAAAAATCGTCCCGCGCCTAGAAAGTCGCGGGATCCTTCGCGCCAGACTCAGTACTTCAGAGCTTCCTTAGTGAATAGTAGAAACGAAAAACCCGCCAATCGGCGGGTTTTTCTGCAGACCAGAAGGCGTGGGCCTTACTTGATCTTGGCTTCCTTGTAAGTCACGTGCTTCCGAGCCTTGGGGTCGTACTTCTTGACCTCCATCTTCTCGGGGTGCAGGCGCTTGTTCTTGGTCGTGGTGTAGAAGTGACCGGTGCCGGCGGTCGACAGCAGCTTGATCTTGTCGCGCATGGCTCAGCTCCCGCTCAGACCTTGACGCCCTGGGAGCGCAGTTCGGCCACGACGGCCTCGACGCCCTTCTTGTCGATGGTGCGCATGCCGTGGCCCGACACGCGCAGGGTGACCCAGCGCTTCTCGGACTCCAGCCAGAAACGCTGCGAATGCAGGTTCGGCAGGAAGCGGCGGCGGCGGCGGTTGTTGGCGTGGGAGACGGTGTTACCCGTCATCGGCCCCTTGCCGGTGATCTGGCAGATTCTCGACATGGCTTGATCCTCAAGGCCGGGGCCGGCGGAAGGGCCGTCCCCGCGGAAACGAGCCGCGTTTTATACCAGCGAAGCGGCCGGGAGGCAAGTTTCCGGGGGATCGGGGATGGGGACAAGGGTCGGC
>JAKLFY010000243.1 GCA_022710935.1 Verrucomicrobiota bacterium
ACATTGACCTGGGGTTCATCAAGGATTCGCAGCGGGTGTTTCCCAGCGACGGCGGCGAGCACACTGTGGAGGTGACGGCGTGGGATTATGCCGGCAACGCGACGACCCAAACGTACATGTGGACGGTCTTGGGGCCCCCCACGGGAACGATCGTCTGGTTTGATGACTTCGAAAGTAACCAGGGGTGGACCCGCGACGCCAACGGCACTGATACCGCAACCTCCGGCCTTTGGGAACGGGGAAATCCACAAGGCACCGATTCGAGCGGACCCAAACAACTGAACGCCACCGTCAGCGGCGTCAATGACCTGGTCACCGGTGCCCTCGCGGGGAGCAACGCGGGGAGCTACGATGTTGACGGCGGGGTCACCTCGATTCGCTCCCCCGCAGTCACGCTGCCGCGGAGCGGTGACATCACGCTCTCCTTCTCCTACTACTTTGCGCACGGAAACAACTCCTCGACCGCGGACTATCTGCGCTGCTGGGTCGTGGGCGCAACCGCACTCACCGTGTTCGAGGAGTTGGGGGCCGCCGAAGATGACGATGCGGCGTGGGCCATCAAGAACGTCGACATCAGCGCGTTCGCCGGCCAGACGGTCCACCTCCTGTTTGAGGCGGCCGACAGCCCCGGGGCGAGCCTCGTCGAGGCCGCGATTGATGACGTCCTTGTCGTCGTGAAGAGCGTGCCTCCGGGGACCTTTTACGTCACCCGCGCGGCCGATGGTGGTGAGGGCTCGTTGCGTGAGGCGATCCTCGATGCCAACGCGTACGGGAACGGCGCGCGGATCGAGTTCATTGAAGGCTTGGGGAACTTCGCTCCCGCCAGCGCATGGCCGGACATCATGGTCGCGGTGGTCATGGACATCGGCTCAGGGAATGCGTTGACCCGAGGTCTGACGGTCTCCGGCGGCGGGGCGTTGGAGACGCGCGGCGCCAGGGGCAGTGTGTTAGGCACCCTCGCGGTCAGCAACGGATCACTGACCGTCACGGACCAAGCTCTGGCGGACTGCGCGGTGTGGGTTGGCAGCAACGGGTCGCTGCAAGGAGAAGGGGCAGTGGGCGAACTCACCATCGGCAGTGGCGGCATCCTGACGCCCGGCGCAAGTCCCGGCACCCTCACCGCCGGCAGCACCACCTGGAACGGAGGCGGCCTCTACCGTTGCGAGATCAATGATGCCACCGGTGCCGCGGGAGACGATCCGGGCTGGGACGTGCTGGACGTCTCAGGCACACTGACAATCGACGCCGAGAGCGGCGATCGGTTTGTCATCAATCTGGCAACACTGGAACTGGATAACACCGCGGGCGAAATGGTCCATTTCGATGCCGCCCAGGACTTCTCCTGGACCCTCGTGCGGACGACCGAAGGCGTCCTTGGGTTCGCGGCGGACAAGTTCACGCTGGACGCATCGGGCGTGGTCAATCCGCTCAGCGGCGGCCGCTTCGAGTTGAGTGTGGTGGGTGCCGACCTGGTGCTGTCATTCGTCAAGGCGGCTCCGACCGCCGCCAGCCTGGCCTGGTTCCGGTCCACACTCCTTGGTTCGGGTCAAATCGCGATCGAGTGGCAAACGCTGGTCGAAGTGCAGGTCATTGGCTTTTACCTGGAGAGAAGCGCCGACGAAGGCGCTTGGCAGCGTGTCACCCATGCATTGGTCCCCGCTGCCGCTCAGGACGTCCAACCCCAAGTCTATCGCGTGATGGACATCGTCAAGCCTGCCGCGGACCTGCGTTACCGCCTGGTCGAGGTTGACCTGCGCGGTCAGGATCGGATCGTGGCCGAGTCCGCCTTGATGTGGCCCGTCGAGCTGCGGATTTCGCGGAGCGACGGCGGCCTCGTGCTTCACTTGGCCAGCCCATCGTCCGGGACGGCCGTGATCGAGGTGGCGGAGAATCCAGTCGCCGGACCCTGGACACAGTTTTGGAAAGTCGCTCTTTCCGACGCGCGTCCCGCGTCCGTGCGCCTTGAATCTCCGCCCGGGTCCTCGACGAGGTTTTATCGCGCCCGGCTGGAGTCGCCGGGCATGGGTCGTTAAACCGGGAGAAGCAATGCGTGCAACTGTTGATTCCGATTCGCATGAAGGGGGCACGGGATCCGCACAGATGCGTCACCGCCCTCTTCTCCGCCTTGCCCACTGCCACCGATTCGGCCGGGCGGGCGATGCTTGCTGCGGTGATCTTCCCGTTACGTTCCCTCTGCTGAATTCAACACCCCCAACAACAAACATATGAATAGAAGGCAACAGAATCATCGGACACCCCTGGGGCAATGGCCTCGGCGGTGCTTTGTCGGTGCACTTCTGCTGAGCGTCTCGACGCTGGTTACCTGGGCGGTTGACCGTGACAGAGCCATGGCCTGGGCGGTGCCTCAGATCCAAGCCGAGGTCTTTGATCACGGCGTGGATGCGGGCTTGTGGTACCTGGACCACGAAATCGAGACCCAGTGGAAGCCGGCCTACCTCGAAAACCTGAAGCAGACGCACCCGGCCTGGCGCGCGGCGGCCGAACGGGATCGCGGCGGGCGTCGCTCCGTGGGCTTGCACAGCCCGCTGCCCTCGCACGGGGTCTATGGTTGGCCATTCCCATCGGGGGTGACAT
>JAKLFY010000244.1 GCA_022710935.1 Verrucomicrobiota bacterium
ATGCCGGCGGGTCGTAGACCGCGAGGCCGCCCCGGGGCAGCAAGCCCAGCAGAAGCCAGCCCGAGAGGGCGAGAGCACCGATGTTCATGCCTCACCTCCAAGGTTGAGCCGAGCCGCGCGAGGGTCCCCCGCGGACACCCCGGGGAAGAACCGCTCGCGACAGTCCTCGCAGATGCCGTCGCTCACCGCGCCCACGGGAGCGACCCCGTCCTCGGCAGTCGTTTCCTTCCCGCACCACGCGCAGCGGTGGATCACGCGGCACCTCCCAGTTGATAGCGATTGCGCATCAGGTCTTCGTCGCGATAGAGCGTTTCACATATCCCGGTCAGGTCTCCCCACGGTATCTTCGCGAACACCGTCAGCCCGTACCCGCGCGGCGAGTGGAGGAGACGAATGCCCTGCGCCTTGGCGATGGCGAGCTCGACGTATCTCGCCTTCAACTCGTCCCAGATGACTTTGTAGACAACAGCGGGCCGAGGCGAGGAATCGATGTAGTAACCGCAGATCAGGTAGTCGCAACGTTCGAGGTCGTAGAACCAGCCCATGTTTTTCGTGGGCACATCTTGGATAAGCTCAACCAGGCACCCATCCCACAAGGTGGAGTAGGCTTTCTCATCAACACAGTATGTCGCCTCGGGGAGTACGAGCCGCTTGTCCCCGTCCGTTCTTTGCGAATCGCGATCGGCGATCTTCTCTATCCTGGCCCTCGGCCATCGCGAGGGATAGATGTACTCGTCGGCGAACTCTGAAAACCTGTCAGCCAGAGCCCACTCGCGCTCGTTCCTGCTCATGACTCGTTCCCCCAGGCATCCCAGTGGGCAGGAAGACTTCCTCGCGCGAACAGCTCGATGCGTCGGCCGTTCGGGTACATGCGGTCGATCAGCTCGCGGAAATATGGGGGTTTTACGGAGTGGTCCGTGCGCTCAATGCTTACAACGCTGTCATGGAGCTGCTTATTGTCCGGCAAGCACGAGCCGCGGGTACATATGAGCAGGAACTCGTGCCGAACGCTGTTGTAGTACCCGACGTTGTGCTTGATTTTGTCCCACACGAAAAGCGACTTGTAGGCAAAACCCCACGCACGTATCAGGTCCAGAGCGAACGGAAGGCGCGGCGAGGTCGCCCAACAGAACAGCACCGCATCATCATCGGCGATGCTTTCCACCTCGAGGGCCAGCAGCTCCTCGTCCGCCATGACGGGATAGTGGTTTTGTAGTGTGGTGTCTTGCTCTTCGGTGCTGTGCTGAGCGTTGCCATACTGCCATGGCGGGTCAGCATAGAGGACGCGGAATTTGTGATCTGGCAGGTCGGGCGTTTCTGATGGTTCGGTGAACCTGTCGATCTCTCGGGCGATCCGCATCGCGCCGGCGGTCGTAACCTCGTCAGCAACCGACAGGAACTCCTCGAACTTCTCATCGGGTATGCTTGCGATCTTCTGGCACCTGGCTGCGACGCGCTTGTCGATCCCCTGCTCGGAGTATGACGCGGTCGCATCCTCGGACCGCGTCGTGCCGCGAGCGGTACCTGGCTGGCGTGCGCCGGTAGCTTTCTCACTTTTCCGAAGCAACTCGCCGGCCCGGCGCTCGGCGCGCAGCTTCAGCTCTGCCGCTTGCCGCTGCGCCTCGTCGCTGGCACCCGCCACCTTCATCGCGTAGCGATATGCCTCGGCGGCCTCGGCGATCTTTATCGCCTCGAAGGCGCTCTTCGCCTCGGTGAGCATCCGGGTTCCTTCCGATACCCGGATCAGGGCGTCGACTTCCCTTCCCACGGCGGCTTTCCTACTCGCCGCCATAGCCGGTCCGCTCCATCGCGCGGCGCAAATGGCCAGCCGATCGAGTTTCGGTCGACTTCCCCGGGGCGACTATAATGAGCCTGTCTAGCTCATCTCGATAGACATCAAGCTGATCGCCTGGTTGGATACCGAGGTCGTGAACCCACACGGCGGGCAGGGAGAGAACTGACCCACGATCCCCCCGACGAGACATCTTGTACGTTCTGATTTTGATCATGCGGGATCTCCAAGGCTGAGACCCTGTTCATGATCTGCCAAATATACTTTGTGAGGATTCTCATCTCTTTCGTGATGCGGTTCTGCAACCCGATCGACAAATCGTAAAACACGATTGCCGATCTGCTCTCGAACTCCGACAGGAGCTTCTCCGTGTAGGTTCTTAGAAGCTCCTCGGATGTGGGAGAGATTGCCACGGTGCGGCCCCCTTCTCCCCTCCCATTGACTGATCACAGGTTACCCCCTGTGACCACTTCCGGCAGGTTTGAATTGGACTCAAGTATGTATTATCGGAAGTGATCACACTTCTTTTATACACCCTTCCGGGCCAGTTGTCAATATTTATTTGCCTGCGAGACGAATATTTTTCTGTGGTCGGCCCTGTAGAGATATTGGACATATAAAGTAGGCCAAGAAAGGTCGCCGGTTTCCCCGTGCGCTCGGCCTCCCGACGTGCTATACTTTCCCTGGAGGGTCAGCCATCAGAGACACAGGGGGTTCGGCATGTACCTGCTCCCGCTTCTTCTCTGGATCGCGCTTTCGTTCGTCGTAGCGTCCGTCGCGCGCCG
>JAKLFY010000245.1 GCA_022710935.1 Verrucomicrobiota bacterium
GGCGGCCGGAATGACACGAATAACGTCGTATGCCAAAAAGCCGGCGAGCAGGCTGCCCAGCACTCCCAACGGTGGGTCTATGCCTGCAATGATTCCCTCCTCGTTCACACGGAAGTCACCACCCGCATCCGTGAGGACCACCGCTCGCCATAACCTCCGATTAGCACGTAACGCGTCGGCAATACTCGGTCCGTCGAAGGCGTTCCACTGTCCAGCCGACTCGATCAGATCCAGAAGAAGCTCTTGGGGCGGTTTCATCTATATTGCGGACTGCGACCCGTCCAACAGTAGTGTTGAGACAAAGTTATTGGGCCAAAGTTCAAGAAAGTGGTCCATCCGGTGTTCATATGCTGAAAACTACCCCGCAGAGCACAGAAAGGTCAATAAAGTTTCTACAGAAATCGTTGTGATTTAGACAGCAGCGCTGTTGATCTTATTGCCTGGAGCAGTGGGCAGGCACGACTGTGACGAGATCTCAACTTTGTCCTTGCGCTAAATGGCGCTTAAGTGCATAGGAACAAAGTTATGAAAAACACCGCTTCTCTGGCGAAAGCCATGCCTGAGGCACCGGAGGTAATCTTTACCAACTGGCGTGAGATACTAAACCTTGCCCCTGCGCCCTATGTACTGCGCCAAGCCTATACCCGGGCCATAGAAGCCTACCTGGAGTATTGCCGCCACAACGGACTGAGCGTAACCAAAGAGTCCGCGCGGAACTTCATGTCAGATGCTGTTCGCCGCAGCCTGGCTTCCAACCCGCAGCTCTGGAAAGACGGGATTAACTGGTTTTTCAAGACCGGGCGCAAAAGCGCGGGGCCACTGCCACCGGGCGTGCCTTCCATCGGCCAAGCCGACATGGGCAGGACGGATTGGGAGCGGCGGATGATTGAGCGCTTGCGCCTCAATCATTACTCGTGGAGGACAGAACAAACTTATCGTGATTGGGCGTGGCGTTTCGCACAGTCCCTGGGGACCAGGAGCATGCTGGATGCGGACGGGGAAGACATTCGCAAGTTTCTGACGGAGCTTGCCGTTCGCGGACGGGTAGGCAAGGCAACCCAAAAGCAGGCGCTCAACGCGCTGGTGTTTTTGTTTCGGGAGGGGCTGCAGCGGGACCCGGGAGATTTTAGCGATTTCCAACGTTCGCGCCGGGCGCGTCGCACACCCACCGTCCTGTCCAAAAACGAATGCGAGCGTCTGTTTGCACAGATGGAGGGCACGACTCGGTTGATGGCTGAGTTGATGTACGGAGCAGGGCTGCGGCTAACCGAGTTGCTGCGATTGCGCGTCAAGGATGTGGACCTTGACCGGGAGCAGGTGGTGGTGCGTGCCGGCAAAGGAGACAAGGACCGGGTGACCGTGCTTCCGTCGAAGCTGGTTGACCGCCTGCGAGCGCATCGGGACCGGCTGCGCGGCTTGCACGAACAGGACCGGGCAGAAAACGTGGCCGGCGTCTGGATGCCGGAGGCGCTTGAGCGCAAGTACCCGGGAGCGGGAAAATCCTGGCCCTGGTTTTGGTTCTTCCCCTCACGGCAGCTCATGCATGATCCGCATTCCGGCTTGTATAGAAGGCATCATCTGCTCGATGCATCCTTTCAACATGCGATCCGGCTGGGGGCGCAAAAAGCACGGCTCAACAAGCGAGTGACCCCACACACGCTGCGCCACTCCTTCGCCACCCATATGCTTGAGAAGGGAGCCGACATCCGCACTGTGCAGGACCTCCTCGGCCATGTGGACGTGGCTACCACACAGATCTACACGCACGTAATGAAGAAACCGGGCCTGGGCGTGCGCAGCCCGTTTGATGACTTGTGACCCACACACCTTACACTTCGGCCCCGTACTTACACTTGCCTTACACTTTGTACCCTCTCAGCAAGAATGCCACGTGAAGGGGTCCTATGATTGTGACAGTTCCTGGGTTCATACTTTTTCCACCTTCGCCAAGGCCACGGCGGCCAAGTCGGCGGCACAGCCGACGCCCTCAGGGAACTTGAGGGCCGAAGACCCGCACTGAGGCGGAGCCCTTGGGAACTTGAGGGCCGAAGGCCCGCAATGAGGCGGGGCTCTGAGGAGACTTGAGGGCCGAAGGCCCGCAATGTGATAGCCCAGGCCAACGGCCTGGGTATCCGAACGGCAACGGTCAGCGGCCTGTAGGGCCGCGATAACCCTGCACCACCATGCCGCAATCAGTATCCCGTATCCCGAAACCATTCCCACAAATGTGAACGACGCACAGGCAAGCCCGCCAATCCCACCTCTACCGACTTTATTAATACAAACCCCTTTCCACTAATAAGACTTTTCCCCGCACATAGGCCACACTCCCTGCGTGATGAATCGAACAGGTCACAACGCGAATCGGTTCGGACGCGCCACCCCCGGCGCCCGCTCCTCCAGGATCGTCGCCCGGCACGATCAGGAACCAAAACCTCCCCGCCATGACCCGCATCTGAGTAAATCTGAGTAAATCTGACCAAATCTGAGTGGATCTGAGTATTTTGCGTCACAGTTCAGGGGCACGGGCTCTTCCGGGGGCTCCGTCCGGCACGATCAG
>JAKLFY010000246.1 GCA_022710935.1 Verrucomicrobiota bacterium
CTTCTGGCGCGAGACGATGACGTAGAGATGGCCATCGTGAATGAGCGTGTGCGGGTAGCCGTACTCGCCGCCTTTGGCAGCGCCGGCATGCCGCTTGGGATAGGGCGTTTCTCCGAGAATGAAGTGTCGGTCGAAAACAACACCATCTCGCGAGAGCGACAACACCAGCGGCGTGCGCCCGCTGCCGATCGGATTGCCCACATAGTAAAAGCGCCCGCCGGGTAGACGCCCGAAATGGAACTTGGCATTGGTATCGCTGAACTCCGTCTCGACGGGCGTGGACCAAGTCGCGCCATTGTCGCGGCTTTCCGTGAGCCAGAGACGGTGCGCCCTTTCCCTGGCCGTGTTGCGCAAGGGCATGTGGAGCACCCCGTCATCGGTCTGGTAGAAGGAGCCTTCGCAGATGCGAGTAGGTCCAATTGGACTCAGGCTGATACAGGAAGACACTTTCCAGCCTGTGTCGTTTCATCCCTGGCAACGCGACCGGTTGGCCGTTGCTCCATTGGGCACTGTTGGTCATGGGATTGCGTTGTGCGGCCGCCGATGCCAACACGCTCAACGTCAGTGTGGCCACGAGGCATGTGCGAGTTCTCATTTGATTCAGTGCTGAAGGGCAGGTTTGCGAGCTTCGGATTCAAGGGAGCGTTGCGAACGGCGGCACGGCTTCCAGGAACCGCACCGATGCCCCCCGGTCTTGCGGACGCAGGCTCATGGCCCAAGTTCCCGGACTTTGATGTCTTTGAACCGGATTCGCAGTTCGTCCCCCGCGTGAAGCTGCAAGGCAAAATGGCCCCGCCGGCCCACGTTGCGGGCGCGATGGGCGGCGTTGTCCAGCACGCCCGCGCCGTCCCAGTCGGTCCGGACGATCCCGTTGACGATGGTCTTGACTCTGGTCCCGCGACAAATGACGGTGAGATCGTTCCAACCCTCGCCTTCGTCGGCGTAGATGAAACGGAAACGTGCAGGTTCGAATCCCGGATCCATGGTCGAGTCCTTGAGCCCCGGAGAAATCCAACGCCGCTCCTCGCGGGTTTCGTCGTAGATCAGGCCTGTGCGCCAGGACCACTCTGGTGGCGGGTGGATGTCGACTTGCGGTCCGTCCAGCCAGCCCCCGCTGGCGGTTGCATCGAACCGGCTGCGGAACTGCAGCCCGCTGTTGCCGGGCGACTCGCGATACGCCTGGAATCGGAGATCGAGTTCGAAATCCCCGAATTCCAGATCGCTCACCAGCCAAACGTAGTTGTGGTCCTTCCGCCCCATCGAGTCACACAGGATTGCGCCATCATCGACACGCCAGAACTCCTTGCCCGCGTCCTGGGGCTGGCACCTGACGCTCCATCCGGACAAGTCCTTGCCGTTGAACAGTGCCAATCGAGCGGACGGCCTCGGCGGCCCACCTGCACAACCGGCGAGGCCCACCACAAGAGCCAAAAGCGTGAGCGCAGACCAGCACGCCCCCGCGCCGCCAGCGATCCCCCTCCTTCCGCCAGCCCGGCGTTGCTTCCCGGTTGGAAGGCGGCCCATTCCCGTTCGATGCTGGACACCGCGGACTTGAACCTGTGCAGGACGCACTGGCCGTTGTACAACCCTCTGGATGATGGGATCGACCCCCGGAACGGATGTCCAGCTCCGCGCGCAGAGAATCACGGGACACAGTGGGTGATTCATGTGGTGAGATTGGCGTTTTGGGCATTGCCCCGCAAGGCCGATGAAGCGGCGAACCTTCAAAGCGCTCCGAGCGGATCGGGCGGAGCATCACCACAATGTCTATGTGGTGCTGTTGGCGCCGGCGGCTGGCCGCTTGGCGGCGGTTCGCGCCGCCAATCCGAACCGGCGTCGCGGCAAGCCGTGTGTGTATGTGGGGATGAGCGGGTTGACGCCAGAAGAGCGGTTCACGAACCACAAGCAGGGGATCAAGGCCGCTGCGGTGGTTCAGCGTTACGGGATTCGGCTGCTGCCCGAACTCTACGCCCACCTCAACCCGATGCCGTACGAGGCGGCGGCCCAGATGGAGAAAGACTTGGCCGAGGATCTGCGCCGGGAGGGTTACACCGTCACGGGCGGGCATTGAATCGTTAATGTCGAAACCGAGAATTGGGGTGAAAGAAAGCACCCGCCGGGGTTGAACTCCGCCGGGGCAACCAAGTAACCTGAGGGCCGGACGCCAACCAAATCATGAAAACCCGCATCCCTTTCTGTCTGGTCCTCGCCTGGGTGTGCGTCTGGCTCCCCAGTCGCGTCCGGGGTGTCGAGTTGCGGCCGGTGCTGCGCGAGGAGGCGAGCGGTTGGCGCATCGAGTACTGGTCGGGTGACCAGTCGGTCGGTCGCTCGCCGGACGACGCCCCCGCCGGAGTCCAATTGAGACAGCCTGGCGGGGAGTGGATGGCCGTGCGCTTCGGGACGCGTCAGGAACGGGATGGCGTCATCGAGTTGGGGCCGACCGAGGTCGGTGCGCTGACCTTACGCTGGCGCATCGCGCAAAAGACCCCTTCCCTGGTGGAACGGACGCTTGAGGT
>JAKLFY010000247.1 GCA_022710935.1 Verrucomicrobiota bacterium
CATGACGCGGACGTCCTTTCCGCCGTGCTTCACCTGCATCGTGAGATAGGCGACGTTGCCCGTCTCGACGACCCCGGGCAGCCCTTCGAGGCTGCGATAGACATCGTCCTGGAGGCTGGAGGGCTCGGCAAACGGTCCGAGGGTGTTCTGCTGCACCACCCAGATGTCCGCGCGGACCGCGCGCAACAGCACCCTGGCGTCATCGACCATGCCCCGGTACACCCCGGCCATCGTCAGGGTGACCCCGATCAAGAGCCCGAGCCCGAAGCCGGTGAGCAGGTAGCGGCCAAGGTGGTTGGCGACGTCGCGGCGAGCAAGGTTGATCATCGCCGTTCAACCTTCTGCTCACGAACGCGGGCGCCGGGCTTGAGCTGTGCGGAGCTGTAGACGATGACGCTATCGCCTTCGCCCAAACCGGAGAGTATCTGGGTCACCTCTGCCTGGCCTTGGCTGCCAATGGTGACCGGCTTGAACCGGGCGTTCCCGTCCACCATCTGCCAGACGCCGGTCTGGCTACCCTCGCGAGCGATGGCCGCGCTCGGCACGACAAGCACGCCGGTCTCGCCTGGCAACCGGATGGTGACTTCCGCGAGCTCCCCCAAGTAGAGGCGAGCAGGCGGCGCATCGAAGCTCACATTCACGAGCCGCTCCTCGGTCACCGGGTCGCTCTGCAGCTCGATGCGGGCCACACGGCCGGGCATCTGGGTTCCGGGTGCGGAGCGCAGCACGATGCTGGCGGTCTGTCCGACCTGCACACCCTGGGCGCGCGACTGATCGACCCGTGCCCGTACCCACAAGCTCTCCGGGACGACAACGCGAAGGACGGCTTGACCGGCGACCACCGTGGTCCCGGGTTCGGCCTCGCGCGAGACGATGACGCCGTCCACGGGGCTCACGAGTCTCAGGCTTTCCCGCAGACTGCCCAGGCCCTGCGCTTCGGCGTCCACGCGCCCGATGTCCTGTTTCACCGCCTCCGCGTTGGCGCGTGCCGCCGCCAGTGCTGCTTCAGCCCGTTCAGCCTCGCCGGTGCTGTTGTCGAGCGCTTGCTTGCTGATGACGCGTTGCTCATACAGCCCCCGATCACGGTCGCGGTTCATGATGGCGAGCCTTGCGCGGCTTGCCGCTTCAGCGACCTGCGCATCGGCAACTTGAACTGTCTGGCGCGAGCGCGCCCCGGTGCTCTTCGCTGCCTGAACCCGGCGGTCCATATCGACCGGGTCCATTTCCGCCAGCAACTGCCCGGCCTTCACTTCGTCGCCCTGATCGACGAGCACGCGCAGGAGTCGCCCGGGGGCAATGGGCCCGACCGCGTAAGAAAGACGGGCGTCCACGGTGCCGATGCCGAACACGCTGGGAGTGAGATCGGCGCGAACGACAGTGCCAAACTCCACACCCACCGGGGCCAACGGGCCGTGTGTGGTAAGCAGCCAGAAGAAAGCCGCCGCGAATAGGACCACGCTGGCTACGAGAACGATAATCTTGGTCCTGGACTTCATGAGAGCACCTGTTTCCGCGCGAGCGCCGAACGGAGGGTTTGCCAGCACCGGCGCTCCATTTCGCCTGCAGGTGCGGGAAGCGCGCCGTCGGTGGCCGCGAACAAGAACCCCATCACCGTCCCCGTGACGAGGAGAACCGCGCCCTCGATGTCGAGGTCCTCCCGAAGGAGGCCTTTCTCGGCCGCCTCGCGCAGGCACGATCTGACGAACTCGCGGCCTCGGTTCCTTAGCGCGGCAACCCGCTTTGGGCCTTCGGCTCCCAAGGCGTGGGAGAGCTGGTCCGAGAATAGGAGCGACTGGATTCCCCGCTGGACGGTGACGGAGTGGAGGCGGCTCAGGACGAAGACCTCCAATCGCTCGAGTGGATCTCCCGTGGACCGCGGCGCGGCCTCGAGCAACTCTTGGAGCCTGTCGAGGACGGCTAGCGTGATCTCGTTCATGTCCTTGAAATGACGGAAGATGGTCCCGTCCTTGATGCCCACTTCCTGAGCGATGCGGGCCGCCGTGAACTCCCGCAAGCCACGCTCCCCGATGATCTTGATGGCGGCGTCGGCGATCTCCTTGCGTCGCTCCTCGGTTGATTTTCTGGACGTCATGAACCGCCTCCCTCTAGCAAGTACTTGCTAACATCATGTGCACGCCAACCTTGGTTGTCAAGAGCCCACGCGTCCGCGAGCTCAACCGCGAGACACCGTTGGCCCTTCGGGCGGGGCGGATCGCGCTCCAGGGGCGCCAAGGGCGACGCCTGCCGCCGCGATCTCTCCTTGTGAACCACCTACCGGCGGCGGACAGGTCCGAGCCGTTCCCCGGCTGCTAACCTCGCAACATCGACACGGGGTAGCCCGGTCGCGCTTTTCGCTTAGCCCTCGGGTTCTTTGAGCTTTTCCCCTTGAGTTTCAGGTATCCGTGGACCGGGAGTCCTGGGTGCCCGGGCCGGACTGGAAGTTGGTGGGCCGGGACGACTGCGGAGCCAAATC
>JAKLFY010000248.1 GCA_022710935.1 Verrucomicrobiota bacterium
ACCTGGCAGAACCTCTGCGAGCAGTGGCTCGAAGTCGTGATCCCCTAGCCCCCATCCGATTCATTCGCTGACCCCAGGGCCTGCGCTCCCACCTCGTTCCCGCTTAGCTTGACCCGTATTGACGAGACGTCCCCCCTCCAGCCTTTTCGTCTTCATGAATTGGCGCTGTTGAGAGTGCCAGGCGCACGATTTCAAGTTGACAGCCATCGGATGCGGATCTAAGGAAGCGGTACGTAGGACCGTTGAGCCGGAGCCTGACTGTGAAAAGCAAGCTCAACCAAAAGCCCTGCCATGTCGCAGTCCGAGCTGTGTCATGCAATCAGCCAGGAGCAAACATCCCATGAAGAGAATCTGTATCCTTAGCGTTATTCTCAGCGCTTTGAGCATCGGTTCGTTGTCCGCACAGAATCTGGCCATCTCAATCGGCATCCGGGAAACGGGCGGCTCTGGACCCGCCTTTGCCAACGGCGGCGCCACTGGCGGTATCGAATGGGTCAATCGCGACGCCCAGAGCCTTCTTGTGAACGGCACCTGGCAACTGTTTACCTTCACACCGGCCACGGACCCATTGCTCGCTTTCGCCGGCACAACCGCGAATAGCACACTCGAGTCCGGCATGGAATGGGTTGTCTTGGAGCATGTCCGAATCCTCAATTCGGACGGCATCACCGCACCGATACGGTTGTGGATTGACGGGGTGGCCAACACGACCACTGCCGGGACGATCAGTGAGGGGTTTGAGTCGTTCGACTTGGGCGCCGAGGTGGTTTTCCAGGAGCCCAGTTTCTCGGGCTCCACGTCCGCCAACCTGCTGCCCGGGAGCACCGCATTGGTTTCAGATTCCGATGCATACGCCGGCATTCACGCCAACGAGGTCAATCTGCAGTTCGTGGACGGTGATCCAACGCGGTGGGTGCGGGTGACGACGTTCGGCACGCCGAACCTGCCCAATCCGGCCGTGCGTGTGCTTGAGCCAGGAGGTCCACCGCCGACCATTAGTTTCTACGCCAAGGCTGTGCTGGTTCCCGAGCCGGGCAGCGTGGCCTTGGGACTGATGGGCTTCGGTTTGTTCGCGTGGTTGAGGCGCCGCCAGGAGATCTGACTCGCAGAGGCATTAGACAACCCGATTCCCACCGAGGAGGCGGTGGGCTTCGCTGAACGTCGCGCAAGCGATTTCGAGGGCAACGCCGGTCGGGCGCAGAAGTTCAAGCGCGCGCCCGAGGCTGGCGCGGTCGGCGGCGCCGAGTCCAGCGGCAACCACTTCGCCAGCGGCGAGGCGATTCGCGATCCGCTCCGCTTCGGCGCGGGCCACGCCCAAGTCGGCAAAGGACCGCAAGCGGCGGCGTCACCCACTGTAGTCACTTACCTGGAACAATGGGCGACCGCGGCTTGCGGTGGGGTAAACTGGGACACGAACTGAACCGGCTTTAATGACCAGCGGCAACTTACCGGTTGCCTGAAAGAGATGACCGCCGACTTAGGCGAGCACGGTCCGGAGTACGTGTTCGCGAACAATGTCGGTTGCCCGATGTTGCCGTGATCCTGCGGCGATTATCCTGCCTGCCGCTCTGGCAGAACCACGCGCTGCGGTCGCACCTCGGCTTCGAAGCCGATCCTGATCTGGTCCTCGAACCAGCGGAATGAAGGCTGTCGCTTGGCGTAGAACAGATGGCTGGTCCGGCTCCGGCGATAATCGGACGAACCAAACCGCGGGATCGGGGTGCGGAAGAACGGAGCCTCAGCCAACAACTCCGCCCAATCGTGTTCCAGCTTGCGGTCCGAGATCGCGAACCACACCTCGACGGGCGTGGCGATCCCGAGCAGGTAGTCGACGTGCCAGTGCGGAGCAGCCGCCGATTCCACGTGATGGCCGATCCGAGCGCGGATGCCGCCCGGACCGTGGGCACTGCCGACATAGGCGTAGAAGCCGGAGCTGATGTCGAAGGTCCCCAAGCGGCCCACCTTCAGCCGCTTCAACTTGGCGACCGAAACGATCAGAATGTATGTGCCCTGCTCTTCTGATAATTCCACAGCGCGTACCCTCCGTGTTGCGGCATCGGCCCCTCGCCTTAGCTCCCGTCGTAATGCACGCTTCCCGAGGAACCGTAACCGGGCTAGTTGGCCTTTTCTCAGACCAACGAGGCCTATCAACTGCGCAACGACAATTATTTCTTTCCAGTGGCTTCGGGTGGTTGTTGTCGTTAGTTATTGCTCCCTCATCTGGGCCTGACTCTGGGCCGTTGCCCCTTCGGTGGAACGGAGTCTTGGGCGCGTCAGCGCCCAAGACTCTGGAGTTTGGACATTTTTCGCTGGACTCGGGACGGCCACTGGGGTAAATCGTGGCGGCAGTGGAACCGATCCGCCTCCAGGGCCGCACGCTCACGGGCGATGATCTGGCGTGGTTGCAGGCTCT
>JAKLFY010000249.1 GCA_022710935.1 Verrucomicrobiota bacterium
TCGAGGAAATCGAGGCGCTCTACAACTACCAAGCGAGAGGCAACCGCATCCCGCTGAAGTTTCTAGCCATTCAGGCCGCCAACGAACGCAGCCCGATCCGCAGCCATCATCGGATTTCCAAGTGAACCTGAGCGCCCCGCTCCTCCGGCTGAGGTCCTCCTCCCTCCCCTCAACGGTGGGCGGGGCGCTCTCTATTCCGTCCTTCCCGGGGGCGAGATCACGACGATTGGCGGCCTCGACACCCGCCGATTCACGACTGAGGACAGCCGCGCTGCGGGGGCGCGGCATTCAGAGCACGAGCAGCGCCGGGCGTGGGATCGGGGCGGCGGAGCCCCACCGTGGCCTTCCATCTCAGGGTGCCGCCGCCCTCGCACATCTGAGAGGCCGCGGGCGCTGCTCATTTCAGGATGTCGTGGCATGGCGTGGCTCGGCGCGGCAGGGTTGGGTCGGGCTAGGCTAGGTGTGGTCGGGCCGGGCCGGGTCGGGTCGGGCGAGGCAAGGAAGGGCTGGGCATGGTTTCGTTGGCGTTGAGCCCATATCAGCAACGAGCCAAGAGGCTCACAGACTGGGGGAGGCAGAAAAGCCATGAAGAGAATCGAGATCGCAGTCGAAGGGATGACACCGCTTCTGACCCACAACCCGATCGGGATGACGGCTGGCAATGGCCCAGCGCCGCCGAGCAAAGGGAAGCAAGACTTCGGGACTCCGGAGGAGCAGGCCGCGGTCGGGGTCTACCGCAGCACGGAGGGATTCTGCTGCATCCCGGCCTTGGCATTCCGGTCGTGTCTGATCGCGGCGGCGGCGGTCTACAAGGTGCCAAAGCAGCGGTCGTCGTACCAGTCCAGGGTCACGCACATCATGGCGTTCCCCGAGTTGACGCCGATCCTTGATGCGGAGGGCGACCCGTACCAGACGTTTGCAGTGGACGCCCGCCGCGTCATGGTGCAGAAGAACGGCGTGATCCGCTGCCGTCCGAGGTTCGAGCCCTGGGCGGCGAAGTTCGTGTTCGAACTCGACGAGGGACTTGCGGACCCGGAGGCTGTCGTGACGATGCTCGCGGACGGTGGCAACCGGGTTGGCGTCGGTGACTACCGCCCGCAGAAAAAGGGATGGTTCGGCCGCTTCACCATCGCTGGATGGGAAGAGGTCGCGTGAGATTCCATGATGCGGCCCGGCGTGGCGGGGCACGGTGAGGCGAGGCCGGGCGCGGCGCGGCGTGGTTTGGCGCGGCTTGGCGCGGCGAGGCAAGGCAAGGCAGGGTTTCACGGAGGAAACATGATTGAGACGCGGAATGTCGCAGAGCTGGTACTGGACTTCTCCCTCTACCCACGGAATGAGATCAGCGACGCCACGGTCGGGCTCCTCAGGGACGCCTACCAGGCTGGCGCTTCTCTCCCTCCGGTTGTGATCGACGGAGCGTCCAGTCGAATCGTTGACGGTTTCCACCGCGTGAAGATGTACCAGTCCAACGGCGTCGACAGCGTCGAGTGTGACGTGCGCTTCTACGCGACCGAACTCGACCTCTACATCGACGCCGTCAAGCTCAACCGCGGCCACGGCCGCGCGTTCGACCGCTACGACATCAACCGGATCGCGCTCCGGCTCCAGCAGTGGGGGATCACGCGGGAGCTGGTGAGCGAGATCATCCGCATTCCGGTTGCTCAGATCGAGCGGATCAGGGTCGCCGAGACGAAGACCGGGCACAACGTCATACCGCTCAAGACGGGCCTCTCGCATCTCCAAGATCGGGTGCTCACCAAGCGCCAGCAGGGAGCCGTCGAGCGGTACGGCGGCCAGCAGGCGACCTTCTACGCGAGACAGATTCTGAGCCTGCTGGAGAACGACATTTACCCGAC
Source organism: Verrucomicrobiota bacterium (assembly GCA_022710935.1). Taxonomy (GTDB): domain Bacteria; phylum Verrucomicrobiota; class Verrucomicrobiia; order Limisphaerales; family J093; genus MWFF01. The sequence continues at coordinate 1,857 of JAKLFY010000249.1, forward strand.
AACTCCCGCGTTCGTCGAGTCGATGAACGCGCTGACCGAGACGTGGCTGCGGCTGCGCGAAAAAGTGCAGACCGGCATCGCACAGTGATTGGCACTCAATCCTACACGATCAGCTTGGCACAGTTGAGCGGGGTCCGGCTAGGCATGGTCGGGCTGGGTCCGGCGAGGCGAGGTCAGGCCTGGCGCGGCAAGGTGGGGCATGGTTCATTCGTTTGATCGCGGGGCGTCGGTTGAGCACCGCTTACCGGCCGGGGGCGTCCCGATTGCCCGGAGGTGCCCTGTGAGAAGGGACAACCTACACATTGTGGGACTCGGCGGCCACCCGGCGGCCGCCGTTATTCGAAGGGGTGGCGCGTGGTGAACCAGTGGTGCCGACTCTACCGCGAGACGATCAGCGATCCGAAGCTGTCACGCCTCACCGCCGCTCAACGGCACGTCTGGACGGTGCTGATGTGCCTCGCAATCGACGGCGATGGAGTGGCCGAGATCGCGGACGGTGTCGGGTACGTGAGCGATGAGATTGCC
>JAKLFY010000025.1 GCA_022710935.1 Verrucomicrobiota bacterium
TCAACTTGGGGATGCCCTTGGTGGTGTCCACCGTGGCGATCATCTGGTTGGCCTCGTGATCGTAGAAGATGTCGACATGGATCATGGGTGCGTTGGTGTCCAGACCGCCGCCGCGCGCCGGTCGCACCAAAACATCCGGAATCGCGACGGCGTCCACGGTCCAGGTCAAGGCCACGGTGGCGTCGTCGTAGCCGGCGTAGGCATCGCGGGCACCGGTTTGGGCGTCGCCGAAGTAGACCCGGTATTCGGCTGACAGCACGTTGGTGGTGGACTGGCGAATTGCGTAGGCGTTGTGCGCCATGCGTCCGTACCAGGCCCATTTGGTTGGGGAACCCGCCGTGCCCAGGATGGGGGTGTAGGGCCGGGCCGGGTTTTCGTTTTTGTTACCAGGGCCGTCGTAATTCTCCAACCCTGGCGAAGCGTTCAGGCACTCGATCCAGACGGCGGCCCCTTCCGGCGGGGTGAAGATGCCTCCCGGATTCCAGGCGTATTGCAGGCTGTAGGCCTTATCGGTGAGGACGTAGTAGTTGGACCGGGAATCGAACGCGTAGCCTGGCGGCAGAGGCGTCAACTTGGGGATGCCCTTGGTGGTGTCCACCGTGGCGATCATCTGGTTGGCCTCGTGATCGTAGAAGATGTCGACATGGATCATGGGTGCGTTGGTGTCCAGACCGCCGCCGCGCGCCGGTCGCACGAGGATATCCTGCGCAGCGGTGTTGGTGGTGGCGTAGGCTGCCGCTGCCAGGAGGCAGAGCAGGTACCGGGCAAAGGTCGGGTTCTTGGTCATGGCTTGAACTTTCGTTGAACTGCGAGTTGATCAGGGGTGAAAAGGTTTCTGCGGTCAGCGGGCCGTCTCGGGGTTCCATCTGTCGATGCTCTGTTGAGGGTCGTAAGTGGTTTTGAACAAGGCAGCGGCGGCATGGCCGTCGCCGAAGATGTAATTGGATCGGGTTTCGTGTCGCTTCCGGTCGACCTCGGGTTCTCCACCGTCCGCCCAGAAATGCGCCATGAAATGGTCCGCCATGGACCCGCCGGCCTTTTCCGCGAAGAGGACGGTGGCTGACGCGTTTGGCAGATCGCCCAGGCGGGGCCAGGTGGGGCCGCCGGTTTCCTGGGCGGAGAGTTCGGGATAAACGCTCTTGCCGTAACTCCAGTCGGAGTTGCGCCGCTTGTCCACCGGGCAGCGATAGAGGCCATTGAACACGTTGGTCCAGAGGGGGGCGGTGGGCTTGCAGTCCGGGCACGCCAGATAGGGCAAGAGGGCGTAACCCCAGGGCCGTTCCCCGTGGGCCGTGGCGGAATGGGTGCTACGGGGCAGACGTCCACCGTGGTCGTCGGCGTACATCAGCGTGGCCAGGCCGATCTGTCTGAGCTGGCCCAGGCAGCAGACCGACCTGGCTTTGCCATGGGCTTTGGCGAGCGCGGGCACCAGCAGCCCGGCCAGGATGGCGATCATGGCGATGACCACCAACAGTTCGATCAACGTGAACGCTCGCCAGCGTCCATTCACTGTTCTCTCAGATACGAAGTTCATAAGGTTTTTGCCTGCTCCCGGGGTTTCTAGCCCGGGGCGCATGACGTTTCGTTTGGGATTCGGCCCGGAGACCGGAGTCCGTTCCATCCTGACCGGTGCCGGGCCACGACGCCGGTGTCAGACCTTCAGAACGGAGGTGACGATGGGGGAACGCGACCTGATCGCGTTCAGACGTGGCGTGGAGGGGGCGAGGGGGGTCTTTCGAAGCGCTCGAGCCCGTTCTCAGCACGAAGCTCGAAGGAAGCGAAGGCCATCTGGCGGAACATGAACGCGCGGGGAGTCTCGCAGATCAGATCGAGTTTGAGGAGGGGCCGTTGCGGCTGTGGTTCGCGCGGGCCGTTCTCTTCCGATTTCTGGCCCTCGGTCACGATGTGGCAGAGGACACAGGGGTGGCGGCCGTCGAAGGTCTGATCGATCGCCTCGCGGAACGTCGTGTTCTGTGAGTACCTGACGAACATCGAAACCCAGGCCACGGACTGCAAGGCCGCCCAGTGCAGGCCCAGAGTCAGGGCCACGATCAACGCCGTGATGACGTGTTTGCCTCTCATCTGCCTGGCGCGTGACAACGATCGTCCCAGGCTCGATCAATGAAGCCGCTGTCTTGGCCTGTGAGGCTGGCGATCAAGGGCGGTGTTCGATGCCTGTTCATACTCGATGCAGGATCATTAGCACACCCGCGCCTCATCCGGCTATCGGTGCCGAACCATTCCTTTCATAGGGGGACGTCCGAGGTTCGAGTGTTGTGGACCCGCCAACCTGGCCGTGCCCGCCGCACAGCACGCCGCGCGGCGTCTTGCCTCCCGACCGTTGCGGGTATGCTCCCTGCGTCGCGCCTCGCCATCCAGCCCTTCCTGCGAAAACAGCACCCCTCGGAGTTTCCAGACAGACTCTCAGGCCCGACGCCGATGTCCCCGCTGCCCAGGCTGGATGAGCCCGATGACCTACGGATAGACCGAGCGATAGAACCGCGCGTGCGCGGCGGGTGGTGGCGTATTGGTGTACTGGAAGACGCCGAGGTCGTCGGCAGCATTGCTGCCCAACTCAGTCCAGACGGCCGAGTCCAAGTGTTCCGTGAACTCGATCCGGTAGGTCTTGCCTGCGATGCCAAGGAAACTCAGCAGAAAGGAACCGTTGCCGAGGTCAGTGAGCAGGAGGTTGGGAGACGGGACGGTGTTGGTGGAAGCGCGGACGGTGACGGTGGCGGTAGCCTGGGCGCTGTAGCTGTCTTCGATGGTGTAAGTGAACGAATCGTCGTCCGTGAATCCGGCAGCGGGGGTGTAGTGAATCCAATCGCCGTCGAGAAGGAGAGAGCCGCCGTGGGCGCTGGTGGGACTCACCAGGACCAACTCGATGGGGTCGCCGTCGGCATCGGCATCGTTGCTGAGCAACGTGCTGATGAGGACCTTGGTTCCATCGGTCGGGTCCCGTTGAATCGTATCCGCGCCGGCTGTCGGCGGGGTGTTGATAAGCTGGGCCGAAGCGAGGGTGGCCGTGGACCCGGTGAAGTTGTCGTCACCCGCATAGCTTGCGCTGACCGCGTGAAGGCCGGGACTGATGGTGGTCAAGCTGAGCGTGGCGTTGCCCGCGCTGAGGGACGCGGGTGCGCCGGTGTCGGCGCCGTCGAGCATGAACTGCACCATGCCGGTCGGGATGCCTGCGCCTGGGGCCACAGCGGTCACCTCCATGGTGAACGTCACCGGTTGCCCGGGTGCGGCGGGGTTTGCTGAAGAGCTGAGCCGACTGGAGGTGCTGGCTTTGGTGATGGTAAGCTGCGCGATCGAGCTCGTGACCGCCACGCCGTTGTCGACCACAACCGAGTAGCCGCCGACGCTGGCATCCTGAACGTTGGTGACCGTGAGGCTGGCGCCGGTTCCCCAAGAAATGACCTGGGTCTGATTAAAGTACCATTGGTAGGCGAGCGGGGTGCTGCCGGCAGCCACGACGCTGAAGTTGGCGTTGGCGCCCCGGGCCACCGCTTGACTCTGAGGCTGGGTCGTGATCTTCGGAGGGCCGAAGACGCCGTAATCGGCGATCTCGAGGCCGGCCACCCAGCCGATGCTTGGGCCGGCGAAACTGCCGCGAGACTGGCCGGCCTGGTCGAAGCGCTGCACGCCGCCATCAGCGGCCTTGATGCCCACGGCGATGATGCCGTCGGCGTCGATGTCGATCCCCCACGGGCTGCCCAGGAGGTTGGCGAGGACCGTGGCGGTGCCACCGGAGACTTCGAGGAGCCACTTGGAATCGTACGCGCCGGTAAACAGCTTGCCGCCATGGACGGCGACGTCGTAGGGGCTGTCGACCTGGCCCCCGGAGATCAGCGTGGTTTGGGAGTGGTCGACGAGGGATACGGAGACGAGGCGGTTCGCGAGGGCGGACGTCACGACCAGATGCGTACTATCGAGGGTGGCGAGGCCCGCGACGCCGGAGAGCAGGTTGCCCTGGGTCATGATGGTGGAGACGCCGGTGTCGAGATTGACCTCGAAAAGGGAGTCGACGTCGTCGAGGTTCTTGCCGGTCACATAGAGCCGGCCGTTGGGACCCAACGCGAGGCCCCAGATCTCGCTCGGGAGGTCGCCGGACAGCGCCAGGGGAGCGACCACTTCCGTGGCGACATCGAGTGCCTGGATGTCGCCGTAGAACTCGCCGATGTAGAGCGTTCCGGACGGATGGAGCGCCAGGTCCATCGGGTGGAGGAAATCGCCCCAGACAACCTGTTCGCCGGTGTTGGGATCGAGCCGGACGACCTGCCAGTTGTCATAGTTGGCGATGATGATGTCGCCGACGTTGACAAAGAAAGCCCGGGCTGGAAGGGCGGAATTGGCGAGCACGCTGGCGGCGACGAGAGCCAGGACGAGGATCCGCGTGCGATGAGGTGGTTGTTCCGCTGTTGTTTTCATGGTGGATGAGAGGCAGTTGCTTCACGGCGTGGTCTGGACTTCGATCCGGTAGAACCGTGGTTGGTTGTCCGGCCCAGTGTCCTCGTAGACGTTGAGCGGCGGAGTCGCAGCCAGGCCCTGGGCCAGTCGCGCATAGGGACCTGCCGGGTCAGGCGCGTGAAATATCGAATACTGCCGGCCCTGAACGCTCGGCCACTCGAGGCGGACGCCGGTCTCCAAACCGCTCCCTCGCGCCGCCCGGAGGCTGAGAACCGAGGCGGGGTCAGTGGGGCTGGTGCCGGCAACCTGTTCGGCCAAGTCGGTCATGCCATCGCCGTCGGTGTCCTGATCCGGAGACGGGATGGGCTGGTGCCAGGCCAGGTGGGGGTCGCCGAGCAGGGTGATCTCGTAGTAGCACCAGCGATAGGGCATCAGCCCCGAGGACTCGATCTGACCGACCAGATCGTGCTTCGAGAACTGGTTGGCCACGCCGAAGTTGGTCTGTCCGTGGGCGAGCAGATGGGCAAAGAAGCGGGTTTGGAACTCACCGCTGTATTTGGACTCGTCCACCGGATCGTACCAGCCGAGGCGTGAGTTGAAGACAGCGGCGAACGCACCGTGGGCGTTGCGCTTGACCAGCTCCTCGCCGATGGCGTCCGGCGACCACCGGTCGTTGTCGAACTGGCCGACGTTGCAGCCCACGCTGTAGGCGAGGAAGGGGAAGGCATTAGTCAGAGCGTCCAGTTCATCGGTGCGAATGCCGCGGCTGGGGATGAGGTGGGAACTCATGAGAACCTCGTCGTCGCCATGGCCGTTGAAGAGTGCCAGGTGGGGAGAACCGTTCAGCGCGGCCTGGAGGTCGGACTTCGTCCACTGGGGCGTGGTGAAGGGCCGATCGTCCAGCCACGTCACCTGGCGGCCGGCGAGATAAGGGAGCAAGGGTTCGAACATGTCGCCGCCATGGGCCGGGCCATTCGGGGTGCTCTTGAGAAACTCGGCCACCAGCAGAAAATGGTTCGCTTGCGGGTGTCCAAACGTTTCATAGCGGAGGCATTTGTCAACAAAGGTGGCCACCTCCTCGGGGGTATCCACCGGGGCGCGACCGACAAAGACCTCGGCCAGGAGGTCTACGTCGCCGCTCCCGGAACCGTCGGTGGGTTCCCCCCAGCGGTCGTCGCCATCGGCATTCCAAGGGCCGTCCAGGCAGGCATAGTACAGATCGCAAGGGATGCGTGAATCGATCTCCGGGAGGTTCATGAACGCGTGCGCGTAACGGCAGGGGACAACCGTGGCGTCGCCGCCGAGCAGAACATAGGTGATGCCCCAGTCGGCGTAAGCCGTGCGGATATAGTTGCGGATCCTCTCGGGGATATCGGCACCCGGCTGGGTGCTCACAATCGTCTCGACCGTTTCGACTTTCACGGCCAGCCCACTTTGGGCTTTGCGATCGACCAAGGGCTGAAAGGCGGAGACGAGGTTGCTGCGGGTGACCAGCAAATAGTCGAGAGTTCCCCCGGCCCTGCCCATGAGAGACGGTGCCGCATAGGTCTGGAGCAGGGCCGGGTTGTCCACCCAGGCCGCCACGCGGTCCCGGGCGCGGAGCTGGGCGCGTCGCGGGGCGATCGGCGGCTGCGGCTGAGCCGACTCGGCCTTGGGCGTCAGGACGACCTGAAGACTCGGTGTGAACTGTAACTCGCCTCGCGCTGGCCGGTATCGCACCGGGTAGACCCGGATGACCGCGAGGTCGTAGCCCGCCAGACGCTGGACCGCCACGAGCTCCGCCCCCACCGCCGGATAGAGCCCGTCGGAACCGTAAATCGTGGGGTCAGGTTGGTCGGCCCTCGCCAGGTCCAGCATCCGCACACTCGGTGTGGTGACCGGTAATCGGCCGTAGTCAACCTGCCAGGTGCCGGGGATGGTCGTCGCAGGCTGGGGAGCGAGAGCCTCGACCTTCTCGACCCTTCCGCCGGGCGGGAGAAGCAGACGGATGGTTCGGAAGGGCAACACCGGAGCGCCGACACGCTGGGCCACGTCGCAGCCGTCCATGCGCACCTGAATGTACGCGCTGTGCTCGCCTGCGGATTGTTGCAGCCGAGGGAACTCGAAGTCGCATCTCGTGGTGATCGACGGGGCGGTGGTTTCGGCCTGGGCAACGGTCGGGCACAGCCAAGCGGCCGCCAACACCAGCCAAAGGCCAGAGGTCCGTCGATCGGCGGAAGGCGCTGGTGGCAGTGCGTTGGCGTTGACCTGAGTCGGATCGCGCGCGTCCGCGATCTCCGCTTGCGTCTGCCGCTCCGCGTTAAGAGGTTGGATCATAGGTCAGGCAATTCCGATCACCCCATCCAACCGACGACCCGCCTGGGACGGATGAGCCTGCGCGTCTTCCCGAGCGAGTCCGGCCACTATCCAATGGTCACGTTTTCGATGCGGCAATCCCCAATCACCACGGTGACTTTCGCGCCTGGTTTGACGATCCCTCGGGAGTTGCCGAAGAAGATGTAATAGATGCGGCCGGCCGCCAGTCTCTGCGCGGTTTGGCGCAACGGGCCGAGCTTCGGCGTGGTGGGCACCCCGAGCTTGTTGCCGCTCGCCTCATCGATCAGGTAGGGCTTCGCCTCGGCCTTGAGCAGCGGGGCTGCCTTCTCCGGGTCGATCACCTTGTATCGAAAGTCGACAAAGTAGCCCTCGGCCGACAGGCGCAGGCTGGTGATTTCGATCCCCCAGGTCTTGGCCAACCGCGCGACGGGGTCGGCCGTTGTCGACGGGGGTGCCACGGGCGTCTCGTCTGCGGCCGCAGAATGAGTCTGACAGCAGGAGGCCGCGGCAACGGGCACGCTGGCCTGCTTCTCACCTGCATCTGCTGCGGCTGACATAACTGCCACACCCAGAAGGATGGCAGCGATCGCACTGGTGGCGAGGGAGTGGAGTTGATTTGCGGTGTTCATCGGGTTCGGTTGAGGAACGGGCATGGTGATTGTTGGGTAAAGGCCACGGGCGGGAGCGCTGATGCGCCCACCCGCCCGCGGCGTGAGGGCTCGGAGGTTCTGTTTAAGGCAACGAGAGTGTGCGTCGGTCGTAGAACGACGCACCGGTCGCGAGCGGCCCCAGGCGCGCATCGCGGGTCTTGAGAGACGGTAGGTTGACCGCGTTTTCGACCCGGGGATACGGATAGGGGCGTCCGTCTTCGGCGATCAACTCGAGGTGATGGCCACTCACCACCGGAATGCGTTCGTCGTAGCAGGCATTCAACATGCGCACCAGCGTGGGTGCAGTCAGCCCGCCGGGGATGGTGCCCAGCGTGAGGGGTTCACCGTTCAGCAGGTAGACCTCGGGAACCGAATGGATCATGCTCTTGATGGTCGTGCCATAGGTGCCAGCCTCGACCGCCGCGTGAACGTCGAAGTCGATTTCACCGAAGATCCAGGCGACCTCCGAGCCATAGGAAACGCCTGGATAGGCCTCCTGGCCGGCAAGGGCGGGCGCGTCCTTCTTGAGCAGGCCATAAAGGCCCATCTGGACCTGCAGCGCAGAATGGGTGCCGCTGAAGTAGAGGTAGGTGCCGGGGGTGACGTTGTTCCACGTGTAAGTGACCGAGGCGCCGGGCTCCGTCTGTTTGACGAAGGACCGCGCCCGGGTGCGGCCTTGTGGATCGGTGAACGTGACATGTTCTGCAGGTCCGCCCCGCAGGTACCCGTTTTGGTTGGGGATGACCAACGAGATGGGCACAGAGAGGTCGTTCTGCAGCGTGATGTTCAAGACCGTGTCAGTGGGAGGGACGACCAGCGCCGGCCCCGGTGAGGTCACCGGGCCGCCGTCGAGGGCGAATCCCCACATGTGGACGTTGGCGGTGGCTCCGCCGGGCAGGGGGACTTCCTTGGTGAAGGCCGCGGCGCGAAGGGTGAAGTCCGCCGACCAACCGGAGGTGGCCGCCAGCAGGCAGCCGCCGCCGATCAGGGCGGGAATCATGGATTTGAGTATCGAACGATTCATAGGGTTTGTCCTGTGTCTGAGTCTTTGGATTCTCGTGAGCACTCCGGGATAGGCGGCTAGGGTGTCGGATGAGCCGCGATGAGCAGGAACGTCATCATGCCCCCGCCAAAGATGTCGTTGTTGCAGAGTTCCTTCTCGTTATGCGAATGCCACATATACATGAAGCCCGCGACGGGGTTGAATCCGCCCTGGCCGGGGGGCAGGGTGCCGAGCACACCCAGGAATGGGCTGCCCGAATACATCTGGCCGAAGGTCAGGTCCTGGTCGGTCGGCAACTTGACTGGGAAGGGTTTGCCGTGGTCTGGGGCGTATTCGCCCGGCGCCAGGGGATCCCCGGGTGCATGGCCGTAGATGTCCCAGCCCAGCTTTTCGCCCGTCCAGGTGAACAGGGCGTCGTAGGTGCTGCCTGGGCTCGACGGGACGGTGAAGACCTCGTAGCTAAGGTCGGCGCCCACTGTGCCGCCGGTCTGACCGGCGGTGGAAAGGAACCGACCGTCGCGCGCGAGGACTCTGGCATGGTTGCCGTGGTGGTGGAATGGATGCGAATCCCGACCGGCACCGATGACGCGCATGAGGACCCTGTCGGTCGCGTGGATCTTGACCAGCGCGTCATAAGGCTGATGGGGCAGCCAGGGCGCGTTGACCGGCAGCACCGTGTCCGGTCCGGTTCGTCCGTTGATGAACCAGTAGACAGGGAACCGTTTGGTCATGTCCACCTGGACGGGCAGGCCATCCCGCACCTGCGCCTCGACCTGGTCGTGGATGCGTTCATCCACCTCGGTGAGGAAGAACAGGAACTCGTGTTCGTACACGCTGTCGGCATGGGCGTAGGCCTTCCGGTTGGCGCTTCCTTCGGCGGCGACGAATCCGCTGGGCCGCACGATCAGTGCGCCGACCAGGCCCATCTCAGTCTGGAGGTCAGACCTCGTGCCGCTCTCGTAGAGATAGGTGCCCGGCTCGGCGGCGGTGAACTCATAGGTCACAGGCCCGCCCGGAACGTCGGGAGTGCCTGCCGGGGCCTCCTGGGTCAGTGCGCCGCCGCTCCCGCCCGAGGCCGTCACCCCGGCCTGGCCCGGGAAGAGGATCGACACCGGGACGGGCAGTTCGTTGCGGAGGGTGACGGTGACCGTATCACCCTGGTTCACGATGAGGGTCGGGCCTGGGTATTGGGCCCGCCCGGCGCCACTGGCGTAGCCCCAGAAGTAAACGCTGTTTCCTTCTGCGGTGCTGAGGTGGCCCGCGCGCGCGGTGAGTTCGAAGGCGGGGCCCGTGATCCCGTCGATGTCGTGGACGAGATGGGCAGCCTGGAGGGTTCCGGTCAGGGCGGCCAGCAGGATGGCGCCAGCAGCCAGACTCCCTTTGAGTATATTGTAGTTTTTCATGTTCACAGTGTTCTTTCTTGGATCGAGATGTCTGTTGAGCGCTGGTTGCACTACTGGATGATGATCTCGGTCATCATCCCGCCAAAGTCCTCCTGATCATTGGTCAGATGGTTGAGGCGCGAGTCGTACAGGAAGTACGTTCCCGGCGTCACCCCCGTCGTGTCGAGGATCACGTCGGCTGTTTCCCCGCCACCGAAGGTGAACGAGGTGGTCTCGTAGGACAGGTCCTTGCCCACGAGCGATCCCGCACCGTCCGGATCGGGGCCGCGGAGGAGTTTCGCGTCCTTGGCGATCACCCGCATCGGGATGCCCAGCACCGTGACGGTGTGGAAGTCCGACAGGGAGACGTTGGAGAGACGCAGCAAGACCCGTTGTCCGGCTGTCGCCACGATCCGCGAGGTGATCTTCTGGGACGGATACTCCGCGCCGATCCCCAGAATGTCTCCGACCGTGGCGTTGGTGATATCGTCCGGGTTGACCGTGTCTGGATACCCGCGGCCGTTGATCATCGGGTAGCTTTCGTCCAGGGCGGCGAACGGGAGCGGCTGCACCAGGATGTGCTGCTCGTGGAAGTTCCGGTCAAAGGCGGAGAACTGCAGCTCCTTCTCGACGTCGTAGTAGCTCGAGCCATCGCCGTCGTTGTAGGCATACTTGTAACCGGCCTGGTGGGTCGTGCCTTTGCCAGGAGGCAGGCTGGCGAGCGCGGTGCCGACGGGCAGATAATTCTGCTTCGGCGTCACGTAGAGGGTGCCGAGCATGCCCATCTCCATGTGCTCGGTCGCTTCCATGTGGCAGTGGTAGATGTAGGTGCCGGGCTCGACGATGTTGTAGAAGTAGCGGAGTGTGGCTCCGACGTTGATCGCGACCGAGGCGAAGGGCTCGCCGTCGAAGATCGAGGCCGCCTGCGGGAAGCCGTGGAAGTGCACCGTGTGCGGGTCGAACAGGTCCGGCCGCATCACCATGCCCACGTTCGAGAGGTCCAGATAGAACTTCTGGCCTTCTTTGACGGTGAGCGTCGGGGCGGGGATCTCAGCCTTCAACATGCCCGCCGACATCACCAGGGCGGGATCCACCGCGGTAAGGTCAGAGAAGCCGAACTGGTAGAGTTCGTTGCCGTCGGCCATCTTCCCGAACCCGTCGCCGCCACTGACGCGCTTGAAGACGTGATCATTGTCGACGATGCCGTCGCCGTCGGTGTCAACACCGTCGGTATCGGCCGGGATCGGCTCGAACACCGGGAGCACGCCCGGACCGACCGGCGGCGTGGGGGTGGCCACCGGGGCCGGACCGGTCGAAGGCGGACCGTTGAGCGGCACGGTCGGCCAGGCCGGGTTCACAAACGGCGTCGAGTTGAACTCATCCGCGCCGATGTCACGCTGTGCCGGACGGGTCTCACGGTCGAAGTCGTAGGCGAGCCCGGCAGGAGCCTGCGGGATGTTGCCGCCGTTGTTCACCGGCGAAGTGGCTGCCGCCCCCGTTCCGATCAGGTGATAGTCACCCCGGAGCGTGGCGCCATTGGGCGGGTAGAGACCCGTCTCGGGGAAGCGAACGGCGATGTTGTTGCCCGCCTCGTCAATCACGGCCGCGGCCTGCAGTGAATTCAGGTAGGACGCGACAAACGGATCGATGTCCGTGGTGATGTTGCCGCTGCCCGCGAAGAACGAGCCCGGTGAGACCAGGCAGTTGCGCAAGGTCAGCCGCAGGGCGTTCGGCTCGATCGCTGGCGGCACGGCGACGCGGACGTCCTTGTACGGCCCGTAGGGGGCGGCGTCCGCCGGGACCAGGGTCTGGGTGGTGCCGTTCCACGAGAAGGCCTTGTTGTGCCAGATAATGTTGTTGTAGAGGTCCGGATCGGAGTACGACTTGTTCCCTTGGCCTCCCGGGAGCACCTGGGTCAGCGCGAGCGTGTGGAGGTGCGATACGATGCCTGCACCCTGCGGGGTCGAATCGAGTGCGCCAGGTGCGAACGCGGCGCGCGCCGTCGCGGTGCTCTGGTTGTTGGCGACCGTGTTGTGCATGATCCGGACCCGGATGGCGTCCTGGAGGGAGATGCCCCCGCCGGCGTAACCGGCCACGTTGTTCACGATCATGTTGTTGAGGATGTTCACCGCGTACCAATTGTTGTCGTTGCCGCTCGCGAACACATCGTCGCCGTTGACACCGGCGAGACGGATACCACCGCCGTTGCCGGAGCCGGCCAGGTTGCCCTGGATCAGGTTGTTGAGGATGGTGACGGAGCCGGACCCGGAGCTGCGACCTCCCGCCGCGAGCTGGCCGCCGATATAGATGCCGCCGCCATCGCCGCCCACGGCGAGGCCGTAGAAGACCTCGTTGTTGACGATTTGGTTGTTGGCGATCAGGCCGCCGCGGGACACACCCTCATGGCCGATGCCGCCGCCGTTGCCGCGGGAGAAGTTGCCGGCGATGATGTTATCCAAGATTTTGTAGTTCTCGGAGCCGTTGAACACGGCGATACCGCCCGCGGCGTTAATCGAGCCGTTCTTGAGAATCTGATTGGACTGGATGGTGACATTTGAGTTGTCGTAGAGCGTTCCCAAGGCGTCGGACATGCCGAGCGTGATCCCGCCGCCGAAGGCGCCCTGGTTGCCGATGATGCGGTTGTTCGAGATGCGAAGGTTGGTGGCCAGGTGATAAACCTCGATGCCACCGCCGGTAGTCGAACCGCTGATGGTGAATCCGTCGATCCGGCTGGGCGTGGCGGCGAAGCTGCCGCTGTTCGGGAGCAGGGAATTGCCGATCACGATAATGCCCGGGGTGCTGTTGGCCTCGAAGGGATTGCCGCCCAGCACGGTCTCGATCTTATCGATCCACTGCTGCGCGCGCTCGGTGGGCACCGGGTTCGCATGGATGACTGACCCTGCGCCGGTGGCGTAGGTGCCGGCCCCGGCGCCCTGCAAACGCAGCGGCTTCCAGAGCACGACGTTCTCGTAATAGTTGCCCGGGGCGACAAGGACGAGATCACCCGGGTTCGCGGCGTCGACGGCCTCCTGGATGGAGGTGAACGTCGTGACGTTGTCCGGGATGACACCCGAGTCCCGCGGATACACCTGACGCACGGTGCCCGGACCGGCGTGGGTGAGGGTGACCCCGATGGGGGTGAGGAGGCCGTTGTCCGCGCGGCGCACGGTGAGCTGACCGGTTTGGCCGGCTGCCAGAGAAGCGCCGACGGTGATGGTGACGGTCCCATCGCCGTTCAGGGTGACCTGCCCTTCAGGGAGGGCAACGCCGTTGATGTAAACGGTCGGCTCCGTCGCGCCGAAACCGTAGTCGCGATCGATGGTGTTGTCCGAGCCGTAGCCGAGTGAGGTCGGATCGGGCACCGAGACCGTGCCTGCCGCGGTGATGGTGATCGACTGACTGGGACTGGTGATATAGGGACCGGTCTGGCCGTCGGCCTGGACCGACTTGATGACCGGGGTGTGGTCAAGCGGTTCGACGTCGACCTGGTTGTTCGGGTGGCCCACGAAGCTGGCCACCGGGACGATCGGGGTGTCCAGGTAGGAGACCGACCCGGCCCAGAACATCCATGTGCTCGGCGAGACCGAGTAGTTCGGGTTGTGGTTCGGGTCCGGAACCCGATCGCCGCTGGTCGGATTGGCCGGGTCCGGCATGGTGGGGTCGTTGAGGATCACCGTCAGCATGTTGGGCACGATCCCGGACGGGGCGGCGGCGTTGACCGTGTAGCTGCTCGGGAGCATGGCGTTGTAGGTGCCGTATTCGTCGCAATAAGTGCGGGCAACCTCATTGCCCTTCCAGTCGCGGAACGAGATTGGCAGCCAGCCCGGTGACCCCTTCTCGCCAAAGACCGGGCTGAAGGCGTTGAATTCGGCGGTCAGGTCGTTGAGGACGAAGCCGACGACGCGAGCGGCCTTGGGCACATCGGTGTAGACGTGGAAGTCCGCCGCCGTGTTCTTGCCATCGCGCACCTCGACCAGTTTGCGGTCCGCGAGCGGGCGCCATTTGCCGGCGAAGGTCGGCGCCACCCCGGCGATTCCGTCGCCATCGGCGTCGTTCTCGGGGAACAAGGTGAGGACGTCCCCCACCTGATGGTAATCCCCCACGATCGGGGGCGGCAGGACCAGGGCGCTGGGTTTGTAGGCGTCGCCGAAGAACACGTTCACGCTCTCTTCGGTCTGGATTTGGTAGCCTGGAGGCGGGACGGCTTGGACAATGTAAGTGCCCGGCTCGACGTCACCGAAGGCGTAGCCGCCGTCAAACACGCCGGGGCGGACCTGGTTCCAGGTCGAGTAGAAGTCGGACCCGACAATCGCCTTGGCGCCCGGGGGTATCGTGCCGTCCGGATTGGTAGGCACGTAGGGCGGGTTGAGCTGGATGGCGCCGAGCGTGCCGCCGCTTTCGTCCACCGTATCGTCCCAGCTATCGCTCCAGACGACCTGAATCGCATCGTTGAGATCAAACACTCCCGCGGCGCCACCGTTGTCGATGTCCTCGGGGCCCATCGCGCCACCGTCCGCCCAACCGAGCGGTGGATTGTCGACATCGGCAAACGTGATCAGGCCGTCGCCGCTCTGATCCTTGATGAGGCTGCGCGTGATCGTGGCTCCTCCCTCGGGCGCCGCCTCGAGCGTGTCGGCGGGAACCGCCGGATCGGGCACCGTCGCGTAGAGGGCGACTTGAACGCGCGGAACGCCCGGCTCCCAAGGATCGCCCACAGCCAAGCGGGGATCATCCTCCGCCCGGGTGGTGCTGTAGAAGACGACGCCGGAGATGCCGCCGTTTTCGCCGGCGGGATAGTTTTGCTTGCCCCAGTCGACGCGGTTGTTCTGGTTGAGGAAGAGGTGCATGGCCTCGGTGAGAGAGGGCCCCTGCTCGGTCCGCCAGAGGCTCGGCGTGCCCGCGGGGTTGCCGAAGGCGTCGACCGGCTGGGTGATGTCGGCCACGCCGGTGACGGGGTCGACGGCATACTGTGGCTGCGGGTTGCGTTTGCCATCCCACGGATAGATCGTCATGTAGTTTCCGCTCGCCAATCCGTTGTCAGTGATGTGACCACCTTCATCGGTGACGGCCGTCAGGCCGGTGGCCTTGAACCGCGCGAAATCAACTTCGGCGACCAGCCACTTGAAGAACGGGAACACCTCGGCGAACTCGTAGCTCCCGTCGGCGTCGGTGACGGTGGCCAGGTAGATGCGTCCATCGCGGAATCGGAGGTTGACAGCCATGTTCGGGATGCCGGCCTCGAGGGTACCGGTCTCGACGGAAGAACCGAGAACATCGATGCCATCGCGGAAACCGTCGCCGTCATCGTCGTAGAAGACGCTCCCTTCGAGGGCGCCGAACCAGTTGTAGATCAGCACGCTGCCCAGATCGTTCACATTGGCCGCGTTGTTGGTCACCACGATGGTGTTGAAGCCGAAGATCGAGTCCAGGGGCTTGTCCCAGCTCACGAGTTGGTAGGTTCCAACGGGAACGTTGCTGATGGTAAAGCTGCCGTCGGGGTTGGTGGGGGCGGCATAGAGGCCGGGGCCAACGCCGCCGATCGGGCCAATGCCAGCCTGAGGAATGGGCGGAACCTCGTTGAGACCGATCCAGGCCTGGGGAACTTCGGGGCCCACGGCGAACATTTGGTTCTGGGGCGGACGCCCGAAATGGTTGTAGCGAAGCTGGCCGGTGACAGTGACGCTGCTGGGATGGGCCGGCGGCGGGTTGACAACCCACGGCAACTTGGACTGATCCACGAACCCAAAGAAGACATGGTAGAACCCGATGCCGAAACCTTCGACCCAGACGGCGGGTTCATTGGCTTTGACCCAGGCGTCGATGGTGAGTGTGCCCTCGATGGTCGACGTCTGAATCCACTGGCCACCGACTTTGACGCTGCCGTGGCCGCCGTTCCAGTCGGTGCCGGTAGGCGGGATGACTTGGACACCGAATTTGCCGGGCGTGATGTTCTTGATCAGCAGCCGGCCATTGGCGTCGGTGTAGAGCTTGCTGTCGCCCAGGACGGCCACGCTGCCATCGGCGTTGTACGTCGTGCCGAGGGGATTGCCAAAGGCATCGAAGAGGATCGGACCGCCGCCCAGCGGATCGAGAATGATGACGCGGAAGCCCGGCAGACCCGGCTCCGCGGCGTCAGGAACGTTATTGATCGAGTTATGGTCCTCGAAAACCAGGACGGAGATCTGCGCGGTGGGGATTTCGTGCCGGTTCAACAGGACGGTCACCGGCTGGCCGGAGACTGAGTGGGCAGCCGCGTCCTCGACCAGTGCAACGCCCCCCATCGAATAACCGTCCGCCATCACCGACAGGTAGTAACGCTGTTCGGGATCGGCGGGGTCGTCAGGAACGCTCACCGGGAAATTCCCCGACGCGGCGCTGACTCCCGTCCGCGTCACCGGTGCGTGGCTCTTGTGAATGACCAGCGAAATGGAGTCATTGACCGGAGTGCCCGGCAGTTTCTGGACCGTGTTGTCTTCCTCGACCAACCACCGGAACCCGGGCGCGGGCGGTAACGTCGTGATCGGGGCGCGGTCACCATCGAGGACGGTGACGTTCCAAGTGAGGTTCTGTCCTTGCACGACAAACGCGGAGCAGAGGACTGCCAGCAGGGCAGCCCACTTCGAGTTACGCCGTCGTGGTGTGAGGGGTTGGTTTTTCATAGTCATCCTGTTTCGAAGTCAAGGAGTTGCGTCTATTGGGAGCGTGTTATGGGGTTGCAGGGAAAGGTGGCCCCCCGAGAGGGCCGAGGTGTGAGGCCTGGCGGACCGATGCGGGTCGAGACGTGAGGACGCCTCGACCGGCGCACCATCCGGGTCCCGAGGTTTCAGGTGGTTGTTGAGTTGGCATACAGAGTGTCATGACCATGGTGCCACAGTACATAGTGCGGAGCTGGAGCCGCAATCGGAGGGGCTCTGAACGTGCCATCGGGCGGGACCGTAGGGTGCCCTGGGAGAACTCGGCTTTGCTGGCGCGCATGAGTGCACCTCTCGATGACATCGGTTCCGCGTCCTTCAAAAGTTGGCGAGAAGTGCGCGCTAGGGCACTGGTGAGGTCGCGCGAGGACTGGCGGCGGAAGACTCCTTCCCACGCCGCGGAGGAGTACGACAGGGGGACCTGCTTGCTCCGGGGAGTCTCCTGGGTGAAGGCGTCGGCGCTGCGGCGCGCGCAGGGCAGAATGAGAGTGTAGGAGGCACCGCCGCTGAGCAAGCGGTTCAGGAAGATATGGGTCATATTCCGCATAACGCCATGAACTACCGGCTCTCCGCCTCGCGGACAATCGGGGGGGGGCCTCAAGTTATCGTCAGGCTGGCGCCTAACCCGCATAGCAGTCGTCTTGCGAAGTCTGACCGCCCTGTGCACTGACGGAGGGTGAAGAAACATGCGGGTTAGGCGGTCCCTGGTTGGGCCAGGGCCGGCGCGAGTGACGGCTGGAGTTTACCGCCCGCGCGGGCGCGAGCCGGCTTCAGTTTGAGCTCGCGTTCGCGCAGCGAGGCGAACAGCACCGGCGTGACGATCAGGATGTGCAGGAAGCTGCTGACCATGCCGCCGATCACGGGTGTGGCCAACGGGCGCATGACCTCGGATCCGGTGCTGGTGCTCCACATGATCGGCAACAGACTTGCCACGGTCGTGAATACCGTCATGACCTTCGGGCGCAACCGCAGCCGGGCGCCGTCTTTCACCGCCTGGATCAAATCGGCGTGATTGAACTCGGCGGCGCGCTCGAGCTGCTTCTTTTTCAGCGCCTCTTCGAGGTAGACGACCATCACGATCGCGGTCTCGATGGCGGTGCCGAACAGGGCGATGTAACCGACCCAGACGGCGACGCTGAAGTTGTAGCCCAGCAGGTACTGGAGGAAGACCCCGCCGGTGAGGGCGAACGGCACGGCCAGGATGACGTGGGCGGCCTCCTTGCCCGAGCGATACACGAGGTAAAGCAGGATGAAGATGATCCCGAGCACGGCGGGGACAATCAGCCGCAGGGTGCGTTCGGCGCGCAGTTGGTTCTCGTACTGGCCACTCCACTCGATGGTCATGCCCTCAGCCAGAGGGATCTCCGCGGCGATGCGTTCCCGCGCCTCGAGCACAAAGCTGCCCAGGTCGCGCCCGTGTACGTTCGCCTGAACAAACGCCCGCAGCCGCCCATTCTCGCTGGCGATTTCGCTGGGGCCGATCACACGTTTGACCGTGGCGACCTGGCCCAGCGGGATGACCCGGCCCGAAGGCGAGAAAACGAGCGCCTCAGACAGACGTTCGATGTCGTCACGCTCCTCGCGTTGGAACCGCACCTGGATGGGGAATCGCTGCCGGCCTTCGATCGTCGTGGTGACGTTCTTGCCGCCGAGCCCGGTCTCGACGACTTCGAGCACGTCCCGCGCCCGCAAGCCGAAGCGGGCCATGGCGGTGCGATCCACCTCGATCTCGAGGTAGGGTTTGCCCTGCGACTGCGAAGGCGCCACCCCAGTCGCCCCAGGGATCTGCCGGATCACCTGCTCGACTTCGAGGGCCTTCCGCTGCAGGGCATCCAGGTTCGACCCGAGGATCTTGACGCCGACCTGGGCCCGGATGCCGGTGCTGAGCATGAGGATGCGGCCCTCGATCGGATGCAGAAAACCAGGCACGCACCCGGGCACCTGGCTCATTTTCTCGGTCAACTCGGCGATCAGCTTCGCTTTGGTCATGCCGGGACGCCACTCGGATTCCGGTTTGAGTTCGATGGTGGTCTCGATCATCTCGACCGGGGCCGGATCGGTCCCCGTCTCGGAGCGACCCAGTTTGCCGGCGGCGGACTGGACCTCGGGGACCTGTTTCATGGCTTGGTCCTGCCAGGCGATGAGGCGTCGGATCTCGGTGAGAGAGGTGCTCGGGAGCAGCACGGGCATGAACAACAGACTCCCTTCATTGAGCGTCGGCATGAACTCGCTCCCCATGCCCTGAGCGACGCGCGCGGCGCCCGTCCAGTTCCACGATTCGAGCGTGCGGACGATCGGGCGCGGCAGACCCCAGGCGAGCGTGGCGGCCAAAACGAGCAGCGCGGCGGCGCCGCCCAGCACCGCCCGGCGGTGGGACAATGCCCAGTCCAACGCCGGATCATACAGGCGCAGCAGACGCTTCATCACCCCGTTGTCTTCCTCGCGTCGAAAGGGTCCGCGCACGAGGAAGGTGCAGAGGGCGGGAACCATCGTCACGGCCAGCAGGGTCGAGCCGATCATCGCGAAGGTCTTGGTGAAGGCGAGCGGGAGAAAGAGCTTGCCTTCCTCGCCCCGGAGCGTGAACACCGGGACAAAGGCCAGGATGATGATCAGCATGGCGAAGAAGATGGGGCGACCGACCTGCTGGGCGGCGACGAGGGTGACCTGCCAGACTTCGTCGCGCGTCAGCCGGCGGTTGCCGCGACCGGCTTCCAGCCGTTCGCAGTGGCGAATGACGTTCTCCGCCATCACGATCCCGGCGTCGACAAGCACCCCGATGGCGATGGCGATGCCGCTCAAGGACATGATGTTCGAGGTGAATCCGAACTGCTTCATCACGATGAACGAGATCAGGATCGAGACCGGCAAGGGCAGCGTGACGATCAAGATACTGCGGAAGTGCCAGAGGAAGATGATGTGGGCCAGAGCGACGAGAATGATCTCCTCAGTCAGCGCGCGTTTCAGGGTGGCGAGGGATCGTTCGATCAGCGTGCTGCGATCGTAGAACGGCCTGATGCTCACGCCCGGCGGCAGGGAGGGAGTCATCTGGGCGATCTTCTCCTTCACGGCGTTGATGACGGCGAGTCCGTTCCCGCCCGTGCGCATGACCACCACGCCGCCGACGACTTCCCGCCCATCGATGTCCAGCGCGCCACGCCGGAAATCGCCGCCAATCTGGACCGTCGCGATGTCCCGCAGATAGACCGGTGTGCCAGCGCTCTCCTTGAGCACGATGTTTTCGACGTCGGCCACCGACTCAATGAGGCCAAGGCCGCGCACGACAAACTCCATGCCGCTTTCCTCGATGACCTTGCCGCCGACGTTGAGGTTGCTCTGGCGCACGGCTTCGAGCACGTCCTGCAACGACACCCGCAGCGCGCGCATCTTGTTGGGTGAAACCTCGATCTGGTACTGGCGGACGAAACCACCGACGCTGCCCACCTCGGCGACGCCCGGCACGGCGTTGAGCTGATAGCGAACGAACCAATCCTGGAGTGATCGCAGTTGGGACAAGTCGTATCCGCCTTGCGGGGCCCGTTGCGGATCCACGTCCAGGTAGTACTGATACACCCAACCCAGGCCAGTGGCGTCGGGACCAAGCCGGGGCACGACACCCGTGGGCAAGAGACCGCCCAGAAAACTGAGCCGCTCGAGCACGCGCGAGCGGGCGAAGTAATTGTCCAGTTGCTCCTCGAAGATCACGGTGATGAACGTGAAACCGAACATCGAGGTGGCGCGGACCGTGTTGACCCCGGTCAGACCCTGGAGGTTGACCGAGAGCGGATAGGTCACCTGGTCCTCGACCTCCTGGGGGCTGCGGCCTGGCCAGTCGGCGAACACAATCACCTGGTTCTCGCTCAGATCCGGGATGGCGTCCACGGGCGTCCGGTAGAGCGCGCGCAAACCCCAGGCGATGACGAAGAGAGTGCCGCAGAGAACCAGGAACCGGTTCCGGAGCGACCACTCAATGAGTCGGTTGATCATAGAGCATCTCCCAATTCACCCCTCACGCCTCACCCTCACGGCTCAACTTCCTCGCCGCAGGTCAACATCTTGGAGCCGTAGAACGGGTTCCGCAGGGGACCTTTGGCCTGGAGCCAAACGCCGGGGCGAGGGGCCATCGGACAGTGATAGAGCTTGAATCCTCCGACGGCTGACGCCTCGGTTTTCAGGAGC
The DNA here is from genome assembly GCA_022710935.1 of Verrucomicrobiota bacterium. Classification (GTDB taxonomy): domain Bacteria; phylum Verrucomicrobiota; class Verrucomicrobiia; order Limisphaerales; family J093; genus MWFF01. The sequence continues at coordinate 20,630 of JAKLFY010000025.1, forward strand.
TTCGCCAACTCGGCCGCGTTGGAGCTCAAGGCGAGGAACCGAGTCCGAGCATCCTCGAGGTCGTGGGGCGGCGGGCTTTGCGCCAGGGTAGTCAGTTTGCGGGTGAGCGCTTTGACGCGGTCGCGAGCCGGGTAGGCGTTTCCTAGGGTCGCCAGTGCGCCAGGCAGTTTGCCCAGATGCGCGCGGTATTGTTCGACGCTGTCGGCGACCAGACCCTGACTCATGCCGTCGACGACGAAGAGGAAGCCTTTGATCGCCTGCTGCCGTTGGGCGGCCAGCTCGGGGTTGCCGGCCGGAGGGGGCGATGACGGCACCGCCGACGCATTGACCAGACTGGCCGAGAGCTCGGCCAGCCGGGTACCGAACGCCATTGCCGCCTGGTCGTAATGGGCTATCCCACGGCGCCTTGCCGCCGCGTTTGGGGCCGCGCTCGCGCTGGTGGGCGCGGGCGCCAACTCGCCGCCGGCCGGCGGGAGTTGCGGATGCATGTCAGCGTTGATGGGCGCGACCGCGGGGTCGAGGCCAGCCGGCGCGAGCTGCGAATGTTCGGTGGCGGCGCGGGGGGGCTTCGCCGCCAACGCCGGTGTCGCTTTGGCGGCGCGGGGGGGCGCGGATACTTCCTCGCCGCAGGTCAACATCTTGGAGCCGTAGAACGGGTTCCGCAGGGGACCTTCGGCCTGAAACCACAGGCCCGGCTTGGGGGCCATGGGACAGAAGAACACTTTGGCGGAGGCAAACGTCGTTTCCTGGCTGCGTAGCCGTTGCACCAGATCGACGGTGTTCGTGCTGAACGGCAGGAACATTCTGCGCGCGACCTCGAGGTTGGTCAGCTCCGCCCAACGTGAGGTCGCCGGCAGGCTTTGGATCACCTCGTGCCAAGGATGGTCTTCCGGAAATGCCTCGGTGAGCGCTTGGGCGAGAGCGGGGAGGCTGGCGACGTGGGGCTTGAGCCGATCCAGGTCATCCGCTGCGAGGGTTGAGCTGATCCCATGGGCGACAGCGAGGAAGGCAGCCAGGGCTCGGTGCTGGACGTCCGTCAGCTCCGGCGCAGGTGAGTCTGGTGACTCGGTGCAGCAATGACCGGTTCCGTTCGACGAGGCGTGGTCGGCGTGGGCCATCGCGGCGTTGACGCCGCCGGGCTGCGGGTCTGGGGTTCCCGGCACGGTGCTGCGGTTGAACTGCGCCTGCGCGTCGATCAGAACGTTGCCAGAAATGACGACGCGGTCGTTCTCCTCGAGGCCGTCGAGGACCTCCCAGTGGTCATCACCTGGCCGGCCGAGGGTGACGCGCCGCATTTCGTAGGCCCCGCCCCCTTTGTCGAGATAGGCATAGGCGTGTTCGCCCGGGAACAGCAGGGCCCCACGCGGGATGGTGAGCACGTCCGGGATCTGCGCGCGGAGTCGGCCCTCGGCATACATCCCGAGGTGCAAGCTCCGACGCGGCTGCCCGGGGTTGCCGACCAGCGGGTTGGCGACGTCGGCGCGCACCTTCACGGTGCGGGTGGTTTCATTGAGCGTTGGCTCGATGACGGAGATGGTGGCGTGAAACACCTGGCCGGGGAGGGAGGGAACAGTGACATCGACAGGTTGGCCTGGTTCGAGCCACGCGAGCTGATGTTCGTACACGTCGAAGCGGAACCAGAGCACGGAACAGTCGACGATCGTGAACAGGCGGTCGCCCTCGGCCACGTACTGACCGTCGAACACGTTGCGTTCGGTCACGGTGCCCGTGTGGGTCGAGAGCAGGTCATTGAAGTAGGGATCCGCCTCGACCCGCTCGCGCGCGGCGAAAGGCAGGTCTCGTGCCCCGACGCCCGGGACCGGCGTGTGTCGGCTGCTTCCCCCCGGTGTCGAGGCCATCATCGCAGCCTGTGTAGCCTTGTCGGTGATGCGGTCCCGGAAGATGTAACGCCGCGTCTGGAAGACGAGGTCGGGGCTGTAGATCGTGGCCAGGACCTGGCCAGCCTGAACGCCCACACCAGCCGAGGCCACCGCGACGGCGTCGATCCGGCCCGCGGCAGGTGCGGCGAGGATGGTTTTGCGGGTGGTGTCCGCTTCGAGCACACCCGCGACGCGTACGGCCCGATGGAGTGACCGCCGCTTCACCTCATCGGTCTGCACGTTCATGACCGTGACGCTGCTCGCGCTGAGCGTCACCAGGTCGTCCGTATGGCCAAGGCCCGACTCGCCTTCATAGATGGGCGTGAGGTCCATGGCGCAGATGGTGCATTGGCCCGGTTGGTCAGACTTGATCCAGGGATGCATCGAGTCCTGGTAGTACAAGACCTTTCGTTCTGCCCGGGAGTGGGAGGGGAGAGTCAGTTGCTGCCAGAGCGCGTAGCCGCCGGCGCCCAGCGCCACCAGCAACAGGCTCCCCGCCAGGTTCTTCAATGGGTTTTTCATGAGCTTCGACACACGTGCATGCCCCTCAGGGCCGAGAATGCGCAGTCAGCGACTTTGCCCCCGTACGGCCTCATGGGTCGCCGGCCTGCTTCATTCGTCGTGTGTGGTTCTTTAGATCGCCCACCGCTCATTGGGAATCGGGGGGGGGCTGAACGTGTCATCGGGGCAGGTCCTAATCGCCCCGACGGTGGCCAGGGGGCGGTTACTCCACACGGATGTTCGCGATGTGGAGATCGCCGATCACCACACTGACCAAGTCGCCGGTTTGCAGTGCCCCACCCTGGTTGGCGAACCAGGTGGAGTAAGTGCGGCCCGCCTGGTCGAGGTGCCGGGCAAAGTAATAGTCACCAATCTGCTGGACGTTCCGCGGAGAGATTCTTCGGCCATCCTGGGTCAGGAGGTACGAAGGTCCTCCTTCGCGCCCGACCACCGCCGCCTTGTCCGGGTCCACGACTTTGTAACGGAAATCCAGCGCGGTGCCGCCCGCGGTCAAGCGCAAACTCGCGACCTCGACGCCGTATTCCACTCCCGGATTGCTGGAAGTGGGCGGGACGGGCGGTGCCGACGTGTCTGTCACGCCTGAGCCAGCACCTTGATTCTCCTCTATCCCCTCACGCGCTGAGCGGTTCGGCACCGCCTGCATCCCCGCCGCCAAGGCCTCTTCCGCCTGGTCTTGCGGTTGCGCGTGCGCGGAGAGGGCATCCGGTGTCGCCTGCCTGCGGGGATCGAGTCTGCCCGCCGGTTGCTGCCCCAGCGCGGCAGGGGCGTTACCCGTCGTGGCTGCGCGAGGGGTGCCCGGCACGGTCGTTTCCCGCGTGCTCCGCCCGGCTGCTGCCTTCGTCGGAAAGACTCTCCCCTGTGCCTGCCCCGCGCGTGGCGCTGCGGGCGCAAAGTCCCCTCGCCCTTCTGGCACTGGGTCGACCTGGGAATAGCCCCCGATCGGGACTTCCTCTGGCAGTGGGTCCGATTGGCTGAAAATGAGCACGCCGAACACGATGGCGCCTACTGGCATCATCCGCAGGGCAAGCCCGATCGTCGAAAAGGGGCTGCCCCGCGCTGGCGGCGGAATGGCGGGCGGAAAGGTGGAACGGGCGCGAGTCATGGAATGTGACGGTTTCTGAGCATTCATTTGCGAACTGACGCAACCCATAGAGTCCTCCCGTTGTCTGAGCAATCGGACCGTTGCTGAGATCGGCCTAGGAGGGCGACCGATTAGAGGAGCACGGGGCCGCGCACCGCTTCGAGGATGTTGACTTCCGCCGTCGTCGGCAGCACGCGATTCAACTCGAGCCCCGCCGCTCCGAACAGAAGCCGGTACTCCGCCTCCGTACGTTCCCGGCCCGCGACCAACAGCATCATCAGATCGAGCCACTTGCCGAACCCAGGTGTATTCCCCGGTGGCAGGACCATTTCGACCACCAGCACCCGCCCCTGCGGAGGCATTGCCTCTCGGCAGTTGCGCAGAATCGCAACAGCATCGGGATCTTCCCAATCATGAAGGATGTGGCGCAACAGGTAGGCATCCGCCCCCGCAGGAACGGACGCGAAGAAATCGCCGCCCACGGTGCGACATCGGTCGGCCAAGCCCGCACGGGCGATCAGGGCCTGTGCACGGCTCGTCACCTCCGGCAGGTCGAAGAGGATACCCTGAATGGAGTGTCGCTATACCACCATGGTTGTACGACCTTCGTACAATGGACTGGCGGCCGGTTCGCGGCCACGCTTACAGCCAGAACGATTGACTATGCCCATGCACGAGACAAAGACAATGCTGGCCTGCGTCCCTGCAGGCACGCTGGTACTTACCTTTCAAACACTCCAGACGCACCGCGACGTGAGCGACGGTTTGGCAGTCGCTGCTGCCAGGGCCGCCCTCGAGACGAAGTCGAGAGGAAGATCCGCACATCAGTCCTGATATGACGCCAACGCAAGTCATGGCGGCCGAGCACCGGCTCATCGAGAATGTGGTCAAGGCTTTGGGCCGGGTCGCCATTGACGTCGGAAAAGGGCGACCCGTTGATGCCAGCATGCTATCCACGGCGGTGGAGTTTCTGCGCCTCTATGCGGACACGCTCCATCACGGCAAGGAGGAGACGTTCTTCTTCCCCGTGCTGGTCAAGCGCGGCGTGCCAGCCAAAGGGTGCCCAATCGAAGGGCTGAATCACGAGCACGAGAAAGGCCGGGTGCTGGTCCAGGCCCTGGCCGAGCACACATCGGCGTACCAACGAGGTCAGCCTGAAGCACCGGAAGCCCTACGACAGACACTGCGCGGGCTGCTGGATCTGTATCAGAGCCACATATGGAAAGAGGACGCGATGGTCTTTCCGATGGCAGACAGGATTCTGACCGCGGACGACCAGCAGGAGCTGAGCGCGCAGTTCGTGGTCGTGGACCGCGCCGTCGGCCTCGACACCATCGCCCGGTTGGAGGGCTTCGCCCGCAGTCTTAGCTCGACGGCGCTGGCTCCCCGGCCGAGTCAGCCGGCCGCTTGCCATTGCGGCGGCTGAAGCTGAGGCGCCGGACCATACCCCGCCACCACCACACGGTAAGCGGCTGCAAAACCTGACCTGGACGGCTGACCGAGAGGCGTGGCGCTGTTCGTTCGGGGAAACCATCGGCAATCATGGTTCGACATCCGCCACCAATGCCTGCTTCGCAGGGCAGAGTGCACGTCCGCGTCGTCGTGCTAGGCGCCGGCTTTGGCGGGCTCACGTTTTGTCAGACCTTCCGCTTTCCGGGCGCTGAGGTGACCGTCGTGGACCGGTGTAACTACCATTTGTTCACGCCGTTGCTGTATCAAGTGGCCACCGCGGGATTGTCAGCGCCAGAAATCGCCCAACCCATCCGCTCCATTCTGTCGCGACACCAGCACGTCACCGTTCTGATGGATGAAGCATGGCGGGTTGACTTGGTTGCAATGGGCCTTTGCCTACTGCACCTACAAACGCGGCGCCCGTCTCATCGTCTGACGCACCTATGAAACTGAGCGCCTATTCCGATGACTTGTTCCGCGTGCTCATGCACGCCGCGTTGCGCAGCCCGGAACGGGTCACCGTGGCGGAAGTGGCTGGCACGTTTGGCCTTCCATGCCATCATGTGGCCAAGGTGGTGCGTGACCTGAGCCACAACGGTCTGATCGCGACACATCGTGGGGACGGCGGCGGCTTCACGCTGGGCCGACCCGCGGAGAGGATCCGGCTGGGCGATATCGTGCGGCTACGGGAAGAAGGTGAGGAGTTGCTGACCTGCACCAACCGGGAGGAACGTCAGTGTCGCCTCTTCCCAGCCTGCCGCTTGAAAGTCGTGCTGGCTGAAGCCGTCGCCGCCTTCTTTGCGGTGCTGGATCACTACTCATTGGCCGACCTCCTGAAGCCGCCGTCCCGATTGCGCAGCGTGCTGGGGCTCTGCCGAAATAGACCCCAGAACACTCTGGATTAGTCTGACGGCTGGAGACTACTGGGCGAACTCTCGAAAGCACCCGGGCGTCAAGCTGGCGATCCGGAGACGAACAACACCGCCGTTCCTTCCCGCTGCCAATTCTCCTGGAACGAGCGAACGTCAGCATGAGCACTCAGGAACACTTCCTCGACACCACGGTCATTGGGTCCGTCGTTGGAAGGACGCGAGGACCACACCGCCGGTCCGGAAAAATCGCCCACCGGACCCGACCCGGGTCGTGCCCTCCCCCGGCAATCCCGACCTCCTCTGGTTGCAGGAACGGGCCACCCGGCGGGAGAAGCAGGCGGCACCCCGAGGCGGATGATAGAGGAACAACCGAAGCAACGACGCGGTCTCTTCCCGGTAGCCGCAATAAAGGTCCCAGGAAGGAGCGGCCAGGTTGTGCTTGGCCGCGAATTCGACGCTGCCCAGCAGCCGTCCCTGATGCACCGCCTCCGCCAGGTACAGGCGTTCCGCCGGCGAGAGCCTGGCCACGATCTCGGGCAGGTGCGCCACGGCGTGGTGCTCGAGGGCCTGCACGAACTGCTCCTTGCGTGTCAGACCGGACGCGGGCAGCTCCAGCGTGCGGAGGAGCTTGCGCAAGATATCTCCGTTCAATTCCTGCAACGCGGCGTTCAAGCTTTCCATGCCTCGGACGCAGACAGGTTCGGCGCCCCCTGGCAAGGGCGGAGGTGGGTCGAACGGGGTCGGGGACGGCAAGTCTGCAACGACAATAATTCGTCGTGAGGCAACGGGGTGGTGAATTCTAATTGTCGTTTGGCAGCGTGCGCCGCGTGCTGGAATTGGAGCACACGTTTCTTTACCTGTGCATGCACGACGGCGGTCTGCTGGACATGCCGGACCTCTGCAAGAACCTGGAAGTGAAGAAACCGACCGCCAACAACTTCATTGCCTTGTTGGAGTCAACGCACTTGATCCACCGGCTGCCGCCGTTTGGCTATGGCAAGGAAGTGTTGCGCGCCCGGTTCAAGGTTTATCACGCCGGGCCGCATCGAGGGACGCGGTCGGCGCGCTGATCCGAATGGCGTCTATCGGACCGCTGGCGTTATGCCGGATCGTGTCGGGGCGCCCGGCGCCAGCGGCGCGCGAGCCGGTTCGTTTCGGAACGGGCCTGTGAGGTAGTCGAGCAACGACTCGGTTTGGCGGCCGGTCAAGGGCCCTCCTTCATCGATCGCCCAGGCAGGCATGAGCCCGCCCGGCTTCCCCTTCGCAATCCAGCCCGACCAGTAAGCCCGATCCACAGGCTTGTTCAGGGCCCGCAAGTCAGGGACCGCCGCGGCCCGGCGCTCGGCCTCGTGGCAAATGCCGCAGGCGCTCTTGAACAGCGCCTGCCCATGCTGCGCGATCACGGGCTGCAAATGGCACGCGGCACAGTCACCTTTGAAGACCGCCTGGCGATCCGCCAACGCGACCTGCAGGTTCCGCGCGCGATCCGCCGCGGCCATTGGCGACGCCGACTCGGGCATGGCGACGCGCACCGTCAGGTAGCGGTAACCGGCGGTGCTGTCGATCGTCACAGTCTTCGTGGCCACGCCCCGCGAACCGCGCACGTCCACCACCACATCGAACGCGCCGCTCGCCTGCGGCTCGATTCGCCAAGGGACGGACGGCAACTTCGCGACGGCGCACCCGCAGGATGTGCGCACGGCGTTGATGGTGACCGCCTCGGGCGAAGTATTCGTCAGGTGAAACGTGAAGTAGGCCGATGTCTCGCCCGCCTTGAGCGTGGTTTCCTTGATCAACGCGTCATAGGCGAACACCGTCTCCTGGACGCGCGCGGGCCGTGGCGCCGAGTAAGGGAACGGCGTCCCGGGCTGCTGGGGCGCCAGAGGGACAGGCGGCCCGACTACGATCGGCGGGGCCAAGCCCGGGATGTAGGAGGGATCGGACAGCGGAATGCTGACGGCCCCGGGCGAGAACCGCTGATTCACGGTCCCAGCGCGCGAAGGCGTCGCGCGGACCGGCGCCACGCTGTTCGACGATACAGGGGCCGCGGACGCCGGCGGTCGAGCCGAAACCGGGCTGGCGGGTGTGGCGCGGGCCGGCGGTGCCGGCGGTGCCGGTGGCAGTGGCGGTGGTGTTGGGGACGGCCGGCCCGCCGGATCCGCTGGAAAGGCGAGTGACGCCAGACAGAGACATCCGACAAGGGCGCCTCGCAGAAAGATCCACGTTCTGCACATAAACGCCGGAAAAGTAGCCCCATGGGTCCGGTTTGACGAGCGCGAAGTGCGGGCTAAAACGCAGTCTTTACTCGATCCGCCACGAAGGCAGATTAGCGGCGATGAAACGCCCCGCTGTCATTCCAGTTCGAGCCCGTCTGGTTCAGAGAGTCTCGGCCGCCGCGAAGCCGAAGACTGCCCAGCGCCGCAGGGCGGCGGCCAAAGCGACGAGGCGCCGGCGCACCCGCGGTGCGGAGGAACGCCCGGGTCCGCGGGCTCGAACGGGTGGCCTCTGGCTGGCCCTCTGCGTGCTTGGGTCCGGCGCGGCGGGGCCCGCGGCCATGACGACGCTCGCCGGGGCCGGATGGACGCCGCCCGTGCCCGATCAGAGCCGGTCGACAATCGCGAGGCATCTCGCCAAACCGGTCCTTGCCTCGCGCACGCTGGCCGATATGGAGAGCACCAACGGCTGGGTTTTCTTCGGCCCGGGCACGGTGACGCTCAGCGCCGAGCACGCGCACGAGGGCAAACACGCCCTCCGGTTGCGATCGCCAACCCGCACCGAGAAGCCGGGGCCGGTTGCGGGCCGTCCGTTTGCCGAAACGGGTCTGCGCCTCGATGTGGCCGAGGAAGACTGGAGCGGGTTCAACCGGCTGTCGGTCCGGGTGCGTCCGCAGTTGGAGGGCTTCAATGTGGTCTCGCTGCTGATCAAGCTCCGCGGCGAAGGCACTGAAGGCCAGAGTTACACGGATGGCGGACTGCACTTTGTGCTGCTGCGCAACCACGAATGGAACCGCGTGGTTTGGGAAATCGCGCATCTCGATCGCCGCCAGGTGCGCGGCGTCGAGTTGATCTACCGCCTCCAGGGCAACGAACCCGGGGCCGCCGACGAAGTCCAGTATGACTTCGACCAACTCGAACTCGAACGGGTCGATCCGGATCATTTCTTGGGCTGGACCGTTGCCCCGGGGCGGTTCTCCTACAACCAACTCGGCTACGCCCCGGGCGCGGTCAAGCGGGCCTTCGCGAGCGGTCTCGACACGAACGCGTTTTCCCTTGTCGACGGCGTTTCGGGACAAGCGGTCTGGCGGGGCGCGGTCGTCCCCGGCCGAGACCCTGAGCCGGGGGTGCAGGTGCTGGACTTCACCGCGTGGAGGCAACCCGGCGAGTACAGACTCCAGGCTGGCGATCGGGTGTCGGAGCCGTTTCGCATCGGGCCCGGCCTCTGGCGCCACACCGTCGAGGCGATGCTCGACTTTTTCCATGCGGAACGGTGCGGATGGGCGGTGCCGGGCATCCACGAGATTTGTCACCGCGACTGGCTGGGGGTGAACGGCGACCTGCGGATGGTGATCAACGGCGGCTGGCACGACGCGGGCGATCTCTCTCAAGGGCTGGTGAACACGGCTGAGGCCACCTATGCCATGTTCCGTCTCGCCGAACGGCTGCGCGCCCGATCCGCGGACGACCCATCACTGCTCCCTTTGGCCTCGCGCCTGATGGACGAGGGGCGCTGGGGTTTGGACTGGATCCTGAAGACCCGATTCCCTGACGGGCGGCGCATCACATGGGCGACGATGGATTTCTGGACCGACGGCATTCTCGGGACGGTGGATGACGTGACGGCTCAGGCGAGCGACGCGCCGTTCGACACACTCCAGGCCGCGGCCGCATGCGCCGCGGCCGGCCGGCTCCTGCAAGCCGAAGACCCGCTCCTGGCCGCACGCTGTCTGCGGACGGCCGAGCAGGACTGGCGGGAGGCGCTCGGGAGGCTGGGCGAGCCGCGACTCGAATTGGCGAGCGCCGCGGGGCACGCCGCCCTCGAACTGTTTCGCGGCACGAAGCGGCCCGAGTTTGCAGAGAAGGCGATCGAGTTTGCGGGCGTCGTCATCGAGTGTCAGGAGACTCGACCGCAACCATGGAGTCTGCCGCTTGCCGGCTTTTTCTACACATCGCCGAAGCGGGATCGCCTCCTGCACTACAATCATCGCAGCCACGAGCAGGCGCCGGTCATGCTCCTGACCGGTCTGCGCGAGACATTCCCCGAGGACTCGAAACGCGCGGAGTGGGACGCGGCGATACGCCGGTATGCCGATTACCTCAAGGCGGCGGCGACGGTGACGGCGCCCTACGGGATGTTGCCGGCGGGAGTCTACCGTGCGGACGAACCGCGCAGGCCGGAGGAGCGGGCGCAGGTCCGCCAAGGGGTGCCCCTGGACGACCGGCATTTCCTGCGCCGCTTTCCGGTCTGGGGCGATTTCCGCGGGAACCTCGGGGTGCAGCTTTCCCAGGCGCTGGCGTTGGCGGCGGCGGCGCGATTGCTCGACGATGTCGAGGCGCGAACCCTGGTCGAGGCGCAACTCGATTGGACGCTCGGGCGCAACCCCTTTGCTCAAAGCCTGATGTACGGCGTCGGCCACGAGTACGCGCCGCAGTACACCGCGATGAGCGGCGACATGGTGGGATCGCTTCCGGTGGGGATCCAATCCCGGCGCGCGGGCGATGAGCCCTACTGGCCGCCATCCAATTGCTACAACTACGCCGAGGTCTGGGTGCATCCGGCGATTCGCTGGCTTGGCATCATGGCCGAACTCGAGCCGGATTGAGCCGGGGCGGGTCCGGAGCATCTGGTTGGTGTTGGTCTTCTGTCGCCCGGTGGGGGCACCGGGCCAACCAATGGAGACTCCCGCTGTAGGCCGCGTGCCCCCACGCGGCGCAAACTCGATTCCCACCGACGCTCTCCAGATACACTGGCGCAGGTGCTCGCACAGGCTTGTCTTTTGCTCCCCTTCTCTTACATTCATCCCATGAAGCAGGACGTGGCGGCTGTCGAGATTCGCGGCATCTTGCCGGCCAACAACGGCGTCGCCGTGTTTGTCGGCAACGACGAGAAGGTTTTTGTCATCCAGGTCGAGGCCAACATGGGGGCGGTGATCGGAATGTTCCTGCGCGACACCGTGAAAGAGCGGCCGCTGACGCACGATCTGTTCGTTCATCTCCTGACCGCGTTCGGCATCAGCGTCGAGCGCGTGGTGATCACCGAACTGAAGAACTCGACCTACTACGCCCGCCTGATCCTGCAGCAGCAGAACGAACTGGGCCGCAAGATCGTGGAACTCGATGCGCGCCCCAGCGATTGCCTGGCCCTGGCCACCGCCCAGAAACGCCCCATCTACGTCACGCGCAGCCTCCTCGACCAGGTCGAAGACATGTCCGAATACCTCGCCCGCATGAGCGAATCCGGGGGCGAGAGCGCCGCCTAGCGCGCATTTCTCACCAACTTCTGACGAACGCGGAGCCGATGCCATCGAAAGGTGCACTCATGCGCGCTAGAAAAGCAGTCCCGACCAAACCCGCCGCCCCCCTGGTGCTCGTGTGCGGCGAGGACGATTTCGCCGTGCAGCAGCGGGGCCGGCAATTGTATGCGGACTGGTGCAAGGAGATTGGCGGGATGGACCATGAGACCATCGACGCCACCGTCTCGAACAGTCACGAGGCGCTCCGGTCCCTGGCCAAACTCCGCGAGGCGCTCCAGACCCTCCCCTTCTTCGGCAGCGGCAAAGTCATCTGGTTGCGTCAATGCAATTTCCTGGGAGACGAACGTGTTGCCGGCGCCCAGGCCGTCACCGCGTCCCTGAACGACCTGGCCCAGGAACTCAAGCGCTTCCCGTGGGACAACGTGCGCCTGCTCATCACCGCCGGAAAGGTCGACCGCCGGAAAACCTTCTCGAAAACCATCGAGAAGCTGGGGGCCGTCGAGTCCCTCGCCGGACTGTCGGCCGACGACAAGGATTGGGCGGACCAGGCGGAGCGATTCGTCCGAGGCGAATTGCGGACGCGCCGGCAGGAGATGTCGGATGAGGCCCTGGGCGAACTGGTGTCGGCGGTGGGCCCCAACCTGCGCCAGTTGTCGCAGGAAATCGAGAAGCTCTCGCTCTACGCCGCCGAACGCCCCGAAATCACCGTGGCCGACGTGCATGCGGTCGTGAGCCGCAACAAACAGGCGCGCGCCTTCGCCCTGGGCGAAGCCCTCGGAGACCGCGATCTGCCCCGCGCGCTCCGTTGCCTTGACGAGGAATTGTGGGAGATGCAGTTCGATCGCCAGAAGAGCGCGATCGGGCTCCTCTACGGGCTCATCTCGAAGGTGCGCACGCTGCTCCTCCTCAAGGAGATGTTCCGAGTCGGGCTGCTCGCGCCGGACGTCGACTACACCCGCTTCAAGTCTCAGTTGGAACGGCTGCCGTCCGAAGCCATGCCGGAGGACAAACGCTACAACCCGTCTGCCATGCACCCGTACGTCCTCTTCAAGGCCCTGCCCCAGGCCGGACAGTACACCGCCGAGGAGCTGGTGCGGGCGATGGACGTGCTGCTCGTCTCCAACCGCCGCCTCGTGTCCAGTCAACTCGAAGAAGCCCTGGTCCTCCAACAGGCCCTGGTCCAGATCGTCGGACGCCCCCCCGGCCGGCGCCCTGGCCGCATGGCCGCCCGCGCCTCGTGAGCGCACAGACCGCCACCACTCCCCCCGCCCCCGCCCCGCCGCGCGAACCGGACGAATCGCCCGACCCGCATGTTGCCCAGTTCCTCGAGCATCTGGCGGTGGATCGGGCGGCCTCGCCGTACACGCGCCGAAACTACCAGCACGCGCTGCGCGAGTTCAGCCAGTGGCATCGCCAGGAACGGGGCGCCCCGCCACCCTGGCCCAGCCTCGAACGGGATGACTTTCGCGGTTTCCTGCGCTTTCTCGGACGCGGCCAACTGAGCCGGGCAGCCGTTGCGCTGCGCTTCAGCGCCCTGCGTTCGTTCTATCGATTCCTCGTCAGGCGCGGCGTGGTCATCACTACGCCCATTCGCAGTCTCTCTCTGCCGAAATTGCCGCGGCGACTGCCGCGGTTCCTGACCACCGGCCAGGCCGCGGCTCTGCTCCGAGCGCCCCTCGACGAGCTGGCCCAACTCGAACAAACAGGCGATCCGCCGGCGGGACCCGACGAGTTCCATCGCGATGCCGCCATCCTCGAGACGATCTATTCATGCGGGCTGCGCATCAGCGAGGCGTGCGGCTTGCGGGCTGAGGACGTCGCCTGGGACGATCAGCTCATCCGCGTCCGCGGCAAAGGGCGCAAAGAGCGGCAGATTCCGATCGGCGCACCGGCCCTCGAAGCGATCCGCGCCTATTGGCACCTGCTCCCCGCGCCGCCCGCCGGATCCCTGCCTGTCTTTCTCGCTCAAGCGAACAGCACGCGTCCGGTCTCGGCGCGGGTCGTTCAGATGCGCCTCAAGCGCTATCTTGCCCGGGCCGGGCTGGACCCGCACCTCACGCCGCACAAGCTGCGGCACAGTTTCGCCACCCATCTGCTCGATGCCGGGGCGGATCTGCGCAGCGTTCAGGAACTGCTCGGTCACGCCCATCTTGCCACGACGCAGATCTACACCCACCTCACAACGGAACGGCTGAAGCGAGTGTACGATCAGGCCCACCCGCGGGCGTGATGTGATGGTTGATGGTTGATGGGTTGAACGTTTCCGGTTCTGGGTCTCCGTCCACATTTCACCATTGCATGTCATCGCTGTCTGTGCCCCCTCCTTGGAGGGGGCGATCCTGCGGCTGCGTGAGAGTGCGTGTGCTTCAGCACCGCTCTGGAATGGGAACGCACGGAGAACCGTCCGCGGAAAGCGGCGGTGAACCGAGGCACTCTCCCGCAATGCGGGACTTCGCGACCTCGGAGCCGAACCGAGCAGAGGGGACTGCCACAACGAACACCGGCCCAAGGACTTGGACAACAACAGCTCTGCTCCCGGGAACAACTCGGAAGAACACCTTAGCCCGCATTTCTCACCAACTTTTGATGTCATCTGACCGGTCACCGTCACATTTCGCCTGAAATGCGGGCTCATCAGAAACCCGCGCCCCAAACCGATGGACCCAATCTCGACCACACTGTGTCCGCGTGCCCGCGTCACCCAAGCGGCTGGGGCGCGTCCAGGGGTTGCTGAACCGATGAGTCGATTCTCCTTGCTGGGCGCGGGTTTCACAGACCCGGAAATCTCACCCACCGACCGTCAGGAATGCCGCGACCGCCCCACTGGTGAGGTTTCCGGGTTAGGTCAACGCGCGTGCGCGGCTGCTGGGGGAGGCCCTGATCGATAACGGTGATCTTCTCAGGCGCGGAATCAAAGCCCCAGTTGCCGGTCGAGCCAGGCGTAGGCCTGCCGTCGCACCTCGGGCGGAAAGTCGTGCTCCGCATCGGGGTAGACGGCCGCCAGCGCCTCGGCGGCGCCGAGGAGGCGGTAGACGGGAGCGGCGGCCTGGACGCAATCCTTGACTCCCGACACTTCGAAATTGTCATCATGCAGCGGCGCGTTGATGAAGACGGGCCGGGGGGCGATGGCGGCGAGGACCTCGGTGAAATCAAAGGGCATCTTTCGGGGATTGCAGCCGTATACCGAACGAATCCGCGGCATGTAACCGTCGTGGCTCCAACCGGATAGGTTGCCGCCATAGTACTTGGAGAACGCGTTGAAGCCGCAACTGGTCACCACCACCCGGACGCGCTCGTCGAACACGGCCAGAAACAGCGCGTTATGCCCCCCCAAGGAATGGCCGAGCACGCCGATGCGGCGGGCGTCCACTTCGGGCATCGACGCCAGCAGGTCGAGGGCGCGCCGGTGATTGACGATGCCCTGCATGGTTGCGCTGGCGTAACCGGCCGCATAGGCGTCGCGCCGGTAATCGCCGAAGTTCGGATAGTCCGGCACCAGCGTCACGTAGCCCCGCTGCGCCACCTCGAGACCAAACTGCCGATTCGTCCGGCCGCGCAATCCGGCCATCTCGGCTTTGCCCTCCGGCGTTGTCTGGTGCAGACACAGCATGGCGGGACGTTTGGCGCCGCCGCTCTTCGGGATGAAGAGATAGGCCGGCACCCGGTTCGCGGGCGATTCCACGGTGTAGAGGATCTTCCGGCGCACGCCGTTGCCAGTCCGGATTTCCTCGAGCACCTCGACCGGGGGCGGACCTTCGAATTCGAGCGGCGGTCGAGTCCCCATCACCTGCTCCATCGCGGCAAGAATATGGCCGCGTCGCTTCATCCAATCCGCCGCCCCACGCACAGGATGATCGAGCCCCGCCTCATCCCGAAAGCACAACAGATTCAGCTTGTCCGAATAAAATGGCGGATCTTTCGAGGGCGCGGCCGCCTCTCCCCGGGAGGACTCGGGGGTGGATGCGGCTTGGCCTTCCCCTCCCGAACTCGTTCGACTGAAGAGCAACCCAGCCACAAGCGCACACAGCGCCGCCAGACAGAGCCTTCGCAGCCTGCACAGGGAAAACACGACGGCGAAGAAGGCGCCTGCGCCGCGCCCGTTCCGCACGTTCGGGACAAGATCCGCGCTTCGAACCGGTCCATTCCTCATCGCTGTTTCATTCGTGGTCATTTGCGCGCTCGTTTCTTGGGCTGTTGTGTATCCTGTGCCGCGCGTCCTGTCATCCCCATTGCGTGGAGCAGGTCCGCAGCGACCAGATCGCTTCCCGCGACTCCTGGCGGTTCGATGCCCGCCTCGCGCTACAAATGCCGGGTCAGGTTATAGCTGACGAACCGGACGCATTCGGAGATTGTCGCCGACGCCAAATGCAGTACACTTTCAGCGTTTTGCCGTTATGAACGACCGTGCTCCCCTCAGTCCGCCGGACGACGCACCCCCGGTCCCCGACTCGACCTCGTTGGGCGCGCGGATGCTCAACGTCTTTGCCACGCCCGCCGACGTGTTCGACGAGGTGAAAGTCAGTCCGCCACGGACGGCGCATTGGCTGGTGCCGACGCTGTTGGCGACGCTGGTCGGCTGGGTGGGGGTGTGGCTGGTGCTTCACCAGGAATCGATCAAGCAGCAGATCAGCGACCTGCAGGAGGCGCAACTCGAGAAGAGTATCGAACAAGGCCGGATGACCCGCGAACAACTCGAGGCCCAGAGACCGACGATCGAGAAGATCGGCAGAATCATCCGCAATGCGACGATGTTCGCCGCGCCGCCCCTGATGGCCTTCGGGCTCGTTTTCTGGTGGGCGCTTATCACGTTCCTGGTGGGCAGGTACGCGCTGGGCGGACACTTCACGTACATGAAGGCCGTCGAGGTGTCGGGGCTGATCGGCATGTTGGCGACACTCGAATCGGTGATCAAGACGCTCATGATGGTGGCTTTGGGGAGCCTGTACGCCGGGGCCAACCTGGCGACGCTGCTGGTCAAGGATTTCGATCCGGCGAACCTCTCGCACGGTTTGATGGCCGCCGTGGACGTCGTGGCGTTCTGGGTGCTCGCCGTGCGCGCGATCGGCCTGTCGCGATTGAGCGGCGCGACGTTCGCCAAGAGCGCCGCGTGGCTGTTCGGGCTGTGGCTGCTCTGGACCGGCCTTTGGATTGTGGCCGGGCACTTCCTGCCGAAGCTCTTCGGCGGCTAACCTGCATGTTTTTTGAATTTGTGATCACCGCGAAGCCGAAGACTCCGGGATGTGGACCTATGCGATCCGGAAAGCAAAACCGCCCCCGAGTCGAGGGATAGAACCGGGCAACAGAGTGTCACCGCACTCGCGAGCTTTCGGAAACGCTCCGAACCTCTTTTCCCCCTGTGCGGGCGCGGTTTTGCCGCAGCCCGGACATCCGATCACGCGCAGCCTCGTGAAATGTCCGGGCTGGACGGACCGAAACAAACTGACGGTTGTTGTGTCTTAACGATATACCGAGATGGCGAACATAAAGGCGAAGAAGAGGCGGAAGCTGGTTGTCCTGCTCCTGATTGTCGCGGTCCTGGGCGGCTTGGGCGCCCTGGCGATTTTCAAGAAACGCGAGGCCGCGATCACCGTGCAGACCGAGAAGGTCGAGAGGCGGACGCTCACGGAGTTAGTGGTGGCGAACGGGCGGATTCAACCGGTGTTCCAGGTCAAGATCAGCCCGGAAGTGAGCGGTGAGATCATCGAACTGCCGGTGAAGGAGGGGGACCAGGTCAAGAAGGGCGATCTGCTGCTCAAGATCAAGCCGGACCTGTACGTTGCGCAGCGCAATTCGTCCGAGGCAAACTACAAGGGCGCCCTGGCGGGAAGGGTCACAGCCGAGGCGAACGTGAAGAAGGCGGAGATCGATCTGCATCGGGCCGAGGCGCTGCATGAGAGCAAACTGCTGCCGGATGCCGAATTCCTCGCCGTTCAGACCACGTGCGAGATCAACAAGGCCCAACTGCAGCATGCGATCCACCAGGTCGAGATGGCCAAGGCCGCGCTCGAGAAGGCGGAGGAAGACCTGTCCAAGACAACGATCGCGTCGCCGCTGGATGGGACCGTGAGCCGGCTCAACTCGCAACTGGGCGAACGGGTGGTCGGCACCGCGATGATGGCCGGGACCGAGGTCATGGTGATCGCCGACCTCAACGAGATGGAGGCGCGCGTCGACATCGGCGAGATCGATGTGGTCCTGATTCAGTTGGGCCAAAACGCGCGGCTCGAGGTGGACGCCTACAAGGACCGCAAGTTCAACGGGACAGTGACCGAGATCGCCAACTCGTCGAAGGGGCTGGTGTTCGGAAGCGGCGGCGGCAGCCAATCGACCGACGCCACCAAGTTCGAGGTCAAGATCCGCATCAGGGAGAAGGAGCCGTTCCGGCCCGGGATGACGGTGACGGCGGAGGTCGAGACGCGCTCGCGCACCAATGTGCTGAGCGTCCCGATCGCCAGCGTGACAACGCGCATCCCGAAACCTCCAGGCCAGGGCAAGACGCCCGCCAAGGGTGCGCAAGCGGCAACCGCCGCCAAGGACGCCGGAGCGACCACCAACAGCACCGCCCAGACCGGAACCAACACACCCGCCCCGGAGACCGCCCAGGCAACAAATGCCGCCCCCGGAACAAACGACACCGCCGCGACCGCGTCCAAGAAGCCCGGGGACACGCCCAAGCACGTCGAGGTCGTCTTTCTGAAGGAGAGCGACCGGGCGCGAATGGTCCCGGTCAAGATTGGGATCAGCGACGATGCTTATACGGAGATCCTCGAGGGTGTTGCGGAAGGCCAGGAGGTCATCTCCGGCAGCTACAAGGCCCTCCGCTCGGAACTCGATGACGGCAAGAAGGTCCGCATCGGCGCTCTCACGCCGGACAAGGACAAGGACAAGGACAAGGCGACGGAGACGAGATGAGCTTGATTCGTCTCAGCCGGGTTTCCCGGCGTTATCAGATGGGGACGGAGACGATTCACGCGCTCCGCGAGGTTTCCATCGAGGTGGGCCGGGCCGAGTATGTGGCCATCATGGGACCATCGGGCTCGGGAAAATCCACGCTGATGAACCTGATCGGGTGTCTCGACACGCCGAGCTCGGGCACATACGAACTCAACGGGACGAATGTCAGCGACATGGACGACAACGCGTTGGCGGAGGTCCGGAACAAGGAAATCGGGTTTGTGTTCCAGACGTTCAACCTGTTGCCGCGCGCCAACGCGCTGCACAACGTCGAGCTGCCTCTGGTGTACGCGGGCATTCCCTCCGAAGAGCGCCGGCAACTGGCGCTCGAAGCCCTGTCGAACGTCGGTCTGGCCGACAGGGTCAATCACAAGCCCACGGAGATGTCGGGAGGCCAGCGGCAGCGCGTGGCCGTGGCCCGCGCCCTGGTCAATCGCCCGTCCATCCTGCTGGCGGATGAGCCGACGGGCAACCTCGACTCGAAGACGGGCGCCGAGATCATGAGCCTGTTCGAGGCCCTCGCCGATCAGGGCCACACCATCATCGTGGTCACCCACGAGGAGGAGATCGCGCGGCACGCCCGCCGCATCCTGCGGATTCGCGACGGTCTCATCGCCAGCGACGAAAGGGTGGATTCGCATGCACTGGTGGATTGAGCTGCGTGAGGGGCTGCGGATCGCCTGGGACGCCACGCGGGCCAACAAGATGCGGGCGGGTCTGACCACGCTGGGCATCGTGATTGGCATTGTGACCGTCACGCTGATGGGGACGGCGATCCAGGGGCTCAAGCGGGGATTCAACCAGAGCATCTCGGCTCTCGGCAGCGACGTGCTCTATCTCGAACGCCGCGACTGGTTCATCAATTCCCACGAGGAGTGGATCCGCCAGAATCGCCGACGCGAAATCACCTGGGACCAGGTCCGCGGACTCCAGCGGCAGATCACATCGGCGCGCGCCATCGCTCCCACGGTGAACACCGCGCGCCCGGTGAAATACAAGAACCGCAGCTCATCGTCGGTCATGGTCATCGGAACGACCGATCAGGCCCTCTACACGGGGGGAACGACCGTTGCCAGGGGACGGTTCTTGACGGCAGGCGAGGCGGAGGGGGGGCGTCCGGTGTGCGTGCTCGGGGCGCAGACCGCCACGAACCTGTTTCGGGGCGAATCGCCTGTCGGGGCGCGGGTTCATGTGGGGGGTTACCCCTTCGAAGTGGTCGGAGTGCTCGAACCGCAGGGGGAATTCCTGGGCGCGTTCAGTCTGGACAACCAGGTGATCGTCCCCATCGGGCAATTCACATCGCTCTTCACCCAGCGGCCCGACTACTCGATCCAGATCAAGGCCCGCGACATGGACAGTCTCGAAGACACGCGCGAGGAGGCCCGCGGGATCATGCGCAAGCTGCGGCGCCTGGCGCCGGGCCAGGACGACGATTTTGCGATCAACCAGCAGGACCAGTTCATCAAGACGTTCGACAAGATCACGGGCACGATCGCCACGGTCGGCATGTTCATCACCGGACTATCGCTCTTCGTCGGAGGCATCGGCATCATGAACATCATGTTCGTGTCCGTCGCCGAGCGGACCAAGGAGATCGGGGTGCGCAAGGCGATCGGGGCCAAGCGCCGGGCGATTCTGGTGCAGTTCCTCCTCGAAGCGGCGATGATCTGTCTCTTGGGAGGGCTCCTGGGCCTGGCCATCGCCGCGCCCGGGACGCTGCTTCTGCGCAAAGTGATGCCCGCAACCATCTCCTTGTCCATCGTCGGCCTCGCCCTGCTGGTCGCACTGCTCACCGGCGTGCTGGCCGGTTTCCTGCCCGCATGGCGCGCGGCGCGGATGAATCCGGTGGACGCGCTGCGCAACGAGTGACATGACCGTTCTCCCGACACGCCCTCGACACGCCGGCCGCAACCTGATCTGGGCTGAGGTCAAGGAGAGCTTTCTGATGGGGATCGGGGCGCTGACGACGCACAAGCTGCGTTCGAGCCTGACCGTTTTGGGGGTGCTGGTGGGCGTGTTCTCGATCATCGTGGTGATGACAGCCATGCGGGTGTTGCAGAGCACCATCGAGAAAGACCTCAGCCAGTTGGGCAGCCACACCTTCCAGATCCGCAAATGGCCGGCTGTGCACTTCGGCGGGCCGGAGGGGTTCGAAAAGTATCTGCGCCGCAAGGACATCACCTTCGCCCACGGCAAGGCGGTGATGGACAAGGCCAGCCTGGCCCAGTCCGTCGGCATCCAGAGCGGGTTCTGGTCCGGCGAGGCGATCTCGCGCTACGACAAGACGCCGCCCAATGTCAGCCTGATCGGCGCCACCGTGGGCGGATTCCCCGCGCGCAACTGGATCGTCGGCGAAGGCCGCGGGCTGATTGAATCGGATATCGACAGTGCGAAGGATGTGTGCGTGCTGGGAGGGAGTCTGGCCAACATCCTCTTCCCCTACGGATCGGCTTTGGGCGAGAAGGCCAAATTCGACGGCATCGGCTACACAGTGGTCGGCGTGCTCGAATCCAAAGGGGCCTCGCTGGGCGGCGACCAGGACAACTTCGCCATCATTCCGATCACGACGGGTCTCAACCGCTACGGGCGGATGTGGCGGAGCCTGTCCATTCTCGTGCAAGCCCAGAATCAGGCGATGTACGAGGATACCGTCGAGCAGGTGCGCGGCATCCTGCGCACGGCGCGCAAGGTGAAGCCGGGGGTGGAGGATGACTTCGAGGTGTTCTCGAACGACTCCCTGATCTCGCAGTTCAAGAGCTTCACTCTGACCGTCCGGATCGGCGTCGCGGTGGTCAGCTCGATCGCCCTGGTGGCGGCGGGCATCGGCATTATGAACATCATGCTGGTGTCGGTGACCGAGCGCACGCGCGAGATCGGCATCCGCCGCGCGATCGGGGCCAAGAAGCGGAATATCATGACCCAGTTCATCATGGAAGCGATCGTGCTCTGCGAGGTGGGCGGAGTGATCGGAGTCGTCTTGGGCATTCTCGGCGGCAATTCGGCCGCTTACTTCCTCAAGCTCCCGCCCGTGATCCCTGTGGATTGGGTTGTGATCGGGCTCACAATCTGTTCGATCGTCGGCGTCCTGTTCGGCACCTACCCGGCTTACAAAGCCGCCAATCTCGACCCCATCGAGTCGCTCCGCTACGAGTGAGTTCCCCTGACCCGGCGTCCGCACCGATGGCTGCCCTCGCCCCGCGTGAGGGCACGCGGCCTACAGCGGGAGTCTCCATTCGTTGTAGGCCCGGTGCCCTCACCGGGCGACAGGACACCGACAACAACCAGAGGCACGGACCGCGCGCCATCACGCAACTTTTCCGTGGCAGCCGCGGGTGTGCCAGCTTAACCTCCGGCCCCATGACGGACCGCACCACTCGCGTGAACCTGGGCGCAAAGCTCTTTCTGCCCTTTGTTGTCGGCGACCTCCTCCTGGTGGCAGCCGCCCTGGTGATCTGGCAGCAGGCGCACCGGCCCATGACAGCCATCGAGGTGTGCGCTTTTGCCGCCTGCGTGGCCCTGGGCGCCATGCTGGCCGTGTGGCCCTTTCGGCTCCGGCACCAGGCCGAACTCAAGCTTGTCGAGATGGCGGGCCTGACTGACACCCTCCGGCAGATCGAGCAGGTCCAGGATGTCGCCGACCGCATCGAGACCGCCACCGGCCAGTGGCAAACGGCGCACGAACACGCCGGCAAAACGGTCGCCGCGGCGCGCGAGGTCATGGATCGTATGACCGAGGAGCAACGCGCCTTCCAGGCCTTCATGCAGAGAGCGGAGGACTCCGAGCGCCATCACCTGCGCCTCGAGGCCACGAAACTCCGCCGCGCCGAGGGCGACTGGCTCCAGGTCCTCGTCCGCATCCTGGACAATGTCTACGCCCTTTACCTGGCCGGCGTGCGATCCGGCCAGTCCGGGCTCATCCACGAGTTCACCCAGTTTCAGAACGCCTGCCGCGATGCCGCGCGCCGCGTCGGCATGGTGCCCATCGTGGCCGCCCCGGGCACGCCCTTCGACCCCGAGCGGCACCAATTGCCCGATGCGAAGGCGACGGTCCCCGAGGGCGCCACGGTGCTCGAGACCGTGGCCGTCGGACATGTGTTTCAGGGTCAGTTGCTCCGGCGCGCCCTCGTGACCGTTCAAACTCGTGCCGCGGCATCGGCCTCAACGTCATCGATCGAGGCCTTGCCCCAGCCATCGCCGCCTCCAAACGCGGGCGACTCCCCGGATCAGCCCGCCGCCCCGGAAGACAGCGTCTCGTCCGGCTCGGCGCAGGCAATCGACAGCCCGCAGGAAACGCACCCGATCGAGCCGAACGCGACCCCCGAGGCCGCAGCGGGAGACCTCGAGATGGCGGAAACAGGGCCCGAGCCCGAAGCCGCAACACCCCCAGAACGGGTGGCGGGCGGGTCTTTTCACGGTTTGGTCGAATTCGCGCCCTCGTTCGCGCCGCGCCCCGGCATCAGCCATGTGCTGTTCGACTTCGACGGCACGCTGTCGCTGATCCGGCAGGGCTGGCCGGATGTGATGGTGCCGATGTTCGTCGAGATGCTGCCGGCCCAACCGGGCGAGACGCCCGAGGCGCTGCGCCAGTTGGCGTTCGAGGACATCATGCGGCTCAACGGCAAGCAGACGATCTACCAGATGATTCAACTGGCCGAGCGCATCCGCGAGCGCGGGGGCGAGCCGCGCGAACCGCTCTGGTACAAACACGAGTACCTGCGCCGGCTTGATGCCCGCATCCGCCATCGGCTCGACGCCCTCGCCAGCCGAACGCTTGAACCGGACGATCTGCTCGTCTTCGAAGCCCGCCCGTTTCTTGACGAACTGCGGCGGCGCGGTTTCTCCCTCTACCTGGCCAGCGGGACGGACGAGGTGTTCGTGAAACAGGAGGCCGCGGCCCTCGGGCTCACCCAGTACTTCGGCCCCCGGATCTACGGCGCCCTCGACGACTACAAACAGTTCTCGAAGAAGATGGTGATCGACCGCATCCTGCGGGAGAACCGGATCGACGGCGCTCAGTTGCTCTCGTTCGGCGACGGCTACGTCGAGATCCAGAACACGAAGGAGGTCGGCGGCTTGGCCGTCGCCGTGGCCAGCGACGAGGCCAACAACGGCTCGGGACAGTTCGACCCGTGGAAGCGGCAGCGCTTGCTGGGTGTGGGTGCGGACGTGGTCATCCCGGACTTCCGGGACGCCCTGAAACTGCTTCCGATTCTACTCGGGGAGTCCGGATCTTAGCCCGCATTTCTCACCAAGTTCTGATGTCATCTGACTGGTCACCGTCACATCTCACCTGAAATGCGGGCTAATCACGCTCAGCCTTCTGAAATGGGCTACCATGAATGGCGAAACCCTTGACCTGCGCCGCGTGCGCGTGCTCCCCCTCGAGCAGCGGGAAAGCCTGAGCCGGCTCGATGAGATCCTCGTTGAACCCTCGAACGATCCGCCGCCCGTTTCGGACGCCAATGCGCGGCTGGTGCGGGAATGCGCCGCGCGCATCCGCGAGGCCCGGCAACGCGGGGCGAGCGTGATGCTCATCTACGGCGCCCACCTCATCAAGAATGGCGGGCAGTTGCTCCTGGTCCAGTTGCTCGATCATGGCCATCTCACCCACCTGGCCACCAACGGCGCAGGCACCATCCACGACTGGGAATTCTCGTTCCTCGGACGTTCCACCGAGAGCGTCCGCGCCAATGTCGCCACCGGCACGTTCGGCACGTGGGACGAGACAGGCCGCTGCATCCATCTGGCGCTGCTGCTGGGCGGGCTCAGGGGCGAAGGGTATGGACAGGCGCTGGGCCGCTTCATTTACCAGGATGGCGACCAGGTGCCCAAAGCCGACGATCTCGAGGCGCAGGTGCGCGCCGACCCACACCATCCGCTCACCCCAGCCCGAGTGGAATTGCTGCACGCCATCCGGCAATTCGGGATTGCGTCGGGTCCCCTGATGGTTCTGCATCGGTGGCGAAACGCCTCGGTGCTGGCCAATGCCTTCCGGCATGAGGTTCCGCTGACCGTCCATCCCGGAATCGGCTACGACATCGTCGCGACTCATCCCATGTTCAATGGGGCGGCGATCGGGCGGGCGGGCGGCGTCGATTTTGCCCGGTTCGCAACGGCGGTCGAGGGACTCGATGGCGGCGTGGTGATGTCGATCGGGTCGGCGATCATGGGGCCGCAAGTTTTCGAGAAGACACTGAGCTGCGTGAACAATCTTCGAATCCAGGCCGGACGCCCGATTGTCCAGGGACACACGCTTTACGTGGTCGATCTGCAGGATGGCGGGCGCTGGGATTGGACCCGGGGCGAGCCCCCGCGCGACAACCCGGCCTACTACCTCCGCTTCTGCAAGAGCTACGCGCGCATGGGCGGCACGATGCATTACGCCCAGTGCGACAACGTCGCCTTCCTGCATCATCTCCACCACGCGCTCGCCGACAAACCGAAGACGAAAACACCATGACCCCCGAACGGTTCTCCGCTCTCACCGGGCGCTACTCCGGACTCCGCGTCGCGGTCGCCGGGGATTTCTGTCTGGACCGCTATCTCGAGATTGACCCGGCGCGCGCGGAGACATCGCTCGAAACGAGCCTACCGGTCCACAACGTCATCCGCGTGCGCGGCCAGCCGGGGGCCGCCGGCACCATCCTCAACAACCTCGTCGCCCTCGGCCTCGGAACGCTCTATCCGATCGGGTTCTGCGGAGACGACGGCGAAGGATTCGAACTGAGGCGCGCCCTGGCCGGGATGGCCGGGGTGCGGATGGATTTCTTCATGACGACAGGCGCGCGGCGCACGTTCACTTACTGCAAACCCATCGTGTTCAAGCCCGGACGCCCGCCGGTCGAACTCAACCGCCTCGACAGCAAGAACTGGACGCCGACCCCGCGCGACGTCGAAGCACGGCTGGCCGAGAGTGTCGAGAACCTGGCCTCACAAATCGATGCGTTGATCCTGCTCGACCAGGTGGACGTAGCCGACACCGGAGTCGTCACGCGCGGCGTGCTGGCGTCCGTGAGCCGCGTGGTTGTGGGCCGCCCCCGGTTGCCCATCCTGGCCGACAGCAGGCGCGGGCTGCGGGGTTTCCCACCCGTCATCTTGAAGATGAATGCGCGCGAGCTTGCCGCCCTCACCGGCGGAACCGCGGATGCGGCGGTAGCAAACGTCGCGGCCGTCCGCCGGACGGCGATGGCCCTGGCCCAAGTCCATCGACGCGAGGTGTTCGTCACGCTGGCGGAGCACGGGATGATCGGCGCCTGCCCGGACGGCGCGTCCGAGCATGTGCCCGCGCTGCCGGTGCGGGGCGACATCGACATTGTCGGCGCGGGGGACGCGGTCACGGCGAATCTCGCGTCGGCGCTTGCGGCGGGGGCGTCGGTGCGCGAGGCGCTCGAGTTGGCCAGCCTCGCCGCGTCGATTGTCATTCACCAACTGGGCACCACCGGCACCGCCTCCGTGGCCCAGCTCCGCGCCCTGCACGCACAGGCCTGACCCATGGGGTCACATCTTCACAATTGACATTTGGAGGGGAAACCGAGGTCGACTCTCTGCGCGGTGAAGACAAACCACCACGAAGAGCACGAAGAACACGAAGGAGAGTGGAATGGTCCCATTCACCCTTCACGTTCCCGGTCGCCCGGAAGCGAGCGAATCGCTTCGCATGCCACGCTGCTTCCCTTCTTCGTGCCCTTCATGTCCTTCGCGGTGAAAAGAAAGACGGACCCGGTCAACATCGAGAGCCGCAACCTGACTTGGGAATCAGTCCGTCGGGGGCGCTGAGGCCGGGGCCGAGTTGTCCTCGGCGGAGTCTTCCTTCTCCTCGCTGATGACGGGCGCGATGCCCTGCAGGCGATCACTTTCGTCGAGGTTGATCAGCTTCACCCCCTGCGCATTCCGTCCGGTCTCGCGGATGTCCCTGACAGCGATCCGCACCATCTGGCCGCCGGCGGTGATCAGCATGACCTCGTCGGCTTCCCGGACGGTGAGGGCGCCCAGGACGCCGCCGGTGCGCTCGGTGGTCTTCATGGTGATGATGCCTTTGCCCCCACGGGACTGGATGCGGTACTCCTCGAAGCGGGTGCGCTTGCCGAGGCCGTTCTCGCCCGCCACGAGCAGGGTCGCTTCCGGGTCCACCACGGCGGCCGCCACGACGCGGTCCTCGGGATCGAGGGAGATGCCGCGGACGCCGGTCGCGGGCCGGCCCATCGACCGGACGTCCTCCTCGGAGAAGCGGATGCTCATGCCGCCCCGGGTGATCAGCACGACCTGGTCGGTGCCGAGGGTGTAGCGGACATCGATGAGGGTGTCGCCGGGCTCGATGCCGATGGCGATGATGCCGCCGCGGCGCACGTTGGCGAACTCGGCCAGGGCGGTCTTCTTGACGGTGCCCGACTGGGTGGCGAAGAAGATGAACCCGGGCTGTTGCCACGTGACATCCTCCTTGGCCGGCCCGGTCTTGCTCTCGATGCGGATGAGCGCGGTCACCTTCTCGCCCGCCTGGAGTTCGAGGAGGTTGGCGATGCTGCGTCCTTTGGCTGCGCGGCCCATGTCGGGGATTTCGTGCACGCGCTCGACGTAGACCCGCCCCGTATTGGTGAAGAACATGAGGTAATCGTGCGTGCTGGCGGTGAAGAGCCGCTCGATGAAATCGGGCGCGTCGCCCTCGACGGCCGAGGTTTCGCGCGCGGTCATGCCGATCACCCCCTTGCCTCCGCGACGCTGGGCGCGGTAGGAGGAGATATTGGTGCGTTTGATGAGGCTGTTGTGGGTCATCGTGATGATGACGCCCTCGTTGGCAATGAGATCCTCGATGGCGATCTCGCCCTCGTCGGGCACCAGATCCGTCAGGCGTGGCGTGGCGTTCTTCGCCCTCACGGCCTGCAACTCGGCCTTGATGATGGCGAACACGCGCGCTTCCTTGGCCAGGATGTCGAGGAGATCGTGGATGGTTTCGAGCAACGCCTTGTACTCGGCCGCGACCTTGTCGATCTCGAGTCCGGTCAGTTGGTAGAGGCGCAGGTTGAGGATCTCGTCCACCTGCCGCTCCGTGAGGCTGTATCGGCCGTTGACGAGCCGGGCTTGCTGGCGGATGCGGATTCCCCAGCTTTCGACCTGGAGGCGGGTCCACTCGAAGGCGAGCAGTTTGACCTTGGCCTCGTCGCGGGTTCTCGAGGTGCGGATGATCCGGATGAACTCGTCGAGGTTGGCGATCGCGGCCAGGTAGCCTTCGAGCACCTCGGCCCGCTCCTCGGCCTTGCCGAGGAGGTATCGAGTCCGGCGCAAAATCACCTCGCGACGATGCTCGATGTAGCAATTGATGAGTTCCTTGAGATTGAGCGTTTTGGGCCGGCCATGGTCGATGGCGAGGGCATTGACCGCGAAACTCGTTTCGAGCGCCGTGTGGCGATAGAGGTTATTGATGACCACCTTCGCCACGGCATCCCGCTTGAGCTCGATCACCACCCGCGTGTTCTCGTCCGACTCGTCGCGGACGGCCGTGATGTCTTTGAACTCCTTGAGTTCGCCCTCGTTGACGAGCGTCGCGATCCGCTCGACCAGTTGCGCCCGATTGACGTTGTAGGGGATCTCCGTGACGATGATCTGCTCGCGTCCGCCCTT
This sequence comes from Verrucomicrobiota bacterium, assembly GCA_022710935.1. Lineage (GTDB taxonomy): Bacteria > Verrucomicrobiota > Verrucomicrobiia > Limisphaerales > J093 > MWFF01. Next base: position 48,476 of record JAKLFY010000025.1, read on the forward strand.
GAGCTGCTCGACCCCGACCCGCCCGCGAATCTTGACGCTGCCCCGGCCGGTGGCGAAGTACTGGCGGATGCCTTCGAGCCCGCACACCATGCAGCCGGTCGGGAAGTCCGGGCCCTTGATGTGCTTCATCAACTGGGGAATGGTCATGCCCGGGTCGTCGATCTGGGCGCAGATCGCATCGACGACTTCGCCCAGGTTGTGCGGCGCCATGTTGGTCGCCATGCCCACGGCGATGCCGGTGCCGCCGTTGACCAGCAGGTTCGGGAACGCCGCGGGCAGCACGACCGGCTCCTCGTGTTCCTCGTCGTACGTCGGCGCGAAATCGACCGTCTGCTTGTCCAGATCCTCCATCAACACCGCGCCGAGGTGCGTCATGCGGGCCTCGGTATACCGCATCGCCGCCGGCGGATCGTTCTCGACGGATCCGAAGTTGCCCTGTCCATCGACCAGCGTGTCCCGCATCGCCCACGGCTGCGCCATGTGCACGAGCGTCGGGTAGATGGCCTGGTCGCCGTGCGGGTGGTATTTGCCCATCGTCTCGCCGACGATGCGGGCGCATTTGAGGTGTCGGCGCGTCGGCAGCAGGCCCAGGTCGTGGAACATCGCGTAGAGGATGCGGCGCTGGGACGGCTTGAGCCCGTCGCGCACGTCGGGCAGGGCGCGCGAGATGATCACCGACATCGAGTAATCGAGGAACGAGTTCTTGATCTCCTCGGCGACGTTGATCTTCTCGACCTTTTCGTTCGCGGCGTAGAGCGGCGTGGGACTCTCGGGCGGAGGGGGCGGGGGCGGCGTTTGGCTCTCTTCGGGCATAGGGGGCGGGGGGGATAGAACGCTTCAGACGTCCAGGTTGCGCACATTGAGCGCGTTGTCTTCGATGAACTGGCGGCGGGGCTCGACTTCGTCGCCCATCAGTTTGGTGAACATCTCCTCCGCCTCGACGGCGTCGGTCAGGTCGATGCGCAGCAGCTTCCGGCGCGCCGGGTTCATGGTCGTTTCGAAGAGCTCCTTCGGGTTCATCTCGCCCAGGCCCTTGAACCGCTTGATCTGGAGACCCCGTTTCCCGACCTCCTTCACCCCGAGCAGAATCTCCGGGATGGAGAAGATCGGCTTGATTTGGGCCCGCTCGCCCTCGCCTTCCACCAGTTCGAAGAGCGGTTTATCCTGGGCGGCGAAGTGCTCGACGTTGAGCCCCTTGCGCGCCAGCTTCGCGAGCAGGTCTTCGACCGCCTTAGTCTCGTGCAGCTCGACATGGCGCGCCCGGCGCGTTGGGCCGATGTGGCCGTTGTGGCCGTTTTTCCTGTCGGTGCCGGCGGCGGTCTCCTCTTCGCCGAAGAGCCCGAGATCGGGGTTGGCCTCGCCGAACTCGCGCAACTCCTCCTCGGCGTGGAAGTAGTGCACCGCCTCGTCGTTCCCCTGCCGCACTTTCACCAGGTGGCGCGGCAGCTCGTGGGTGTCGGGACGCCGTTTCTCGACATACTCGGCAAAGTCGCCTCCGTGGCGCTGCAACGCGCGCACGTACTTCTCGAGAATCACGAGCAATTCGAGGATCTCGGACAACTGCCGTTCGTTGAACTCCCGCCCATCGGCCACGTTGCGCAGCCGCACGTCCTCGGTGCCCAACTGGATGAGGATGCGATTGAGCTGCGGATCGTCCTCGACGTACTCGACCCGCTTCTTGCGGGCGATCTGATAGAGCGGCGGCTGGGCGATGTAGACGAACCCGCGCCGGATCAGCTCCGGCATCTGCCGATAAAAAAACGTCAGCAGCAGCGTGCGGATATGCGCGCCATCGACGTCGGCGTCGGTCATGATGATGATCTTGTGGTAGCGCAACTTCTCGAGGTTGAACGCCCCTTCGCCTTCGCTGTCGCCGATGCCGGTGCCCACCGCCGTGATCATTGTGCGGATCTCGAGGTTCTGGAGCACCTTGTCCAATCGCGCCTTCTCGACGTTGATCAGCTTGCCCCGGATCGGCAGGATCGCCTGGAACTTCCGATCCCGGCCCTGCTTGGCCGAGCCGCCAGCGGAATCGCCCTCGACGATGTAAAGCTCGGTGTTCGCCGGGTCGCGGTCGGAGCAGTCGGCCAGTTTGCCAGGCAGGCCGCCCCCGGTCAGCGCGGTCTTCCGCACCGCCTCGCGCGCCTTGCGCGCCGCCTCGCGCGCCCGGGCGGCCATGAGGCACTTCTCGATGATCTTCTTGGCCACCGACGGATTGGCGTCGAAGTAGGTCATCAACCCGTCGTACACGATCGAGGAGACGACGCCGTCGATCTCCGTGTTGACCAGCTTGACCTTGGTCTGGGACTCGAAGCGGGGGTTGGGCAGCTTGACGCTCAGCACGCAGACCAATCCTTCCCGCACATCGTCGCCACTGATCGAGGCGTCCTTTTCTTTCAGCAGTTCATTCGCCTTGGCGTACTGGTTGATCGCCCGGGTCAATGCGCTCCGGAATCCCGTCAGGTGCGTTCCGCCATCGGGATTGGCGATCGAGTTGGCGAAGCAGAGGATCTGCTCGTTGTAGCTGTCGGTGTACTGCAGCACGCAGTCCACGAACGCATCCTCCTCGCGGGTCTCGACCTTGATGACGCGCTTGCCCGACAGGCAGACCGGCTTGGGATGGATCGTCTGCTTGCTCTTGCCCAACTGCTTCACGAACTCCTCGATCCCGTCCCGATAAAAGAACCGCTCCGACTTGTTCTCCGTCCGCTCGTCGGTCAGGAGGATCTCGACGCCCGGGTTGAGGAATGCCAACTCGCGCAACCGGAGCGCCAGGTGCTCGAACTTGAATTCCGTGGTGAGGGTGAAAATGACCGGATCGGGCTTGAAGGTGATCAGGGTGCCGGTGTGCTTGGACTTGCCGATGACTTCGAGTTTGCGCACGGTGACGCCCCGTGCGAACTCCATGTAGTAGACCTTCCCGTCGCGGGAGACCTCGACCTTGAACCATTCGGAGAGGGCGTTGACACACTTGGCCCCGACGCCGTGCAGACCTCCCGAGTACTTGTAGGCGCCCTGGCCGAACTTGCCTCCGGCGTGCAGGTTGGTCAGCACCAACTCGACCGCCGGCATGTTCCATTTCGGGTGGGTATCGACCGGGATGCCGCGTCCATCGTCGCGAATCGAGCACGATCCGTCCACGTGCATCGTCACCTCGATGCGTTGGCAGAAGCCCGCCAGGTGCTCGTCAATCGAGTTGTCCAACACCTCGAACACACAGTGATGAAGCCCGCGCTCGTCCGGGTCGCCAATGTACATGCCGGGACGCTTCCGGACCGCCTCGAGCCCCTCGAGTTTGTCGATTTTGGAGGCGTCGTACTTGTCAGTCGTCGGGACGTTGTCAGCCATATTTGAACCTGCTCGGACTCGAAGAACCAGACCGCGAAAAACCGGATGTTCAAGCAACCTGTCTTCAGGGATACCAGACGGTTCAGACTGTATGAAAACTGCCTCCAAAAACAACACCAAATCTTGCGAATCTACAATCCGTTGTGGAAGCGTCCGGACGCGGTCCTAATTAGTTGTGGTCCTCGATCCCATCATGATCGTTCCGCATCCGCGCCCGACGGCCTCAGATGCCGGGCCAGAGCCTCGAACCTCGCCAGATCCAGAGATTCGGCCCGGCATGTCTCGCTGAGGCCGAGAGTCTCGAAGGCACCGCGCAGCGCGTCTTCGTCCCAGGTGGATTTGAGCAGCTTGAACATCATCTTCCTGCGCTGCGAAAAAGCGCTTCGGACCAACCTCGCGAACGTGCGCCGCTCGGACACGGAGAAACCAGGTCCCGATCTCCGGTCCAGGGCCAGGCAGGTGGATGTGATCTTGGGGGGAGGGAAGAAACAACTGGCCGGAATGCTGAAGGCAGCGGCGGGCGCATACCTGTGCCGGACGATCAAGGTCAGGATGCCATACTCCGGCGATCCCGGTCCGGCAGACAGGCGCCGGGCGACCTCCTGCTGCAGGGTGATGACGAGCCGCTCGGGACACGTCGGTGCCAGGGCCAGGGCCATCAGGATCTCCGACGCGGCCGAGTACGGAAGGGCAGCCACAAGTTTCCACGAGGCCCAGTCGGCCGGATGCCCGGCGAGGAAATCGACGGCGTCCGCGTGCACCAGGCGGAGTCTCTCGTCTCCGGCGAACCGTTCCTCGAGACAACCGACCAGTCGCGCGTCCTTCTCGATGGCCAGCACCTCACGCGCCCCGGCCAGAAGGAGCTCGGTCAACGGCCCGAGACCCGGGCCGATCTCGATCACCTGGTCGCTCGGGCGAAGGGCGGCCAGGTCCACCATCCGGCGGAGCTGGTTGCCGTCGTGCAGGAAGTTCTGACCGAGCGATTTGGTGAGGCGGATCCGCCGGGCGCTCAGGATCCGGCGCATTTCGGAGAGAGTCATGCCGGCCCGAGTTGCGCCAGAGCGTCCGCCAGGGCTTCGACGGCCCGTTCGAGATCGTTTTGGCTGATAATGAGCGGCGGCGTGAATGCGAGGACATTCCCATGCTCGCCTTCGGGCAAAACGAGAAAACCCCGGTCGAGCATGATCCTGACGATCTCCGCCACAACGTCGCAGGCCGGACGACCGTCGCGATGGGACAGCTCGAATCCGACCATCAGGCCGAGCCCGCGGACATCGGCGACCAGGCCGGCGGGCACCGCCATCCGACTCAACCGGGCGCGCAGGACCGCCCCCAGACGCTCACTTCGCTGCGGAAGGCGTCTGGATCGGATCTCGCGGATCTGGCTCAGGGCCATGGCGCATCCGACCGGGTGTCCCAGGAACGTGCTTGTGTGGATGGCTTCGCCCGTCGCCTCCGGCCATGCGCGGTCCATCACATCAGCCCGACCGACACACGCCGACAGGGGAAAACCGCCGGTCAAGGCCTTCCCCAGACAGATCAGGTCCGGGACAACGCCGCCCCGCTCGCAGGCAAACCAACGCCCGGTGCGTCCGAATCCTGTATAGATCTCGTCCGCGACCAGGAGCGCACCGAACTGGTCGCACAACCCTCGCACGCGGGACAGGAAGTCCGGCGGCGGCACGCGGATGCCCGACCGCCCCTGCACAGGTTCAATCAGGACGGCACCAACCCGTCCGGAATCGAGGTGATCGCGCACGACAGCACAGGCCCGCCCGACGGCGGCGTCGGAGACAGGGAAGGGCGCGAATCGCACAAACGGCTTGAGCTGGGACCGAAACGGCAGCCGGAAATGCGCACGCTCGGTGGCCGTGAGCGCGCCGTACCCGAGACCATGGTAAGCGCCTTGAAAGGCGAGGACGCCCGCCTTGCCAGTGGCGAGCAGCGCTGTTTTCAGTGCGGCCTCGACAGCCTCGAAACCGGAGTTCCCAAAGATCACTTTGCCGGTCCGGGGCGTATGGCGAGTCGAGCCGATCATCTTGCGTCCGCGATCCGAAATCCGCGATCCCCCCGCCCCGCCCGTCCAGCGCTCGAACGTGATGCGGCTCAACTCTCGAGCCAGCGCGGCCTTGAGGCGATGCGGATACACATCGCCCATCGCGTGGAGGAGACGGGGCATTTGGCGCCGGGCGGTCGCAACGACCCGCGGGTTGGCGTGGCCGGCGGCCGCCACGCCGAACGCTGCGGTCAGATCGAGGTACCGGCGGCCTTCCAGGTCCCAGACGTGCACCGCACGGGCGCGCTCCCAGACGATCGGCCCGGAGAGATCCGGGGCGATGAACGTCACGTTGCGCGATTCGTAGGCGCGCAACAGATCGAGAACGCGACGGGTGGCCTTCACTCAAACGCCTCGCTGGTCTGCCGGCCAGATGACCTTGTGCAATTGCACCTGGAAACGGACCGGCAGGGCATCCGCAATGATCCGCTCGGCCAGGGCGCGCCGCGAGACCGGGGTCTGGTTCGGGGGGCTGGACTTGAGGGACGGATCGCGCTGGCGGGGTTCGAGCGGCGATACCCAGGAGAACAGGAGCGGGCAGACCTCATCGAGGCGGCGCTCGGAGACGACCTGCCGCGCCCAGCGATAGTCTTCTTCGGTGCCGATCACGAACTTCACTTCGTCGGTCGCCCGCAGGTGCGCCAGGTTCTCCCATCGGTTTTGGGCGCTCTCGCCGCTGCTCGGGCACTTGAGGTCCATGATGCGCCGCACGCGGCGGTCGACCGGCGCGATGTCGAGTGCCCCGCTGGTTTCCAGCAGCACGTTGAATCCGTCGTCGCACAACGCTTCGAGCAGGGGCAGCGATCCCGGCTGCAGGAGCGGTTCGCCGCCCGTCAACTCGACCACAGGGATCGAGACCGGCCCCCGAACAGCGCGATAGGGCGCCGCTAGCCGGCGGACCTCCGCCCGGACGTCCTCGATCGTCTGCCGGCGACCTTGCCTGAACGCATAGGCGGTGTCGCAATACGAGCAGCGCAGATTGCAGCCCGTGAGCCGGATCAGGACGCACGGGAGACCGGCGAATGTGCTTTCGCCCTGCACGCTCAGGTAGATTTCGTTGACGGTCAGATGATCGGACATGAGGGCTAGCCCGGACATATCACAAGGCTGCGCGTGATCTGATGTCCGCATTTTGGAGTTCTCAGCTTCGCCGTGGTCACACATCCATGAAACATGCGGGCTAGGCTGTTGGAGCCGGTTCCTGATCGTCCGCGGCGCCCGCTTCGAGGAGGCGCGGGCCGCGTTCGCGCAGTGGAAACCAGAGGCGAAACACGGTCCCCTTGCCCGGATGGCTTTCGACGTCGATGCGCCCGCCGTGCTCGCGCACGATGCGGTAGACGATCATCAGACCGAGGCCGGTGCCCTTCTTCTTCGTCGTGAAGAACGGCTCGAACAGCCGGCTGAGCCGCTCCTGGGAAATGCCCGTCCCGGTATCGCCCACGCTGATCCAGACGCCCTCGGCCGCAGTGCCTGTCCGGATCGTGAGAACGCCGCCCCGAGTCATGGCGTGCATCGAGTTCTTGATGAGGTTCACCAGGGCTTGCTTGATTTGCGCGGCATCAAAACGCGCCTCGGGCAGGTCGCGCGCCAGGTGCGCCTCGATGGCAAGACCGCGGTTGTCGAGTTCCGGGCGGAGCAAGTCGAGTGTCGCCTTGGCCACCGCGTTCAGCAGCGCGGGCCGCATCTGGGGAATCGTCGGGCGAATCGCATCGAGAAACTGCGTGACGATGTAGTCCAGGCGCACGATCTCGCCCTTGGCCACCGTGAGGTACTTGTGCATCCGGCCGGCAATCTCCGCCGTCTCGCCCCCGGAGGGTGAGGCGGACGATGATGTGGCGCGTCGCCGCCCCGGGCGCGAGGGGGCCGAGGCGTCGGTCACCACCCCCCACTTCTTCAGCTCGCGCTCCATCAACTGAAGGTGGATGTGGAGGGCGTTGAGCGGGTTGCCGATCTCGTGGGCGACGCCGGCGGCCAGGAGGGTCAGGGCCTGCAGCCGTTCGCTCTCGATCGCCTCGAAGGTCTGTTGGCGAGCCTCGGTCGCGTCGTGCAGGACGAGGGCCACGCCGGCGCCGCCCTGCGCACCCGCATCGAGCGGAGCCGCCAACACCCGCAGGAAGCGCGGACGCGGAAAGCTGACTTCGAGCTCGTGCCGGGTGGCGTGCGGGCCGCCGCGGCGGTCGAGCGCGGCAATCTTCTCCCAATCGAGCTCGGGGAAAAACCGCGCGATGGGCTGTCCTTCGGCGCTCTCAGGGACCAGGCCGAGCAGGCGGGTGACCGCCTGATTGCAGTAGGCCACCCGCCCCTCGGCGTCGACGACCAGCACGCCGTCCTCGATGGTGTTGAAAAGCGTCTCGAGGAAGTTGCGCTCCCGCGCCAATCGCTCGACCACCTTCTGCAAGTCCGCCGTGTCGAGGCGTCCGAGGCGCCCGAGAACCTTGTCGAGAAAACTGGATTTGGGGGACGGCATGGTCGGCGGGACGCCTCTAGAATCCTTGACCGGCCCTACTCGTTGTGGACAAGTCAACTCTCTGAGCTGCGTTGAAGGGGTCAAGGATTCCAGCCCGCATGGGTCCACTTTGCGCAGTCTTTGGCTTCGCCGTGGTCACAGATTCATGAAACATGCGGGCTAGAACCATTTGCGCTTCTTGAAATACCAGTAGGTGGCGACGGTGCTTGCGAGCGCGACACCCAGGACGATCCAATAACCGCCCTCGAGCTCGGGCATGTTCTTGAAATTCATCCCGTACCACGTGCCGATCATCATGAGGGGCGTGGTCACGATCGTGAACAGGGTGAGCAGTTTGATGACCTCGCCGGTTTGGTTGGATGAGATGTTCAAGTAGACTTGCAGAATGCCGGTGACGGAGTCGGTGTAGCTCTGGGCCAGCTCGGAGATGTGGTGGAGGGCGTCGTAGACGTTGCGGTAATAGGGCACCAGATGGGCGCGGATCAGTTTGAACTCGCCGCTGGCGAAGCGGGCCAGCACTTCGCGCTGCGGGCCGATGATCTGGCGAAGATGAAGCACCTCCTTCTTGATCTGGATAATATGGTCGAGCGTTTCCGCGTCGGGGCGATGCAGCACCTGGTCCTCGAGGTCCCCGATCTCGATCGAGAGTTCTTCGAGGGCCGGCCTGTAGTTGTCCACCAGCGTGTCCAGGAGCGTGTGCGCCACCCGGTCGGGTGCGCGGGCGATGTGGACGTTGCTGCGCAGGCAGCGTTCGGAGGTGACGGAGACGCTCTTGAGCGGAACGACGTGGTAGGTGACCAGGAAATTCTTGCCGAGGAAGAAGTTGAGCTCGCTGGTGGCGAACACGCCGTCCTTCCGGCTGTAGTCGACCGCGTGAATCACCATGAACAGATAGGGCGTGAAGCGGTCGCCCTCCTTGGGCAGGTACTCCTCGACCTTGGGCGACGGGCTCTCGGTGACACAGTCCTCGACCGAGAGCGGATGGAAATGAAACACCCCATCCAGATAGAACGCGCTCTCCTCGGGCGTCGGATCCTCGAGATCCACCCACAAGAACAGGTTCGTGTCGGCAAGCAGCGTCGGCATCAGGAAGGCGTCGATGTCCTTCGTGTGCAGGCGCCCCTGCGTGGTGAATGCAAATGACCGGACCATGCGCGCAACCTCGTCGATGCGCCCGCGCGAGCCGCTCGAGCCGATTCCATCAGATCGTCCCGCCCGGGCTGTCGTCGGCGGATGTTAAGTCCGCCGGCGACGCTGGCAAGCGTTTGCTGGACCGTCGTCCGGAGCGCCGGGCCTTGAAAAGTTCCATTTGAGCCTCCCGGAACAGGTCGTACTGCTTGAGAACCCGAATGGTCTGGAGCAAGTCCGACTTCTGATAGTTCCGGTTCGGCTCGGTATGGACGATCAAATCCGCCAGCATCGTTCGAAAGGGAATCACGGCGTCCACCCCCTTGGATTTGAGCAGCGCCAGACTCCGCGCGCGTGCCCCCTCGTCCTGCGGCAGGGCGGGCAAGACCAGCACCTTGTCGATGTCCCCCGCATCGCCGAAAAACGCGCGCGCCTGCGCCTCGACGTCCGGATCCGCGAATCGGAAAAGACCCGACGTCCGTTCGAGCCGCCCGGCGCCGAACGTCTCCGTATGCCACCCTTTGACGACGACGATCGCGCGCGCGACGCGCCTCAGATGGTCCGGTTCCAGAACCGCCGGCAGCGGGCCCGGGGCCTTCACAGGCCGGGGATTCAGGATCAGAAAATCGATCTCTTCTTCGTCGCGCAGGGACGATGTCACGAACTTGCGCCGCTGATGCACCAGAAACCCGTGCAACTCGAAGAACTCACGGACTATGGTTTCGCTGACAGACACAGGCAAGATAGACAGTCGCTACTTCATTCATTCACCGCGTCTCTCTCGCAACGATCAACTCGATGCGACAGGACAATCCCCCCCGGGAGCCATCGCCATCCCACCCTCACCCGCCTCCCGACGGTTTGCGGAGCAGCAGGTCAAAAACCTCGCGAATCACAGATGCCGCCACCGCGCGCCCCCAAACCACCTGTCCAATGCGCTCGGCCAGGACGAACCGGATCTCCCCGGCGCTCGTCTTCTTGTCGAGCCGCATCGCCCTGGACACATTCTCCCGCTGATGCGGGCTCAGGCAGACGCTCGTCGGCAGACCTGCGCGTTCGAACAGGGATCGGATGCGATCGACATCGCCTTCGGGCAAACCGAGGAGTCGGGCTGAGAGGCGGGCGGCAAACACCTGTCCAACCGCGATGGCCTCGCCGTGCAGGTACTTGCCGTACCCGAAGACGGCTTCGAGCGCGTGGCCCACGGTGTGCCCAAAGTTGAGAACGGCCCGCCGCCCCTGCTCGGTCTCGTCGTGGCCGACAACAGCCGCCTTGATGGCGCAGCAGCGAGCCACCACCGCGGCGAGCGCGCCCCCATCTCTTCGCAGGAGAGGATCGAGATCCCGCTCGAGCCGCCGAAACAACCGCGCGTCAGCGATGATCCCGTATTTGATGACCTCCGCAAAACCGGCCCGCAACTCGCGCGGGGGCAGCGTTTCGAGCGTCGCCAAATCGCAGACCACCAGACGCGGCTGGTGAAAGGCGCCCACGAGATTCTTGCCCGCCTTGAGGTTCACCCCCACCTTGCCCCCCACCGAGCTGTCCACCTGGGCGAGCAGAGTGGTTGGGACCTGCACCAGGGCCAAACCGCGCAGGTAGGTTGCGGCAACAAAGCCCGCCAAATCGCCCACGACTCCCCCGCCCAGCGCGACAATGAACGAATCGCGCCCTGCCCGATGCCGCGCCAACTCGTGGTAGCAATCCGACACGCGGGCGAGGCACTTGGCGGTTTCACCGGCGGGGATTGTGATTTCGCGCGGCTCGAAGCCCGCCCTCTCGAGACTCTGGGCAGCCCGTCGGGCATACAGGGGCGCCACGTTGCTGTCGGAAATGATGGTGCAGTGCCTGCCCAGCCCCAGGCGCTCACAGTCTTGACCCAGACCGGAGAGCAAGCCCTCTCCGATGCGGATCGAGTAGGCTCGTTCGCCCAGCGGCACTCGCACAACTCGCATGCGATTCAGTGTAGGGCCTCACCCGGTGATGTCAAAGGTTTGCCCGGCCCAGCCCGGACTCTCGCCCCAGCCCGCATTTCTCACCAGCTTTTGATGTCATCTGACCGGTCACCGTCACATTTCACCTGAAATGCGGGCTCATCAGAATAGACCCGGAAATCTCACCCGCGGACCGTCAGGAATGCCGCGACCGCCCCACTGGTGAGATTTCCGGGCCAGGACGAGCCCCGCGACACGCTCTTCTGGGGTGCTCTTCTGGAGTTGCATCGACGCCCCATTTCGGCTTCTGTACCCGGCATGAAGTTGCGGATCTGGCGTTACGACCTGCAGTTGGCACATCGTTGGACGATCGCCCGCGGGCTCGAACCGGGAGGCGCGGGCGGCAAGACGACCAGCCAGGTGGTCCTCGCCGAGTTGACGGACAACGACGGGATTGTCGGCCTCGGCGAGGCGGCCCCTTCATCCCGGTACGGCGAGACAACCGATACCGCCGTCGCTTTCCTCGAACGGGTGGACGCCAATCGCCTCTCCTTCGCCGACCCTGCATCGAGCCTCGAATACGCGCGAAGTCTCGCGCCCGGTCAGTTCGCCGCAAAAGGCGCGCTGGACGTCGCTTTGTCTGATGGGGCCGCGCGGCGCGCCGGCAAACCACTGCACACCTATCTCGGCCTCGGCTTCGCCGAGAACAAGCATGTCACTTCATTCAGCATCGGCATCGCCACGCCCGAGATCATCACCCAGAAAACCCGCGCGGCGGAATCCTATCCGGTGTTGAAGCTCAAACTGGGAAGCCCGCACGATCGCGACAACCTGGGGGCCTTGCGCGCGGCCGCCCCGCGCAAGCCTGTCCGTGTCGATGCCAACGAAGCCTGGAAAACCAAGGAGATTGCCCTGCAGAATCTGGAATGGCTGGCCCAGGACGGGGCCATCCAGTTTGTCGAACAGCCCATGCCCGCCAACGCCACTCTCGAGGACATGGTCTGGTTGAAGGCACGCTCGCCTCTGCCCCTCATGGGGGACGAGTCGTATGTCTCGATCAAGGACGTCGAGCGCTGCGCCGCGGCGTTTCACTCCGTGAACGTGAAACTCGTCAAGGTCGGAGGTGTGTCCCCGGGTTTTGAGGCCTTGCGCGCGGCCCGGCAAGCCGGCCTGCAGACCATGCTCGGCTGCATGATCGAGTCGAGTGTCCTGATCTCGGCGGCCGCGCACCTTGCCGACCTGACCGACTACCTCGATCTGGATGGCAATCTGCTGGTCACCAACGACCCGTTCTGCGGGGTGAAGGCTGACCGCGGTCTCCTCTCGTTTGCCGGTGCGCCGGACCACCTTGGCCTATGTGTCAGGCCTCGCGAAATGAAGCGGCTCTAACTGCGCGGCTCGGGGCGGTTTTTTTGGTACTAAACCTGCTATCATTAACGGGATGGCGCATGACGGCGTCTCGAGACGAGGAGCCCCTCAGAGCATTGGGAATCCGGATGCGGACGAACAGCCGCGGGGCCCAGACGACTGCGCGCCGTGCACGGATCGTGGTGCGTAAAATGGTCGACGAGAGAAACCAGCGGAGCAGAGAACGAGGTGATCCGATCGCGGTGAGTTTCGGCCGCCGCGGAGGCCAGCCATGAAACAAGACCGGCTGCAACAGCAACGGCTGGAATTGAAGTACATCATCAGCGAGCACAAGGCCCTCGCGATCCGGGATTACGTCCGCTCCTATCTGGACCTGGACGAGTACTCGCAGGACCAACCGGATTACTCGTACCGCATTCACAGCCTCTACCTCGACTCGGACTGGCTCAAGACCTACTGGGACACGATCAACGGGTTGAAGAACCGCTACAAGCTGCGATTGCGGTACTACGACGAACAGCCCTCCTCTCCGGTCTTCTTCGAAATCAAGAGGCGCATGAACGACGCCATTTCCAAACAGCGCGGCGGCGTGCACCGCAACGCGGTGGATTGGCTCCTCGCGGGTCATTTGCCCGAACCCCGGCATCTGCTCTCCGAGAATCCCAAGGAACTGGTCGCGCTCCAGAGGTTCAGCCACCTCATGCTGGGCATCCGGGCAGGCCCGAAAATGCACGTCACCTATTCCCGCGAGGCCTGGATGAGCACGCACGGCAACTCGATCCGAGTGACCATGGACCGGGACGTCTATTGTTCGCCCGAGTTCAGCGCCCAACTGAGCACCCACCTGCGCAATCCAGTCAAGCCGTTCGGCGACAAGGTGATTCTCGAACTCAAGTTCACCGACCGCTTTCCAAACTGGTTCCGCGAACTGGTCGAGACGTTCGATCTCATGCGCGGAGCAGCGGCCAAGTATGCCGATGGCGTCACACTCGTCGGTGAACCCTTCTTCTACGACCAGGCATCCCGATGGGCCTCCTCCCGGTCCTCGATGTTGCATCCGGCCACGCTCCAACCCGGGCTCGAAGATTGAGAGCTGCGCGGCCGGTCTCGGCCGGTCCCCCCTCAGAAAAAAAAGAACCCCGCCACAATGCCGTGCGTAACAGTTCCTTTGAACTTGTAAGAAACAGGTGGAGCCCTCGCCGCGGTCTTCGACTTCCAGTCAAGGCCTGTCGGCAACCAAGCGGCATCCGGACTCCGTGTCTAGGTCAGACTACGGTTCAAGGACTTAGTTTCTAATCACGAGCAGTGGCAGGGTAAAGCCAGTGTCGAGTCCATAGTTTTCCAAAGATCCGCGGTCTCTTCACACAACCGCCTGACGCAGATTCTTATCGCCCAATCGAGCCGATCTCTCAAGCAAAAAAAAAGAAAAAGTCTCCACCAAGGCATCGAGTTTGGCTCCATTTACGCTAAAGAGAGGCTGTCACGATGCTGCGACGCCGTGGCGCTGACTGTGGAGCAGAAAGCCGAGGTACTGAATCAGCCGTTCCTTCATCTCCTTGCGCGAGACGATCGAATCGATCAAGCCGTGTTCCTGGAGGAACTCCGCCGTCTGAAATCCTGGCGGGAGTTCGGCCTGCGTGGTGTCCTTGATCACCCGCGGACCGGCAAAGCCGATCATGGCGCCCGGCTCGGCAATGATGAGATCCCCGAGGGTGGCGAAGCTGGCCATGACTCCGGCTGTCGTGGGGTGAGTCAGGACGCTGATGTAGGGCAGGCGGCTTTGGGCATGGTAGGCCAGTGCGGCCGCGGTCTTGGCCATCTGCATGAGGCTGAACATCCCTTCGTACATCCGCGCGCCGCCGCTGGTCGAAACGATCACCAGGCCGAGCCCCTTGTCGGTGGCGGATTCGATCAGATGGGTCAGTTTCTCGCCCACCACCGATCCCATCGATCCGCCCAGGAAGGAGAAATCCATGACGCCGAGCGCGACACGGTAGGGGCCGATCCGGCCGATGCCCGTCAACACGGCGTCCTTCAATCCGGTGCTTCTCTGGTAACTGTCGAGTTTGTCCGCATAGGCCGCCACGCCGGTGAACCCGAGGATATCGACGCTGATCAACCGCGGATCCATTTCCTCGAATGAACAGGTCTCGACAAGGGCATGGATGCGTTCCCGGGCCCCGATCGGAAAGTGGTGCGAGCACCGGGGGCAGACCTTGAGGTTGTCGTCCAGTTCCTTGTCGTAGATCATCGTGGAACACTTGGGGCACTTGGTCCACAATCCTTCCGGGATTTCCCTCTTGCGTGCGCGCCCGGACCCGAGTTTCGGTTTCTTGATGAAACCGCTCGCGCTCTTGGGCTCAGGGGGTGGCGCCGGTTCCTTGCCTCCGAGTCCGATCGATCGCTTGGGAATAAATGATGTCGCCATAGAAGCATCAGGAACACTCAGACGCCGCGCGCCACGGTCCATACGCAAACATCGCCCGCCCCTCCGGCCCGAAGGACCTGAGCGCAGGCGCTTGCCGTGGCGCCGGTTGTAAGCACGTCATCAATCAACACAATCCGCTGTCCGCACACCGACACCCCGGATCTCAATGCGAAAGCCCGCCGCATGTTCGCCGCCCGCTCCCGGCGGGTCAACCGGGTTTGCGTCTCCGTTGGTTCGACCCGGCGAAGCATCCGGACGTTCAACGGAATCCCGGACGCCGCGCTGAGGCGTTTGGCCAACCGCTCCGCCTGGTTGAACTCGCGCTCCCGCTCGCGCACGGGGTGAAGCGGAATCGGCACCAGCCAGTCCCAACGCTCGCAAAGAAGCTCCGGAACCGCCTGGGCCGCGAGCAAACCGGCGAGGAAAGGCTCGTGCCAGAGCGCACGCTGGTACTTATAGCGGTGTATCGCATCCCGCACAACCCCCGTCGCCAGGACCGCCGCCCGGGCCTTCGAGAAATGCAGGCCCAGACCCCGACAGTTGGCGCATTCGAACCGCGTCGTAACCGCCCCATCGAACGGGAGCCCGCAATGCTCGCAGAACGGTCGTCGAATCCAACGCACACCGCCGCGTCCCGAGCGGCACCGTGCACAGACAAAGCCCTCGGCGACCGTGGCCCTCTCGACATCACAGATCCGACAGCGCTCCGGATACAGGAGGGCGGCTGCGGCAGCAAGAAAGCGTCCGAGGCCTTTCAGCGAAAGGGTTTGCGGCATCGATCCCATTCTCCCTGGGTTCACCCCGGCACCGATACCGCATCCTCAAACGGCTGTCAAAGAGAGGACGTTGGCGCTCCGGCCCGGGGCTTTCGACCCCGCCCTCACTTCGCAACCAGAAAATCCCCGATCGCCAGGTTCTGCAGGTCGCTCGCGAAGAACATGTTCAGGGCGTCGTCCGGGGAGCAGACCATTGGCTCGCCCCGGCGATTCAAGGAGGTGTTCAGCAGCACACCGATCCCCGTCTTCGCCTCGAATTTCCTCAGAAGCTCGTAGTAGCGCGGGTTGCTCTCCGCCGTCACGATCTGCGGGCGCGCCGTGCCGTCCTCATGCACCACTTCCGGAATCCGCGTCCGCCAGGCCGGCGCGACGTCGAACGTGAAAGTCATGTAAGGCGATGGATGGGTGCTCTGCAGGATCTCCGGCGCCACCGAGTCGAGCAGAGACGGACAGAATGGACGCCAGCGCTCGCGATACTTGATCTGCGCGTTGATGCTGTCCGCAACGCCCGGAACCGCGGGGTTGCCCAGGATGCTGCGATTTCCGAGGGCGCGCGGGCCCCACTCCATGCGGCCCTGGCACCACGCCACCACGTGGCCTTTGGCGAGCAGGTCGCTCGCCCTTTCGGTGATCGACGCGCACCTCTCGGAACGACAGCCGCGTTTCCGCAGCGCCTCCTCGATCTCGGCGGCCGAATACTCCGGCCCGAGATACGCGTGCGTCATTGGCTGGATCGTGTCGCCAAGGCGGTGGGCGGCATACGTGGCCGCGCCGAGCGCCGTGCCCGCGTCGCTGGCCGCGGGCTGCACAAAGACCTCGCAGTCGGGCGCGAAGGCCTGAATGAGGCGTTGATTAGCCTTCACGTTGAGCGCCACACCGCCGGCGTAACAGAGGCGGCGCGTGCGCGCGATGTGCCCGCCCAGATAGTGCCGCGTGAGGGCCAGGAGAATCTGCTCGAGCTGGCGCTGGACCGCCGCGGCAATGTGCACGTAAGGATGGTCAATGTCATCCCCGACGCGCGGTGGCCCCCACATCTTGACCAGCTTGGGCGAGAAGTAGGTTCCGATGCCCTGCGCCTCCCCCGCCGCCGCGCGTTTGTAGCGGCGCAGTCCAATGCAATTGACCAGCCGCGTGTTGACCCGAAAGCCCCGCTCGCTCCACTCGATTAGCCCGGAAACATCCGCGCGGTCTGGATCGCCGTAGGGCGCCATGCCCATCACCTTGAACTCGCCATCGAGCATCTCGAAGCCGAGATACTCCGTCACGGCGCCATAGCACCCGCCCAGAGAATCGGGCGCATGGAATTCCTTGAGACAGGCGATCTCACCGCCCGATCCGTGCCCGAACCACGTCGTGCAGTACTCGCCCACTCCGTCCACACTCATGATGGCGGCGTCGGCGTAACCCGAAACATGATACGCGCTCGATGCGTGCGCCAAATGATGCTCGACAGGCATGAACCGGACGCGGCGCCGGTCAATGCCCAGGCGTTCGAGAGCGGCGAAGACCTGACGGGCATTGCGCCGAAAACGCCGGTTGCCGTTGAACAGCGCCGCGAACGCCCGATCCGGCGCATACCAGTGCCGGACCGCGTAATGCCAGCGGGCGGGGCTCATGAGACTGACCGGGGCGAACGGGATCGCCACGACCTGCACATCCGACGCCTTCACCCCCGCAAATCGCAGGCAGAATGCCGCCGCATGCTCGGCCTGTTTGCCCTTGGCATGCTTCTCCCGCAGGAAACGCTCCTCCTCCGCCGCCGCAACCACACGCCCATCCACCACCAGCGCCGCCGCGGGATCGTGTCCGACCATCCCTCCCAGACCGAGCACGATCATGGCCGACTCCCTCCCGCCCGATCAAACAGCCCGAGTCCGGCTCGATGCCCGCTGGCCGGACGCACCGGATCTCGGCCCGACGCCCGCCCGGCATCCTGAAGGCGCCCGGCATCCGTTGAAGCTCTCTCTCGCATGAAAGGCCGCAAGCCTACCATCGCCGCACGAGCCGGCAAAGGCGATTTTCCGGCTCTGTGAAACACGCTCACAACGCCTGGTCTTGGGGAGCGTTGACATTCAACAATCGAATGCGCACGAGGACCATGAACCGGTCTGTAGCCATCCCGCGATGCGGGACGGCTACCTGACCACGGTTCACGGATAGAGGCCCTGCCGCGCCGCCATAGCAGCGAAGATCCCGCCTTGATTCAACAGGGCCTTGAAGCTGCCCGTTTCCACGATACAGCCTTGGCTCAGCACGATGATCTGATCCATGCCCGCCAGAGTGGAAAGGCGGTGCGCCACGCAAATCACCGTCCGGTGCTCGGCCAGCCGGTCGATGGCCGCCTGGACTTCGGCCTCGGCCTTCGAGTCGAGGGCGGCCGTCGCTTCGTCCAGCACCAGGATCGGCGCGTTGCGCACGAACGCGCGGGCGATGGCCACCCGCTGCCGCTGTCCGCCGGAGAGCGTCACGCCCCGCTCGCCGACCCGTGTGTCATAGCCCTGGGGCAGAGCCAGGATGAAGTCGTGGGCGCTGGCCGCTCGAGCCGCGGCTTCGACCTCCTCGAAGCTCGCGCCGGACCGCCCGCAGGCGATGTTCTCCGCCACGGTCTGGTCGAAGATCGTCACGTCCTGGCTCACGAGCGCCAATTGACTGCGCAGATCGCGGATCGACACCTCTCTCAGATCCGTGCCGTCGATTCGGAGAGTTCCGCTGGTCGGGTCGTAAAAGCGGAACAACAGGTTGAGCAGCGTGGTCTTGCCCGACCCGCTCTCGCCCGCAACGCCCAGCCTGGCGCCGCGGGGGATGACCAGGTCCACATCCTTCAGCACCACCCGGTCGTCGTAGGCGAAGCTCACGCGCTCGAAACGCAGTTCCGATCCGAACCCGGACACGGGTTTGGGGTTGTGCGCCTCGACGACCTTGGGTTGTTCGGCGAGGAGTTCCGACAGGCGGTGGACGCCGACGCTGGCCTGTTCGAAGACGATGTGCACGCCGGCCAGCTTCTTCAACGGCAGGAAGAAGAGCAGGATGCCGGTGACGAAGGCCACCAGCTCCGGGCCGCTGCGGCCCGCGTGAAAGACGTAGAGCAGCAGCGCCCCCAAACCCAGCACCGAAATGACCTCGATCAGAGGATTCACCAACTCCTTCGCCTTGACCCCTCTCATGCCGGCGCGGACGAGCTGCCCGGACGTCTGGCGGAAACGCGCCATCTCGACGGCTTCGAGGTTGTAGGCCTTGACGACGCGGATGCTCCCTAACAACTCGACCAACTGGCTCGATTGCGCGACGTTCGCCTTGCGGCTCACCGCCATGGCGCGGTGCGCTTTCCGACCCAGCACCATGAGCGGCAGCAGACAGGCCGGCAACAGGACCATGACCGCGCAGGTCAAGCGCCAGTCAAGCCACAGCAGACCGCAAAAGACCACCACGATCGTGAGCGACTCCTTGATGAGATCGGCCACCCCCTGCCGCAGGGCCCGCAACAGATTGTACGTGTCCACGTTGATCCGCGTGAGCAGATCGCCCGTCCGCGAGCGGGTGAAGAACTCGAGGGAGAGTTGGCTCAGCTTCTCCATGACGTCCAGTCGCATGTCCCGGACGACGCGCTCGCTCACCCACCCCAGGCAGTAGTTGTTGCCGTAATCGGCGCCGCTCCGCAGAAAGACCAGGACCGGCAGGAACAGGAGCAGGCCCACCGCTTGCCGCCACCCCAGCGGCTGGCCCGTGCGCGGCAGCCAGGGATCGATTGCGCGCTGCACACTCTGCCCCAACTGCTCAATCACCCCGGAGAACCGGCCCCGGGCATCCGAGGGCGCCGGCTGCGCCGGCGCGGACGCGGCGGGCGCGAACCGCTCGGTCAGCGTGCGCGTCGCCCACATGAAACTGCCGTTGGTGAGAGCGAACACCCCGCCAAACACCACGCTCAGCGCCAGCCGCACCCAGTACCGCGGCAGATAGCCGCAGCCAAAGCGCAGGACGGTAAGAATGTTGTGCATGCCCGGCCCATGTTCGCCAGCCGCACGGCCTTTGGCCATACCAAATCGCGACACGCCAAATCGCGCGCCCGGCCCGCCGGCGCCGAGGCGGCGCATCCGCTCTCGACTTTCCCATGCGCGGTCCTGACAATGCCGGCCGCATGCGGCTGCTCGACCGTTATCTGCTCCGCGAATTGCTGGTCCCCCTCGGCTACTGCCTCGGGGGCTTTCTGATTTTCTGGATCACTTCCGATCTGATCAGCGACCTGGATGTCTTCCAGCGCTTCAAACTGCTTCCGCGCGACGTGGCCGCCTATTACCTGGTCCGGATGCCCGAGCTGCTGGTCACGGTCCTCCCGGTGGCCCTGCTCCTGGCCCTGCTCTACACCCTGACAAACATGGCGCGTCATCAGGAGCTCACGGCCATGCGCGCGGCCGGCCTGAGTCTGTGGCGGCTTTGCCTGCCTTACCTCGTCGTGGGCTCCATCCTGGGCGGCGTGCTCTTCGCCCTCAACGAGGTCTGGGTGCCGGACGCCTACACCGCAGGCAGGCTGGTTCTCCGCCGCCGCATGCCAGTCGCACCGGGCGATCTCGGACCCGAATGGCAGCGCAATCTGGTCTTCCACAACGACGCCGACAGCCGTCTGTGGCAAATCGGCGCCTACAACCGCCTCACCGGCGAGATGCTGTCGATCAATATCGAATGGCGCTTCCCCGACGGCGGGCATCGGCGGCTGGCCGCGGAACGGGCGGACTACACCAACGGGCACTGGGTCTTGCAGGACGTCAAGGAACTGCTCTACACGCCCGAATCCCGGCTGCCCGCCTTCCGCGGGATGACCAATCGGCTGGCCCTGGCTGAGCTGACCGAGACGCCCGAACTCATCAACAGCGAGATTCGATTCACCGAGCTGAGCAACGTGAAGGCGGCCAAGGGAGCGCGGCTCTCGCTGCGCGAGATCCTCGATTACGAGCGGCTCCACCCGCGCCTCAACCCGAGGGCTCGAGCCAAACTCGAGACGCAGTTCCATGGCCGGCTGGCCGAACCGTGGAAGTGCATCGTGGTCGTCCTGATCGCCATTCCGTTCGGCGCCCCGTCAGGCCGGCGCAACGTCTTTGTGGGAGTGGCCGGCAGCATCTTCATCGGGTTTGCGTATTTCTTCATCGCCGGCTTCAGCCTCGCCCTGGGCACAGGCGGCTACATCGCCCCCTGGCTGGCGGCCTGGCTCCCCAATGCCCTGTTCACGGGCGCCGCCATCTGGCTCACGCAGCGCATCCAATGAACAGGAGTCTCGACAGACTCAAGGCGCGGTGCGAACGCCTGCGGTCGCTCGACCTGGCCTGCCAGGCCATCCACTCGACCCTCGATCCGGAGAAAGCGCTCGATCTGGTCCTCCGCCATGCCGTGCGCCTCACCGACGCGAGCAGCGGATCCATCGTGCTCGTCAATCCCACAACCGGGTTCCTCGAAACCCAGGCGGCGCGCGGACTGCCGCCCCAGGCGGCCCGGCTCGGATTCCGCGTCGGCGAAGGTCTCGCCGGCTGGGTCGTCCGCACCGGCCGACCCGCCCGCGTTGCCGATGTCCTCGCCGACCCGCGTTACATCATGGTCCGCCCCCAGATCCGGTCCGAACTCGCCGCCCCCCTCGAAGTGAGCGGCGAAGTGCGGGGCGCGATCCTCGTCGGCGCCGATCGACCGGGCGCGTTCGGGGTCGAGGCGCAGGCGCTGCTGCTCGAACTGGCGCGGCGCGCCTCCGGGGTCATTCGCAACACCTGGCTCCACGAGCAGCTCCGACACAAGGCCCGGCTCTTCGAGTCGCTCTTCGTCCTTGGCCAGTCCATCCAGTCCGCTCTGAGCCTGGGCGAGGCCCTGGGAACCATCACGCGCGCGGCCACGACGCTGATGGACGGGAAGATGAGCGCGCTGCATTTGCTCGACGAGGAGCGGGCCTGGCTCGATCTGCGAGCCAGCCACGGCGCGGGCGCAGCCTATCTGACCAACTCCCGACTCAGTGTCGACGAAAGCCTCCTCGGGACCGTGGTGCGGCGGCGCAAACCGCTCCAGGTCGCGGACGTGCGGACTTCGACCCGGTACCAGCGAGTCGGTGTCGCGCGCGAGGAAGGCCTGGTCTCGCTGGTCAGCGTGCCGCTGGTGTTTCAGCGCCGGCCGATCGGCACCCTCAGCGTGTACACCGGCCAGCCCCACAGCTTCTCGAACGAGGAGATCCGCATCCTGTCCGCCTTGGCCGAACTCTCGGCCATCGCCATCGAGAAGGCGCGTCTCTACGAGCGCCTGGTCGAGGTCGAACACCAACTGCGCAAGAATGAGAAGCTCTCCGTGCTCGGCCTCCTGGCCGCCGAGGTCGCCCACGAGATCCGCAATCCCCTGGCCGTGATGCAGATGCTCTATCATTCGCTCGACCTGCGCTTCCCCGAAGGCGACCCGCGCGCGCGCGACGCCCAGATTATGGGCGAGAAAATGGTCCAGTTGAACCGCATCGTCGACCGCATCCTCGACCTCGCCCGGAGTCCTGAACCGCGTTTTGCATCGGTGAACGTGAACCCGTTGCTCTCCGATCTCGCCCTGCTCACTCGCCACAAGTTCCGGGAGCAGAACGTGCGGCTGGTTCTCGAATTGGATCCCCGCCTGCCCAGCGTGCCGGGGGACGCCACACAGTTGGAACAGGCCTTCCTGAACCTGGCCCTCAACGCCGCCGAAGCCATGCCCCAGGGCGGCCAACTCACCATCAGCACCGCCGCCGCCGCCCTCCGCAAAAGCCAGCCCGCGCCCACACACGTCCGCATCACCTTCCGCGACACCGGCCAGGGCATGAGCGACGAACAGCAGCGCCGCGCCTTCAGCGCCCTCCTCAGCACCACCAAGAGCAAGGGCGCCGGCCTTGGACTCGCCATCGTGGCCCGGATCGTCGAGGCCCATCGCGGCAAGGTGCGCCTCGCCTCCCGCCTCGGCCACGGCACCACGCTCCACCTGCTTCTGCCGGTGTAACTCGATCGAATGTCATTCTGACAACGCCCGGCGCGCCGGGTCGGGGGACCCGGCCTACAACCGCTGCTTTCTCCGATGCTGTAGGCCCGGTGCCCTCACCGGGCGACAGAACACCGACAACAACCCGATGCGCCGGACTGCGGGGTGCGACGCACGGCTCGCTTGCTCCCGATGCCGCGGTCCGGCAGACTGCAGGAAATCGTCATGGATGCTGCCGCTCTATTGCGAGAGTTGATAACGCTGCCGAGCGTGAATCCGGCCTTTCTGCCGGCGGGCCACCCTTGGGCGGGTGAACAGCGCGTGTGCGATTTCCTGGCTGCCACCGCCGCCCGACTCGGCCTCGACCTCGATTTCCAGGACGTTGAATCGGGCCGGCGCAACCTCCTGGCCCGCCTCTGCCCGGTCGGGCGCCCTCGCCATCGGGTGATCCTGGCGCCGCACCTCGATACCGTGGGCGGATCCGACATCCACTTCACACCACGCGCCGCCCGAAGCCGCCTCTATGGACGGGGCGCCTGCGACACCAAAGGCAGCATCGCCGCCATGCTCACCGCGCTGAGCCGAGTGGCGGGATCGGCGCGCCGGCCCGCCGCAACCGAGATCATCTTCGCCGGCCTGATCGACGAGGAACATGGCCAGATCGGGTCCAGATTCCTGGCGCGCTCGGGCGTCAAAGCGGATCTGGCCATCGTGGGGGAACCGACCCGACTCGAAGTCGTCACCGCCCATAAAGGCGACGTCTGGCTGCGCCTCGAAACGGGCGGAAAAGCTGCCCACGGCGCGCACCCCGACCTGGGCGTCAATGCCGTCCATGCCATGGCCCGGATGGTGCACCTGCTCGAAACCAAGTACTCGAGCAGTTTGCGCCGACACGCCCATCCGCTCCTCGGCTGCGGGACGATCAATGTCGGCGTCATCGCCGGCGGCACCCAGCCGAACATCGTACCCGACCGCTGCGGCATCCAGATCGATCGCCGCACGCTGCCGGGCGAGAACGAGACGACCGTCATCGGGCAAGTCCGGTCCCTCCTCCGGCAGAACCGCCTTGAGGCACGGGTGACCAGCCTCAAGGCAGCGGCATGTCCGCCGCTCGAGACCAGCCCGCGATTGCCGTTTGTCAGCCGTTTCCTCGAAGCCGCGCGACAAACCCGGCCCGCCGGTGTCGCGTTCTTCTGCGACGCGGCGGTCCTGGCCGCTGCAGGCATCCCGAGTGTCGTCTTCGGCCCCGGCGATATCGCGCAGGCGCACACGGAAGACGAGTGGATCTCTTTGCGCTCGCTCGAACGCGCGACGAATCTTCTGACCCGGTTCCTCTCGTCGCTCCCGTGAAGCCGCCGGCCAGACAACAATGACCCCGGCCGGCACATCGACGGCGCGGCATCGGATGCGGCTCGCGCTCCTGACGCACGAACCCCTGGATCCGCCAACCGGCGGCGGTTCGGCGGAGGCGCTCTACCTGGTGCGCGAATTCGTCCGACGCGGACACGACGTCCATGTGTTCTGCCCGACCGTGCCCGAGGGGGAACGCCTCGAGCGCGATCTCGGGGTGCGCCTGCATCCGTTCACACTCTGGCGCATGGGCCGGTACGCCTCGCTGCGCAGCGTGAAGTACCTCCTCTACCCCCTTTTCCTCGAACGTCTCGTCGCGCAGGCCGCACGCCGGACCCGCTTCGATGTCCTGTTTTCGCAGCACGCCATTTCCGCCGTCGCTGCAGGCCGGCTCAAACGCCGGATCGAAGCGACGGTGGTCATGAACCAGCTCGATTACCTCACCGGTTTCATGGAGACATGGCCGGCCTGGCTGATGCCGCGTCCGCTGCTCGCTGTGCTCATGCGCTACGAACTGTCGTTGCCCCGGCGGTTCGGGGCGGATAGGGTCTTGACCGTGTCAGACGCATTGGCGGATCGCGTGGCCGCCACCGGTTTTCCTCGGGAACGAATCCAATCGATCTACTACGGATACGATTCGGCTCTGTTCCCCTTTAATGCCGCCGCCGTGGCGGCGCGGGGCGATGACCCGCCGGTGGTCGTCATGCACGGATCCTTCGACCATCATCATCTCGGGCCCATTGCGCTCGATGCCCTCGCCCATGTCCGGGCGGAGCGCCCCGACACCGTGTTCCGGTTCGTCGGACAGCCCACGGACACCTTGCGGAGCTTCCTCGAAGCGGCGCGCAAACGCGGTGTGGCCGGCGGCGTCGAGTGCCCCGGGTTCGTCCCGTATCGCGAGATGGCGCGGCATCTGGCGGGGGCGTCGGTGGGGATTGTTCCGTACGAGGCGTCGGCGGGTGTGCATTGCGCATTTGTCGCCAAGGTGGTCGAGTCCCTGGCGCTGGGCCTGCCCGTCGTCTGCACGCCGCTGGAGGGAATCCAACGGTACTTCCCGGATGAACCGCTGATCCGTTACGCGCGGTTCGAAGGGCGTGATTTCGGGGAGCATATCCTGGCCTGGCTGCGCACGCCGCTGTCCGAGCGCCGGAAGATGTCACAGCCGGCCAGCCTGCGGGTGGCACGTGAGCTCGACTGGAACGTCATCTGCCGGCGCGCAGCCGATGCGGTCGAGGACGCAAGCCGGTCACAATCGAGTGGCCAACCCGTGAACGCAAAGACCTGCCCATGAAACATGCTTTTCCAGCCCGCATGGCTATCATCTTGCGAAGTTTCATCGACACGTGCACAGACGGGGTGTGAAACATGCGGGCTAGAACAGCCAACGCTTCGAACGAACCGCGTCCCGGACCGTCCGCGATCCCGCCTTCGCGCGGCGGGCGTTTCAATCTGCGCTTCTTTCGCCAGACGGGTTGGATGGTGGTGGCGACGACGCTGGGCGGCGGATTCATGTACCTGGTGCACATCCCGGCGGCGGCCGGCATGCCCAGGGCGGAGTACGGCGTTTTCCAGGCGCTGCTTCAGGTCATGAACCTGATGCTGATCCCGGCGATTGGCCTCCAGACAATCATCGCGCAACAGACCGCGTCGGCCCTGACCGATTCGCAGCATCGCCAGCTCGCGGCCACCGTGCGGGTGCTGCTCGCGGGGGTGGGCGTCATCTGGCTGGTCATGGCACTGTCCACTTGGGTGATGCGGGACAGGCTGCTGGCGGCGCTGCAGATCGCCCATCCGGCCGCCTTGTGGGTGACCGTCCTGATCGGGCTGGCGATGCTGGCGTGGCCGATCCTCCAAGGCGTGCTGCAAGGCAGACAGAACTTTTTCTGGCTCGGCGGCCTCCAGGTGGTGAACGGAGGCGGACGGCTCCTGGGCGTGTTGATCCTCGTCTGGCTTCTCGGAGGCCAGGCGGCCGGGGCCATGACAGCCGCACTGCTCGGCTTTTGGGCCACCGTCACGCTGGCCGGCTGGCTGACCCGCGACGCGTGGCTGGGCCCGGGCGAGCCGGTCGATTGGCGCGCATGGATTCAACGGGTGGCGCCCCTCACGTTTGGGTTGGCGGCCAGCCAGTTCACCATGGCGGCCGATATGATCCTCGTTCAGACGACATTCGACAAGGACGTCACCGGCCTCTACGGGGCGGCCGGCACCATCGGACGCGGCTTGATGTTCTTCACGGGAGCCGTCTTCGCCGTCATGTTCCCCAAAGCGGTTGCCAGCAAGGCCCGCGGAAGGCGAACCGACGTCCTGGTGTCCGCGGTGGGAGCCACGGCCGTCCTGGGAACATGCGCGGCCCTCGGGTGCACCTTCCTGCCTCAACTGCCGCTTCATCTCGTTTACCCAACTCGGCCCGAGTATTGGGCGATGGCCCCGCTGGTGCCCTGGTTCGCCTGGTGCATGTTGCCGTTGAGCCTCGCCAATGTCCTGATCGGACATCTGCTCGCCCGCGAGCGCTTCCAGGCCGTGCCCTGGCTCCTCCTCGTGGCCGTAGGTTACGGCGTGGCCCTCTGGGCGCGGCAGGACGCCTTCCGGGGTGTCCCCGAGGCGGATGGATTCCGCATGGTCGTGGCCACGCTGGGCGTCTTCAGTCTCCTCCTCCTGCTGATCGCCGCGTGGTTCACCTGGGGAAGCCACCGCGAAGACAAGCACTGACCACTCGAAAGCCAGCCGCTACGCCTTCTCGTCCGCCCCGCCCTCATCGTCCGCAGAATAATCTGGCGCTTTTCGGCACGGAAAGGTCTATAACTCCACGCATGCAACCGCGCCTGACTCTCTTGGCACTCCTGGTCCCCGTGGCGCTCACCGCCTCGGCGTCCGAAGCAAGTGACTGGATCATGCTCTTCAACGGACACAACCTCGATGGCTGGACCCAACATGGGGGCAAGGCCGTCTACCGGGTCGACAATGGACAGATCGTCGGCATGCCGGTCCCCAACACGCCAAACTCGTTTCTGTGCACGGCGCGCACCTACAAGGACTTCATCCTCGAACTCGAGTTCAAGCCGATGACAGGACTCAACTCGGGCGTCCAGGTGCGAAGCGAGGTCTTCGCCGAACCCAAGTCCGTCCAGGTCGACGGCAAGACCTTCAAAATCCCGGCCGACCGCGTCCATGGGTATCAGGTCGAGATCGACCCCAGCGAGCGGGCTTGGACAGGCGGCATCTACGACGAAGGCCGCCGCGGCTGGCTCAAGGATCTCAAGGACAACGAGCCCGCGCGCAAGGCGTTCAAGGCGAACGCGTGGAATCACTTCAGGATCGAATGCCGCGGCGACATGATCAAGACCTGGCTCAACGGCGTGCCGGCGGCGGAGATCCGCGATCACGTCACGCCAGCCGGGATCATCGGACTCCAAGTGCACGGAATCGGCAAGGACCCCAAAGAACTCGAAGTGCGCTGGCGCAATGTCCGGCTCAAACAACTCGATGCGGCGACGCCTTCAGATCCGCGCGAAGATCCCAACTGGACCGGCCCGGCCTACCAGGCCCTGCCGCCTCTGGAAGGCGAAGGATGGCAGTACCTCTTCGACGGCAAATCGCTCGATGGCTGGAAGGTGACCGAGTTCGCCGGACACGGCCCCGTCGGCGTCAGGGCCGGGCGCCTCGAAATCGAAATGGGTGCCATGCTGACAGGCGTCAATCTCGTCAGAACCAACGATATCCCTCGTCATGGCTACGAGCTGGCCCTCGACGCCATGAAGGTCGATGGCAGCGATTTCTTCTGCGCCCTGACCTTCGTGACGCGCGAGTCCTGCTGCTCGTTTGTCATCGGAGGATGGGGCGGCGGCGTGGTCGGCATCTCGAGCATCGACGGCAATGACGCCTCGTCGAACGAGACCACCAAGTTCAAAGACTTCGAGAAGAACAAGTGGTTCCGCGTTCGTGTCCGGGTCACGCAGGACAAAATCGAGGCCTGGATCGGCAAGGAGAAAATGGTCGACGTGCAGGTCGAGGACCGCCGGATCGCCGTGCGCCCCGGCGAGATCGAAGACAGCCAGCCCTTCGGAATCGCCACCTACCAAACCACCGCCGCTTTCCGCAACATCCAGTGGCGCCCCCTCAAGTAGCGGGGGCCGCGCGATCCTGGTCGAGAAACGTCGCTTCGATCTCCCCGGCCAACCGGCGGGGCTCATCGCCAATGCTGCTTGACCGCGGAGCCGGGTCAACTCTAGCTTGCCCCCCGCAAAGCCCACACGCCGACAAACCAACTCGCCAATCGCATTATGAATAAGCGCTTCCCACTTGGTCGGATCCCTTTCCTTGTTTCCGGACTTGTCTGCGCCCTCTGCGCCCACGCCGCGCCGCCCGGCCCGACACCGCAGATCCCGGACGGCGGCGGCGCTCCGGGGCCGTTTCCGAACACGCCGGTCTCGGCGGTCAACGTGATCGCCAAAGGCAGC
>JAKLFY010000250.1 GCA_022710935.1 Verrucomicrobiota bacterium
TTCACCGGCGCGAACCTCTTTGACGATTTCACCCTCGAGAACCACAACCTGGTGCATCCGGACTACATGACCACGTTCAGCCTCTCGTTGGGCTGCGCTCCGGACTTCGCGCTGACCGGCCGCCGGGGGCCCGAGGCGTTGTTGTTCAACGTGGCGCCCATCTATGAGAACCTGACATGGATGCTATTGCCAGACGGCGGTTTTGTGTATCCCAACGGACAAGACTGGGAACTGTTCCGGAATCCGTCCTGGCTGGGCAAGCACGTGTTGATGGCGGTATGGGCTCATGATTCGGAGGCTTGGACCTGGGTGCTGCGCGGGTTGGAGGTTCTGGAGAAGATGCAGGCCCGCTCGACCGAGGGCGCGGTCTTCCATCCGGGCGAATACTTCTTCGCTTCGACGCAGCATGACTTATTCCGGTCGCTGGCCAACGCCTGGCTCTCGCTGCAACTGGCAGGCGAGATCCGCGACGCGCCCCGAGACCGAGTGGGCGTGCGCCGCTGGGACTCGGCGAAGGTGATTCTGCGGCGCACCCCCGGCGCCATCCACACGGTGAGTTGGGGCGCGAAGATCATGGCGCAATGTGTGCCTTGCCGCCTGGACCGCGTAGTGTCGCCGCATGAGCGCAATGGGGTGGGCCATGTGCTCGTTCGCGGTGTGCATGCGCCGTTGCCGTTGCGCTTGCAGCGTGCCGACGTGCGCGAAGGGACCAACGGATTCGAGGCGCGCCTCACGGTGGATCATGGCGAGGTGGTCCGAGCGGAACTGACGTTCTGCTCCAAGGCGGATGGGTCGTTCCTGATAGCGGAGAAACTGGTCGCCATGACCAACCTGACCACCGCCGAGATCGCCACGGGGCTGGTCGGCATCCTCAACAACCCGCACTGGATTTACGAACAAGGCCGCCGGCGGGTGGCGGTCAATGGCCAAAGCACCGAAGTTGCCTCCGGCTGTGGTCAACCATGGCAATGGGAGACTGCGGGTCGGATCAAGGTGGACGATGCATTCGAGATCGTTTCCCCGCAGCCGCTACGGGCGGCTTACCTGGCCGCAAAAGGCGCCGAGCGCGGGCGGGTGACCGATCGCCTGATCCTCAATTACCTGCCCGGCAACCGCACATGGGGTTCTGGGGCCGTCATTTCGGACTACCAAGCCGCTATACGATGCGGAAGCTTGATCGATCTCAAGCGGTGAGGCATCGTCGGCATGATCCGTCGAGGAAGACCGGAACGAGAGCAGCGTTGAGGCGCAGGACTGACTGACAAGTGCACCAGTAACCAGAGACCCCTCACCCCGCCCCTCCCCAACCCGTGGAAGCGAAGCGATGCGGCGGGGTTGGGGAGAGGGAGACAGGGAGGGGGTTCGATCACATGTCGGCTTACTTTCGAACCATGCAATAACCACCCGAACTCACCTTGAAACCACAATGAGGACACGCGATCTGAATCTGAAAGGGCGGCGGATTGTGTTGTTGATCGGCGGACTGGTTCTGCTGGCTGGAACCGGCCCAGGTTTCGCAGCCGAAAGCCCAGACAGCACCGGCGTGCTCGAGTTCATTCGAGCGCAGCGCGAACGGCGCATCACGCGAGTGCCGCGCGAGGTGTTGGCCTTCTATTACACTTGGTATGGCCGGCCGGAACGCCACGGGCGCTGGGTCCATTGGGGCAAGGTCGATCCGGACCGACATGACATTTCCGAATCGACACACTACCCGGCCTTGGGCGCCTACGATTCGCATGACCCGGTGGTGATCGACCGGCACATCGACGAGGCGAAGGCGCACGGGTTGACGGGCTTTATCGCCACGTGGTGGGGCCAGGGTACCTACGACGACCGTGCGTTTCTCACCCTGCTGGAACGGGCGGAGAAGAAAGCCTTCAAGGTGACCGTGTATTGGGAGACGGCCCCCGGGACCGGCCAACGCCAGGTCGATCAGGCCATCAGCGATCTTGTCTATGTGCTTGAACGTTATGGCTCCAGCCCGGCCTTCCTCAAGGTCGAGGGCAAGCCAGTGGTTTTTGTCTACGGCCGGGTCATGGGCCAAGTGCCGCTCAGGTCCTGGCCGGCCATTGTCAAGGGAGTGCGGCAGAAGGCCGGCGATGTGTTGCTCTTCGCCGACGGATACCAGGCTGGGTATGCCCGGATGTTTGACGGCATTCATACGTACAACATCTGCGATTGGGTCCAGGGCAAAAATCCGGGCGAATTGCGCGTCTTGAGTGCGGGTTCGTTTGCCGACGCCGTCCAATTGGCGCGAACCCACGGCCGCAT
>JAKLFY010000251.1 GCA_022710935.1 Verrucomicrobiota bacterium
AGCGTGTTCGCCCCGTCGGAGCGCATGCAGACCTTTGAGTTCTTTCTCAATTGCCAGATGACCAAAGAACAGGGCATATGAGTAGTCGCCTTTCTCGACGAGATGATCGGCCACCGTCATGGCCTCCACAGACTCGGCAAACCAGTACTTCGCAACAGCCTGCGCGTCGAACCCTTCTGGATTCATCGAGCTGCCTTTCCGGGATATCTCGAGCATCCCAGAACCCGAAGGCCCAATCCGTCCAATACTGTCGTGCTGCCATTTCGCATGACTTCAGTCTACGAGAGAAGTGGAGCCCGGTCAATCACCGTCTCGCTCGCGTTCGGTTTGCAGGAATGTACCTCGTTCCCCCGACTGAGGTCGGGGCAACTTCGCACTCCCAGGCGAGTGTCCCGCGTCCGCCCGGAAGAAGAGGTTGTCCCGTTCTCAGTTGGAGGTGCGGTGGCCACTCCACGGTGAATCCTACGCGCTCTTGAGCTTCTTGGCAACACCCTGTTGCTCGTCTTGATTCTGTAATTTCGCCTCCAGCATCCACAATTGCTGATGGCCCATGATCCGCCGCATCCGTTTCTCCAGCGTCAGCAGCGACGAGGCGGTCCAACGCAGCGCCATCTGCCCGTCCCGCCAGCGGGTCACACGCCCGGTCTTCTCCCGAATCCCGGCGTTGGGCGACTCGATGATGTTCGTGCTGGCCAGGCACCGACGCAGTTGACTCGGCAGGTCCAGTCGGTTGATCGTGAACATCTCGGTCAGGCCCTCCAGGAGGCTCTCAGCCGCCGAGGGGTATTCCTGGGCCAGCCACTCCGACAGCTTCTTGAGTTTCGCCGTTCCCTGCTCGGCCGGCAGTTGGAACGCCGCCTTCATCGCACAGCGGACGTTCTCGTGGCGGTCCTTGGGCAGGTAGTCCAGCACATTGCGGATCTTGTGATTGCGGCAGCGTTGGATCGGGTTCCGGTCGCCGAACACCTCGTCAATCGCCGCCCGCAACGCCTTGCTGCCATCGATCACGAACAGCCGGCGCCGCGTGGGGTCCAGGCCGCGAGACACGATGTCGGTCAAGAGATCCTTGACCACGGTGGCGTTCTCACTGGAGCCTTCGCGAACGCCCAGCACGTGCTTGTAGCCCTGCTGGTCCACGCCCAACGCCACGATCACGTGGATCTGCCCGAACTGGATGCCGTCGAGATAGACGATGAGGATGTCCTTGCCTTCAAAGCGGCGTTCACAGAGTTCCTTGAGCGTCTGCTCGCTGGCTTCGACGAACTCCCGGCTGACATTGGATTTGCTCACCGCGACCGTCTCAGCCATCTGGGGCAGGACCTTGCGGTAGTTTCGCGTCGAGACCCCGTGCAGCAGGATTTCCAGCATCCGCCGGCCCAGATGCGAGTTGCCCAGCATCGCCTCGTAGGCCGGGATCGCCACCTCCTTGTCCGGCCCCGATCCCTTGCGTCGCAGCCGGGGCTTGTCCACCCGCAGCTTGCGTTCAGCCAGGGGGATCGTCGCCTGCTGGCGGCCATACCAACCGATCTCGCCGGCGGCCTTGCCCGGATGCTTGGGGCCGGCGACCTCCCGGGCCGAGAGCGTCAGGACCGCCTCGACGGCGGCCCGGCCGGTGACTTCGATCAGTTCATCGATGGCCATCTCGGCCCCGGTGATCAGCTCGACGATTGGCAGGAGGAACTGCCCCTCCTGGCAGAGGAATTCCGTGAGCCTGCGGCTATCGGTTTTGTCGGCGATCTGGTACGTTGTCTGGTTCATGGCTACTCCTTCAAATCGTGAATAATTGACTGGCCTGATGGTACCTGCCATCAGGCCGGAGTAGCCACCGCTTTCTCAACCTTCAACTACCGGTGGGACAACTTCTGCCGACGCTGTGTCATGACAACCTCCTGTCGGACGCCACCATACCACAGCAACACTACCTTATCCACTGGTCCAAAAAACCGGGAGTATTATAAGGGAAGAAGCTGCCAACTCTCTAACATGAACTGGCACATTATCCGGGGGCAGGTCAGGGCGATCTCCTTGTGACGCTGTGTTGACTGTGAATCTCGACTACGCCTGCGGGTGCTGCGGATTCGTTCGTACCCTTCACAGGAACACAAAGTGAACACCTGCTATCAAGTTGTCAAAGAGCAAGAGCAACGCAGCGAGGACAGCGGATTTGTCGAGACCTCGCGGGGACCTCTACTATGCTACCCGTTGTCAC
>JAKLFY010000252.1 GCA_022710935.1 Verrucomicrobiota bacterium
CTCGGGGAGGGTGAGTGGACGAACGTGCAGGCTGAGCTGGCTGGAAAATCGAGTAGGAGGGCGCCTTGCGGCGCCCGTCC
Organism: Verrucomicrobiota bacterium; assembly: GCA_022710935.1. Lineage (GTDB taxonomy): Bacteria > Verrucomicrobiota > Verrucomicrobiia > Limisphaerales > J093 > MWFF01. The sequence goes on from JAKLFY010000252.1 coordinate 81, forward strand.
TCTCACACCACCGGACGTGCTCATCGTATCCGGCGGTTTCTACGTACGTTGTAACGCCGCATACCTTTCCGTCAGAGATAGCAGACCCTGAGATTGGAACCACGCCAGGGACATGGCCTCGGCCGCCGATGGGCTGCCCGCCATTCGCCACCAGCCCTTGCCGCTTCGGGCCAGTATCCAGGCCCGCCACTCGGGCACGCCCAGGTTTTGCAGGAAGTCGGCAATGGATTTGCAGCGTTTCCGCTGTTTCAGACGCACGCAGCGAAGCTTCCGGCGGACCCATTCGTCCATGCGCTGGAGGTGGCCCCGACATTCCGCGTAGCGGTAGTAGGTCACCCACCCGGTCAGGAACGAGTTGAGTTCGCCGATCATCTCCCGCAGGCTCATGCCGCGGTTGCGCCGCGTGATCTGCCGAATCCGGTCCTTGGCCCGCTCCAGGCTCTTGGGGGCGATGCCCATGCGTCCTCCGGCCAATAGCCGGTGCCCGAGGAACTTGCGTTCGCTCACGTGGGCTACCGCACTCTTGTCCCGGTTGACGCGAAGCCGAAGTCGTTTCTCCACGAATGTGACCACCGATTGCATCACCCGTTCGCCGGCCACCTTGGACTGCACGTAGATGTTGCAGTCGTCCGCGTACCGACAGAACCGGTGACCTCGCCGCTCCAGTTCCTTATCCAGATCGTCCAGGAGAAGGTTGGCCAGCAGCGGCGACAGCGGTCCGCCCTGAGGAGTACCCTCGTGTCGCTCCATACAGACGCCGTTGCTCATCATTCCTGCGGTCAAGAACCGCCGGACGATTCGCAGCAGCCGCTTGTCCGCGACACGTCGAGCCAGCCGCGACATCAGGAGGTCGTGGTTCACCCGGTCGAAGAACTTCTCCAGGTCCACGTCCACCACGATGCCTCGACCGTCCGCCACGTATTCCTTGCCCTTGTGCAGTGCTTGATGAGCACTGCGCCCGGGCCGGAACCCATAGCTCGACTCCGAGAAGGTCGGATCCAACAGCGGTTCGAGCACTTGAAGGATCGCCTGTTGCACCAGTCGGTCCACCACCGTCGGGATGCCCAATTGTCGCACCCCGCCGCCCGGCTTGGGGATCTCGACCCCGCGCACCGGCTGGGGTTCGTAGCTGCCGTCCAGCAGCGACGCGATTAATGCTTCCTTGTGCTCAGCCAACCAGGTCTTCAGGCCGTGCACGGTCATCCCGTCCACGCCCGCCGAACCCTTGTTGGCTTTCACCCGCTTGTACGCGCGATTCAGGTTCTCACGGTTGCACACATCCTCCATCAGGCTCGTCGTCAAGGCTCGTTGCTGGTCCAACACCGTGGACGCTTGTGACTCCTCGCATGCCGCAGCTCGGGTGCCGCCCTTGCCGCCTGCACCGGGGCGCACCGACGCCAGTTCCTCGAAGAGGTACAACTGGTCCCCGGTGGTTGGCTGTCGCTCCACGTCCATCGAATCTTCTCAGACTGCTCCTTGCATCCGTAGATTCGGCCCTTCAATCATCGTTACCGGTTCAGCCTATCTGTTCCCGCGCCTTTCGGCGTTGCGGTGCCTCATTAGCCTCACCGACGACATGATCTACTACGGCCTCGGCTGACTTCTCCAGTCCCTTCTCGCATCGTCGCCGAAACGATAGCCCGGTTCGCCCGGACGGGCCTGGAGACCTCCCAAGGTAAGTTGTGACTCTTTCCCCCGAGCCCCGCCGGATCTACTGCCGCACGCGTCCGAATGACCATCGGGCTTCCCCGTCCATGGCCGGGTGACCCCGCCGCAGCAGCCTTGTATCCGATTCCTGTTCGTCGAGTCCGGGTTTCGCCTCCGGCTTCCTTCAGATTCCGACTCGCGACGGACACCCTTGCCTTCGGCTCGCGGTTGCGGTCATCACGCCCCGCAGAGGACTTCCACCTCCAAGATTCACAACATGCTTGGCGCACCACGCAATGGCCCCGGCCGGTGATCCGGTCGGGGCCATTCTCAATCATCGTTTCCTCCAAAGACCGGCGTTACTGGGCCGAAGCCACCTGCTGCGCCGGCTTCATGACCGTCTGCGTCTTTTCGACGACGTTCAACGCCGCATTGAGCAGCATCGAACGGGTTTCGGCCAGCTCCCGCAGTTCCGCGGG
>JAKLFY010000253.1 GCA_022710935.1 Verrucomicrobiota bacterium
CTTGAACTGCTTCCATTCCCCGGCCGTTGGACACTGCGCTCGAATCCGCGTCGCGTGGACCTCCTGTCCCTCGGGCGTCTTGAGCATCGGCTCTCCCGGCCGATTTCCTCGGTGCCCCACCCACCCTTTTCCTCCGCCGAGGAACCAGTTCGCCTCCAGCGTCAGGCACTTGATCTCGTCCGTACCTTCGTCGGTGGTATCAATGACGAAGAACGAGTGCCCGCCGGTCTTCGAGAACCCCTGACAAAGACACCACCCTCCTGGCCTCGGCCGGTCGTCCTTCTCTGCCAATACGCCGAGATTTAGTCCCGGCACCGCAGGGAGAAAGTGCTCTAGATACGGCGCCAGCGGCCGGCAGTCCTGCGCTGACAGCGTCGGCTTAGACATTCTTGCCAAGTCATTCGAGGCATAGCTTACGTGACCCGATTCCCAACAATTCAGGACGCCGCTCTTCATCGCAGCGCCGATGATGACGCTTTGGACGTGCGCCAGAATTAACGCGTCAAGTTCGCGAGTTTCTGATATGGCTGGCGCATGACTCGAAACGAGGAACTTGAGGCTGCACTCGTGAGCAAGTACGCAGCCATCGCCCCGGTTCTTGACGAACGAGCACGCCGACTCTGGGCGGCTGCGGAGTCACGCGCCATTGGCTACGGTGGCGATGCGCTGGTTTCTTCGGCGACCGGGTTGGCGCGAGACACGATTCGCAGAGGGCGTCTGGAAATCGAGCAGGGCGTAGCGCCCAGCGATCGCATTCGTCGGCCAGGTGCTGGGCGACCGAGCCTCAAGAAGACGCAACCCGGCTTGGCGGAGGCCCTCGAGCGACTGGTCGACCCGGTCACCCGGGGCGACCCCACGTCGCCGTTGCGCTGGACATGCAAGAGCAGAGCAAACCTCGCGGCGGCGCTGACCAAGGAGGGTTGGGAGGTGAGTTCCACGACCGTTGGTCGGCTCTTGAATGGCCTCGGGTACCGCTTGCAGGCCGTGCAGAAGTCCCGAGAGGGCATCTCGCACCCGGACCGCAATGCGCAGTTCGAGTTCATCAACGCGACCGCCGCCAACTACCTGCGGCGGAAGCAACCGGTCATCTCCGTGGACACCAAGAAGAAGGAGCTTGTTGGGGACTTCAAGAATGGCGGACGCGAGTGGCAACCGAAGGGGACGCCCGAGAAGACCCTCGTGCACGACTTCCCCAGCGATGCCATCGGCAAGGCCATCCCCTACGGCGTCTACGACATGGCCCGGAACGAAGCCTGGGTCAGCGTTGGCCGCGACCATGACACGCCCGAGTTTGCGGTCGCGTCCATCCGGCAGTGGTGGAAGCAGATGGGCAAGCCGGCGTATCCGTCCGCTACCGAGTTGCTGATTACGGCGGACGCAGGGGGCAGCAACGGGTATCGAAGCCGAGCATGGAAAGCCGAGGTACAGAAGTTCGCAGACGACACGGGGCTGAAGATCGCCGTGAGCCACTTCCCGCCGGGAACGAGCAAGTGGAACAAGATCGAGCATCGCCTCTTCTGTCACATCACCCAGAACTGGCGCGGCAAGCCGCTGCGAACCTTCGAGACAATCGTGGACTTGATTGGTCACACGCGAACGGCAACGGGCCTCCGGGTCAAAGCAACGCTCGACTCACGGAAGTACAAAACCGGGAAGAAGATCTCGAAGACAGAGATGGAGAATCTCAAACTCAAGCCGCGCGCATTTCACGGCGAATGGAACTACGTATTCCAACCCCGCGAGTTGACTAGGTAATTAGGATCAAAGGCCCAAGGGGACGGTGTTCCTCTACTTCCCCACCAAGGAGGCGCTCTTCCTGGCGCTGCTCCAGGACGGGCTGGGCGCGTGGATGGACGAGCTGGACGCGGGGCTCGAGGCGCGGGAGGAGTGGACGGGGGAGGCGCTGGCGCAGGCGCTCGCCGCCTCGCTCGCCGGCCGCGAGGGGCTGCTCCGGGTGCTGGTGCTGCTGGAGACGCTGCTGGAGCGCAACGTCACAGCCGAGGACATCGAGGGGTTCAAGCGCTGGCTCCTGGCCCGGCTGGAGCGGACCGGGGCGCGGCTGGAGCTCCGGCTCGCCGGGCTCCCGCGCGGCTCCGGGGTGCGCTTCCTCCTGCTGCTCAACGCGCTGGTGGTGGGGCTGTGGCAGATGGCCGACCACGCCCCGCTCACCCGCGAGGTGCTGGCGCGCCCCGGGCTC
>JAKLFY010000254.1 GCA_022710935.1 Verrucomicrobiota bacterium
TGGCGTCGGAGCAGCACGGGTCGAGGCTGAATCGGAATTCTTGGTCCAGCAAACTGAACAGCCAGTCCGGCGTCGGCCACTCATCCGTGCGAGACGAGAAATGGACCGCCAGCGACCGACCGTTCTTTGGGCTGGGAGATGGCGATGGCGCGGCGAGAAGCTCCGTTTGAACCCCTGCTTCTGGCGACGAATGTCGGGCCGCGTCCACCGTGCGATCAGTCGCAGGCTGATGCCGAAAGCGCACACGGACCCAGCAGGGGCCAAGGTCGCGGACCTCTGGACCATGCAACACCCGGCGTGGGACAGGCCATAACACCGTTTGGAGGTGCACTATGGCCTATCGGTGCGTCGCGACGTCAGTCGCCGGATTTGTCCAGCAATTGGCCGTGGCTTACGTCGCCCACGGTTACTGGTTCTACGTCACCGGGCGGGTGCCGGAGTCCAAAGACCCCGCCACCGTGGACCGGAAGATCATCCACCAGTACGGCATCGATGTGTCCAAGTGGGCACGGTCGCGGCGGAAGAAGACAGGACAGGCGCGGGTCCAGTACCTCCGGTACGACCGGTTCTTCGTCATCGTGGCCACGCACGGCGAGCATCCCTTCTTCGCAGCGGAGGGGAATCAAGTTCGGGACATCCGCCGGCAACCGCTCCACTTCATGGGCTACAGCATTGGCTGCCGCAAGGGACGCGATGGCCAGAAGTGGCACCCCTCCGTGCGCATCGCGCGCGAGATGTGTCGGGAGTTGAAGGCGCGCTACGCCGCCATCGCCGTCCATCGCCCCGTTGAAGAGCTCTGCCGCGAACTCCGAGGCTTGGATTACGAACCTTACGCGGCCGTGCGTGATCAACTGCTCGGCATTCTCCGGGCCGTGAACCGGTGCCGCCAGGCCGCAGCGTTGGAGTTGGTCCCCTGGCGCGCCCTTTGGCTGCGACGAAATCCCGTCAAGCCCTTCGAATAAGGCGCCAGCAGGTACGACAACGCGGTCGTGTTCTTCGCGGGAACAACGCGAACTCCCGGGCAAACGGCAAACTCCCGGTTGCGTGACTTGCTTGAGTCCGTTAGACTGGTGGCAAAATGGCACCAGGCCAGACAAATCATGCCGACGACCCTTGAAGAGAAGAGCCGCATCACCGCCCGCGTCCCGGCGGAGTTGCGGGAGACCTTGGAGCAGGCCGCCCAACTTCAGGGCGCCACGCTGAACCAGTTTGTGGTGCAGTCCGCCTTTCAAGAGGCCCAGCGCATCGTCGAGCGCGAGACGTTGATCCGACTTTCGCAGCGCGATGCGCAGAAGGTGTTCTCCCTCCTTGACCACCCACCGAAACCGAACGCGCGTTTGAAGGAGGCCGTCAAAACCAGCCGCGCCAAAGTCCGTGTATAAGATCGAGCTCTTGTCGCGGGCGCATGACCGGGAGGGCTCTGACTGCGGCAGCGAACCGCTCAACGCTTACTTCCGGCAGACGGCGCGCCAGCACACCGAGCGCGGCATCTCGCGCACGTTTGTCATGGTCGAGGATGAGGGATGGTGAAGTGCTCGCCCAGCTCAGCAGGCCAGGAAACCCATCTCCCGCAACGAGATAAAATCCCTCGGCCGTTCCTCCGTGCGCCGGCCGAGAATGATGTGATCCACGAGTTCGATCTTCAGCAACTGGCCAGCACGCATCAAATCCCGTGTCACTTTGATGTCCTGCTCGCTGGGTGTGGGATCACCGCTGGGATGGTTGTGCGCGACGACGATGGCTGCCGCCCCGGCGGCTATGGCCGATCGGAACACCTCGCGAGGATGCACAAGCAGGGTGTCCAACGTTCCCTGGGTCAGCACCCGCATACCGATCATGCGCCGTCGGGTGTTGAGGAAGATCACCTGGAAGTTCTCGACCAGGTAGGGCCGGTTCTGCTCGCGCAACAGGTCAGCGACCCGCTCTGGCGTGTCGAGCAACGGCGCTTCGGGATACGTTTCCCTGGTCAACCGTTGCGCCAACAGGAATGCGGATTTGATCGCTGCCGCCTTCGATTGACCGATGCCCTTGACCAGTTGCAGTTCGTCAAACGACGCCTGGGCCAAGGCGGTGAGCCCGGCGTAGTGCTGCACCAGCGCCTCGGCGGCAGCCTTGCCGGCCAGCGTGGCCAGGAGTTCAACGTTGCTCGCGTGTTCCAGCCCCTCCATCTCCACCTCCT
>JAKLFY010000255.1 GCA_022710935.1 Verrucomicrobiota bacterium
GAGGTGCAGGTCCGACGACCCTTCGGACACCACCAACTGCAGCAAATCCGAGATCGAATATGACATGACCCTAACTTACCATGAGGCCCCCGGGGAGGAAAAGACATTTGCGCGTCTCAGGAAGCCACGAACCCGCTGGCGGCGGCCGCAGCAGCCGGGAGCGCGTTTTCGGGGGGCAGAACAGCCGTCGCCGCGCCCGCGGGCGGGCCGGGAGGCGCGGGTCTAGAGTCCTTGAATTTTGAAATTGTAAGTTGTTGAGTCAAGTTTTACGCGACGCGTTTTTGTTCCAGAAACGTGAGGATCTGCGTTTCGAACTCATGATAGCTGCGGGCCAGGCCTGAGGCTTCCATGCCTTGGGGCCGGTGCAACAAGGAGAGGCCCGGTCGGATGACATGCTGATAGGTCCGGGAGTAGAACAGCGCCACCTTCAGGCCCGCCGGTGTGAGGCGGTAGCGATGGGAGCCCTTGATTCGTTCGATGAGCCCGTGAAGTCGCAGGCGGCGCAGGTCGTAGCTCATGCGGCCGCGGCTGAGGTCTTCGGGCTTGAGGCCGAGGAACTGCGCAAGCAATGGCCGCAGTTGTTGATTTCGAAAGCCCTCGGGCTGCAAGCAGAAGAGCACCAGCACCGCCAAGAGTGCCTGCACGCGGGGATCGCCGAAACGAAGGGCGGATCCGCGCTGGCCGTCGACCTCGACCGGTTGCTGCAAGGTTTGGAAGCGTTCGGCTCCCAGGTGGCAGTCGTGACTGAGTTTCTCCACCTCGAGCACCCGCCGGTTGGCGGCGAAGCCAATCTGGCGCAAGCGGGGCAGGTTGTGCAGCCGCCGACCCACGCCAAAATCGTAGGCGTTATTGATGGTCGTCTCGGTGCGCAGGGCCCGGCCCTCTTTGTGATACTGCTTGAGGTGGGTGTTTTTGTAGTAGACGTGCAGGGAGGGCGTGACGCCCTCGGTGAGGATGCGCGTCCGGCATCGGCCGTCGGCGGCAGTTTTTCTCTGCATCTTGCGATCAAAGATCAACTGCACCTGTTCGGGACGGCCCAAATCGATGTTCTCGCGAATGACTTCCTCGAAGAAGCAGCGGCCGTGGACACCCCGGTCCCAGACCTGGGTGAGCGAGAACTCGGCCTGGAGAATGGACAGATCGTAGCGGTAGCCCGCCCGGCGGTCCTTGGGGCTGTAGGGGTGAGGCAGGCGGGCCAGCCATTGGCGGAAGAACGTTTCGATCTTCTTTTCATTGAGCCCATCGCTCACCCGCTGGGCCGCAGCGATATCGGCGCAGGAAAGCAGGCCGTTGTCCAACGCCTCAAAGGCGATCCCGCGTTGGGCTAACTGGCGCTTCAGATACTCGTGGCCGTTGAGGCAGAGTTTGGCGGTATAGGGAAAGTAGGAGCAGAACTTGATGAAAAACGGACCGAAGTCCTCATCCAGGCAGTAAAAGTAATACACGTTCACCATGGCGGTGGTGTAGTCGATCCAGGGAATGGTGCCGCCCTGGCCGAAGTGCTTGCGCACCGTCCGGGGCACCCGCGCCTTCTCCTGGGCCACCCCCACGAACACCACGCCTTGGGAAGCCTTAAACTTCCGGAGCCGTTGCTGGAAAATATCGTCCTTGCGCTGGCCCTTTTGGAACCGCACCAAGGGCACATCCTCCCGCAGAAGAAAATCCCGGATGCCGGCGACGAAACGCTCCGTCATGACGCCGGCCTGTTTGGTGGAAGCAAACCGATGGCCCAGGTATCCGCGAAAGAACCCCGCCACTCCCGCCGCACTGGTCAGCTTGGGGACGTAGGCGTTCAGATACAGGCGGTCGATACACTCCAATTCCAGGACCACGTGTTTGCGCTGGAGTTCGGTGACGCTCGGCGTTACGGTCTTCATCGGTTCCGGTTGGGCTTTTGTTCCTCCTATACGGAGAAACCGCCTCCTTGTTGAGGCTAAAATGCCGGCACCTCCGGGTGTCGCGCCGCACCGACCGGAACCATTGAACTTTAACTACATCTCGTCGGTCTGAGGCTCCGCCTCGCTAGAAAGTATGAAAGCACA
>JAKLFY010000256.1 GCA_022710935.1 Verrucomicrobiota bacterium
ACCTCTGAAGTCAGCCACTAGCACCTCGGAGTTGCCCGGGAACGCCGAGGGGTTGAGGTACCGCACGAACGTCACCCCCCCTTGGGTGTGCGATCCCTTCCAGAAGCTCGTTCCCGGATAGCAGGGGTTACCGCTTGCCACGCTTATAACGGCGTCCTGGTCACCGTCTCCGTTCAGGTCTCCCTGCACGAGCCGTATGCTCCCCTTCGTCCAGGTCTCGCCACAGTTCGTTCCCCCACGTTCGTAGAAGGACAGATCCCCCCAGGTTCCGTAGCCGACAACTGCAGACGTTGGCCGAATCGGCGCCACATTATCGGGCTTCACAACGAACATGTGGTCGTTGCGCCCGTACTGAGGCTCGACAGGCCAGTCATCAGGGTCGAGCAGCGTCCGATCATAGTACTCGTCAAGGGACCTCCACATAATGGCGATCTGTTCTTGGGAGAGACTCGCATTCCAGTCGCTTGGGATTCCGTGATAGCTGCCACCGTTGCGCATGTAGCACTCGGCGTGATAGCTCATCACGTTCTTCCACGGCATGTCATCACCACCGCAAGCGGTGAACGGGGGCCACGGCCTATACCCCGCGCCCACGCAGTCCGTCGGCCCGATCACACAGTTCGGCCAGGAATCGGCCTTGGCTGTATCGTAGCACCGGCCGGCATCGTGGGTGTGAGCTAGGCCGAAGTGGTGCCCGAACTCGTGCTCGAATGCGCCGATCTGTGAGCCTCCCTCATGACGACCGAACACCGAAGCCTGAAGCGACTCGGTGCCCTGGTCACAGGGCACGGCGGTGCAGCCTGCGGCGAAGCAACTTGGCCCGCTCGACCAGTAGTAGGCTGCTGCACAGTAGTTGCCCCATGGATAGCTCTCGCATCCCACGTCGCTCCCCTGGTCCGCGACGCAGGAGTCCTCGACCCCCTGACCGGGGAGCGTGCACGTCAGCGGAACACACTCGCTAACACCCGGCCTCCGATCCATGTAGCTGATGAACAGAGCGACAACTGAGTCCGGGTAGAGCTGCGTGAAGATGTTGGCAAGCGCGGTGTCTGTGGGATCTGTCTCCTGGTCACTCCAGCAGTTGAGATCCGGCCAGAGCACCTTGAGCCAGCCCGTATTCCTGTTCCAGGTAAGCCGAATGTTGGATGCCGCCCAGGCTCGATTCGTGTGGTCCACCATCTTCTCGACGACTGTGAGGTCGACGGGGGTGAAGTTGTCAGCGCCCAACACGCTATCACCGACCACCACCACCAGCACCGGGATCTCCCGCACCGCGCTCCCCGCGCCGGCAGGACTGGTGAAGAGCAGCGCGACTTGGATCAACAGAAGGCCGATTGCTCGCCAGGGGTTCATTCCTTACCCCCTCGCAGCGCGTCGATCGGATCGCGGAATGGCGGAGGTTCGTCTGCCAGCCACTTGCAGCTCACGGCGTCCAGCACCTTGCCCCGGTATCTCCATGTGACCGAGCCGGATTTGAAGTCCACATACCTGCCGGGAATCAGGCCGGATGAAGCCTCCGCGTTCGACGCAATAGCAAGGAACCGATCCTGCGCTTTGGCCTCGTCCACACACTCCATCGGCAGCGCCGCGCGCGTTGGACTCAACGCGGGATCGAAGAGACGGCCGGCAATGCCGATCAGACGCTTCCCCTCGAAGCGGGCCGTTGTCATAGTGTCCTGCACGGTGAAGCCGTCAATCGTCTGGGCGAAAACCCAGAATGCGCCCACCGCATCCGCCGTCTCAAACTTGATGTCCCGGGCGACCAGCTTGAGTCTGATGGGCTCCGTCGGGACGCCAGCCTTGGGGTCCATGAGCAGTGCGCCACACTCCGAGAGGAAGCTGAGCGCGGTTCCGAGCCGCTGGGTCTCGTCGGGCGCCTCGGCAAGCCCACCCCCAATCGCCTCGATCAGGACCCCGTTGCGAGTGCCGCGGATCCGGGGCTCGCACCGCGCCCCAACGACGCCTTGAGCTTGGTCTCTGGTATTGCCGATCTGAATGACCAGGTGCTCCGACGTGGGGAGCGGCTGCC
>JAKLFY010000257.1 GCA_022710935.1 Verrucomicrobiota bacterium
GCGGCAACCTCAACCACCATACGTTCAACGAGGTGCTCGGAGAGGCAGGCATCCTCCCGCTCAACTCGCCCCGGCACTACCCGCCCTACAACGGCGGCATGGAACACAAACAGGGCGAAATCAAGAGACAGTTCCTGGCCCGCCTCTCCGCCGAAACGGCGCCCTGGCCCGAACTCCAACTCACCGGGGAACTGGCCGGGCAGGACGTGAACCACCTGCCGCGCCCCGTCCTCCACGCTCACACCGCCTGCCAGGCATTCGATGCCGGCAGGCCCGCTCTCGCCCCGTACAACCGCAGAAAACGAAAGGAGGTGTTCGAAACCATCACCCAGTTGGCCGTGTCCGTAGCACGTCAAGATGTCCGCTTAGATTAGCAAGTGATCTGTCCGCTTTGGTTACTATCAGAGGAGGAGGGTCTCCTAGTGGATCGCCCCCCTAGCAGCCCGTTGAAAAAGTCGCCAGTCGCAGACCGCACACCTCAACCGGAGGCATGAGACCTGCTGACCTACACCCATCACCTGGATGGGAGAGTCGACGATGTCGATGAGCGAACGCAGCGAAGAACGGCAGACGGACTTCTGGATTCCGACCGCGACGATTGCGCAGTCGCCGGGACACCCTTTTTACCAGCGGTTGAACGCGGTTCTGAAGGCCCATGGCTTCGACCGGTTTGTGGAAGGGTCGTGCCGGAAGTTCTACGCGGAGAAGATGGGACGCCCGGGGATCGCGCCGGGAGTGTTCTTCCGGATGCTGTTGATTGGGTACTTCGAAGGGCTGGACTCGGAGCGCGGGATCGCCTGGCGTTGCGCCGACTCGTTGGGCCTGCGGGATTTCCTGGGATACACGCTGGCGCAGGCGACGCCGGACCACTCCAGTCTGTCGGTGATCCGCCGCCGGCTGGATCTGGCGACGATGCAGGAAGTCTTCCGGTGGGTACTGAAGGTGCTGGCTGAGGAGGGATTGCTGAAGGGCAAGACGATCGGCGTGGACGCGACGACGCTGGAAGCCAACGCGGCCCTGCGCAGTATCGTGCGCCGCGACACCGGCGAGAGTTACACCGCATTCCTGACGAACTTGGCGAAGGCGTCTGGCATCGAGGATCCGGAACGAAAGGACTTGGCCAAGATCGACAAGAATCGCCCGAAAAAGGGGTCGAACGACGACTGGCAGCACCCGCACGATACCGATGCTCGCATCACGAAGATGAAGGACGGCCGCACGCACCTGGCGCACAAGGCAGAGCACGCCGTGGACCTGGACACCGGCGCGGTGGTCGCGGTCGTACTGCACAAGGCCAACGCCGGAGATACGCAGACCTTGCTGCCGACGCTGGAACAGGCGGCCGCCAACGTGGATGGCCAACCCGGTGTCGTGCAACCGATCCAGGAAGTCGTGACGGACAAGGGCTATCACAGCAATGAAACGGCGACCTCCTTGGTCGAAGCCGGCATCCGCACGTACTTCTCGGAACCGGATCGCCCGCGTCGCAACTGGAAGGGCAAGGCCTTTGAACGTCAGGCCGTCTACGCCAACCGTCGTCGTATTCGCGGTGAACGCGGCAAGCGGTTGCTGCGACGGCGCGGTGAACTGTTGGAACGGCCGTTCGCTCACTGTTACGAAACCGGCGGCATGCGAAGAACACACCTGCGTGGACACGAGAACATCCTCAAGCGGCTGCTGGTCCACGTGGCCGGCTGCAACCTCGGCCTCTTGATGCGTCGGCGCTACCACTTCGGAACCCCGAAGGGGCTCGCCGAAGCCCTTTCTTCGCTCTTTAATGCTCTGGTGCGCTGCATTCACGCTCTTGTACCGGTGCCGACCTCTGTACTCATCCTGCTGTTCGATGTGCGCGACTGGTGTGGCTCGTGGCCGAGCCGTCACGGC
>JAKLFY010000258.1 GCA_022710935.1 Verrucomicrobiota bacterium
AGCATTCAGCCTTTTCTTGTCACCCCCGCGCAGGCGGGGGTCCAGTAGACGCTGAGGCGCGATTGGATTCCCGCCTGCGCGGGAATGACAGAAAGCAGCAACGTCTTCATTCTGTTAGAGGCTCTTAGTCATTTCCGATTCTGTGGGTTTGCATGCGGCAAGATCGTATAGTTCCATTGAGGCAGAACGGGACGCGGTTTCAGCCGTAGGTGCGATTTCTGTGTCGGCGTCACCTTGACCTTGGTCGGGTAGTCCCTGCGATCCAGAGAGGCTCGACAACGAAACCCCGTCTCCGAACGTGTCGTGCGGGTGTACTTCAGGATGACTTCGTAGCTGGTCAACGGTTCTCCGGCCCAGTTGGCCGTGATCAGGCTGAACATCCGGTGGTCAATCGGGTTCCATTTCGAGGCCCCCGACGGATAATGCGTGACCGTGAGGATCAGTCCCAACTCGTCCGCCAGTTGCTGCAGCGCCCACTTCCACTCCCAACTGCGGTAACCGTTGCTGCCGCCGGCATCGGCTTGGATCAAGAGTCGCTTGGCCCCGGGATAGCGCTGCCGCCCCACGACCAACCACCAACGGCGGATCGCCGCCACGGCGAAGCTCGCCGTGTCGTGCGACGTGCCGACTACGACGTAGCCGTCGTTGTAGGCGAAGTCGTAGATGCCGTAGGGGATGGCTCGGCCGATGGCCCAACTGGGGAAGTCGTGGTCGAACACGTCCCGGGGTACGCGTCGCCAGGTGCGCCCCGGGTTCTTGAAATTGCCCACCCATTCCTTCTTCTTGGAATCCACGCTAATGACCGGCAATTCCAGGGTCCGGTAGAGGTGTCGCAGATAGGTGAGGTAGCGGAACTGCCGGTCCCGATCCCGCTCGTGGGTTCTCGCCAAGCGCTTGCGGTTGGTCCGCAAAGAGTAGTGTTGCTGCCGCAACAGTCTGGCAAGGGTGCCGCGTGCCAGAGGGATCCGCCGCCATCGCAAGGCCTTCTGCAGCTTTCGCAAGGAGCGATTCGTCCACTTGATCCCCGAAATGGGATCTCCGGCGGTGGCGTCTTCCAGCAACTCCTGCAGGACGTTCACAATCTCTGGGCTTTTTTTTCCACGCGTTTCCGTCCGCCGCCCTGGCGTCGGATGCGTGCCACGTTCGCCGGGCCGCGTGCCTGCTGCAATTCCCGGCGGCCCCGGAGGATCGTTCGACGGCTCAGGCCGGTCACGCGGGCCAGCAGGGCAACGCCGCCTCGCCCACGCTGGTGCGCCAAGAATCCCACGAGAAGGCGGCGCTGGCGTTCATGGGCGCCGGCCACCAGCCGGTTGATGGTACGATGTTCCTTTGCCACTCGGCTGTACGGATGCTGTTCACAAATCGAACATTCACACGCGTGGATGACCTGCCGCCGCTTGCTTTCCGTTTCCATCATCGCTTGCCTCCTCGTCTGCCATTATCAGATGGCCAGAGGTGACAAGCCAATCATATGCGCCAAATGACTAACTTATTTTTGGACAGCCGCTAAGAAGTCCACAGGTATCGCCGATTTCCCCAGGCCGGCCTTCGGCCGGAACCAGGAAGGGTAGAAAAGAAAATGGCAGAAAGGAATATGGGGAGAACTGGAGAGAAGTTTCCGTTGTTCCGAGTCAGCAGCGTAGAGTATCGAGGAGAAGCCAGGAGCAGATGGCAGCGGACCGCGCTGGGCGTGCGGCATCTTCCTGTCCGCTTCTGCCTCTGTGCCTGAATCGGTGCGGGGGGATTGCGGGGCACGTCTTGATCTTCCGAATGCGGGCGGTTCTCAGCGGAATCAACCGTCGAGACCT
>JAKLFY010000259.1 GCA_022710935.1 Verrucomicrobiota bacterium
GCAATCGTGGTGCGCAGCATCAGTTCACCGTCACCTGAAGGGCATCGATTCCAGTCGCAGAGTTCTGGTCCCATACGTAGAGAACGATGGTGTACGTGCCCCGCCGCAACGAGATCGTCGGGTGCAGGTTGTTCCAGGCCAGCTCGGTCCAGGTGGTCCCGACGACCTTGTACCATCCAAGCCTGAGGAACACGTTGTCGTGGTCCGGATCTATGAAGTGACCATTCAGAGTTACCGCCGCGATCCCGGTTCGCGGGTTGGCCGTCACTGTCTGGTTGGGGCCTGCCAGGGCGACCGGCGGGTAGTTGTCGGTGGCGCCCTCAAGATGGATGACTCCGCTGCCGCCGTCGGGGAGTTGAATGGGACCGGTGACTGAGTAGCTCTTCTGCCTGTAGTTCACGTCGAGGGTTATGCCACCGGCCCAGGTGGCGACGGCGCCCCACCGATCCAGGTTGTGGTTTATCTGGGAGGCCCCGACGTACAAGGAGCCGTTCTGGGCGCCTCCGGGGGCGAGGCCCCAGTCTATCGCCAGCCGCACGTCGTTGAGTTCACTGGTGCCGTGCGCCTGGTTCCCTGGCACGTTGTCGACTTTGCCGTACACGCTCCCCATGTTGATGAGCTCGATGTTCGTGAGGTCGTAGTCACCACCGAGCATCGCTGGATCCATGCCCGAGAGGCGGATGTCTTTGATCACCTGCGGGCAACGGGTAACCCCAATGCCATCGTAGCATCCCACTCCCGCGATCGCGAAGCTCCCGTCGAAGGTGACGCGATCCGTTGTGTTGTTGTAGGTGAGATCCATCCAGGAGCGAGCACGGTCGACCAGGTAGGTGGTGCTCCAGGGATCAGCACCGATGACAGAGTTCGGCATTCTGGAAGGCTCGCAGGAATTCTCCTTGAGGAGTGCAAGCATGCCGAGCGTGTCAACGATGGAAGCTGCTGGTGGGACAGGCGTGATGATCTCCAACCCGCACTCACGGTGCGGCGGAAGCGTTGGTGGCGCCCCGGCTTCGGGGATGAACGGCTGCTGAGTCGGTGAGTTGTAGGCCTCGCAGAGGCTCCTCAGTTCACTGCGCAGACTCTCCACGGCCGGTAGGTTCGCTCGGAGCTGGGCGGGGGTCTCCGCCTTGCACGTCCAAACGACCTTTCGTGAGCCGTCGTCCAGCCAGCCTCGGCCCGAACAGCTATTCCCGTCCCAACCTGGGCACACCCTGCACTGGCACGATCCCTGGTACGAGTTGCCTAACGCGGCCGGCGGCGGATCGATGTTCCCGCCGGTGAGCTCGCCGTCACATCCTGACGCGCCCAGTGAGCACAGCAAGACCACACTTCTCCAGCTCCCTCGAACATCCATGCTTTCCCCTTTCGTTCAGCACCAACAGTCGAATGCCGAAGCGCAGCTCCGGTGGATGACCTGGACGCGATGGAGAAGGCCGTTTGACGAGCCCGCGCGTCAGCCGCGCCCACCGCTTCTTCAGGTTTGTGTGCTGCCCCCCACCCCCGCGGGAGGGGAACAACTCCCTTTTAGGCCCCCCCCCCCCCCTGCC